>CALGYZ010000112.1 GCA_937934645.1 uncultured Bacillaceae bacterium | reverse complement strand
TGGATCCAAATTTTGATAAAGATTTATGTTTAGTGGCAGAAAATAACGGTCGTGTCATCGGTTACTGTTTGGGAATGGTCAGAAAATATCCTTATGAAGAAAGGGGGCTGGAACCTGAACGTGCCTGGATTCCGGTAATGTTTGTTCACCCGGACTATCAGCGGCAGGGAATCGGCACTCGACTTGTAACAGCCCTGGAGAAAAAATTTTATGAACTGGGCAAGTCCAACATTACCCTGGGCGCCTATAGCCCCAATTATTTTTTCCCGGGACCCGACAAAGACGCTTACGGCGATTCCATCCCATTTTTTGAATCTCTCGGTTATAAGGTGCTCGGCGAAGCTGTCGGAATGGATTTGGTTTTGTATAATTTTAAAATCCCCGAAGAAGTGAAGGAAATTAAGAAACAGCTTGAAATTGAGCAAGGTATTCGAATTATTTCTGTTACAAGAGAGTTTACTTTACCTTTGCTGGAACTTGTAAAAGAAAACTTTCCGGCAGGCTGGGTTAGAAATGTTCGGGAAACCTTGGAGAAATTTAAAGGAGAAGAAAGGATACTCTTAGCAATAGACCGGGAAATGAATATTTTGGGTTATTGCCAAAGAGCCATTGACGATTTGGAGGGACATTTTGGACCATTTGGCGTCTCGGAAAAAATGCGCGGAAAAAAGATTGGGAGTGTACTGTTTTATGAAATGTTGATGGATATGTACCGCAGGGGCATTTACCATGTATGGCTTGCTTGGACTGACGGTGCTGCCCAAAGATTTTACGAGCGGGCAGGAATGAGGGTAATGAAACGGCACGCCATTATGAAAAAGATTAATTCATCTCTTGAACCGTTTAAATCACATAATGATGAGACCGGTTTTTTCAAAAAATAAATTCGTCCTGCGAGAACATTTTATGGAGGGAACGGTTTTGAAAAAAATACATCATGTTATGTCAATTGGAGCACATGCATTGGATGCAGAGCTTATGGGGGGACCCGTTGCGATAAAGTATACAAGGCAAGGCCACAAAGCAACGTTTGTGCATATTACAAGAGGGGAAAGGGGAAATAAGAAAAAGGCTCCTGAAGAATACGGTAAACAATTAGAAATGGAAATGCCGACGGTAGCGGAAGCAATGGGGGCAAAATCACATTGGATGGGTTATATAGCGGGAAATCTGCCATCGGAAGATGTGATTAAAAAGGATTTATGTAAATTAATCAGGGAAGAAAAACCGGACATTATCATTACCCACTGGCGGGGAAGCCTCCACCCGCGCCATGTGTTGACACATGACGCTGTTTTGGAGGCAGTCAAAATGGCTGCCGACAGAGATTATGATACAAATCAAGAGCCTCATACGGTTGATTACGTCTATTTTGGTGAAAATTGCGAAGATCTTTACGGGTTTATTCCGCAAATATATATCGATATTGAAGATACCTTTGGTCAATGGTTTGAAGCTTTGATGCATTATGAATTGTTCCGGGCGAACGAAGCCAATGTACCCTATCAGGATTATTACCGAACCATGGCTCAAATAAGAGGTGTAGAAATAGGTACCCAGAAACTATCAAAAGCTTTCATGATTGCTCAAAGGGCACAAGAGTATCTGCATGTTTAAATATCGGAGGTTTGCTGTATATGTTGGGAATTTCGGTCTATTTGTCAAAAGAAAATGTTGAATTTAACAGGAACTGGATTAAAAAAGCCTCCGAAAACGGATTTTCGTCCATTTTCACATCGCTGCACATTCCCGAAGAAAATCCGGAGCTCTATAAAGAACAACTGTACAATATTGGAAGAGAAGCTAAAAATTATAAAATGAGATTATTTGTCGATATTGCCCCTCATTCATTAGAATATATCGGATTGAATCCGAGCTCTGCCGGATGTTTGAGAGAGTGGGGAGTTACCGGATTAAGGGCAGATTATGGATTCGGTGTAAATGAAATTGTAAAATTGTCCCACTCATTAAATGTTTGTTTAAATGCAAGCACATTGACGAAAGAATTTCTCGATGAATTGATTCACAGTGGCCTGAATGTCGAAAATACCACAGCCATTCACAATTTTTATCCGCGCCCCGAAACCGGTTTGGGAAAGGAATACTTTGTGGTCCAAAATAGGTTTCTAAAAAATCGCGGCATCGATGTTGCAGCTTTTATAGCCGGAGATGGCATAAAGAGGCAACCTCTTTATAAAGGATTGCCTACTTTGGAAAGCCACCGCTATGTTTCGCCTGTTGAGGCGTATTTGGAACTTACAAAATCATGCTATGTCGACCATGTGTTTGTCGGGGATCTTTCTTTAAGTGAAGAAACACTGACAAAGATGTCATTCTTAAAAAAGGAAATTATTCCTATACGGTTTCATGCGTTTCTGACAGAAGAGTATGCCGAAGTTTATGACTTTTTGAATTCCGTACAAAGAAACCGTCCTGATCCTGCCAGGGATGTAGTGCGTATTGAAAATTCACGTTTGCGTTTCCATAATAATCAAAAGGTTTTGGAGCCGAACAACACGGTTGAACGAAAAAAAGGCTCAGTTACAATAGACAATCTTCATTATGGAAGATATGCCGGTGAAATTCATATTGCCTTAAAAGATCTTCCGGCTGATCCTTGCGTGAATGTGATTGGGCAAGTGACGGGGGAAGATCTTCCCCTTTTACACTATATCGATGGCGGAACACAATTCTTACTTATAAAAGTTTAAGGAGGGTAAAGAATGAACATTTTGTTGGTTTGCAGTGCAGGCATGTCTACAAGTTTGTTGGTGACAAAAATGGAAAACGCCGCAAAAGAACAGGGGAAAAATTTTTATAAAATTTGGGCCGTTCCTGAAGCCGAAGCCGGAAATCATATTTCCAAAGCTGATGTTGTTCTGATTGGACCGCAAATGCGGTTTTGGAAAAAGGAAGCCGAGGAATTGGCAAAACCTTATGGAATTCCCGTTGACGTAATTGATCCCGTGGATTACGGAATGAATAACGGCGCAAAGGTTTTGGCTTTCGCTGAAAAATTAGCCAGAAAAGGATGAGTTCAAAAAATGCAAGATATGGAAACTGTTTGTTTTCAAATCATCAGCAATGCAGGTACAGCCAGATCGCTGTTTATGGAGGCCATCAGTGAAGCAAGAGATAATAATTTTGAAAAAGTGGACGATATGTTTAAGGAAGCAAATAAATATTTTTCCGAGGCTCACAAAATTCACGGTCAACTGATTCAGAAAGAAGCAAAGGGGGAAAATGTTCCGTTCTCATTATTATTTATGCATGCGGAGGATCTGTTAATAAGTACTGAAACAATGAAGCATTTGGCGAAGGAATTGGTCCACATTTATAAAAAATGTAATCATTCATAATTTTTTGTGCTGAGAGGGAT
>CALGYZ010000111.1 GCA_937934645.1 uncultured Bacillaceae bacterium | reverse complement strand
AAAACTTCAAAGTCTAAATCTCTCAATTGTTTTGCCGTCCGTTCACGGGTCCGGATAATTTTCTGTCTTGTTTCTTCAAAATATTGTTCATCCCGAATGGCCGCTTTTGCACCGACCAGGGCCATCCGGTCGATCGTGTAGGAGTTGAATGAGTTTTTGACCCGATTTAACCCTTCAATCATCTCTTCACTGCCGATGGCAAACCCGACCCGCAATCCGGCAAGTGAACGGGATTTGGAAAAAGTTTGAATAACAAGCAAGTTGTCATACTCGTGAATCAGCGGAACGGAAGATATCCCGCCGAAGTCAATATATGCTTCATCGACGATGACCGCCTGGTCTGGATTGTTCTGTAAAATGGCTTTGATGCTTTCAACAGGCAAATCAAGGCTTGTTGGCGCGTTCGGGTTCGGAAAAATAACTCCCCCTTCCGAGTGGAAAAACTTTTCCACAGGAATCGTAAAGTCATCATTTAACGGTACTTCTTCATACCTCAGGCTGTACAATTTTGCATAAACCGGGTAAAAACTGTAAGTAATATCCGGAAATAAAATCGTTTCATCCCGGTCGAAAAAGGCCAGAAAAGAAAAGGCAAGCACCTCATCGGAACCGTTTCCGACAAACACCTGTTCTTTTTTCACACGGTAATACCGGGCAATTTCTTCCCGCAATTCTTCCACGGAAGGATCCGGATATAACCGTAAATATTCATCCGCAGCCTCTTTCAACGCTTCAATAACCTTCGGTGACGGAGGATAGGGATTTTCATTTGTATTCAACTTAATGATGCTGGTCTCATTCGGCTGCTCCCCCGGTACATACGGATCGGTCATTCGGGCGGTTTCACTCCAATATTTACTCACTGTACTCCTCCTTACATCGGCAAAATTTTGTCTTTTCCCTTTTGCTGTTTCTTTTCCATCCGTTTGTTTAACTCGTTTTTCAAGTCGTCGATCCCGACACCTGTTTCAATCATCAATACGATCGAGTGGTAGATCAAATCCGCAAGCTCGGCAATCAGTTCGGAGCGGTCGTTATTTTTGGCACCGATAATGACCTCCGTTGACTCTTCCCCGATTTTTTTCAAAATTTTATCCAATCCCTTTTCAAATAAATAGCTTGTGTAAGAACCTTCCATCGGATTTTTCTTCCGCTCCTGCAAAAACTCATACAGCTCATGGATAATTTCCCGGTTAAACCCGGTGAAGGCTGATTCCGCAAAAAACCTGTTATGAAAACAGCTGTATTCACCGGTATGGCATGCCGCTCCGGCCTGCTTCACTTCCACTAACAGGGCATCTCCATCACAGTCATATGTCATTCTTTTGACATACTGCAAATGGCCGGATGTGGCTCCTTTATTCCAGAGCTCCTGCCTGCTCCGGCTATAGAACCAGGTTGTTTTGGTTTCCAGCGTTTTTTTCAGCGATTCTTCATTCATGTAAGCGAGCATAAGGACTTTGCCCGTACGGTAATCTTGTACAATGGCCGGAATCAGTCCTTTTTCGTCGAACTTGAGATTTTCCAGATTTACGTCCATTTTACACGCTCCTTACGTTAATGCCGTTTTCCCATAAATACTGCTTTAATTCCCGGATCCCGATTTCTCCGAAGTGAAATACGGAAGCAGCCAGGGCACCGTTGGCCTTTGTCTGTTGAAACACTTCAAGAAAATGTTCTTTTTTTCCGGCACCGCCGGAAGCTGTGACAGGAATGGTTACTTTTTCCGCAATTTCACCGGTGATATCAAGGCTGTAACCGGATTTTACACCATCCGTATCCATCACATTAAGAACAATCTCTCCGGCACCGAGCTGTTCAGCACGCATAGCCCATTGGACGGCATCCATGCCGGTATCGGTTTTTCCGCCGCTGATCACCACCGTCCATTTTCCTTCTGCCTGTTTTTTCGTATCAATGGCAAGAACAATTCGCTCACTGCCGAATTTTTCCGCTGCTTCGGCAATCAGTTTTTCATTTTTAACAGCTGCGCTGTTGATCGACACTTTATCGGCGCCGGCATCCAGCACTCTTTGAATATCATCAACCGAACGGATTCCCCCGCCGACAGTAAACGGTACCGTCACTTCTGCGGCAACCTTTTCCACAATATCGATGAAAATATTCCGTCCTTCCTTCGTTGCAGTGATATCATACAAAACAATTTCATCCGCACCGTCATGATTGTAGGACCGGGCAAGAACGATCGGATCATCAACATCCTGAATATTTTCAAATTTTACCCCTTTGACAACCCGGCCATTGCGGACGTCCAGACAGGGAATAATCCGTTTTACTGACATATACCCACTTCCTTTATTGCTTTTTCCAGATTAATTTTACCTGTATATAATGCCTTGCCGACGATTGCCCCGTACATATCCATTTTCTTCAACTTCCGGAGGTCGTCAATAGTTGTGATCCCGCCGGATGCAATGACATTCATCTTCGTTTCTTTGTTCATTGTTTCAAGCTCAGAAAAATTCGGACCCGATAACATACCGTCCTTTGCGATATCTGTATAAATGATCGTTTGGCATCCTTTGTCCTCCAACTTTTTAGCAAAGTCCAGCGCTTTTGTTCCGCTCATTTTCGTCCACCCATCGGTGGCAACAAAACCGTTTCTTGCATCAACCGATACGGCAATTTTTTCTCCGTATTGCTTTAAAGCTTCATCCAGAAACTGTTCATCCCTTAATGCCGCACTTCCTAAAATGACCCGGGAGACGCCCATTTCAATGAGCTGATCAACTTTTTCCAGCGAACGAACTCCCCCTCCGAGCTGGAGCGGAATGTTCACGGCTTGTAAAATCGAATGTACGGCGGATAAGTTTTTTGACTCGCCTGCTAAAGCGCCGTCCAGATCAACAATATGTAAAAATTCGGCGCCTTGCACTTCCCATTTTTTCGCCATTTCTACAGGATCACCGTATGTTTGCTGTTTTTCGTAATCTCCCTGTACAAGACGGACACATTTTCCATCACGGATATCGATGGCAGGAAAAATAATCATTGTGGCATCTCTCCAAACAAATTATTTTTTCAAGGCCGTTGCAAGCCAAATGAACGGTTTTTTCGCTTTGTATTGCGGTAAGCTGCGGAAAAAAGAAGGATTACAACATGCCTTTCGTTGAACGGACACCACGGATCCGTTCATCGATCATTGTCGCTTCGTCAATGGCCCGGCCAAACCCTTTAAAAATGGATTCGATAATGTGATGGCTGTTTTCCCCATGCAGCAGTTCAATATGAAGCGTTACCGCAGCATGATTGACAAATCCCCGGAAAAATTCTTCCACAAGCTCCGTATCAAACTGCCCCACCTTTTCTGCCGGGATGTCTGCTTTAAAGTACAAATAAGGCCTGCCGGATATATCTATAGACACCTGGCTTAACGATTCGTCCATCGGTGTAAAAACGGAAGCATACCGGCGGATGCCCGCCTTATCGTCGAGGGCCTCCCGGAAAGCTTGTCCGAGCACGATCCCCGTATCTTCCACGGTATGATGAAAATCGACGTGAAGATCCCCTTCACATTTCACATCTAAATTGATAAAACCGTGTTTTGTCATTAACGTGAGCATATGATCAAAAAATCCGATTCCCGTGTCAATCCGGCTTTTTCCCTCACCGTCCACATTCAAGTACAGTTCAATATTTGTTTCTCCTGTTTTCCGTTTCACTTTTGCTTTCCGCATGTTCTTCACCTCAATCTTCAAATCGTTTCATAATTGAATTTGCGTGAGCGGTCAATCTTTCAGTCTCGGCAAAACGGATAATTTGGTCCTTTACTTTTTCCAATTCATTTTTATTGTAATAGATGACACTGGAACGTTTAATAAAGTCATATGTTCCGAGAGGAGAAGAAAATTTCGCCGTTCCATTCGTCGGAAGCGTATGATTCGGTCCGGCAAAATAATCACCGAGCGGTTCCGGCGCATAAGCCCCGAGGAAAATTGCCCCGGCGTTTTTTACCTTTGATAATTGGTCAAAGGGATTTTCCACCAGCAATTCCAAATGCTCTGGCGCGATTTCATTGGCAACATGAAATGCGTCATCAAGTGTCTCGGTGACAAAAATATGTCCGTAATTTTCAATGGACGCTTTCGCAATTTCATTCCGTTCAAGACCGGCTAACTGTTTTTCCACCTCAGTTTGCACATTCCGTGCAAGCTCAAGGGAATTTGTTACCAAAATGGAGGCGGCCATCTCATCATGTTCCGCCTGGGATAAAAGATCGCTGGCAATAAATGCCGGATTTTGCTTTTCATCGGCGATGACACAAATCTCGCTCGGACCGGCGATCATATCTATATCGACCCGTCCGAAAACAAACTTCTTCGCCCGGGCAACGTAAATATTTCCCGGACCGACAATTTTATTGACCGGACGGATGGTTTCTGTTCCATAAGCTAAAGCGGCAATGGCCTGGGCACCGCCGATTTTGTAAATTTCCGTCGCCCCGGCAATGCAAGCGGCAGCGAGCACAGCCGGATGTACTTTCCCGTTTTCATCCGGAGGTGAGACAAGCACAATCTCCTTTACTCCGGCGACAATAGCCGGAATCACATCCATTAAAACAGTTGACGGGTAGGCAGCCTTTCCTCCCGGTACATACACACCGACCCGTTCAAGCGGTGTTACCTTCTGGCCGAGAATAATTCCTTCCCCTTTATTTATGTACCAAGTTTTTTCCATCTGATGCCTGTGGAATTCCGCGATGTTCTCCTTAGCCTGCCGGATGACGTCCAGAAATTTCGGATCCGTTCCGTCGAGTGCTTTGCGGATTTCCTCCTCTGTGACAGCAAGGGAATCAAGCCGGCAACCGTCAAACTTCTCCGTATACTCGTACAAAGCCCGATCCCCTTTTTGTTTTACATCTTCAATAATCTTTCTTACGGTACGGTCAATTTCCGTAAAAGATGTTTCATCCCGGGCCAGCTGATCCGGAAGGTTTACCGTTTGGCTTGCGTCAACTTTCGTTATTTTCATCATTCATCCATCACTCCTTTTCGAGAAACAACTTCCTGAACTTTGTGAATGAACGCATCAATCTCATCATGTTTCGTTTTAAAACTTGCTTTGTTCACAATTAACCGGGCACTGATATCAGAAATTTCCTCCAAAACTTTTAACCCGTTGTCCTTTAATGTTCTTCCTGTTTCAACAATGTCAACGATGCAATCAGACAAACCGACAAGAGGGGCGAGTTCCACCGAGCCGTGCAAATAAACGGTTTCAATCAGCCTGTCCGTATCCCGGAAATATTTCTCGGTTACCCGGGGATACTTTGTGGCCACAACAACTTTGTTTTTTTCCAAGTCCGCATAGTCAAGACCGGCAACAACAAACCGGCAACGTCCGAACCCGAGGTCGATCACTTCAAAAACATTTGCCCCGGATTCAATAAGCGTGTCTTTCCCGAGCACGCCTAAATCGGCTGCTCCGCGCTCCACATAAGTGGCAACGTCGTTCGCTTTTACCAAAACAATCCGGATTTTATTTTCCGGATCTTCAAAAATTAATTTTCGGGAGTCGGGATGAAAATCCGGAAAACGAATGCCGATTTCATTGAACAGTTTGAGCGTATCCCGGACAAGACGTCCTTTCGCAACGGCTATATTTAATGATTCCACCAATTAATCCGCCTCCTTCTGAACCTCTATAGCGGCAATCAAATGATCAACATAAACGGCAAAACCTATAGCCTTTTTATCAACACCGAACCGGCTTGTCAGCTTGTCGTACCTGCCGCCCAAAAGCACAGGCTGTCCGTAACCGGCGACATAGCCGTGAAAGACAATGCCTGAATAATAATTCAAATGGTTAATAATGCCGAGATCGATCATAACGTGCCGCCCGCAGCCTTTTTCCGCCAGCTGTTCATACACTTTTTTCACATGTTTAATTTCCTTTTTCATTTCATCATTTATGGCAACATCCCGGGCTTTGGCAAAAACTTTTTCCGGTTCGCCGTAAAGGGCGGGAATCGACTGGAGTGCATATTTCTGCTTATCGGAAATCGACAGGGCTTCAACGAAACACCGTAACTCCGCAAAGTTTTTGTCTTCAATTAACCGTTGAACTTCATCGAACTGCTCATTCTGCAAATTCATTTGTTCAATCAGCTTTTTGAAAAAATTCGCCTGCCCGATATCGATGGTAAAATCCTTCACACCGGTTTCCTTAAGTGTTTCGATCGCAAGACAAATAATTTCAACATCGGTTTTTACACCGTCTTTTCCGAATAATTCAATTCCGGCCTGGGTAAATTCTCGGGATTGGATATTTTGCAAATCGTCATTCATCCGGAATATATTTGTGATATATGAAAACTTCTGCACCGGTTCATTTTTGTAATCCGCCGCGACCATCCGGGCGATCGGAATCGTGGCATCGGGACGGAGCACTAAAATTTTTCCGTCGGTATCAATCAATTTAATCATATCGTCTTTGTTCATTGTCCCTTCGATTTGTGTAAATAAATCATAATACTCAAAAATCGGCGGTTCCACTTGCCGGTATTGATGTTTTTTAAACAACTTTTTCATTTGATCCAACACTTGTTCTTTAAATTCGAATTCAGCGGCATGAATGCCGTTGACACCCCTTGGCACAAACTGTGTTAGATTTTTCATGCTTTTCATCCCTTTTCAAAAACCTATTATTCATTATCGTTTTATCAAATTAGTTATTTAATAGTTTACCACTTTATTAAAATAAAGTCATGTAGTAAAATACAAATTAGTAAAAAAATTTTTAGTAGGTGAAAAAATGTTTGATTATCATGTACACAGCTCATTCAGTGAAGATTGCAATATACCGATGGAGAAAATGGTAAAATTCGCGGTGGAAAAAGGAATCCGGGAACTAGCTTTTACCGAACATATCGATTACGATTACCCCGATAAAGATTGGACATTTGATCTGGATCTTACCGGATACGACAGAAAAATCAGGGAGATGCAGTCGGCTTACGGGAGCCGAATTAAAATCAGAAAAGGCGTGGAGCTCGGAGTCCAGCCCCATGTACTGAAAGATTATGAAACCATAGTCGAGAAGGAAACCTTTGATTTTATTATTTGTTCAATGCATGCCACCGGAGGAATGGATTTACATTCGGGGAGGTTTTTTGAGGGAAAAAGTTTAAACGAAGCCTATGAAGAGTATTATTCCGAATTACTGGCCTGCATCCGGACGTTCGAAGACTTTAACGTATTAGGCCACTTAGATCTGGTCACCCGGTATAAATATGAAGAAGGAGTAAATTCCTTTTTGGAAATTATTGAAGAAATTTTTAAAACGATCATTCCCAGGGGACAAGGAATTGAAATTAATACGTCCGGTTTCTATTACGGTCTAGGACGGGTTATGCCAAGCACGGATATTATAAAACTGTACAAAGATATGGGCGGGGAAATCATTACAATCGGTTCCGATGCCCATACCCCTGAACGGCTTGCGGAGTATTACACACATTCCGTGGAATTATTGCAACAGTTGGGATACCGTTATGTGGCTACCTTCGAACACCGCAAACCCGTTTTCCATAAAATTTAAAGTATAAAAAGAGGCTGGGACAAAACTAGCTTCAAATAGTGAGACAGGAGAATTTGAG
>CALGYZ010000110.1 GCA_937934645.1 uncultured Bacillaceae bacterium | reverse complement strand
CTGCTGGGTCGGGGAGGGTTTGTTTGGCTCGGGTCAGGGATGCGTGGGCGAGTACGATGATGTCGACTTGTTTTTCGAGGTTCATCAGTTGTTCGGCCAGGATTCGGTCATGTTCGTGGGCGTTTCCCCTGTGGAGTTCAAGGTAGGCTTCTTCGGCCAAAAGGGGAATTAATTCAATGTCTTTTCCGAGTTCCTTGGCTTTCTTTTTCAATAAACTTATGGTCGGATTTAAAGTGGTGGATATTGTTGCCGCTACGCCGATTCTTCTTCCGCGGCGGACGGCCTCTTCGGCCATGGCTTCGTCGATGCGCACGACGGGGACCGAGACTTCCGCTTGGATGGCCTCGGCCAGCTCCCCGATGGAGGAACAGGCGCTTAAAATCAGGTCGGCGCCCGATTGTTCGGCAAACTTTCCGTATTGGACGACGCGGTCTTTTACTTCTTCGATGTTGCCGCCGTTGGTTCTCAGCCGGGGCAGAATGCTGTCATCGAGAAAGTTGATGATGTCGATGCCGGGAACCGCGGCGGAAACCATCTCCCCCAAAGAGGCAATCGAGGCTGGGGTTGTATGTATGATAGCGAGCTTTTTGGTCATGGTAATTCTCCTTTCTTTTGTTTGAGTGGGACAGGGGGAGAGTGGGACAGGGGGACAGGAACGGTGTCCCTGCACTTGTTTTTTAGGTGTAAAATTTCTGTCCTATTGTTTAATTTAACGTTCTCCGCCAAAGCACTTGCAAAAACAGGAAAATCTCCAAAAAAACGAAGAAATCGGATAGCTTCAGTTAAAACTCCAACTACAATAGGTACAATCGCTGATAAATTGAATGACTAATGTAATTGAAGCCGCAAAAGTTTTCTTTTTCTATCTTAAAAATCTTTTTACTGTTTGCCTTTTTACATTGTCAAAGAAGAATTTTTAAAAGGAATAAACGGTGGGACAAGAAACCTGTCCCTTTGTCCCAAAACCCTTTTGACCTCATTTTATTTTTACTCGTTTTCAGTATTTAAAACATGCAAAGTAACTTAAGAAAAAAGTGTGAAACTTTTAGGTTTATTATATCAGTATAATATTTAGATGTTAAAATACTAATAAATCCAACTATTTTAAAAATTTGGGTACAAAATTAATCTTGCCTGCCTTAAAACGCCCTGTAATCACATCAAATATTAAGGAGTGATTTTGCTTTGAAATATGAAAAGCTCTTTTCATCTATTAGAATTAGAAACATGGAAATTAAAAACCGGCTTGTGGTACCGGCCATGGGTACTAACCAATGTAATGCAGACAACAGTGTAAGCAACAGATTTGTGGAATATTGGGCGACCCGGGCAAGAGGAGGTTGGGGGCTCGTTATTGTTGAAGTAACAGCAGTCGCCCCGGATGGACTGGCTTCTGAACGTGTACCGGCCATTTATGATGATAAATATATCCCCGGTTTTAAGAAATTAGCAGATGCGGTACATAAAACCGGCACTAAAATTGGCGTTCAATTGGATCATGCAGGAAGACAAACAGATCCCAGATATACCGGAGGAAAATTAATCGCAGCATCTCCGGTAAAATGTCCCGTCATTCAAGTAATGCCCCATGAATTAACCATCGAGGAAGTGTACGATTTAATAGAAAAATTTGGTGATGCTGCCGTTCGTGCAAGAAAAGCAGGCATCGACTGTGTTGAAGTACACGGAGCCCACGGATATTTAATTGCGAACTTTATGTCCCCACACTCAAACAAAAGATTAGATGAATTTGGCGGAAGCTTTTTAAATCGAATGCGTTTCCCTGTAGAAATTATAAAAAATATAAAACGCAAAGCTGGCAATGATTTTCCTGTCATTTTCCGTATGAGCGGCGTGGAAAATGTACCCGGCGGAAGAACGTTAGAGGAATCGAAAGTGGTTGCGCGAATTATGGAAGAAGCCGGGGCAGATTGTATACATGTATCTACAGGCTCTTACGGAAGCGTAACTGACATTGTAGCTCCAAGCAGTTATCCAGATGGTTTTCTTTTAAATGATGCAGCAGAAATCAGAAAGGTAGTAAAAGTACCTGTCATTGCAACAGGACGTGTTTACGAACCGTTAATGGCAGATAACGCTTTAATAACCGGACAAGCTGATTTGATTGCCATGGGACGCCAATCTTTGGCTGACCCGGAATATCCAAACAAAGTATATGCAGGACAACTGGATGAAATCGCTCCTTGTATAGCTTGCATGAGGGGATGCCTTGGTAATACAATCCCCATTGGCGATGTCTTAACTGCTGCTTGTATGGTCAATCCGTTTTGCTGCCGTGAAATTGAAAATCTGGATGCACCTGCAAAAACAAAGAAAAAAGTTATTATTGTAGGTGCGGGACCTGCAGGATTAGAGGCTGCGTGGCTGGCAGCAAAAAGAGGACATGACGTAACCGTTTATGAAAAACAAGCAAAAATAGGCGGTACTCTACGAATCGGAGGCATCCCTCCTTATAAACAAAAAATATTAGCATTAATTCAATACTTTAAAACTATGGGAGACAAATTCGGCGTAAAATATAGGCTTCAAGAAGAAGCAACCGCAGAAAAGATACTTGCCGATAATCCTGATGAAGTAATTATTGCAACAGGCAGTGTACCTATCATTCCCAATATTCCCGGTTTGGAAAAAGTTAATTACATGACGGCTGAAGAAGTATTAGATGGTGTAAAAGAACCGGTCGGCAAAGTATTGATTGCCGGTGGAGGCAGCGTCGGATGTGAAATAGCTGACTTCTTGGGTGAATACGGACATGATATCACTATTGTAGAGATGTTGCCATCTTTTGGAATGGGATTAGAACCGGCGATCATGAAGACGTTATTTGAAAGATTAAAGAAATATGAAGTAAAAATGTTAGCAAATACAAAAGTAGTGGAATTCAAAGACGATCATGTCGTAACAGAAGTTAACGGTGAGAAAAAGACTTTACCGAGCTATGACACTGTTGTACTTGCTGTCGGGTATAAGTCCGTCAATACCTTAGAGGAGCAATTAAAAGGCAAGGTTAACACCCATGTAATAGGCGACGCAAAAGAGGTACGATCAGCTTATGAGGCTATCTTTGAAGCAACAGATGTTGCCGCTAAGATTTAATTACGAACAAATCGGAACATGGAGTAAGATTCCATGTTCCTCTCTTTTTTAATATACTTCCAGATTTTATTTAATTCACTTATGGCAAAATGAAAGCTTGATTACCTTTCAAACAACGTTATTGTCCAATTGTCCGGATTTATATTGAGACTTCTATACTTATCAAGAAATTGAATAGAGAGACAATTTCTTCGTCCATATTTTATGAGCATTTGTACCTCTTTTATTCTACTGATTCCGAAAACGCCACAATAAAGTTGTTGACGGTGCTAATTGGCTGACTTGAGTATGTGAGCGAAAGGTTTCAAAAAATGGTGGCCGTTTTAACAATACTGAAGAATTTGGACATTTTTGCGGAATTAAGAAAGATTAGCTAGGTTACAAAAATTCACATATGGGCAATTTTTAATGAGATATCGGCGAAAATTTAAAATATCGGTGAAAATCTCAATTTATCGGCGAATTTGCAAATACATCGATGAGTCCCCATCTGCCGTAGGTTTCAATTAGGAAAAGGGCGGCTTTGGGCCACCCTTTTCCTATCTGATCTATTTAAAATCATACTTACTTATTAA
>CALGYZ010000109.1 GCA_937934645.1 uncultured Bacillaceae bacterium | reverse complement strand
TATTTTTTATAAAAAGGCTTGACTTTTAAAAATTAATTTAATGCAATGCTACTGTCTTTTTATAAAAAAATTCGACATTTTCCTTCAAATTTCTCAGAAAACATGCTATACTTCAAAAATATAAACGAGGTGAAGCAAAAAAATTGCCAATGTTGTCATTAATATATTTATGAATAATATACGGAATTGCTTTAAAAGGTAAAAAAGTCTAGATTTTTTAATTGTTTATGGTATAAAAGTATTATAATATTTCTCAAGTTAAAATTTTTTTGAAAATTCTTTAATAAATTTTCATTCTTTCTTATTATACAACTATATATAACTAACAGGAGGATTATTATGCAAGAACAGAAAGTTTCATTTTCAGACTATTTAGTCATCGGTGTTATGCTGTTTGCTCTTTTCTTCGGTGCGGGTAACTTAATTTTCCCTGCACAACTCGGTCAATATGCAGGAGAAAGTTTATGGCCGGCTGTGATCGGCTTTCTGGTCACCGGTGTAGGACTGCCGTTACTGGGTGTCATTGCCATCGGTTTTTCCGGAAGCAGCAACCTGCAGGAACTTTCCAGCCGTGTGCATCCGGTATACGGGGTCTTGTTTACAAGCTTATTGTATTTAACAATCGGGCCGTTTTTCGCCATTCCGAGGACCGCAACGGTTCCTTTTGAGGTAAGTATTGCACCACTGATCGGCGATATGAACCCGCAAATCGGTTTGTTTATCTTTTCGTTATTTTTCTTTGCCATTACTCTTTGGTTTTCATTAAGTCCGAGCAAACTTGTTGACCGGATCGGAAAAGTGTTGTCTCCGGCTTTAATTGCTTTACTGCTTGTGCTGATTGTTATGTCCATGATCAATCCGATCGGCGGAACGGGAGCACCCCAGGGAGATTATGCAACCGGTGCTTTTGCAAAAGGATTCCTTGAAGGATACAACACAATGGATGCACTGGCGTCCCTCGTTTTTGCCATTATCGTCATTAATGCCATTAAAGGTTTAGGCGTGAAATCAGAAAAAGGGATTTTAAATGCTACGGCAAAATCGGCTGTCGTTGCCGCAGTGTTTCTTGGTGCAATCTATCTGGGAATTGCATTTATGGGTTCGATCACAGTAGAGAAGTACGGATATTTTGAAACCGGAGGTCCGGTACTGAGCACTGTTGCATCCCACTATTTAGGTGGATTCGGATTGACATTCCTGGCCATTGTAATGTTTCTCGCTTGTTTAACGACGGCAATCGGATTGATTTCATCCTGTGCACAGTACTTCCATACACTGTTTCCGAATGTACATTATAAGGTATTGGCAACGATTTTCTCATTAATCTCATTTATTATCGCTAACTTCGGTCTGGCAAATATTATTTCATTTTCCATTCCGGTATTAATGTTCCTGTACCCGTTGACAATTGTTCTGATGCTCTTGACATTTCTGTCACCGCTGTTCCGTCATTCACAGCTTGTTTATGTTTCAGCGATCGCTGTTACGTTCTTAATCAGTATCGTTGACGGTCTTGTTGCTTTATGCGATTCGCTCGGAATCGAAATGTTCAGCTGGCTGGCTGCAATCGTATCCTTCTATGATAAGGTTCTTCCGTTCTACGACCAGGGGCTCGGATGGCTCGTTCCGGCACTCATGGTGATTGTTGTGACAGGAGTTGTCAGTAGATTTTTACTCGCCCATGAAAAATCAACAGTAGTCCAATAAAGATAAAAAAAGACTGCCTGAAATGGAAAGCCACTTGCCCGACCTGGCTGAAATTCCAAAACAGGCAGTCTTTTTATCTGTTTTACAGAATTAAAAATATCAAAAAAGGTGATTATTGGTTGTTACGCCGAATAATCACCTTTTTTATTATTTGACAAGTTTTAAATAACGAGGTATTTTTTTTGTGCCCGCTTTGAAAATCACGAATACCATTGCAACCATCGTAAGGGTAAACATTATAAATGCACTGCCGTAAGATCCTTCCAAACTGAATACGTAATACAGCAACATGAAAACAAATGAAGAGATTAATGCCAAATTCATATAAAAAACCCCTTCCCCCTTGTATAAAAATCAGCAAAATTTTTGACGGATTTGTTAACTTTGTTTGTCTATATTGTAAATTGTAATTGGAAGATTGTAAAGAGGATAATTGAAATTTCTTTTATTTTTACTCAATTTTGAACTTTTTGTCTCCTTATTATGATAAAAAATAATTCAAGATAATCTTGAATAATTGTTGAATTTTGCAGAATTATAGATTATAGTTTTTTATCATGTTCTAAAATATTTTATTGCCTGTTGTCCAAACTTTTAATTGGGACAAGCTTTGGAAACGGGGAAATCAAAAAATAATAAGGAGAAGAAGATGAAAAAGGGATACGTACTTTTAACGTTTTGCTTGATTGTATTGTTTACTATGGTGTTCATCACGCATACGGTTCATCCTTTTTTTCAATGGACGGAAAATAAAACGGAAGCGGAAGAAAAAAGTTTCCCGGATCATCAAAAGCCGGAAGCCGGGATTACTTTTTATGATTATCTGCATGAAATTGGAAAGAAAACAAAGCGGGTCACAATTGCCGTTATCGGTAGCAGTGTAACAAAAGGGAGCGGTGCCTCCGCCAAAACGAAAAACTGGCCGGGATTACTGGAAAAACAGCTGGCTAGTGAAGCAAAGTTCCGGAATATTTCTGTACAGCTTTTAAATTTCGGACATTCCGGATATAAAGCCGAAGATTTGGTGAAACAAAAAATATTGGATGAATTAATTTCCGCCCATCCGGATTTTGTCATTTTTGAAACATCGGTTATTAATAATTTTCGGCAGTCCTCCTCCATGGAAGATACACTTTTTTATATTGATATTTTGTTAAAAAGAATTGACGAACAATTGCCCGGAACGAAAGTTCTTGTCCTGGCACCCAATCCGATTGAAACTGCCGGAGAAAATCAGGCCGGTTTACGGTATGAGGATTACGTAAATCAAACAACCGCTTATCTGAATGAAAAAGGATATCCTTATATAAATATCTACGAAAAAATGAATCAATATATACAGACAAAACAGCATCAGATTGGTTTGTATTTAGCGGATGAAATCCATCCGAATGACCGGGGATACCGGTTATGGTTTGATATACTATACAGTCATTTGAGAAATGAAAAATATCCTTTAATGGATGTTGTAAAAAGAGAACAAGCTATGATGGAAAATTAAAAGGAAGAGAGGGAAAAGATATTGATCAAGATCCGGAAAGCCGTTATCGATGATTTGCCGGCAATTGCTGAAATTTATCATTATTATGTATTAAATTCCACGGTTACGTTTGATTTGGATGAAAAAACTATTGAAGAGTGGAAAGAATGGTTCCGAAAACGTAATGAACGTTATCCCGTTTTTGTAGCAACTCTGGACGGACAGATCGTGGGTTACAGCAGTTTGAATGTTTACAAAGAAAGGAAGGCATACGATACAACGGCGGAACTTTCTATTTATATTGATCTTCAATATAAAGGTAAAGGAATCGGGAAAAAGCTGATGGAAGAAACAATTAAAAGTGCCCGAGAGCTCGGGTTTCATACGATTGTTTCCTCTATTACCGAGGGGAATGAAGCGAGTATCCTGTTGCATGAAAAATTCGGTTTTCAAAGATGCGGCTGTTTAAAAGAAGTGGGCAATAAATTTAACAAATGGCAAAATGTCTTTTATTATCAATTAATATTATAAGGCTGCATGTGCTCCGAAATCCGGGAGCTGCAGCCTTATTTTTATGCCAGCTTTTTTTCTCCGGGCAAAAACATGGCTATGATTGCACCGATCAACGGCAAGATGGAAAGAATTGTAAAAACCGTTGAAACCCCGATTAAGTCGGAAATGCCTCCTAAAAATACAGAACCGATACCGCCGGCACCGACACCAAAGCCGATGGATAATCCGGATGCAAGGGCAATGTTTTTCGGCAGCAATTTTTGCATATAGACAACACTGACTGAGAAGGAAGATAAAACTGTAAATCCGAAAAATAATAATACGATGACGGATAAAAAGCCGTCCGTATGGGGAAATAGCAGTGCAAACGGAGTGGCCAGCAGCATTGAGCCGACCATGAGACGTTTCATGCCGATCCGGTCGGAAAGCATGCCACCGATAAAAGTTCCCAAAGCTCCTGCCCCGACGAAAACAAAGTTTAAAATTTCCGATTGTTGCAATGTCAAATGGCTTAAATAAAAAGGAAGAAAAATAACGACCCCAACCTGACACCAGGATCGTAACAGAATGACAATAACGAGCAAGATTGAGCCGATAATATGGTTTTCGCCCGGAAGTTCTTTTTTTTCAACTTGGAAATTCTTTACTTGTTTCCCCATCCAGCGAAGCAACGGTACGGTTAAAAGAAGAGATAAGAACGCCACCGGCAAAAGCCAAATAAGCCCTTCAATACCCGTATAAACAAGAAAGAGGGGAATCATTAACGGACCGAAAGCCTGGCCAGAATTCCCTCCGACCTGGAAAATGGCCTGTGCCAGTCCTTTTTTGTTTCCGGATGCGAAATGGGTACCCCTGGATGCTTCCGGATGGAAAATGCCCGATCCGAATCCGGAAATGGCTATGAATAATAATAGCCAATATATATTCGGGGCAATTCCGGTCAGGGCCAATCCGCCAACGGACAGGAACAAACCGAGGGAAAACAGCCAAACCCGCGGTTTTTTATCTGTAAGCATTCCGAAAACCGGTTGTGTGATCGATGATGTTAAATATGAAATAAGAACGATTAATGATGACTGGGTGTAATTTAATTGAAAGGCTTCTTTATACATAACTACAAGTGCCGGTACCATCCCCGTTGTCACAAGATCATTTAAAAAATGGGCTCCGCTAAACGTGTACAGGGCCCTTCGGTAAAAAGGAGTTCCGATGACTTTGATCTTCTGCTGTACATTTGCCTGAGTTTCCATTTAAACCACCGCTTTCTGGAGAACCTGTATACGTATCGTATTTTAACATAAAAACAAAAAATTATGAAAAATTAGCAATCAGTCCTTGTCCTGTTTTTCTACAATTTGAATAGAAAATTGACAAGATCATTTCTGCTCTGGAAAGGTTGTCGAAGTTTAATTAAAGGGAAAAGTTTTTTACTGTCGAAACCATTTGTTAAAGAGCCCGAGTTTCGGATGAATTGTTGCAGCCGGGAATTTTACTGAAGAAAGGAGGGGTTCCGGTGTTTTGGAAAATCAGTGATTTTACCGAGGAAATCAAGAGAGCGGTTGGAGATAAAAAACTGAACCGGAAAACCGTTGCAACCTGGTTTAATAAACTTGAGGAAAAAGGAATCCATTACATTAACCGGACGGAAGATACGAATGAAAAGGTTTATGATGAGCTGGATTTAAAGATCGGGATTTTTATCAAAAAAAAGCGGCAGGAAAACTGGTCTTTGAATGCCATATTTAATGAGATCTATGATCGTTTTGATGTCCGGCCGGCCCCGTCAGGCCAACAGAATAACGGGCTTGTACAAAACGGCCCCGGAGGCATCCATCCGGTCGTTCTGCAGCAGTTAAAAAAAGAGCTACTTGCGGAAATCCGCTCCGTCTATGAAGAAGTTGCCGCCGGCCAGCTGAAGGAACTAAAAGATTATTACAAAAATATTGCACGTTTCTATTTAAAGAAGGAAAATAATGCCGATGAACGGGAGAAAAGATTCCAGGAGATGGTATTAAAGCGGAGGGTAGAATATCAGTTGGAACGGGAAGCTATTTTGTTATGGGCGGCAAAGCCGGCAGACGAGCGATTAAAAAAAGCCGGATGGTTCAGAAAAGAAGAAGATATTATGAAGCGGGATTTGTTTATTAAAGATTACATTAACAGGCATTTTGCGGAACGATTAAAGCGGGAGCTCGGATTTGACGAAGTTTTACAGGAGGAGCAAAAACTTTCTTTGCCGTCTTAGAAATGAAAAAAGCAGGTATTGATTTTACCTGCTTTTTTCATTATGATCTGTTTGATCTTTGTCAGGCGGATGGTCGAGGAGGTAATAGTGCATAAATTTTTTAATTAAATGGTTTTCTGCTTTTATTTTTTCCGATTTCGCCAATACCTTTTTTATCTTTTTTAAATCCCGCCGGTCCAATTCGGACAATCCGGATTAATTTTCATCCACGGTAAAACTTCACCGGTGTACAATCTGGCTTCATGGTAACAACGGGGACAAGTCAAAGGTGATGGGGAATCCGAATCCAGCAATAAATGTAATTGTTCCTAGTATCTCCTGTACAGCTTTTTACAATGGCTACATTCATATAGCGCATTGTAATCATCCAATTCCAATTTTTCCATATGATAACGTCTGATGGTGAAAACAGTGATCATAAATAGAAAGAGAATAGTAAAAATGAATAATTGCCACATAAAACCAACTCCGGACCGGGTGGCAATATCATTGAAGAGATTTTCGGATTCCTGATTTACTTCAGCTTATCCTCCAGCCAGTTACGTAAATCATTGAAGTTTTCTTCCGATACCCAGTGGCCGGCATGATAAGGATGGAAAGATACTTCCGCTCCTCTTTCTTTTAAAAATTCGGCACTTTGTTTCCCCCATTCATATGGCAGCACCGGATCTTCATAACCGTGCGATATGTATAAGTTTATTTGCTTCAGGGAAGACTTTCCGCATTCTTCCATTAGAAAGTCCGGAACATAGCCGCTTAAAGCGATGATTCCTTTAACCCGGTTTAAGTTTTTCATTCCGTAAGACATTGACATGATAGCCCCTTGGCTGAAACCAAGTAAAAAAATTCGTCCGGGATCAACCGGATATTTGCTGCAAGCAAAATCCAAGAATTGATCGAGCAGTTTCATCGTATTTTCGAAACTGTCCCGGTCCGGTTTGCCTAATTCATGCATGGAGAAAAATGCATATCCAGGAGGCTGGAAGATGGGACCGCGGAGACTGAAAATAAACATTTTTTGTTCGAACCCTTTTACTAAAGACGGTAAATCTTTTTCATTGCTCCCCATTCCATGGAGCAAAAATAACGCGGGATATTTTTGATTTTCTCTAGTTTTTTCCGGTTTGTATAAATCAAAAACCAGAGGTGCATTCACGGGTTACTCCATCCTTTCTGCATTCATAGTTCCTTTTATTTCAGTTAACCATATCCGGAAAAATAAATAAAGAAAAGTTGTAATTTTATTTAGAGTACGTCAGAACGTGCAGAAATCCACCCCCGGTTCAATTAACATCCACCGGTAATTAAGATTGATTTTCAGCTTAATTTGATTAAAAAAGAGATGTCCGTCCGGGACATCCCAATGAATCATTTTTCAACCGGACATCCGAATTCACCCTCAAAAATACTTTCCTTAAGGGAACGGCGTCCTTTTGGATATTCCCTTTCCTGTAGGTCGGCCGGCAAATCCTCCTTATCCCCCTGGTATCCGATGGCGACGAGAGCCTGAATTTCATATTCTTCAGGGATTTTTAACGTTTCCCGGGCTTTTTCAAAATCAATACCGGTCATCGGGTGTGTGACGAGGCCGCATTTCGTTGCCTGGATGGCCAGTAAAGCCCAAGCGGCGCCGGTATCAAAAGCATGGGAAATGTTTTCTCCACGATCGTTTATTTTTTCAGAAATGATCAAGGCAAAAACAGGGGCATCTTTGCACCAGGTCAGGTTAAATTCGCTGATAAAAGAATGAAATTTTTTGCGCATCTCTTCCGTCCGGGCAATAATAAAGCGCCAGGGTTGCAGGTTATAGGCCGACGGTGCCCAGCGTGCGGCTTCAAATAAAGAAAATAATATATCTTCCGGTACATCTTTTTTCAGGAAAGACCTTGGTGACCAGCGGTTTATAAAAACATCATCAATTTCATACTCAGGTTTGCGGAATTGTTTCACATCGGTAGTCATGGCATTGATCCCTCCTAATTTATTCCAATCATATTATATCATAACAACAGTATCTTGCCTCTTTGTGAATATCCGGACGCTGGTCTTCTTTTCAGGGGATCTGAAGTTTTCGTGCCGGTATATATACTGCAAAAACGTATGGATACTGTACAATAAATACGGAATAGTACAGCTAACTCCAACCGGAGGTGCAAAATGAAAAATAAATTGTTAACTATTTTTGAAAAATTATATGCCGCCTATGGTCCCCAGCATTGGTGGCCTGCGGAGACTCCCCTGGAAATGATGATCGGGGCAATCCTTGTCCAAAATACGAACTGGCGGAATGTGGAAAAAGCAATATCCCGATTAAAACCATATTTAACGCCGGAAAAATTAAACGCACTCAGTCCGGAAGAGCTGGCCGTGCTGATCCGCCCGAGCGGTTTTTACCGCCTGAAAAGCAAACGGATCAAAGCATTGCTGGAATGGTTGGAAACATATGATTTTCAAATTGAACAGTTAAAAAGAATGGATCAATCGGAATTACGGGAACAATTATTAAGCGTTAACGGAGTCGGTAAAGAAACGGCAGACTCCATTCTAGTTTATGCCTTTGAAAAACGCGTTTTCATTGTAGATGCATATACGAGAAGAATATTTTACCGGATTGGAATCGACCTTCCCGGGCATTATGATGTTTTCCGGGAAGAAGTGGAAAAACTTTTACCGCAGGATATACAAATCTATAATGAATTCCATGCCCTGCTTGTTAAACACGCCAAAACATTTTGCAAAAAAAAGCCCCTTTGCGGGAATTGCCCGCTTAAAGATCTGTGTAAACAAAGAACAGATAATTGAAATTTTTGTCATACATTTTTAACATAATCAATATTGAACATTAATATTAATGATGTTAGAATGATTTCGAAAATAATGAAAAATCTGACTTCTAAGATCCGGCTTCCGATGGAAATGATAAAATAAAGGGGGATTGTTATGAGCCATTTAGCAGTGGAAGTTCATGAAAAAGTGGAGAAATTTTTAACGGGAACAAAAAAATTATACATTAACGGGGAGTTTGTAGAAAGTATAGCGGGAAAAACCTTTGATTCGTATAATCCGGCTACCGGTGAAGTATTGGCTACGGTTTATGAAGCCGGTCCGGAAGATGTTGATTTAGCTGTTAGAGCCGCCCGCAAGGCCTTTGAAGAAGGTCCCTGGTCAAAAATGAAGCCTGCGGAAAGAAGCCGTTTAATGTACAAACTGGCGGACTTAATGGAGGAAAATAAAGAAGCTTTGGCTCAGCTTGAAACTCTTGATAACGGAAAGCCGATCCGGGAAACAGAAAATGCGGATATTCCCCTTTCGATTGAACATATGCGCTACTATGCGGGCTGGGCAACGAAAATTACCGGTCAAACTATTCCGGTGAACGGTCCTTATTTGAATTACACCCGTCATGAACCAGTGGGAGTTGTCGGACAAATTATTCCCTGGAATTTTCCGCTGCTTATGGCGATGTGGAAGCTGGGAGCGGCATTGGCCACAGGATGTACAGTCATCTTAAAACCGGCGGAACAAACTCCGTTATCTGCTCTGTTCCTTGCCGAGTTGATTGAAGAAGCTGGCTTTCCGGAAGGAGTTGTCAACATTTTGCCGGGATACGGTAAAACAGGGCAGGCCATAGTGGACCATCCGGGTGTGGATAAAATTGCATTTACCGGTTCCACCGAAGTTGGTAAATTAATCATGAACCGGGCGTCTAAAACAGTAAAACGGGTTACCCTTGAATTGGGCGGAAAATCCCCGAATATCATTTTGGACGATGCCGATTTATCAAAAGCAATCCCCGGTGCATTGATGGGGGTTATGTTTAACCAGGGCCAAGTATGCTGTGCCGGTTCACGTGTATTTATTCAAAAGAAGGATTATGATAATGTAGTCAGTGAAATGGTTGATCATGCGAAAAGTATTAAACAAGGATTCGGTTTACATAGAGATACTGAAATGGGACCGCTCGTTTCCGATGAACAACAAAACCGCGTAATGGGATATATTGAAAAAGGTATTGATGAAGGTGCGGAATTATTAACCGGCGGGAAAAATCCGTTTGAACAAGGGTACTTTGTTGAGCCGACAATCTTTGCCAATGTTGAAGATGAAATGACAATCGCGAAAGAAGAAATTTTTGGTCCGGTTATTGCCGCTTTACCCTATGAAGATCTCGATGATTTAATTGAACGAGCAAATAAAACGGATTACGGTCTGGCGGCAGGGGTATGGACACGGGATGTGGCAAAGGCACATTATATTGCGAGTAAATTGCGTGCCGGTACCGTCTGGATCAATTGTTACAACGTGTTTGATGCCGCAAGTCCGTTTGGCGGTTATAAGCAATCAGGAATTGGCCGGGAAATGGGTTCCTATGCCCTTGACAACTATACAGAAGTGAAATCTGTCTGGGTTTCCCTAAAATAATCCATCCTTTTATCAGAAATTTATAAATTTAGTAAAAAAACTATTGACAAATTTTTAGAATCAATTTATAATTTCAAACAACAATAATCAGTTTCCTTTGAAAGTTTCATAAAGGAAAAGCGAAGATGGGAATGAAGTAGTGACTTATCTCCCTGTTCCAGAGAGCTGATGGCAGGTGGAAATCAGCACACAGATAAGCACGAATTACACTCCCGGAGCTTCTTTTTCGTAGTAAGGGTAACCTTACGAAGGAAAAGACGGTTTTTTTGACCGTTATCAAAAATAAGTGGTGAATGGAATTCTGTTCACAAATAGGGTGGTACCGCGATTTATATCGTCCCTACTGTCTGATCAGTCAGGGACGTTTTTTATTTTATCAATTAAGCAGGAAATATAAGCGGCTGGTCCTTCTGATCAAGACAGCTTTAAACATTACGGATCTGAAATTTCCGGCAGTATGCGCGGTTCCTCAAGGTTCCATTCACAAATAGGGTGGTACCGCGGTTTCGATCGTCCCTGTTGTGTACACAACAGGGACTTTTTTGGATTTTAACGGAAGGAGTGAGCGGGATTGTATAAAACGTTTCAAACTTCCGAAGATTAACCATTTAGACAACGTAGAATGTTTGGAAATACAGTTTAATATACAAGTTTTTTGATAAAGTTCTTTGTAGCGAAAAGTATTTGATATTTCTGTTTTTATAAAAAAATTAACAACCAGGAGGAGTTTACGATGAATTCAAATCAACTGTCCCAATTACGTGACCGGATCGACCAAATCAACTTGCAAATTCTGGAGCTCTTAAATGAGCGCGGAAGAATCGTTAAGGAAATCGGTGAGGAAAAGAAAAAACAGGGAACGAACAGATTTGATCCCATCCGTGAGCGGGAAGCACTCGACTTAATTATAAAACATCATGACGGTCCGTACGCGCCGTCAACGATTAAGCATATTTTTAAAGAAATTTTCAAAGCAAGCCTTGAATTGCAGGAAGAAGAATATGAAAAAACATTATTGGTTTCAAGAAAAGCACGCCCGGAAAATACGATTGTCAATGTTAACGGAGAAACGATCGGAGACGGCAAACAACGGTTTATCATGGGGCCCTGTGCCGTTGAAAGCTACGAGCAGGTACGGGAAGTGGCTCTTGCTCTTAGAGAGCACGGTTTAACACTGTTAAGGGGAGGAGCATTTAAGCCGCGGACATCACCTTATGATTTCCAGGGCCTTGGTGTTGAAGGGTTGAAAATTTTAAGAGAAGTAGCGGACGAATTAAACATGTCCGTGGTCAGTGAAATTGTAACACCCCATGATGTGGATGTTGCCCTGGACTATGTTGACGTCATTCAAATTGGTGCAAGAAATATGCAAAACTTTGAACTGTTGAAAACGGTCGGCAGCGTGAAAAAGCCGGTATTGTTGAAGCGGGGGCTTTCAGCAACCATTTCCGAATTTATTAATGCCGCAGAATACATTATGTCCCGCGGAAATGACCAAATCATTCTTTGTGAACGGGGCATCCGCACATATGAGCGGGCCACAAGAAATACTCTGGATATTTCTGCAGTACCGATTTTGAAAAAAGAAACACACTTACCGGTTTGTGTCGACGTTACCCATTCAACAGGCCGGAGAGATTTATTGCTGCCGGCGGCAAAAGCGGCTCTGGCAATCGGTGCGGATGTTGTTATGGCAGAAGTTCATCCGGATCCTGCCGTAGCCCTGTCAGATTCATTGCAACAAATGGATATTCCGCAGTTCCATGAATTCATGAATGAATTGAAAGAATTCTCAAAGAAACTGGCTTAAATTTATTAAAAAAGGAGGGGGCCGTCCCTCCGCCATTTAATACAGAAGCAACCGTGGCATACATGAGAGTAGGTGTATCGGATGACAAAAACAGTATTTTTAATCGGCACGGGATTAATCGGCGGGTCCATTGCGCTGGCAATAAAACAAGAACATGATGTAAAAATAATTGGTTACGATATTAATATTGAACAGGCCAAAAAAGCCAGGCAATTGAACGTGATTGACGAAGTGGCGGAGCAAATTCAAGGAGCGGCGGAAGTTGCGGATTTAATCATTCTTGCTTCACCGGTTGAAGAAACGGTAAAAATCATGAAACAATTAGCGTCATATAAATTGAAGGATCAGGTGTTAATTACTGATGTGGGCAGTACAAAAAGAAACATTATGGAACTGGCCAATGAATTGTGGAATGGAGATGTAACGTTCATCGGCGGCCATCCGATGGCAGGGTCCCATAAAACCGGTGTAGAAAGTGCAAAAGCCCATTTATTGGAAAATGCTTTTTACGTGTTAACCCCCCAGTCGTGTACGTCCTATGAAAAAATTGAAGAGTTAAAGCATTGGTTAAGAGGGACAAAGTCGAATTTTCTTGTTCTTGATGCAGATGAACATGATTACATTACAGCTGTTGTAAGCCATTTACCGCATATTATCGCATCCGGAATGGTAACGTTTACGAAAAAGCATTCCAGCCGGAATCCGTTTATCAGCATGCTTGCAGCCGGAGGGTTCCGTGATATTACGCGGATTGCGTCCAGCTCTCCGCGGATGTGGACCGACATCGTCCTGCAAAATAAAGACCGGCTGCTCCAACTACTTCAAGAATGGATACTAGAATTAAAAAATATCCATAGTGCAATTCAAACCGGTAATAACCAAATTATATACGGGTTTTTTGAAGAGGCAAAAAACTTCCGGGATGCGATTCCCATCCGTCCGAAAGGTGCGATTCCCGCATACTATGATTTGTACGTTGATATTATCGACCAGACAGGGGCAATTGCCAAAGTAACTTCATTGATTGCCAAAGCTGAAATTGATATTACCAACTTAAACATTATTGAAGCGAGAGAAGGATTGCTGGGGGTATTACAGTTAAGTTTTCAGACGGAACAAGACCGAAACAAAGCAAGGGAAATTTTGGAAAAGAATGATTACAAAACGTACTAGGGCAGGATCCGGAGAAGGGGCCTGCCTTTTTATTTTTCGTCATTTTTTACCGCGGATTTCCGGATTTTTTATGAAATTTACCGCCTTATGTGATTTTGGTCACTAATCAACTTATGGAAAAATTTATACTTAATGTATGAGGTGAAAAATGTACCAGACTGATCCCTCGTGAAAGGCGGAGATATATGTTTAATAGATTTTATAAGATCGCAGCATTTTTATTATTTTGGGTAATTATCGTTTTCGGATTGTTGATGATGAATCGGAGTGAAGTGCGTGAAGAAGCGAGAGAGAAAACTGCCGGCCATACCGGTCATATACACGGTTCGGGGACGTTGCCGGAACATCAAAATTTGAATCAACAGCCGGTTCCCCTTGAAATCGAGCGGGACGGAAAAGACGTTTATATAAAAATAACGGCCCAAATCACCGACATTGAACTGCAGGACGGTTATATATATAAAGCCTGGGCGTTCAACGGACAAGCACCGGGACCGCTGGTTGTAGTTAATGAAGGGGATACGATTCATTTTACTTTGGAAAACCGGGATCCGTCAATGGCCCACAGTATGGATTTCCATGCGGTGCATAGCTCCGGATAAAAAATTTGCGAACGTTGAATCCGGTGAGAAAGGAACTTTTATATATCAAGCCTCCAGTCCTGGCGTATTCATGTATCATTGCGGAACAGCCCCGGCCCTTCTCCATATTGCTAACGGGATGCACGGTGTGATCATTGTGAAACCGGACGAAGGGTACCCGACCGATCATGAAGTGGACCGGGAATTTGTCGTCATTCAAAATGAATGGTACAAATACAACGATATTGAAGATATGATGAACGGAAATCCATCCTTCGTTGTATTCTCTGCCAAGGCGCTTAATGAAGGGGATTTAAACACAGATGGCACTGCCGGCGTGCTGCTTGAACATCCCTTGGAAGTCAAAGAAGGCAAAAAAGTCCGGTTTTATGTGGCGAATATGGGTCCGAACAAAACGTCCAGCTTCCATGTGATCGTCTCGATGTTTGACGATGTATATATCGACGGCAATCCTGCCAATCATTTTAAAGGAATGCAAACAGTCGGGATCCCCGCCAGCGGCGGAGCGGTTGTTGAATTTACATTGAAAGAAGCGGGAGAATATAAATTTGTGTCCCACCAATTTAATGATGCGGAAAAAGGGGCTGCCGGTAAAATAATCGCCCATTCCGGATCTGTGCCGAAACCGGAAGGCGAACGGGATTTAACGAAGAAACCGGTCAACGGAAAACAAAAATCCCGGAAAGCAAGTAATAATTTAAAAATCACGGCGGAAAATTTTAAATATAATAAAAAGGAATATGTTGTCGAAGCCGGAAAAGAGGTTACGATTGACTTTAAAAGTTTGGAAGGCTATCATGGACTTGTGATTGACGAATTTGGAGTGAATTTGACCGGAATCGGAAAAACAAGCTTTACTCCGGAAAAGCAGGGGGAATTTAAGATTTATTGTCATGTATATTGCGGCCACGGCCATGAACAAATGACAGCCACATTAATCGTTAAATAATGATCATTATTTTTTATAAGCATCCACACCGGCTGTTTGGATGCTTTTTTTGAGATTTTGCAGAAATGATTTTGCCTGCTGGTACTATACGGATCGGAGAAGAACAGCCGGGGGCCGTGCGGTACACCGGAAAAAATAGAAAAGAGGCTGGGACAAAACTAGCTTCAAATAGTGTGACAGGAGAAATTGAGTGGACCTCAATTCCTCCTGTCTCTGTTTTTTCATTATTTTTGAGGATAATTCCGTTCGGTATTATCTGCTAGCCGTGTATTTTCTTAAATTCACGGCCATTAATGCAATTCCCATCTCGTTTTCAATCTTCGATTTTCCACGAACAAAAAAATCGATTGAAATGCAAATTAGCCTTCAAGAATCCAAAAACTGGTTCCACGTCGATTTTACGTTGACGATAAATAGAACCCGTTTTTTTCATCTGAAAGCTTCGCTCTCACATATTCTTTTTGTTGCTCCCACTTTTCGTTCACCATTAATTTTCGATT
>CALGYZ010000108.1 GCA_937934645.1 uncultured Bacillaceae bacterium | reverse complement strand
AATTTTTGTTACTTGACAATTCGTTTAAACTTTTTATGCAATGCTACTGAATTCGGATAGTAAAAGCGGCAGTCCGATCATTAATGTAAAAATGAGAAATAATATAAAGAATGCACCGCCGCCGCTGATTCCCGCCACATAGGGAAACTTCCATATCGCCCCCAATCCGATTGCGGAACCTGCAGCAGCCAGTACAAATCCGATCTTCGATGTCCACTGTTCCTTCTGTTTCACAACTTCTTCTACCTCTCATCTCATAATTCAAACACAATGATTATATTACCATAATTGTATGCAGGTTATTAATAAAAAAACGGAAGCCGGTTTTACAACAAAAATAAAAAAGCACTATTAAATGGGATCCGGTCCATTAATAGTGCAAAATAACATATGATTATGTGCTGCTGTAGACGAGCCGCGGTCTCCTCCTCTTCCGCTCTTTTATTTTTTCCGCTTTACGGACGAAGTGGAAAAAGATAAAATTAACCGTTGCCGCAATAATCAGCCAGAATATCAAAAGCGCATGGCCGGCAATGATAGAACCGAAAGCACTGCCCACACATAACAACCCGACAATCAAATAGTAATACATTAAAAACTTGCCCATGGCGCACCTCCATGTTTCATTTACAATTTATCTATATTGTTCAAAATTAAGACAAAAAATATTCACATAATGTTCACATTCTTATTATATGCTCCCACCGTAAATTATTAAAGGACGGACAGACCTTTTCCCGGAAAAATTGTTTTACAAAATGCTACAATCTTCTTCTAGGGCAAAATGGGATCCACCGAATTTTTCCAAAAAATAAAAGCGGCTATACAATTTGCTTGTACATCCGCTTTTATGAACAATTATTCTTCGTCTTTCAAGTTTAACACTCTTTGTCTCACTTTTTCAATGTTTGTCATTTTATTATCCCAACATGCCTGGCTGAGGTCGACCGGATACAGCGTCGGATTCAAGATCCGTTTATATTCGTCCCAAAGCAAATCCAGACCCTGGTTAACATGTTTTTTTATTTCATCGATGGACGGCGGATCATAAACAAGCTTGCCGTCAACGAAAATATCTTTATGCAAATCAACTGCTTCAAAATTTGTAACATATTTGCAAATGAATGTATGGACCGGATGGAACATTTTCAATGGTTCTTCTTCCCCGGGATTTTCCCACTCGAGTGTAATATAGTCCCCTTCTGATTTTCCGCTCTGCTTGTTGATAATCCGGTATACCTTTTTCATGCCGGGCGTCGTCACCTTTTCAGGATTTCCGCTGATTTTAATCGTATCTTCCATGACCCCGTTATTCTCAATGGCAACGATTTTGTATACAGCACCCAAAGCCGGCTGGTCAAAGGCGGTTATCAGCTTTGTACCGATTCCCCAGCTGTCGATTTTCGCCCCCTGGGCTTTTAAGTTCATGATCGTATGTTCATCCAGGTCGCTGGACGCAAAAATCTTCGCATCCGGAAAGCCCGCTTCATCCAGCATTTTCCGCGCCTTTTTTGATAAATACGCTAAGTCGCCGCTGTCGATGCGGATACCGATAAAATTAATTTTGTCCCCCATCTCTTTCGCCACACGGATGGCGCTTGGAACGCCGGATTTCAACGTATCATAAGTGTCAACAAGGAAAATACAGTCTTTATGAGTTTCGGCATATTTGCGGAACGCCGTATAATCATCATTATAAACTTGAATCATCGAATGGGCGATCGTACCTGATACCGGGATACCGAACAATTTGCCGGCTCTGACGTTTGACGTGGAACTACAGCCTCCAATGACCGCCGCCCGCGCTCCCCAAACTGCGGCATCCATTTCCTGGGCCCTTCTTGCCCCGAACTCGGCAACAGGTTCACTGCCGGAAACCTGTTTGATCCGGGATGCTTTTGTCGCTATTAATGTTTGGAAATTCACAATATTTAATAAAGCGGTTTCGAGCAACTGGGCTTCCGCAAGCGGGGCTTCTATGCGCATGAGGGGTTCATTATTAAATACAATTTCCCCTTCAACAACCGAACGTAATGTCCCCGTAAACCGGATGGTTTTCAAATAGTCAAGAAAATCTTCCGGATAACCCATTTCCCGCAAATATGCGATATCCGTTTCTGAAAATCTGAAGTTCTTTAAATAATGAATGATCTTTTCCAGTCCGGCAAAAACGGCATAGCCGTGACCGAAGGGCATTTTCCGGAAAAAGAGCTCAAATACGGCCTTTTTATTATGGATACCGTCTTCCCAGTATGATTGAACCATATTAATTTCATATAAGTCCGTATGCAGTGCCAGTGAGTCATCTTCGTATTTATACACATCTGTCCCTCCAATATATCGCATATCCAATATACCATCTATTATAGCACGATTATAGCACGATTTTACACGAACGCCAGGCATTTGACAGCATCCGGCGGCAAATTTCAACAACCCCTCCGGACCAAGCACTGCGGACTTCCCCGTTTGTTTCCGGATGCCTTTCCATATCTTTATTATAAAGCAGAAGAAAGAATTTTTTTCTGTAAAACTTTTGGCGGAAAAATTAATAATTCCTACGTATCAAATTTTTATGAAAGAAAAACACTATAAAAAAATCGGAAAGGCGGGATCAAAATGCTTCCTGAATTTCATGAGCCACCAGGATTATCCGAGCTACTGGCTTTCAACACCTTTTGCTTAACAAAACAGGCGGAAACAGCAAAATATGTTCACGACCCGGAATTAAAAGTGCTCCTGCTCCGGGACTTGCATGCCGGCAGACAAAATATTACCCGTCTGGAGCAAATGTTAAAACAGGAAAAACAGTCAGGAGGGAAATCATATGAATGAATATGTAAAAAGCATTTCAGGAATGGATGGGATGTCCGATGAAGCCATTGCGGCGGATTTCCTCCTGTCGGTCAAATCAAGAATCATCTACACGTCAATGGCTTTAACCGAAACCGACAGAGAAGAGAAACGGAAAGAACTGGAAAAGCAGCTCGCACGGGCTGTTGCAACGTATGAAGAAATCAAGCGGTATATGCAAAAGAAAGGGTATACCTATCCGGTACCATTACGAAAATACCGGCAGCAAACTACGCCGGATTATACCCCGGATACGGAAAGCATGTAATACCGCCCTCCCGTCCGGGATGCACCGGAAACGGAGCAGCGGTTTTTTGTTTTCGGAGATATCCCCGTCGGGCTTTGACCGGAAAGCCCAGTCTGCTTGTTCACGGAGGCAGGGTGAATCAGAAAAAAGCCGGATCCGGCAGCCGTTAAAGCCGGAATCCGGTTCGAAAATGCCCCGCAGTTTATTTTCCCCGGGCAAACCGCAAAATGTCTTCCCCGATTCTGATCCGTTCCGTATTTTTTAACTCTACGATTGTTCCCGCACCGATCGCAAACATGGCCATTTTTAATTCCAGCTCCCGCGTTTTCATCACTTCGATGACCGCTTCCGGAGTTTCTGTTGCTTCCTGCAAGATCGACCGGGCAAAACCGGTGAAGTCTGCACCCATGGCGAGAGCTTTGGCTGCATCAACACCCGTCCGCATGCCGCCGCTGGCGATGAGCAAAGCATCCGGCAGCGTTTCCCGGACTGATTGAATGCATACGGCCGTCGGAATTCCCCAGTCGCTGAACGCTTCAGCAGCCGCCCGTTTCACCGGATCTTTGGACCGGTATTTTTCCACCTGGCTCCAGGATGTTCCCCCTGCACCGGCAACATCAATAAAAGAAATACCGGCTTCCGTCAGCAACTTCGCCGTTTTTCCGTCAATCCCCCAGCCTACTTCCTTTATACCGATCGGGACATCTATTCGGGTACATAATTCCTCGATTTTCACCAGCAAATTTTTGAAATTCGTGTTCCCTTCGTGCTGGATGACTTCCTGAATGCTGTTTAAATGAAGAACTAAACAATCGGCTTCCGTTATATCCATAATTCTTTTGCATTCATCAAGACCGAAACCGTAATTCAGCTGGACCGCCCCAAGATTGGCAATGATCGGCACATCGGGAGCATATTTCCGCAGCCGGAATGATTCATGATGTTCCGTGCTTTCAATCAGTGCACGGGTCGACCCGAGGGCAAGCATCCAGCCTTGATTTTGGGCGGCGGTCGCCAGGTTTTTATTTATTTTTTCAGCAAAAGTCACGCCCCCGGTCATTGAGCTGATTAAAAACGGCGTCTTGACCGGACGGCCCATAAATTCGGTTTCCAGGCTGATTTCATTAAAATCGAGTTCGGGAAGCGCATTGTGGATGAAGCGGACTGATTCAAAGCCGGTTGTCATCCCTGTTCCCGTTACTTTTTCTTTTAAGACGATTTCGATATGTTCTGATTTTCGTTTATGGATTTCTTCTGTCATAAAACCCCCACACCTCTTTCAGGCAGTTCATTCAGACGGCCGTGCCCCGGCTGTTGAAACTTGTACCGGCAACGGAAGAATGTCTTGTTTCCGCCAATCTTTTTTCAGCAGTTCAATATCCGCTTCATTCCGCACGAAAGCAATACCGCAGTCACCGCCGCCCGCGCCGGAAGATTTTCCGCTTCCGTACCGGTTGGCGGCAGTAATTAATTTTTTTAACGCCGGGGTTTCAATCTCCACGCCGGCATATTCACCTAATTCCTTTAAAGCGTTGCGGTTGTCGCGCAAGCTTTTAATCGCACCTTCCAAATCGCTCCGGTGAAAGCTGTCAATCAATGCCGCCACCGCCTGTCCGCTCCTGTCTAAAAAATCACGGTAAACCGGCCGGTTCGTTGTCCGCAATTTCTGTACCCTTTCCACCATCGGAGCGGTGGAGGCAGCTTCTTTTGTCCAGCCGGCTATAAAGTTCAGCCCGGTCGGGGGCGTGATCTGTTCAATGGAAAGCCCTGGCCAGCATGCTTCCGCCAGATCGCTGATATCCGTACCTTCCCGCAATCTGTCAAGGAGCCAGTCCGGCCGGAACATGGTGTAGCTAAGCCAGCCTCCGTAGGTAGAGGCAGCAATATCCGCGCACGAACCATTTCCCTGAGTAAGGTAATGACTGATGGCGGACAACTTGTAAATCAATTCTTTTTCCGGTCGGATGTTCTCTCCTTTATAAAAGTTTAAGAGCGCAGTTATTGCCGTAACAACGATGGCTGCACTTGATCCCAGACCTAACTTTTTCCCCGATGGGTGATCCAGTTCGCTCGTTACTGTCAATTGAAACGGACGCGCTTCGATACCGTGCTCCCGTAAAAACCGGTGAAAAAGAAGCAGTGCATCGTGAATAAAGTTTAGTTTTTCATCCGGTTTTTCAAAAATGACCGCATCACCGCGAATATCAAAACGGATATGGGGAAAACCGGCCTGCGGCAAGGACAGAACATATTGGCTGCTTGCTTCTATGGTCCCTTTCATATAGCGGTCCACAGCTGTGACAACCGCCCGCCGGTTCTCCTCCAAAACCGCATATTCACCGGCAATGAACAATTTCCCCGGTACCGTTACATTTATGATATCCGTCATGATCACATCTTCCTTTTATCCTGTTTGGTTCATTCAACATCATTCAAATAGGCAATCCCCGGTCCGTGGCGGCAAAGAATAACATCTTTGACAAAGGGATTTTCCTTTAGCATCCCGGCGATCTTTTCTTCATCTTCCCTCCGGCATAATACTTTCACATTCGGCCCCGCATCAATTGTAAAATAAGTTTCAATATTTTGCCGGCGCATGTCCCTTACCATATCCATAATGGCAATTGTACCGCTTTGCCAGTAATAAAAGGGAGGCACGGCCCCGAGGGTTGTGGCGTGCATTTTCAATGCGTTCCGCTCCGCCGTTTCACCGAGTAGCGTAAAATCCCTTTTTTCCAAGGCTTGTTTCATCAGGCGCAAGTCTTCATCCACCGTTTCCAGCCAGCCCCGGTAAAAAGGGGAGCTGTACACGGTCCGTTTCATTCCTTCCCGGCTCAGCACCTTTTTCCGTTTTCCTTCAACCATCACCGCCAGAACGGAAACCGGAAATTTTCCCCCGTCTAACAGAGGAACCGCATGGGAGTCCGATCCGTCCTCTTTCTCCCCTTTTTTCCACTCGACATAACCACCAAAAACCGACCGGCAGGCAGAACCCGAACCTAAGCGGGCAAGACGCGAGAGTTCCGTTAACGAAAGATCCAGACCGGCGGCTTTAGCCGATGCAGCTGCAAGGGCGGCATAGCCGGATGCAGATGACGCAAATCCGGCGGCCGTCGGCACATGGTTTTCCGAGCGGACAGTCGCATGAAAATGTTTGCCGGCTTTTTTGCGGATATGGTCCAAAAAGCGGGAAACTTTTAACGTTTCGTCCCCGGAGGCCTGCTTTCCGTTCAAATAGAACACATCTTCCGTCTGATTTTCTGCAAACTCCACCTGTGTGACCGTATAAAACCGGTCAAGTGTCAGCGATAAACTGCTGTTCATCGGCAAAATCAAAGTCTCATCCCGTTTACCCCAATATTTGATGAGTGCAATATTCGTATGCGCTTTCGCCTTTGCCTTCAACGTTGTCACTCCAATTCTTCCGTTGATTTTTCCACCTGAAAAAACCAGGTCTGTCCGGCTCCTTTAAAAAGCAGTGCATCACAAATCCGTACGGCATGCTCTTTATTTTCAGCCAAGGCGATGATGCATCCGCCGCGGCCGCCTCCTGTCAACTTGGCACCAAGGGCACCGGATTGTTTTGCCGTGCGGACAAAATAATCAATATTGTTATCACTGACCCCTAGCTTCCTTAATTCTGTCTGGGCAGAGTCTATTAATCTGCCTAAAATGGTAACATTCCCCTCCCGGAGGGCATCTTTTGCCTGTACTGTCAATTGGCCGAGACGGCGGATGGATTCACCGGTACGGACCGGATCTGTTTTTCGTTTTTCTAAAATGCTGTTGACGGCAAGCTTCGTATTACCGGGCTTGCCGGTATCGGCAACCGCCAAATAAAACGGGCGACGAATTACCAACCGTTCCGGTTTCCTTCCTTTTATAAAATAAATGGGAAACCGGCTGACCGAAGCTTCCAAATCAATTCCGCTCGGACTTCCGTGGGCATATTTTTCCGCCACATTTGCCAAGCCGGTCAGCTCTTTATGGGATAACGGACAGCGGAAAAAGCGGGCCAATCCGCGGACAACAGCCACTGCCGTTGCCGCACTCGAGCCGAGTCCGCGGCCGGTCGGAATATCCGATTCCAACTTAATATGTAAATCACGGCAAGGCTGACGGAGAAATTTTAATGTTTTTTCAATACATAAAGCAAGACCTTTCAACCGGGCCGGAACGGTTTGGAGAGAGCCGCAGTAATTCCCGGCGGTAAACAAAACTTCACCGTTTCCCGGTTCCACGGCCGCCCTGGCCGTTAATACGGGAAAAGGCAGAGCAATCGCCGGCTCATGATGAACAACGGCATGCTCGCCGGTTAAAATTACCTTTGCATGAGCTGTTCCAGACGCTTTGATCATGTTTGTCGACAAAGAAGTTCCCTACTTTCTGATTGATTTACATTCCTGCTAAAATCGAGACTAACCAGGGGGCACTATACAGAATCATAAATTGGACACCGAAATTCACTCCGGAGCGGCTTAACGTTCCCGAAACAAGAGAAATTAAAAACACTCCGGCAATATTAAGCCAGCCCGCATCCATGTAGGCAAGCAACAGGACGAGGCCGGAAAACAAGCCCAAAATGGCTTCATGGGGAATCCGTTTAAACACAAACCGGCAAATTTCATTGGCATATTTCACCGTAAGGAAATAGGTAATGGCCAATGATATAAATACACCGATACAGACCGCCCAAATGAAGTCGGAAAAAGACAAAATATGATGCAAGTTATTTTCCAGTGTCAAAACTGGCGGTGCATGAAATAACGGGTTTGCCGGTCCGAGCGCAACGGATGAAAGCGGGTAGCCGAGGGCAATTAAGGGAACAAGTGTACCGGCAATATACGTTGCATTCGCCAAAGCTTCCATACAGCTGATCGCCAGCGATGAACGCTTCACCGGATCCTTTTCCCGTTTGGAAAACAGTTCCCCGACAAGGGTTGTTACCCCGACGGCACTTAACATAAATGTGACCGTTCCGATAAGGGAAGCAATGGAACTCATGCCCAGCTCCCTTTTGGACAAAATGACAAACGGATTGGGGAATCCTTTTTCTTTTTTTAGCTTTTTGATCGTAATTTCAGCCGGCCCGTTCCGGACGAGCTGCTTTCTTTTTTCTTTATTCAATAAATCAATGAACGTCACAATCACCGGACCGATTGTAATGCCGAGGAAAAAGGAAATAAATACATTTTTCCCCTCAGGGACAATACCGAGCTCCCAGTATAAAAAGCGCAATCCCTGAATCAATAAGGCGAACGGGACGATTACCAGGAAGGAAAGCCAGCGGTTCGCAGACAGTAATGCAAGTACGACCGTACCGGCAAAAAGAACTTCATTGGCGTAATCATCAATAAAGCCTGCAAAAGGAATCAATGCGCCGGCCAAAAGCAGGCTGACGGGCAAAGAAACGAGTGTGCCGATGACCGAACCGGAAATCATTTTTTTAATACTTGTTTCCGATTGGCCGTGTTTTTTTAAAACAACTGCATGTTCAACCATCGGTGTTGCCATGACTCCCCCGGGAATGCCGGCAACTGCCACCGGAACAGAATCTGTTAATTTATGAGCAATGATCGCCGCCATATAAAAGGTAAGCACAACAACAGGCTGAATGCCTGCAAGAATCAGCGCCAGCGTGACCGGGGCAATAACGGCCGTTTCATCGGTTCCCGGTACAACTCCGAGAATGGTGTATGCGACAGTAGCCGCCAAGGCGGCGATCATCATCTGTATGAATAAACTTATATCCATTGTTGTTCCTTCCTTTAATCATGTAGTTTCCTTTTTGGCTTAATGAAAACACTGGAGATAGTAAATCCGGTAATGGCGCCGCCCAGCCCGAAAAATAACGGTTTCGGCGGTTCATCCGGGGCAATGAAATAAGCGCCCAACGTGACCACGGATGTAACAGCAAGGGAAAAGAGCAAATCTTTAATGCTGACCACATCTTCCCACACTTCTACAAAATCACCGTCACGCTTTTCCCAGCCCGATTTCCTGTCCATATTCAACTTTTCCATGACTAACTCCTTCCAAAACGTTATATTTATATATTAGTTTCAGTTACTAAAAAATAAGTATACCCGTATAAAGCACTAATTTTATTATATTGATAATGATAATCACTATCGATATCATAGGAATCGTTTTTTCAACAAAATTCCTATTACTATATTACATATTACAAAAAAATCTCCCCGGAATAAAACCGGAGAGATGTTTTATAAATTTTGCGCATATAAGCCAAGCTTTTTCAGTTTTTCGATGACCACTTCTTTTTCATCCGGCGTCAGACCGCCCATAATTTTCGTAATCGCTTCCCTGTGTTTCGGGAAAATTTCCTGCATCAGTTTTTTTCCTTCTTCCGTAATGGATGCGTGGGTAACCCGGCGGTCGGTCGGACATGCTTTCCGGATTAAATATTTCTTTTCTTCCAGCTTGTCCACAACATAGGTGATACTGCTGGAAGCAAGTAAAATCTTCTGACCTATTTTTTGTATAGGCTGGTCGCCTTTATGGTACAGCAACTCCAAAACGGCAAATTCCGTTAAATTTAACCCGTATTCCTTTACATTTTTTACAACTTGTTTTTCAATTGCCTCTAAAGCCCGGGATAAAACGATAAACAACTTCAATGACAGTTCCTGGTCCCTTTCTGCTACCTGTTCCATATGATCAAATCCTTTGACATATTATATTTTTATTATCTCGAATTCGAAATAATTATATAAAATATTTCCACTATTGTCAAGCAGAAAAAAGGGATTTCAATAATAAAACTCCATTGTCAATAAAATAGTATACCATTTCAAACGGGTTTTTCCATACATGAATAAATAAGACACCCTTTCATTATAGAGAAAAGGTGTCTTATTGCTTCATCCGCCGATTGTATCTAGCGGTCCGCTTTTCCCGTTCGGTGCAAATCAGAGTTCAGCGGGTTTGAAAAGCAGATACAGGTATTCCGCTGCAATCATTTATACTCTCTTCAAAAAATGTTTTTTGTCAAAGGGAATCCAGGTACATCCTTCCGGCAACGGTGTTTTTTTCACTTTTACCTTCAGACGGTTTAATAAATTGATCAAGCGGGCACGTTGATGATAATTTTGGATAAAACGGATTCCATAAGCAAAAACCCCGTCACCCATTTCCCTTTTCCAGACGATGGTGCCTTGCAAACTTACTTTTTCCCCCAAAATGACCGTCGAAAATTTCAACAGCACATCCTGGCGGACCGGTAGCTGCACACTGCACTCAAATCCCATACCTCCGGGACCGATATTATGAATTGCCGCCTTTGCCGGTTCCGGTAAAATCTCCTTTCCGTCGTATTCAGCCACCGTCATCTCCCCGGCCAGCGGATACAATAAGCGGACCCGGAAAGATTTTCTCCGATCTTCATCCAAAAATGTGATATCCTGCTCTTTTTCCGGATCGCATACGCCTTTTCTCAACAATTTTTCAAACGTTACATCGGAAACCGGCCGGCTGAACAAGTAGCCCTGGATTTCATCACAATTTTTTTCTTTTAGAAAGGCAAGCTGGTCCCGGTTTTCCACTCCTTCGGCCACCACTTTCATATTCAGCCGCTGGGTTAACCGGATAATTGAAGAAACGATTTCCTTGCTGTCCGTTTCCTCAGGGATTCCTTTAATGAAGGAGCGGTCTATTTTTAACGTGTCTGCCTTTATTTTCTTTAAATAACTTAACGAACCGAAACCGGTGCCGAAGTCATCAATCGCCACCCGAACCCCCATAGCTCTTAACCGGTCAATTTTTTCCTGGATGGTCCATTCATCTTTAATAATGGCCGTTTCCGTCAATTCAATTTCCAGCCACTCCGGGGCAAGGCCGGTCTCTTCCAGAATCCGCCCGACCATTTTCGGTGTGTCTACGTTCAACATTTGCTGCACGGAGAAGTTCACCGATATGACAACCGGTGGTAAATTTTTCTCCTGCCAGCACTTATTTTGCCTGCAAGCCAGCTGTAACACCATTTCATCAAGCTCATCAATCAGGCCCGACTCTTCCGCCAGCGGAATAAATTCACGGGGGGATACGACTCCCCGTTGCGGATGATTCCAGCGGATCAGCGCTTCCGCCCCGTTGATCCGGTAAGTTTCCGTATCAATCCGCGGCTGGAATTCCAGAAAGAATTCACCGTTTTTCAACGCTTTAAATAGGTCACTTTTTAACGTAAAAATGTTAAAGGATTCAATATTCATATGCGGGGTAAATACCGCGTATGTGTTTTTGCCTTTGTCCCTGGCGTACTTTAAAGCCGTATAAGCGTTTTTCAAGATTTTGGATGTATTTTCTTCTCCCCCGTTATGGGTGCTGATCCCGATATTCACCGATACATAAAGTTCATATTCATACAGAAGGAACGGCTTTTCGAACAAGCGGATCATCTCTTGAGCAATGGCTGCCGCTTCCGGTCCGGATACTTCGGGCAAAAGCAATGCAAAGTCGTGGCCGTCCAGCCTGAAAAGTTCCCCTTTTTCTTTTATAAAGGACATCATTCTTTTGGCGGCTTCACGAATCAACGAATCGCCCATTTCAATCCCGATGGAATCATTGACAAAACGGAAGTCACTTAAATCAACAAGCATGAGCGTAAAAATCTGCTTCTTTTTCTTCCAATATTGAAATAGTTCTTTAAGGGAATTTTCCAAGAGCATCCGGTTCGGAAGCTCCGTTAAACGGTCAAAGTACGTCATCATGTAAATCGTTTCCCTGTCCTTTTTCTGTTCGGTGACATCCCTGATGTTAACGGCTATCCCCCGGACTGCCGGATCTTCGGTCAAATTAGTCATCACGACTTCACAGTAATTCCAGGTTTTCGTTTTATTTTTCAGCCGGGCTTCAAATTTAGCGGATTTCTCCTTTTCCTGAAGAATTTGGTTTTTTATGAAGTTGTATTTCGGTACATCAGCAACATGCAATAATTCAAGGAAACTTTTCCCTTCCACATTGGAAGGTTTTTCATTAATTTTTTTGCTGATGTTCGGACTGATATATGTAATGCGGGATTGTTCGTCGAGGATGGCAATTACATCATAAGCATTTTGCACCAAAGAGCGAAATTTCTGCTCGCTTAAACGGATTTGTTCATTTTTTTTCCGGATTTTTTCTTCCATTTTCTTTTTCTCGGTAATATCGGAACGGATGCCAACATACTGATAAGGTTTGCCATTTTCATCCAGAAACGGGACAATGGTTGCATCCCCCCACCAGTATGTTCCGTCTTTTGCTTTGTTGCAAATCTCCGACCGCCATACCTTCCCCCGGGTAATCGTCTTCCATAAATCTTTGTACACTCCCGGCGGATGGCACCCGGATTTGACGATCCGGTGGTTTTTTCCGATTAATTCTGCACGGCTGTATTTGGATATTTCGCAAAACCGGTCATTCACATATAAAATGTTTCCGTCGGGGTCGGTGACGGAAACGGTTGCGGCCTGGTCGAGGGCATAGCGGATATTTTTCCAATCAATGTACAGCTCGGTAATCTCCGTGACTTTAATCATCCGTTTTTCCGGTGTGACTTCTTTCGCTGATATAAATTGCAAATAAATTCTGTTCCCGTTCTTTTTCTTCCCCCTGACAACCGGGAGTCTGAGGGGGGACTGTTCATGATAACCGCTCTTTTCTGCTTTTCCCAAAACAAACGGAAGATCCCGCGGATTGAACAATCGGCGGATATGTTCCGATTCCAGCTCATTCCAGGAATAACCAAACATGGTATGTAAATTATCATTTGCATACAAAACGGTTCCGTCTGTATGAAAAACACAGATTCCGATATTCAGATCCTCAATTAAACTTTCGTATTCTTTTAATATATTTTTTTCAAAATATATTGCTGTATCTTTATCCATTATGATCTCTCCCTTGCGGATCCGGAACCCGGTCCAAGGTGTGTTCATACTCTCACATATTGTCCGGTATAACAATATCTCTTAATTATTATAAAACGGAACACACAATCCCACAATTCCCTGTATAGCCGGAAAGACCATCCTGCCTCGCCCGCCGACCCTTCCCGCTTCTTTCCTGTTTTTCCCCCTCAAAAAAATCTACAATCAGACAATGAACAATTCGGTTTCCTGCCACATATTGTAGTTTACGACCCGGTGCGATTCATCTCTTTTCTCCCACCGGGCCCACAGTACATTTTTTTCGAGGAGTGTCCTTATGCAAAAACTGATTGTCCTGGCCTTCATCGGCTTTATCGCCCAACTCGTTGACGGTGCCCTCGGAATGGCATACGGTGTCACATCCACTTCATTATTGCTTTTATCCGGCATTGCCCCGGCTGTCGCATCTGCTTCCGTACATATGGCGGAAGTCGTCACAACGGCAGCATCCGGCATTTCCCATTTGAAGTTCGGAAATGTGGATAAAGAAATACTAAAAAAAATCATTATCCCCGGATCCATCGGCGCCTTTACCGGTGCCTGCTTTTTGAGCCATATTCCCGGTGAAGCGGTGAAACCGTTTATTTCCGTTTTTTTGCTCTCGCTCGGGTTTTTTGTCATTTACCGGTTTGTCCGGAAAGGAAATAAGCCCGGAAAAAAACGAATCCGGCCGAAAAGAAAGCAGCTCGTTCCCCTTGGTTTTGCCGCAGGCTTTTTGGACGCAACGGGCGGCGGGGGCTGGGGGCCGGTAGCCACGCCGGTTTTATTGGCAAACCATAAAATGGAACCGCGTAAAGTCATCGGCACGGTGGATACAAGCGAGTTTTTTATAGCCGTGTCCGCAACCCTCGGTTTTATTATTTCCCTAGGGTGGGAACAAATTTCTTTTCAATGGGTGCTTGCATTGATGATCGGCGGTATTTTTGCCGCACCGATTGCCGCCTGGCTTGTAAAAATTTTTCCCTCTGTTATATTGGGAACACTCGTCGGCGGTGTAATTATTTTAACCAACACCCGAGTTTTGCTTAGTACGCTGAAATTTTCGGGGAAATTTCCGTTTTATATATACGGAACAATCATCCTGCTTTGGTTTGCTGCCATCATTTATGTGTGGTTGAGATTCAAAAGGGAAAAACAATAAACGCCCTTCCGGTTTACCGGAATCGGGCGTTTCCAATCAATCCTGGCCGGCCGCCTGCCGTACAGCCCCGGTTATATCATAATCGGCAACGGAAATATCGGGCTCTTCATCCAGTGCCAGTTTTGCCAGCTGTCTGCCTAAAAAAGGCGCCGTTGTCAGGCCGGATGCCCCGAGACCGTTGGCGGCAATCAATCCGTCAAACCCCGGAATAAAGCCGAACACGGGCAGAGAATTTGGTGTATACGGACGGAATCCAACACGAATTTCTGCAATTTCTCCTTCTTTAAGACCCGGAGCAACAGCCAGCGCTTTTGACAGGATATCATCCATTCCCCCGGCTGTAATACGAAGATCAAAGTCTTCCGTTTCTTCATGGGTCGAACCGATGACAATTTTTCCGGCATCGAAGGGCAAAATATCTTTGTTGCCGGGCGGAATGACAACCGGCCATCCGCCGGTATTTTCATCCGGCATTTGTAAATGGATAATTTGCCCTTTTTGGAAAGTAAAAAGACAGGTCAACCCGAGCGGGGACAGCAATCCAGAGGCCCATGCACCGGCAGCAACAATAATCCGGTCCCCTTTGATCTTGCGGTCATCGGCATAAACAGAAACGTTATTTCCGGACCGTTCCAGCCGGGCTGTACCGCTAATTACCGTTGCACCGTTTTTTTCCGCCGCCCGGAGCAGGCTGTCCCGGATGGCCCGGCCGTCCACCCTTGCCGCACCGCTGATCCATACCGACTGATAACCTTCATCGAGAAAAGGAAACAAAGCGAGGGTTTCTTTTTCGGACAAAAGCTTTACTTCGCCGATTTCTTCCGCATTTTCCCGCCGTTTCAAGGCAAGGGAATAGATTTCCTGCAGTTTATCCGTATCTTTTTCCAGCCGGATGGCGCCGGTTTGTTTATATCCCGTCACCGTCTCCCCGTCATCCGCTAATTGACGGATGAGCTCCGGGAAATACCTTGCCCCGTCAGTTGCCAACCGGTACCAGGCTTTATTCCGCCGTTTCGTCAGCCACGGACAAATCATACCTGCCGATGCATCCGTTGCCTGTCCCCGGTGTTTCCGGTCAATGATGATCACATCCGCACCTTTTTTCGCCAAATGGTATGCCGCAGATGCACCGAGAATACCGGCTCCGATCACAATACAACGCACATGAAAACTTCCCTTCCATTTGCTTTTTCTTCTATTGTACAGCAATTTTCCGCCGGGGGAAAATTTTCACAAACTGGTGAAAACAGAAAAATG
>CALGYZ010000107.1 GCA_937934645.1 uncultured Bacillaceae bacterium | reverse complement strand
TTCCGAATAATGTCACCGAAATTTATTCAACAACACTATTTGACAAAGAACCACAAAACATCCCCATTGATTGCAGAAAATGCGGATGTTTAAGGATAACCATAATCGATGGCAGTATTTTAGTGTACACCAGAAATCACAAAGAAAAGTATTTCTTTTCTTAGTACGTTTCACTTGAGAAACCACAAGCAAGGTGAGCTCAATCTATTATTTTCTTATTTATGGGAAAAGTCTTACTTTCTTTCCCATCCCTTGCATCCTGAAAAAAACGCAAGCATCTCTATATGCTACTGAGGTTTCCTGTCCGCCCTCCGAATGAAAATAACCGTTGTGAACATTAGCACAATGACCGTTATCAATAAAATTACAAATTTCCTTAATAAGAACGGATCCCAAACGGGCGGCTGGAATAAAAAGATGTGCGGCCATGGCATAAATTCCCCTAACGTTACCACTTCTAAAACCGTATAAATAAAAATAATGGTAAGGGAAATCTCAATGTTGTTGATCAGCGCGATAAGGGATGTTCCAAAAAACATATAGAACAACACTAAAATCATGAAATGAATCACGTTCAAAGCAGATAATGAAGACATCCCGTATTTCAACACAAATGCGGTACACAGAAGAAAAACCCCGATGATATTGATAATAAAGTATCTGAAGAAGTCAATCCCAAACCGTTTGGAGTAATAAGGAACCAATGTTTCCTGCGCACCTTCTTCATACATTTCGCTCAGCCGATACATCAGACACCAGCAAGAAAATGGAATGAAAACGCCTTGGATAATAATTATATTGTCGTAAATGCCGCTTTGATCCCTTGGAACAAGCAGAATCAGCAACAGAGATAACCCAAACACCACAACCGGGACAAAAAAAGTGAGCCCCATCGTCTTTCGGTCAAATAAAAAGGTGGCATAAATGCTTTCTAAGTAATCCCTCATTCTAGTTCACACCCCTCACAACGGCCAAATAACCATCGATCAACCTTGGTGAAACTTGCCTTGCCCCTTCTTCTCCTTCTTTCGCGAAAACCCGCACATTCACGCCATCTTCCTCTTCCAGAAGCTGAACCACTTCCTTTTCCGCCATGATGCAATCCAATTCTTCCGGTGATACATGATATTCCCAAACATATCCTTCCGCATTGGCTTTAAGATCGGCCGGCGTTCCTTCAAATAGTACCCTCCCGCTTTTTAAAATGCCGATCTTTGTACATAAAAACTCAATGTCTTCGATAATGTGCGAGGAAATGATGACGGTATGCTCCGAACCAAGATTTTTTAACAAATTGCGGAAGCGGATCCGCTCTTCAATGTCCAATCCCGCTGTCGGTTCATCAAAAATGAGGATCGACGGCTTTCTCATCAACAGCTGGGCAATACCTACCCGCTTTCTCATTCCGCCGGATAATTCCATCATTTTCTTATTTTCATGCCCCGCCAGATTCACCTTGTCGATTGCCTCTCTTATGGCTCTTGCCCTCTCCTTTTTATTCAACATGCCTTGCATGATGGCGATATGATCCAACGTTTCCACCACACTAATTTGGGGATAGACCATAAAATCTTGGGGCAAGTATCCGATCAGGTGATTGGCCTTCACATACCGCCCTTTCACATAATTCTCTCCGTTGATTTCTATTATTCCTTCATCCAAGGAGATGAGACTTGACAATATTTTCATCAACGTCGTCTTACCGGCACCATTGGGCCCCACTAAACCGTAAATCCCCTCCATCTCCAACGTAACATCCGATAATATTTGATATTTTCTGAACCGTTTCTTTACTCCCGAAACCCGGATCATCTTCTTCCCTCCTTAAATTCCTGGAATAACTTTTCTGTTTTCACCCAGCTGTCCGAAACCTTGTCCATTTCCTTGTACCATAGCAAAAGAAATTGTTTTTTCTCTTCATCCGATAGTTGAAATAATTCTTCATATATATGTCTAACCGCTCTCTGTGTTTCTTGGTCATACTCTTCAAAGTGTTCAGGTAAATAGGTATGAAAATAATAGGAATTTAACATTTCCAGTTCTAATTCATTTCGAATCAAATAGGTCAACAATTGATTAAATGCTACAATTTGTTCATAAGAAGAAAACTCCCGCTTATCATAATTCCAAAGTAAAGCTTTCAACAAAACTTCAGGCATATTCACCAATGTATACGGGGATGCAATACTATACAAAGTATGGGTTTGAAACAGCAAATGATCACTGCTCAAATAAGCGTTTGTTTCCCAAGTGGGATTGAGAAATATTATTTTTTTCGGAAGTTCCATATCCTGTATTTGAAACATGTCCACTAATTTTTTATGCGCTTGGATCAGATAACTTTGAAAAATCGGCCAATTCTCAGTGATATCCTGCCAGTCATTTGGATACACGATTTCCCATTCATCGATTTGTTTCTTTAAAAACATGCCGGCTACAACGGTAATTCCCCCGGACACTTCCCCGCTGTACTCCCCTTCTTTATTTCGCGGCAAATTCGTATAAAATGGCACGTCCCCCTTAAAAGATAAGGTATAGTGGACCGGTTCTTTTGTTTGCATGGACAAATCAATCGTGCCCTCATTCGTAAAATAGTCAAAATCAAAAGGCGGATGTTTGGCTTTCATTGGAATCCAACTGAAGTAATTGGGCAAATATAAATAGTTTGAGGAAACAGGGAGATGCGATGAATTCTTCATTTGATAATAAAACGTCAATTCATCTGTTGGATCATTGGCTGTTCTTTCCACCACTACAAAATCCCCCTTTTGGGTAAACGGCAAATTTTGGCCTTCCTTGTCCGTCACTTTTTTCACATCAAAAAAATGGTAGAGCACAAAGGATAATGTTGGATTTTGTATTTCATCCAAGATGACCTTCGTTTTGGCTTTTGTCCCGTTCCTTGCATCCAATTGAATGTCATATCCCTGGATGGAATATTGTAAAGTATCAGGATGAATGGTTGCTTTACGGGTTTTATAATACAATGACTCTTGATCATAATCGGCATAACTAAAAGCAAGCTTTCCACCTTCAAATATTTTAGGAAAGATAACGGAATTTCCTATCAATAGGAAAACGATCATCATTATAATGATCAACTTCTCCGGTACTGTGCGGGTGGTCTTCAAAACTGCTGCAAAAACCGCCATTATCGCCAGGACAATCCAAAAAAAGATCTTCATATATACAGATAAACTGAGATTATATCCAACTACCTCTTTGAATACATCGCTGCTATTCAATGGACCGATGTAAAACAAACTTTCTGCATCAGAAAATGAAAATTGACGAAAATAACGGGAAAACAATTCTGTATTCATCGGTCCAATCGCCAGCCAGACAACCATCATAAATACGAAGCTTATCTTGTTTTTCCCAAAAAGAAGGGCTGTGAATATCCCCAAGAAAAAGGCAAGCACAAACGGCAAAAACCAATAAACGATGACATAAGACACGGTTTGTGTATAAAAATAGGAAAACGGAATTTCCCACGTACGGTAAAAAAAGAAAATCAAAGCAATCTGAAACCCGATCAAAACAACCAGAAATAATAGATGATTACAGAATAAAGCCGTTATTTTGAATAAAGTGATCCGGAAAGATCCAACAAATAAATTGTTGGCGCCAAACTTATATTCATCGGAAAATAACTTATAAAAGAAAATCATAAATAGAAGCATAACCGCCTGCACGATTAATGTCATTTCCCCTACAAAATTTCCGTAATTTGTATATCCAAAAAAGTCATTTTGTCTAATCACAAAACGGAAAAACAGCATAATGACCATGAAAAGAAACGTTCCCAAATACAGAAAACTTTTCAACATTTGTTTTGCATAAAATACCAATAAACTGAAAAACATGCTCATAAAAAAATGACACCTCTTCATGAATGGATTAGAAATGGCTTTTTTGCTTATGTTATTTTTGAATGAATAGCCTATTGAACGCTGACGGAACAGCCTTAAGCTATTACTATGATAGATTTTTTGAATATTTGGTTTATTTTTTATGTTTGATTGATTTTTAAATGAATTTTATTTTTGATATGATTTGACTAGAATATAATTAAGATTGTAATTAATCGTAAAGTAAATATTTTGGTCCTTTGTCAAATGTTGGGGTGATACCTGGAGAAATCGTTAGAATTTAAA
>CALGYZ010000106.1 GCA_937934645.1 uncultured Bacillaceae bacterium | reverse complement strand
TTTTGTCAATAAATGAGATAGAATCATTTAAAAACAAAATAAAGAAAAATATATTTAATCTAATTAATAAAAATCAAATTCAGCAAGCTAAGAAATTAATTCTAGAATATGAAAAAATTGCAAGTATTGATTTAGAGATATATCATGCATGGTCTATAATTTTTATAATTGAGGGTAAATATAAATTAGCTGAAAAGTATTTGAAAACCGCAGTTCATTTGGATAATTTCAATGCGGATACTTATTATAACCTTGGATATTTATATGAAATTACAGGAGATTTAACAAAAGCTTTTCATTTTTATGAGCAATCCAAACAGTATTGTGAAGATCAAAAAATAATTTCTGAAGTAAATAAGATTCAACATCATTTATTAAAATTAGACCCAAAACTTGTTAAGTATAAATGTGAAAATACTAACGAATTTAAAAAAGTTTTAATGATTGCCCATATCTTTCCACCTCTTGGAGGTTCAGGTGTACAAAGAACTCTAAAGTTTGTGAAATATATAAGAAATTTTGGATGGGAGCCAGTTGTCGTAACAGCTGGTAAATCTCATTATCCATTTAAAGATGAAAGTTTATTAGAAGAAATACCAGATGGTGTAAGAATTATTAGAATAGATGAGGATTTTACGATTAATACACAAGTTTTATCAGAAATACATTCGATAATCGAAAAATTCAAAGTTGATAAGAGATTGTTTGAAACTTATAAACAATACACGTTTAAGAATGCAGAAGCTATTAACATACCAGATTTATATATTACTTGGGCAAACAAAGTTTTAAAAGAAATCGGAAAATATATTGATATGTCAGAAATTGATTTAATTTATTCCACTTCAGGTCCATACTCAGATCATGTTATTGGTTTTCACTTGAAGTATAAATATAATAAACCTTGGATTGCTGATTTTAGAGATGAATGGACGAATAATCCATACGCAAATCCAGATAAGAATAATTGGGTATATAAAATGCACTTTGCATTAGAAAAAAGAATAGTACATTTTGCCGATAAAGTAATACAAGTAACCCCATTATCGACAGATAACTGTAAAAATATATTTAATTTAAAAGATGAAAAAGTTGTAACCATTACAAATGGATATGATGAAGATGATTTCAAAGATTTATCCGTGTCTGATAAAAAAAATAAAAAATTCACAATTATTCATAATGGATTATTATATGGAATTAGAAATATTATGCCTGTATTAAAAGCAATAAGAAATTTAATTAACAAGGGAAAAATTGAAGAATCCCAAGTGAAGTTAAAATTATCTTGGACTGAAAATGCAAGGGAGTTTGCTGAACATATAAAAAGTTTGAAACTGGAAAACATAGTTGAATATACAGGATATGTTTCACATAAAGAAAGCTTACAGATAGCATCTGAGTCAGATGTATTATTACTGATCGTTGGACCGGGTGAAAAGACTAAATCGATGTATCCTGGCAAGTTATTTGAATATCTTAGGCTTCAAAAACCGATCTTATCTTTATCACCTGAAGAAAGTGTAGTTGATCATTTAATCAAAAAGTTAAATAGAGGTATAAATGTAGAATTTGATGATATTGAATCTATTGAAAAAGCTTTGTTAACAATGTATCAGGATTGGCGGGAAAAAAAGAAAAAACTCTATGAAATAAATGAAGAAGTAGAAAAGTTTGAAAGGAAAAATCTTACTAGGAAATTGACAAATATATTTAATGAGGTGTACAGTGATTATTTAGGATCACCAAACAATGATATAAATTTTATAGATGATTTCATTGAACAGGAAATAATTGAAGAAATATATTTTAGTCAGTTTGGAGAACACATTAATTTCCAAAAGCCCAAATCTTTTAATGAAAAAATCCAGTGGATTAAATTAAATTATAGAAATCCACTTATGATCAAATGTGCAGATAAATATGATGTAAGAGAATATATAAAAGAGAAAAACTTAGATTCTATATTAAATGATATATACGGTATTTATCATGATGTAGAAGACATCGATTTATCGAAATTACCGAATAGTTTTGTCTTAAAAGCAACACATGGAAGTGGTTGGAATATAATCTGCAGAGACAAAAGTGAATTAGATTGGAAAGTTAAGTACGAAAAAATAAAAAGTTGGTTAAATACAAATTATTATGATATTGGCGGAGAATGGGTGTATAAAAATATTCAACCAAGAATTATTGCTGAGAGATTACTTGTCGATGAAAAGGGAAATTTACCTAAGGATTATAAAATATTTTGTTTTAATGGTAAACCGAAGATTATTCAAGTAGATCTTGATCGTTATCAAAATCATAAACGAAATTTGTATGACTTGGAATGGAATAAGCTTCCTGTTGAACTTCAGTTACCAAATTCTTCAACTCCTGTAGAAAAGCCAAAGCAACTAGAATTAATGCTTGAAATTTCAAAAATACTTTCCGAAGATTTTCCGTTTGTCAGAGTTGATTTATATAATGTCAATGGAAAAATATATTTTGGAGAGCTTACTTTTTATCCTGGTAATGGTTTCGAAAAATTTAAGCCAAAAGAATTTGATTTATTGTTGGGTTCTTATCTGGATTTAAGTTGTTTATAAATATGGGAGTCAAAACTAACAATATAACTTACATTTTTGCTCCTAAATCTTAACAAACTTTAAACATTACCACTTCTTCGTCACAACTGTAATCTGCAATTTTTCGTTATCCTTAAACCGTATTGCCGTTTTAATTTTCTGGAACAGTCGTCTTACAGGACACTGTGACTAAATTGGTTCAACCTTATTGTTAAGTCAGCACATCTGGTGCGGATATGGATTAAATAAACAGCCGGGACCGCATTTTCTATAAGTTCGGATCCCGGTTTTTGTGCCGTTCTGGCGTTAATCAACATACGCACAGATGTTAAAAATACAAAGCTCCGGATTCAGCAGTACTCCATCAGGCCGTTCATGCCCCGAAATAGCGATGGTACACAGTTTTTGCTTTTTCTTCTTCTTTTGTGCCGTGGATTAATGCTCTGCCGTCTCGGAACAGCACGATGCGCAGATCTCCTTCTTGAAAGGAAATTAAATAAGGGTTGGCTTTGAAATCCCGGACGACGGGGCGTAAATGTTCCGTGATTTCTTTGAGCGACAGATTTTGCTTTTGGTGCGGGCGGATTTGCACTGTATTCCGGCCGCATAGTACCGCTGTTTTCAGCCGGTTTCCGCCGGTTAAATACGGATAAGATGGATTTTTCCCGCATGACGGGCAATTGTCTTTTTTCAGCTTCGATACATCGACGATTGAATGTTTCCTTGTCCAGACGTCAAAAGAAACGAGATGTTTCGATACTTGCCCGCTGACTAAATATTTCAAAGCTTCCGCGGTTTGGTAGGAGGCAACCATTTGGACCGCCGGGCTGATTACGCCGACGGTATCGCAGGTCATGCCGTCTGAGGGAATCGTGTTAATCAGGCAGTGGAGGCACGGCGTTTGTTCCGGTATGATCGAAACTGACAGACCGTAACTCCGTACGACTGCCCCGTGAATCCACGGGATTTCATATTTCATGGCCAGATCGTTGATAAAAAATCTTGTTTCAAAATTGTCTGTCCCGTCGATGATCAAATCCGCATCTTGGACATCTTCTTCAAAATCAAGGGAAAAATCTCCGACGATGGCTTCAATTTCAATGTCCGAGTTGATGTTTTGCAAGTGTTTCTTCGCCGCCACCGCTTTCGGTAGTTTTTGTTCCGCATCGTCTTCCGTATATAATTGCTGGCGGCCGAGGTTGCTCCAGTCAACATAGTCCCGGTCAATGATCGTGATTTTTCCGATCCCGGCGCGGGTGAGCATTTCCGCGCTTGCACAGCCGAGGGCACCCGCGCCGACAATGAACACATGACTTTGCAGCAGCTTTTTTTGTCCTTCTTCCCCGATGCTGGAAAATAAAATTTGCCGAGAGTACCGTTCCATCAGCTTGTGATCATTCCTTCCGCCGGACTGCTGGCTTGGGCGTACCGTTTTTTCGGGATGCGTCCCGCTTCATAGCCGAGCCGTCCCGCTTCAACGGCAAGCTTCATTGCTTTAGCCATTTTCACCGGATCCTTGGCGCCGCTTACTGCCGTGTTTAGCAAAATACCGTCGGCTCCCAGCTCCATGGCGAGGGCGCAATCTACCGGTGAGCCGATTCCGGCATCGACAATGACCGGAACTTTGGCCTGTTCAATGATGAAGGACAAATTCAGCGGATTGACGATTCCCTGCCCGGAACCGATCGGGGAAGCCCCGGGCATAATGGCATGGACGCCGAGTTCTTCCAGTCTTTTAGCCAAAACAACATCATCTGACGTGTAAGGCAGAACGATAAATCCTTCTTCCAGGAGCATTTCTGAGGCCCTGAGTGTTTCCACCGGATCCGGCAGTAAGGTTTTATCGTCGCCGATAATTTCCACCTTCACCATGTCACACAGCCCGGATGCCCTGGCGAGTTTCGCAATACGGACGGCTTCTTTTGCTGTTTTTGCCCCGGCCGTGTTCGGAAGAAGCGTATATTTTGATAAATCGAGCATCTCCAGAAAATTTGGTTGAGATGGCTCGAAAATATTCATCCGCCGGACGGCAAAGGTTAAAATCTCCGCACCGGATGCTTCCACCGCTTCCTTTTGGATTTCCAGGGATGGGAATTTTCCCGTTCCGAGCAACAGTCTGGAATGGAATGACCGGTCAGCGATTTTTAGCATGAATAATCATCCTCCTCCGACAAAGTGCACGATCTCAATCCGGTCCCCTTCCTGCACCGGTTGGGCGTGATAATTGTTTTTGTCTACGATTTCCCCATTCTGTTCAACGACGACAATCCGCTCCTGCAAGTCAAAAAAGCGTAATAAATCTTTCACATTTTGAATATTGTTTTCCACTTCCGTCTGCTGGCCGTTAATATGTAACTTCACGCACCATCACTCTCCCTTTATATAATTTTCCAATTCTTTTCTGAACCGCCATGACGCCTGTTTCGGATCGGCTGCGGAGAAAATCCTGGACATGACGGCAATACCCGCCACTCCTTTTTCCAATACAAGATGCATGTTATCCGGCGTAATGCCGCCAATGGCGATTACCGGAATGTTAACATGCCGGGTGATTTCGCCGAGGGCAGCTGTTCCACGTGGTGCCAGTCTCTTTTTACTGTCCGTTGCAAAAATATGACCGAAAAAACAATAATCAGCGCCGTCTTTCTCCGCTTTTTTTGCTTCAGCCAAGGAGTGGACGCTTACCCCCGCCCTGATTTGCGGGAATCTCTGCTTAATCTTTTTCACCGGCAGACCTGAGCCTGGCAGATGCACATTCGGAATGCCAAAGAGAAGGGCGAGATCGAGCCGGTCGTTGATGACGAGCTTTTCTTTGTTTACCCCGTTTGCAAGCATCTGTTCAATAAGTATAGCGACTTCCTGCGACGGTTTATTTTTCTCCCGGATATGGATGTAATCGGTGTACTGGGCTACATGCGGAATGACTTCCGCTAGCTCTTCAACCGGCATTGTGCCGCCGGTTACTGCATGGAGTTCCAATCGACTTTCCTCCTTGAAAAAATAAAAACCACTTTCCGGTAGGAAAGTGGTCATAAAACAGATTCAGAGCATCTGTTTCATATCCCACTTCCCTGCGCTGGCATTACCCAGATCAGGTTCTGAGGGTTTTAAAGTCAACACTTTAATCTCAGCCTTTTTCAAAGGCACCCCTAGTGGATGGAATTATTTATTTTTCAGATTTAACTTAATATTAACATAAGCGGGCTGGTTTGCAACACCCAATTGTTGAACCTGTACCAGGAAGCTTCCCGGTTTTCTGTTTAAAACCATATTTTTATTTTTTAAAACATTCATTTCTATGAATCCAACTTGTATCCGCTAATAAATGATTTATAAAAGAACATGAAAATTTTCACTGAATTCTGTTTTGGAAGTGGATATACGAACTAAATATTTTTAGAATAATCATTTGTTAGGAAGAAAGAGGGGAAGGCAAATGTCGCAAATGCTGGCTTTATTATTCATTATTCCATTTTATACATAGGGGAGGCTCGGGTTTCTTCTCCGGTTACGTTATAATAAAAGGAGAAGAAAATAATGGAAAGGGTGGACTCGGGATGGTTGTACATATTATTTTTTCCGGACGGGTGCAAGGTGTTGGTTTCCGGTATGCCATTTATCAAAAAGCGATCCAGCATGATGTAAAAGGCTGGGTCAGGAACAATGATGATGGGACGGTGGAAATGGAAGCGGAAGGGACGAAAAAGCAGCTGAAAACGTTTGTCCGCTCATTGGATAAATGGCCGAATCCATTTATTAAAGTAACGGATAAAAAAATTACGTATTTGGATGAAGAGAAGGGATATAAAGATTTTTCCATTGTGTATTAAGTGATTTTTTCAACTAAGGGATAAACGGAACCGCTTGGCCGGCCCGTGGCTCTATATGCAGGAATAAAGATAAAAGATCCGTCCGGTTCACAGAAAACGTCCATCTCGGCCGTTATTACGGCCAAAACTTTGATGGAAATCATTTCAATATTTGACCGGCTGGATCTCTTGGACAAATGTTTGCCTGCATTCCGAAATGATGGACAGAAAGTTTTACCGGACCGGTTTAACCGCCTGATTGAAGTACGCCAATGGGACAAAACTCTGTTCCGTTTTTCCTGACATGTTTTTTAGTAACAGTTTAACGGTCATATGTCTGTAACAACTGTTTCCGGATATCCTTTGACAGACAAAAAAATTACGGACATGGAAGAAAATGATTACATTAATGTGAAAACTAACACAATATACACCTTTACTTGCTATACTTAACATGGAAATAGTAAAAACGGAAAGGAGTTCGATCCATGGCTGTCGATCAGGCACTGATTGATGAGTTGGTAGACCGTTTTTATGATAAATTGATGAAAGAGACCTATTTCCAGCAGTTGTTTGCCGAAAGAAACGTTGATCTGGAACATTTAAAACAACGGCAGCGGGTTTTTTTGCGGAAACTCGCCGAGGACCATGACTCGGAGGAAGATACGGACACGGTTTACAGCAGCCACCGGTTTGATGTGCAAAAAGAAGGATCGGAAATTTGGATGAACTTAATGGAAGAAACCATCCGGGAAGTCAATTTTCCGGAAAAAACGAAGGAAACATTGATCAAAAATATTAAGTTTTTAGTCAATCAATTGTTGAAAAAATAGAGTTTATATTATAAAAAACGCCGCCTATTCAACAGGCAGCGTTTTTTATTTCTATTATTGTTCCAATTGTTTAAAGAGATTTCCCATTTCAATGGCAGAAACAGCGGCATCCCAGCCTTTGTTCCCGGCTTTTGTTCCTGCCCGTTCAATGGCCTGTTCGAGCGTGTCTGTCGTAATGACGCCAAAAATGACCGGTACACCGGTTTCAATGGCTGTGTTCGCTACCCCTTTGGCTACTTCATTGCTTACATAGTCAAAGTGGGGGGTGGCGCCGCGGATAACGGCCCCGAGGGTGATGACGGCGTCAAAGGTTCCCTGCTCTGCCAGTTTTTTCACCGCCAGCGGGATTTCAAAGGCTCCGGGTACCCAGACGATGGTAATATCCTCTTCTTCAACACCGTGGCGTTTTAAGGCGTCTGTCGCCCCGGCTAAGAGGTTTTTCGTAATAAATTCATTGAACCGTCCGGCAACGATGCCGATTTTTAATCCGGTTCCGGTTAATTTGCCTTCAATCACTTTCATATTTCAACACTCCTTAAATAGTTGTTAATAAATGTCCGAGCTTTTCTTTTTTTGTTTGCAAGTATTTTTCATTTTCTTTTTTTGCCGGCATTTGAATCGGCACCCGTTCAACAACCTTCAGGCCGTAGCCCTCAAGGCCGGCAATTTTCCGCGGGTTGTTTGTCAACAGGCGCATTTCTTTCACGCCGAGATCGCGAAGGATTTGCGCACCGGTGCCGTAATTCCGTAAATCCGCAGGGAAGCCGAGTTTATGGTTGGCCTCTACGGTGTCGTATCCCTGCTCTTGCAATTTATATGCTTTCAATTTATTGATTAAACCGATTCCCCGTCCTTCCTGGCGCATGTAGAGCAGGATTCCCCGTCCTTCTTCTTCAATCTGCCTGAGGGCGGCATGAAGCTGGGGGCCGCAATCGCAGCGGTTTGACCCGAATACATCGCCGGTTAAGCATTCTGAGTGGACCCTGACAAGGACCGGTTCATTTCCGGAAATATCCCCTTTAATAAGGGCGAGATGTTCTTTTTGTTCCAGAAGATCGGTGTAACCGACAGCTTTAAAGTCACCGAATTCGGTGGGTAATTGAATTTCCGCTTCTCTTCTGACAAAGGTTTCATGCTGCAGCCGGTATTCGATTAAATCTTTAATTGTAATCATTTTTAAGCCGAATTTTTTACTGATTTTGATTAAGTCGGGAACCCGGGCCATCGTGCCGTCTTCTTTCATAATTTCACAAATGACCCCGGCAGGGAATGCCCTGGCCAGTTTAGCAAGATCGATAGCCGCTTCCGTATGGCCGGCCCGTTTCAGTACGCCGCCTTTTTTGGCCACTAACGGGAAAACATGCCCCGGACGCCGGAAATCGGAGGCCTTTGAATTTTCATTGATAAGCTGCCGGATCGTATGGGCCCGTTCATAAGCGCTGATTCCGGTTGTCGTATCGTAATGGTCGACGCTGACGGTAAAAGCAGTACCGTGCCGGTCGGTGTTTTCCTGCACCATCGGTTGGAGGTCCAGCTTTTCCGCCAGTTCCTCCGTGACCGGCGTGCAAATTAACCCTCTGCCTTCCTTGGCCATGAAATTCACCATTTCAGGTGTGGCAAATTCAGCAAGGCCAACGAAATCCCCTTCATTTTCCCTGTCTTCATCATCAACGACAATAATCACTTTTCCCTGCTTTAAATCATCAATTGCGTCTTCAATTTTATGGAACATAATCCATTCCTTCCTTCTGTATTTTTTCATACGTTTCAAGCAAAGCCGTTTTCTTTTAAGAACTCCGGTGAAAACACCGTTTTTTGATCTTGTTCTGGATTGTTGGTTTTATAAAAGGAATACAAGTATTTTCCGATCATATCGAACTCCAAATTGACACTATCTCCGACCGATTTTTTGCCGATGATGGATTGTTCGGCGGTATGGGGAATGAGCGAAATCGTAAAGAATCCCTCTTCAACGTTAAAAACAGTCAGCGATGTCCCGTCAACGGCAACGGAGCCTTTTTCCAATAGCAGATGGCCGTACCGGGAAGGATACGTAATATCCATATAAATCGCATTGTCTTTTGTTTTTTTCTTGCGAATTGTTCCTGTACTGTCCACATGGCCGGTAACGAAATGTCCGCCGAACCGTCCGCCGGCCGCCATCGCCCGCTCCAGGTTCACACCGCTTCCCGGATGTAATGTGCGGAGGGAAGTGGCGCTGAACGTTTCCGGCATAACATCAGCATGGAAAAAGTTTTTGCCGAAATCCGTTACCGTCAGGCAAACGCCATTGACGGCAATGCTGTCTCCTAATTTGACATCGGACAAAACCTTATCCGCTTCAATCACCAGAACGAGGGACTCGCCCTTCCGTTCAATCGACCGGATCGTGCCGATTTCTTCTACGATTCCGGTGAACATGCATCTTCCTCCTTTCGGATGGGTTTCGCCGTTATTTTAATATCTGGGCCGATGTGCTCTACGTCGGTAAACTTCAGTTGCAATCCTTCGGCGATCCGGTCAAAGCCGGTTCCGCCGACAAAGGTCACCGCCGTTTTTCCGCCGACGACTTTCGGTGCAACATAGATGATCATTTGTTGCACGGCTCCGGCTTCAATGAAGGAAGCATGGATTTCGGAACCTCCTTCGACAAGAAGGGAAGTGATTTTCTTTTTACCTAAAATTTGCAGGACATTGCGGACGGAAATCCGTTCCGTTTCCAGGGAAATCACTTCCGCGCCAAGGTCCCGGACAGCCTGTACTTTGTCTTCATCGGCACCGCGTCCGGTAAAAATGATTGTTTTTGTGGATTTGTCTTGTAAAATTTTTGCATCTAAAGGGATTTGTAAACGGGTGTCCAAGATGATACGAACGGGGTGTTTTCCTCCTTGGGGTCTGCGGGTGGTCAGGAGAGGATTATCATGCAGGACGGTATTAATACCGACTAAAATTGCATCGTGTTCATGACGTAATGTATGGACATCCTGTCTTGCTTCCGGAGATGTAATCCATTTGCTGTCGCCGGTTTTTGCTGCAATTTTTCCGTCAAGGGTGACGGCTGCCTTTAATGTTACAAATGGAGTGTTTGTTTTGATATAATGGAAAAATTTTTCATTAATTTTCAGTGCTTCTTCTTCACATATACCGGTTTCCACTTCAATTCCGGCTTGTTGCAGTTTTTTAATTCCCTTGCCGGCTACAAGCGGATTTGGATCGGTACAGGCAATGTATACTTTTTTAATCCCGGCTTCGATAATCAAATCGGTACACGGGGGTGTCCGTCCGTGATGGCTGCACGGTTCCAGGGTAACGTATAATTCCGCGCCCCGGGCGTTTTCCCCCGCCTGGCGGATGGCATGGACTTCCGCATGGGGGTTCCCCGCTTTTAAATGGACGCCTGTTCCGATGATTTCGCCGTCCTTCACCACCACCGCCCCGACGTTCGGATTCGGGCTTGTCTGGCCTTGGGTGGCTCGGGCAAGGGAGAGTGCCAGTTTCATATATTCCAAAAACGGTTCCCCCTTAGTGTTTATTCTCCATTTGTAAAAACAGGCAAGCAGCAAAAAACCCCGCACAAAAGTGTACGGGGTCATGGGCGGTCACAATTAAATGATGTGTTTGCTGCCGGACACAAAATTTGAGAAAAGAACACAAACCGGTCCGTGTCTGGACAGGGATATTCCGGCTTGTCCGGATGCAAGTGCAAACCATCATCAGTGATCCTTCTCCCATCCAGGCTTTCACTGTCGGCTTTGGATTCTCACCAAATCCACCGTTTTCATAAACTGAAAACGGGTCACGGGCTTAGAGGCGAACCTCATCACCGCCGGCTGGGAATTTCACCCGACCCCGAAGGACACCTGTTCGATTGGTAGAATCTTAGCATACTTTATTCAAAATGACAACAATTATGATTTACATTTTTCTATTATTATAGTTTATTAAAAATTTTTGGAATAAAAATTACAAAATATGTCAAATGTTAGCGCTAAAACGTTAACATTTTTATGATATGCTGAAAGTATCCGTGTACAATCATGGTTAATGTTTGTGAAAAGGGGGAACACACATGGCGGAATATTTGTCAAAAGAAAACTTTGTTTTTTCAATGAGCGGAGAACATAAACCGGCGTTGAAGGTGAAGTCCGGTACCGAAGTTATTTTGGAAACTTATGATTGTTTTTGTGATCAAATAAAAAGTGAAGAAGTGAACTTTGACGGTATTGACTGGGAAAAAATTAATCCGGCGACAGGTCCGGTTTATATAGAAAATGCCATGCCGGGTGACATTTTAAAAGTACAAATCAAAAAAATCGAGCTTGAAGATGAAGGAACGGTGATGACTGGTCCGGAGCTGACTCCCATGGGGGACAAAATTCCGGAGTATGCACTTAAAAAGGTTCCGATCCAAAACGGCACGATTCAATTCAATGAAAATATTCGCATTCCCGTGAATCCGATGATCGGGGTCATCGGCGTTGCACCGAAAGAAGGCAGTATTAACAATGGAACTCCCCACGATCATGGCGGAAACATGGACACAAAACTGATTACGGAAGGTGCGACCGTATATTTTCCGGTCTTTCACGAAGGAGCATTGTTTTCCCTTGGGGATGTCCATGCTGCGATGGGGGACGGGGAAGTAGGAGCGAGCGGAGTGGAAATTGCGTCGAAAGTAACGGTCCGTCTCTGTGTCATTAAAGGTGCCAGCATTCCGACCCCGGTTGTGGAAAATGATGACGGATTTGCGTTCATTGTATCAAGGGAAACGCTTGATGAAGCGGCCGACACTGCCACACAATATATGGCGGATTATTTGGTAGAAAAAGCCGGCATTTCCCTTTCCGAGGCAATGATGTTGTTAAGCCTTACCGGCCAGCTCCAAATCAGCCAGGTCGTAGACCCGCTGAAAACCGCCCGGATGTATTTACCAAAATCCGTGATGGAAATGTTGAACATAAAAAAGCTGTTTTAATATAAAATCTCCGGACAGAACCGGTATCTCCGGATCACTGGAACGCTGTGCCTGTGATATGCGGGCACAGCGTTCCTGTCTTTTGGGCCGGAAACAAAAATACATTTTTTACAGAGTTTGCATGGGACAATGGCCCGGGATGCCGCCGGTTCTATTTTTTTGGACAGAAAAAGGAAATCAAATGGCCGTTGCAACGGACATTTTTCAGTAAAGCGTTTTCTTTGTGCTGGTCTAAACTGTAAGTAAGGAGGCAGGGCAGTGGGTTCAACAATGAAACGTGAACAATATTTAATCCTGTATCTATCAAAGAAACAGGATTATGTAACGTCACAAGAGCTTCAAGATGTACTTCATGTTTCTCAAAAAACCATTTACCGCTTAGTTAAAAAAATTAATGACGCGTATCCAGACGGACCGCTCATTTTATCGACCAGGGGCAGAGGCTATAAGTTGGATTACGAGAAATTTATCAGCGGACAGAACCGCCATCCAGAAAGAAAAAACGACATATCACCCGGAGAACGGCGGAAGAGAGTCATGGAGGAATTATTATTATCTTCTCCCAAGCCGATCCCTGTCCATCATTTATACAGTGACTTTTATGTCGGAGATTCCGTGATTACACATGATGAACAAATCATGGAAGAAAAACTGAAAAAATATCATCTTGTTTTGGAAAGAAAAAACAGGACACTGGCCATTTTGGGAGATGAAGTGAACGTCAGAAGAGCGATTATAGATGTGATTGAAATATTCAACACGATTGATATCGACGATTTGAAAAGCAATCCGGAACTGAATTTCAACCGGTACGACGTTTTATTTATATTGGACCAAATCCGGACGATTGAAAAAGAATTGGATATTACGCTTCCTTACCCTTATAACGTAAATATTTTTTCTCATCTGTATATATTGTTGAGCCGGATGCGGAAAATTCCCGCCTTACAGGTGACTGGCGGAGTTTCCACCACGGAAATGGAAAAGATGAGAAAAGATAAACTTTTGTATCTGGTTGCAAAACGTACCGTTAACCGGATTGAACGATATTTGAACCGGCCGCTGCCGGAAATTGAAATTTATTTTCTTTACCAATATTTTGTTTCATCCAGAATGCAAGGATCTGCTACTCCTGAAATTTCCACATTTTCCCCGGATGTAATCCGTATTACCCGGGCTTATATTGACGGCATGAGTGCGCATATGGGGGTTAACATTGACGGCCATTTTATTTTTAACGACTTGGCCCATCATATTAAACCAATGCTGAACCGGCTGAAATTTAAGATTCATATCAAAAACAGCCTGTTAAGCCAGATTAAAGTGACCTACGGGGACGTATTCTCCAATGTCAAAAAAGTGTCGCAATGGATTAGTGAAAAATTTAATTTGCCGCCGGTCAGTGACGATGAAAATGGTTTTATTACCCTGTATTTTGCGAAAGTTTTTATTACGGGCCAGCACCAGCGGCCGATTAAAACATTGATCATGTGCACGACGGGAATTGGGACGTCAGAATTATTAAAGGCGAAAGTGGCCAAGAAGTTTCCTGAACTGGAGATTGTCGATGTTGTATCATCGCGGGATATGAACATGATTAAAGAAAAATATGGTGAAGTTGAACTGATTTTAAGCACAGTTAACGGCCTGGAAAATTGCCACTGCCATTACTTGGTGGTCAGTGCATTGTTTACCAACGATGACCAGAGAAGATTGCAAAGAAAGATTGAGGAAATTTACTATGAACGGAAATAATCCAGTTTTTCAAATTTTTTTTCAATGCGCACTGGACACAAGAGAAGAAGCCTATGCATTTATTTCCCGATTGGCTTCGCGGGAGGAACGCGGGCAGAAGGAAGTGAACCGTCAATTAAAGGAAAGGGAAAAGGCTGGCAGTCTGTTCATTTCCGAACATGTTATTCTGCCCCATGTCGAAAGCCAATGGATTCAGACGAGCCGGATTATTTTTATCCGTCCAAAAAGACCGATCGTATCTTGGAACGGCAGTAACCAGCACGTATACCTTTTGGTTTGTGTTTTGTTAAAAGAAAATGAAAGCGTTCAAATTAAGAGAAAAATAGCTTCATTTATCCGTGCGCTGGCAGATGAAAAGTTGGTCAACCGTTTAATCAATGTTGATGAAAAAGAGAAATTTATACAGAAAATTCCAAAAATTCAGGAGGGATTAGAATGAAAATCGTATGTGTTACAGCATGTACAGTCGGGATTGCCCACACTTATATTGCGCAGGAAAAGTTGGAAAATGCTGGGAAGAAAGCCGGTCATGAGATTCATATTGAAACTCAGGGAACCATCGGCATTGAAAATGAACTGACCCAACAGCAAATTGATGAAGCGGATATCGTCATTTTGGCTGCCGATGTCAGTGTCTCTGGAAGGGAACGTTTTAACGGAAAGACCATCATCCAGGTCGGAACGGAAGTCGCAGTAAAATCACCGAATAAATTGATAAAAAAAGCGGAAGAAATCGTTAATCAGAAGAAATAGGCAAGAGGTGAAGATAGGAGTGGATTATGTGGATGTAAAAGAAATCATTGACATCAATACGATTAAAACAGATTTAGATGTGGAAAACAAGGATGAAGCGTTGCGGGAATTGGCAGAACTGTTGCTGGAAAACAATTACATCACAGATGTTGATGGATTCCTCAACGATATTTATGCAAGGGAAGCTGCGGGAAAGACGGGGATTGGCAACCATATTGCCATTCCCCACGGAAACAGTGAGTTCGTAAAAAAAATCGGTGTGGCCATCGGGATTACCCGGAAAGATATCCCCTGGGAAACCCTTGATGGAAGAGGTGTAAAATTAATCATTCTTTTTGCCGTAGGAAAAAACAATGACGGGGCGCAAAGCCATCTAAAACTATTATCATCCTTTGCAAGGAAGCTGGGGAATGAGGAAGTGACGGCAAAATTATTGCAGGCGGAAAATCCTGAAAGTGTCAAAGCGGTTTTAACTTCATAAAAAATGGAAGAAATAGAATTCTTTTAAATATAGAAAGAAAGTGTCAGTGTTTCATTGTTTTTTGAAAAAAACAGGAGGGTTGGATGATGAGTGCGATCAAAAAGTTAAATCTGAAAGGACATCTGTTAACAGCAATCTCATACTTAATCCCGATTGTTTGCGGTGCCGGATTTTTAATCGCCATCGGTATGGCTTTCGGGGGTTCCAACCAGGCGGAATTAGTGTCGGGTGAATTTTCCTTCTGGGATGCCCTGGCAACAATGGGCGGTGCCGGTCTTGGATTACTTCCGGTTGTCATTTCAACAGGAATTTCCTATTCGATTTTGAAAAAACCGGGGATTGCTCCAGGATTCATCACCGGTTTAACAGCGAATGCCATCGGCGCCGGATTCATCGGCGGAATTTTAGGCGGCTACATCGCAGGTTTTCTTGGATTAGCAGTCATGAAGTATGTGAAGGTCCCGAAATGGGCGAAGGGATTAATGCCGACATTGATTATTCCGTTTTTAACCTCCATCCTGTCCGGCTTAATAATGGTTTACATCATCGGTGCACCCATCGGGGCATTTACAAATGCTTTAACCGGATTTTTAAATAACTTGGGAACTTCTTCCTTGCTGATCTTTGGCGGTATTGTAGGCTTATTGAGCGGTATTGACTTCGGCGGACCGATTAACAAGACGGTGTTTGCCTTTGTATTAACGATGCAGGCGGAAGGGGTCAACGAGCCGATCACTGCATTGCAATTAGTGAACACAGCCACCCCGATTGGATTTGGGTTAGCCTATTATTTCGCAAAAATGTTTGGCAAAAACATCTATACACGAACCGAAACGGAAGCATTGAAATCGGCGGTGCCGATGGGGGTTGTCAATATTGTTGAAGGCGTAATCCCCATTGTGATGAACGATATCGTTCGTTGTATTGTTGCAGTTGCCATTGGCGGGGCTGCAGGCGGAGCCGTATCGATGCTGCTCGGCGCAGATGCGACTGTGCCTTTTGGCGGCGTGCTGATGTTACCGACAATGACTCGTCCGTGGACTGGTGCCATGGCCATATTGGTCAATGCGGTTGTAACCGGGCTGACGCTGGCCTTGCTTAAGAAAGATGTGGCTGAGGCAAGCGCGGAGGCAGAGGAAGAAATCGAAGAAGAAGATATTGATTTAGATGATATTCAAATCGTGCACGGAAATTAACGACTGTAAAATACCAAGGAGGCATCATAATTGGATAGAGTAGAAATTTCTCCATCATTAATGACAATGGATTTGGACAAGTTTAAAGAGCAAATTACGTTTTTAAATAATCATGTCGGATCTTATCATATTGATATTATGGACGGACATTATGTTCCCAACATTGCATTATCCCCGTGGTTTATTGAGGAAGTGAGAAAAATCAGTGATGTGCCGATGTCTGCCCATCTCATGGTGACCCATCCAAGCTTCTGGGTCCAACGGTTGATTGATATTAAATGTGAATGGATATGCATGCATGCGGAAGTATTGGATGGTGTCGCTTTCCGGTTAATTGACCAGATTCATGCTGCAGGATTAAAAGCAGGCGTTGTTTTAAACCCGGAAAGCCCGATCGAGATGATTTTCCCTTATATTGAAATCATCGATAAAATCACTATCATGACGGTAGATCCGGGATTTGCCGGGCAGCGTTTCATCGAAAGCGCCCTGGGGAAAATCAAAGCACTAAGAAAATTGCGGGAAGAAAAAGGATACCAATACGTCATTGAGATTGACGGTTCATCCAACCGGAAATCCTTCAAAAAAATCGATAAAGCTGGTCCCGACATTTACATTGTGGGCCGGAGTGGATTGTTTGGTCTGGATGAAAATATTGAAAAAGCATGGGAAATTATGTGCCGGGATTATGAGGAAACAACAGGAAAATCATTATCATTATGTTAATATATCTTTGAGGGGCTATTTTACAGGGTAAAGGGCCGTCTTGTTCCCTTTACCCGCCTTATTTTATTTGCTCACTAATGCACAAAATGTTTGTTAACATGTTTATTCCTGTTCTTTCCCTGTTCGGCATGCGATGGACAGAATGAAAGTGTAAATTTCAGGACGGGGGTGAATAGGAAAACGAAACTTTGACAGAGAGAGGTGTCAGACATTGTACAAAGCAATTGCATTGGATTTGGATGGAACAACATTACATTCCGACAGCCGGATGAGCGATCGTTTAGTTCAACTGTTTCACCGTATGCGGGCTCATGGAATCAAAATTTTCTTCGTCAGCGGCCGGACCAAGCTGGAGATGGAAGATGTGATACCGGATGGTCTGGAAGTAGACGGCCTGGTTACTGCCAACGGCATGGTCAGTTATGTGGATGACCGGATGGTTTCCAAAGTCACCCTGGACCCTGACCTCGTGAAAATGTCCGTTACGAAAGCGAAGAAAGAAGGGATTTATTATGAAATTCATCCGCTGGAACGGAGGCGCTATGCGTTAATCGAAGACCGGGATGCGATGGAAAAGGAGCTGTCGCGGGAGAAGCCGGATACGCTTCCGGATTTTGAACTGTTAAACCGGAAGGAGTCCTTGAAATCCGGATTAAACTGGAAAAAGGAATTGACGGTTGAGGACATTATCAAAGTATATTTTTTCAGTATGGATACGAACATGATCCGCGTGTTCCGGACCAAGCTGGAGAATTTGAAAAATAACTACTGCTTTGATCTTTCCGCCTCTTCCATACATAGCACGGAAATTGTTGCACCGGACGTATCCAAAGCAACTGGTGTCAGAGAATTGCTGGATTATTATCAAATCCCGTCGGAAAAGCTGCTGGCGGTGGGGGATGCGGAAAATGACCTGCCGATGTTCCGGATTGCCGGCCATGCAGCGGCAATGAAAAATGCAGAGGAGGATATTAAAAAACATGCTGATGAGGTAACCCGTTTTACAAATGATGAAGATGGCTTATATTTATTTTTAAAAGAAAAATTCAAGGAGTTGTAAACGGACGGCAAATCACTGAAAACATTCTATTTTGAATAGACATTTCCCGGCTCTACCAATATAGTAAAAGTAACGGCAGGAGGAACTTGCGTTATCAGCGAAAGGAGGGCCGGAAAATGATTAAGCTGTTGAAACTGGTATTAATCATCATCGTCGGTTATTTTTTGATTAAATTTTTGTTTAAAGCCCTGGTCGGGATGGTATCATTGTTTTTCACATTGATCGTTCTTGGTTTTTTAATTTATTTTGCCTTTAAAATCATTACCGGTTGAGTCAAAAGCAACGGATTATTACAGAACATATACGTGTTCTTCCAGCGGTGCAGGAAGACGGATGATTTAAGTAACATTTTACCGTTCTTTTTTAGAAAAAGCCCTGGAAATGAGGTATACTAAAGAAAGTTAATATTGTGATTTGTGAAAATATGACTTAGGGGGAGTACCGATGAAGTTTTTCCTTGACACCGCAAATGTTGAAGAAATTAAACGCGTGAACCGCCTCGGTTTAGTTGACGGTGTAACGACAAACCCGACCTTAATCGCCCGTGAAGGCCGTGATTTTGAAGAAGTAATTAAAGAAATTTGCAGTATCGTTGACGGTCCGGTCAGCGCGGAAGTAATCGGCTTAACAACGGAAGAAATGGTGAAGGAAGCTAGAACACTTGCCGGCTGGGCACCGAATGTTGTTGTGAAAATCCCGATGACCGAAGCAGGTCTGGAAGCGGTAAATATTTTGTCAAAAGAAGGCATTAAAACCAATGTTACGTTAATCTTTACCGTTGCCCAGGGATTAATGGCGGCAAAAGCCGGTGCGACATATATCAGTCCTTTCGTCGGGCGCCTGGAAGATATCGGCGCGGACGGCTTGGGATTGATCCGCAGGCTCAAACAAACTCTGAAAAATTATGATTTTAAAACGGAAATTATTACAGCAAGCGTCCGTAATTTGGAACATGTGGAAGAAGCCGCTTTGGCGGGTGCAGATATTGCGACCATCCCTGGTTCATTGTTCCCGAAATTGTGGAATCATCCATTAACGGATAGAGGCATTGAACAGTTCTTAAAAGACTGGGAAAGTATGCAGGAAAATAAATAAACATGTCCGCAAAAAACAGAGGAGGAATAACTGTGACAAATAAGGTTTCCATCGAGCAACTGTCGATCAACACCATTCGGACGTTATCCATTGACATGATTGAAAAGGCGAATTCCGGACATCCGGGATTGCCGATGGGAGCAGCCCCGATGGCTTATGTGCTGTGGACGGAGTTTATGAACCATAACCCGAAAAATTCAAAATGGTTCAACCGTGACCGTTTTGTTTTATCCGCGGGCCACGGTTCGGCGATGTTATACAGTCTTCTCCATTTGTCTGGCTATGACGTTTCTATGGACGATTTGAAAAACTTCCGCCAATACGGTTCAAATACACCGGGACACCCGGAAGTACATGACACCGACGGCGTTGAAGCAACAACGGGCCCGCTCGGACAGGGAATTGCAATGGCTGTCGGAATGGCAATGGCGGAGCGTTTTCTGGCGGAGAAATATAACCGGAAAGATTTGGCTGTAATTGACCACTATACATATGCCCTTGTCAGTGACGGAGACTTAATGGAAGGAATTTCCCATGAGGCGGCTTCCCTGGCCGGTCATTTAAAACTCGGGAAATTAATTGCCCTGTATGATTCCAACGATATTTCCCTGGACGGGGAGTTAAACCGTTCCTATTCCGATGACACGTTAAAACGCTTTGAATCTTACGGATGGCAAGTGTTACGTGTTGAAGACGGAAATGATATCAAAGAAATTTATGATGCCATAGAAGAGGCCCGGAAAAATACGGAGCAGCCGACATTAATTGAAGTGAAGACGGTTATCGGTTACGGTTCACCGAATAAATCGGGCAAAGCAGATGTCCACGGAGCACCGCTCGGCAAAGAGGAAATCAAACTGACAAAAGAATTTTACGGCTGGAGTTATCCGGATTTCCATGTACCGGAAGAAGTATATGAGGATTTCCGCAAAAAAGTAATTGAGCCGGGTGCTGCAGCAGAAGATGTATGGAACCAGCTGTTTGCCACTTACAAAGAAAAATATCCGGAGCTGGCCAAAGAGCTGGAAACAGCGATCAACGGCGAACTGCCGGAGGGCTGGGAAGAAAACTTGCCTGTATTTTCAACGGAAGAAACCCTCGCTACCCGTGCATCTTCCGGAAAAGTATTAAATGCTCTGGCGAAAAATGTACCGTATTTAATCGGTGGAAGCGCGGATTTGGCGGGTTCCAATAAAACGTATTTGAACGATGAAGGTGACTTTTCATCGCAAAATTACGCCGGAAGAAATATTTGGTTCGGTGTGCGGGAATTTGCCATGGGCGCAGCGATGAACGGTATGGCTCTCCACGGCGGCGTGAAAGTTTACGGCGGAACGTTCTTCGTATTCAGCGATTATTTGAAACCGGCCATCCGCCTGGCAGCATTGATGAAAACACCGGTCACCTATGTATTTACCCATGACTCCATCGCAGTGGGTGAGGACGGTCCGACCCACGAACCGATTGAACAGCTCGCCGGATTGCGGTCCATCCCGAACTTATCCGTGATCCGTCCGGCTGACGGAAATGAGGTGCAGGCAGCTTGGAGACTGGCGCTGGAGAGCAAAGACCGGCCGACAGCGTTAGTGTTAACGCGGCAAAATGTACCGACCCTTGAAGGAACGGCGGAAAAGGCGTATGAAGGTGTGAAACGTGGAGCATATGTGATCAGCAAAGGCGATAAAGAAGTTCCTGATGCATTGATTATTGCCACCGGTTCAGAAGTGCAACTGGCCGTCTCTGCCCAAAAAGTATTGAAAGAAAAAGGAATTGACGTGAACGTCATCAGCATGCCGTCCTGGGACCGTTTTGAACAGCAGGATGAAGCGTATAAACAGGAAGTATTGCCGGATGAAGTAAAAGCCCGGGTTGCTGTAGAAATGGCTTCCCCGCTCGGCTGGGAACGTTATACCGGAGACAACGGCATTATTATGGGAATTGATAGATTCGGCGCTTCCGGAAAAGGCAGTCTAATCGTAGAAGAGTACGGCTTCACCGTTGACAATGTCGTCCGCGCAGTGGAAACACTGGTAAAATAATGCAAGGAGTTTATAAAAGGAGTCGGACCGGTACGGTCCGACTCCTTTTTCTTTAAGCACGATTTTGTTTGATTTTTTGCGGCAAGCTGTACAAAATAATCACGCAGTAACCTCTTTTTTTGTACATAAAACTGCCGGGAAGGAATAAAACATTCCTACAGCGAATTACTAGTTAAAAGGTTTGACGATTTGTGACGGATCACCATAGAAAGGAGCTTTTTTATTGGAAACGGCAAAACAAATTGTAAAGGAGCATAACCGCCGGCTGGCAGTTTTATTTGTCGCCGGAATTGTTTTTGTGGCTTTTAATTTGCGTCCGGCCATTACATCCGTCGGTCCCCTTGTAAGTATGATCCAGGCGGATTTGGGTCTGTCCCACTGGAGTGCGGGGCTTTTGACAAGCCTGCCTTTAATTGCCTTTGCCCTCTTATCTCCGGTTGTACCTTCTATTGCAAATATATTGACTAATACTTGGACGCTCATCGGCGGTTTGGTTATTTTGCTGGCCGGTTTTTTCATCCGGTCCACTACCGTTGTAGCCCTGCTTTTTTTGGGAACATTTTTCATCGGGGTCGGGATTGCGGTTTTGAATGTCATCCTTCCCGTAATTGTTAAGGATAAATTTCCCGGTAATTTTGCCTTAATGACAAGCGTATATACAACATCAATGAGTATTGTTGCCGCACTGGCATCCGGGCTGAGTGTCCCGCTTGCTTCAGGCTTGCATCTGGGTTGGAGAAATACATTGCTCGTTTGGTCCGTTCCGGCGGTTCTGGCTGTTGTTCTCTGGCTCATCATTTTAAAAACAGATCGGAACGGGAAACCAGTTCATCCGGGAAAAATGCGGAAGGAAAACAACTGTTTATGGAAATCCCCGCTGGCATGGCAAGTAGCTTTTTTCTTCGGATTCCAGTCTTTCATTTTTTATGTGACAATTACCTGGTTTCCGGAAATTTTGCACAATAAAGGACTGTCTTTGGCATCTGCCGGCTGGCTGCTTTCTTTTGCCCAGCTGACCGGTTTGCCGGCAAACTTTTTCATTCCGATCCTGGCCGAACGGACGCCGTCACAGGAAAAAGTTGCCCTTGGCATCAGCTTGTGTACCGTAATCGGCTATATCATCGTACTTTTAAACAGTTCATTTTTTATGCTTGTTTTCGGTACTGTGTTTATCGGACTCGGAATGGGCGGAACGTTTTCCCTTGCTATGTCGTATATCGGGATGCGGGCGAGAAGTGCAAAACAAGCTGCGCAATTATCCGGTATGGCCCAGTCCCTCGGCTACATATTTGCCGCTTCCGGCCCGATTTGCATCGGATATTTATTTGATTATACCGGGGTTTGGCTTGTTCCGCTTATCACAATTATTACTGCCGGATCATTCATGACTCTTTTCGGCATCCTTGCCGGAAGGAACCGCTACGTATAAAAGCTGCTTCAGTTAAGCAGCTTTTTTATTGCGCAAAAATAAACAGCCGGCCGTTAACAACGTGCGGATTTTGCCGATATATACAATAGATGCATACCGGCAGTTTGCATTTCATTTATTTTTTCTGGAGGAATCATTATGATCGAAAAAACCGGCAAATATGATTTTCCGACAGTGAAAATATCGTCAACAACTGTTCAACCTCAAGAACGGAATGTGAAAGAAACCCTGAAGGACGGGGAGAAAAAAGAGCAGCATGACCACGTGATGAAGATCGACCAGGAAAAACTGTCAGAACTGGTGGATGGATTGAATAAATTTCTGACACCGGTTGAAACCTTTTTAAAATTTGAATTGCACGAACAACTGGGCGAATATTACGTGACAATCGTCGATCACCGGACGAATGAAGTGATTAAAGAAATCCCGCCGAAAAAAATGCTTGATCTTTATGCATTTATGCTGGAGAAAATCGGATTAATCGTCGATGAACGAGTATAAAAAAGCGGAAACTTTTTTAGTGCAAGAAAGAAAGGATGTGATTGTTTACCGATGACTTTGCGTGTAACCGGGCTTGCAAGCGGAATGAACATTGATGAAATCGTCGAGAACTTGATTAAAGCAGAATCCATTCCGCTGGACAAAATGAAGCAGGAAAAGACAATACTGGAATGGAAACGGGATCTGTACCGGGAAATGAATACATTACTGCTTGATTTCCGTACTAAGCTGACCAACATGAAATTAACTTCCTATTACCGGGCACGTACCGTCACAAGCAGCCATGAAGACATTGTGACGGCCACGGCTGTCAGCGGTGCCGGAAAAGGGACGTACCACATTACCAACATTGAAAGACTGGCCACGGCTGCCAGCAAGGTAAGCGGCAGTCTCTCCAATACCGAAAATTCTGGCAATATAAAGGTGGACCCGGGAAAGTCCATCTATACCCAAATAAAGCAAGGGGTTTTTGGCGATGCTGATCCATCCGGAGATCACTGGAAAATTGGTACGGTTCGGTCGCAAACGATTGTCGTTAAAGATCCGGACAATATTAAACTGATCTTGCCGGAAGGGGTTTCAGTTCTGCATGATGAAGAAATTATAAAACACTTTACTGTAGAAGTTGACGGCCGGCGGTTCAATGTTGTCAGAAACCCAGAAGCACTTGGGGAAAATGATGTGTACATTACCGAAGATGGAACCCTGGCTTTCAGTGAAAATGCAGAAATAAAAGAAAATAGTACAATCAGGGTTCAGTACATTAGCGATAAAAACGTCAAAACAATAAATATATCTAAAGATACAAAAGAAATTTCCCTCGGTGAAGGTGTTGTTAACAGTCAAGACGAAACCGGCCTTGTAACACTTGATTTAAACGGAAAAGTTTACCGTCAAAAAGCAGGGGCAAATGAAATTTATTCTGAAGATGGAAAGCTGGTTGCCACTATTGACTTTACTAGTGGAAAAATCACATTTACCGGTGACGAAGTTTTTATGAAAGATTTGGAAGAGGCGATAGAAAACGCCGGTGAAAAAGCAACATCCGCGCCGATTAAGATCACTTTCCAGCAGTACTTTACCGGTTTTTCCATTACAACATTCGGGGAAGACGGAGAAGCATTCAAGGAAAACTTTCTCATCCAAGGTTCGGAATCACTGAACTCAATCATCCGCCGGGTCAATAACAGCAACGCAGGAGTGACAATGTTTTATGATTCTTTTTCTGATAAATTGACCCTTACCCGCAACGTCACCGGAGACTTTAACCCTAAAACCGGTGAAGGCAACCAAGACGGCCATGAAATTATTACGGAAGGATTTTTGATCAATGATGTGCTGAAGTTCGGCGGTGCAAAGGAAACCGGCGGTGAAAATGCGGTCTTTACGATTAATGGTCTGGAAACACAGCGGACGTCCAATACGTTTACAATGAACGGGGTTACTTTTACGTTAAAAAACGTAACCGAGGGTCAGGCGGTTTCCATTAACGTCAACGATGACTATGATACGCTCTTTGAAAATATAAAAAGTTTTGTTGATCAATATAATGAAATCGTCGAAAAAATCGAGGGAAAATTGAATGAACCGAGATACAGGAGTTACAAGCCGCTGACCGATTACGAAAGAGAGAGATTGACGGAAAAGCAGCAGGAGAAATGGGAAGAAATGGCCCGGAGTGGTCTGCTTAAAAATGATTCGATTCTATCAAACTTTATTTCCCGCATCCGGATGCTTATCCATACACCGGTGTTGCAGGATCGATTGGATTCACAATTCAGGACGCTCGCTTCTATTGGCATTACAACAACCTCAGATTACAGAACGGCAAAGCTGGAAATTAACGAAACAAAATTGCGGGATGCGATCGAGAATAATTCGGAAGCGATTGAGTATCTTTTCAACGGCTCAGGAAATACAGAAGGAGAAAAAGGAATTGTTCATCGTTTATACGACCAAGTCTTGGCGACAATGGACCAATTGCGGGAACGCGCAGGAAATGCCTTTTCCGTCAACCATCAGTTTACCATCGGAAGGCAATTAAATGATATTGAAGATAAAATCGGGCGGTTTGAAGAGCGGCTGTTACAGTTGGAAGACCGGTATTACCGGCAGTTTGCCGCCATGGAAAAGGCCATTCAGCGGGCGAACTCGCAAGCATTATACTTGTCGCAATTCTTTTTGTGATTTCATGAGAAAGGCAGTGATGGAAGATGATGTCCGGTACAAACCCATATCAGGCATACCGGCAGCATTCAGTAAATACGGCATCGCCGGGAGAATTAACATTAATGCTTTATGACGGATGCCTTAAATTTATTTCAATTGCGAAGAATGCAATTCGGGAAAATAATATTGCGGAAAAAAACAGCAATCTAAAAAAGGCCCAGAATATCATTCAAGAATTAATGGTAACGTTAAATATGGAATATGAAATATCCAAGCAAATTATGCCGTTATATGATTTTGTCCGGAGAAAATTGATTGAAGCCAATGTAAAAAACGAAATCAAGGCGTTGGAAGAAGCAGAGGAAATCGTGACGGAGTTCCGTAATACATGGAAAGAAGTAATTAAAACGAGCCGCCGGGAAACATATACCACCGGAGGCGAACGGGTATAATGAATCCGGTTAAAGAATTTTACTTGCTGACTTCTGATTTGATTTCATTATTGGATGAAGATAATTCCGGACAGGAAGCCAAGCTGGAAAAAATAAACGAGCTGCTGGACCGGAGGGAAAAAGTTTTAAAAAACTTAGAACCGCCGTTTACGGAAGGTGAAACCGCCGTCGTAAAACAGGCACTTGCTTTAAATGAAAAACTGATTTGGATGATGAAAGAAAAGCAAAAAAAGATTAAGCAGGAATTGACGGCGGTGAAAAACAAGCGGAAGATCCGGAACGGCTATATTCATTCCCTTCAGCCGATGCAGACGGACGGTTACTTTTATGATAAAAGAAAGTGATTCGTAAAAAGGGGGAGGAATTTCCCCTTTTTTATTTTTTTATCAGCCGGGAATTTGAGTTTTTTCAACAAAATGTCAATGATTCGACATATTTTTTGTTTTAAACAGGAGGAATTCAATCTATACTTATAGAATACATTTATATAGCTATAAAAAGGAGGAGTTCGAACATGAGGTACAATGTTCGCGGTGAAAATATTGAAGTAACTCCGGCTTTAAGGGACTATACGGAGAAAAGATTGTCGAAATTGGAAAAATATTTTACGAATACCGAAGATACAACAGCTTACGTAAATCTGAAAGTATACGGTGACAAGTCAACCAAAGTAGAGGTTACCATCCCGTTCCCCGGACTAGTTTTGAGAGCGGAAGAAACACACCCGGACATGTATGCCGGCATTGACTTGGTTACCGATAAGTTGGAAAGACAAATTCGCAAATATAAAACGAAAGTTAATCGGAAACTCCGTGAAATAAAACAAAAAGATTTATTCCTCGTCCAGGAACCTGAAAAGAAGGAAAAAGAAGAAGAGAAATTGGAAATTGTCCGTACGAAGCAGTTTGACTTGAAACCGATGGACAGCGAAGAAGCCATTCTGCAAATGAATATGCTGGGCCATGACTTCTTTGTTTACACAGATGCAAAAACAAATAAAACAAATATCGTCTACCGCCGTAAAGACGGAAAATACGGTTTAATTGAGACGACTTGACGAAACGCTTCATCCGGCAACCTGCCCGCAACTTAACAGTTGCGGGTTTTTCATTCCCCGTTTAACAGGTCTTTTCCGGCGCCATCGAATTCAGTTGTATCGAATTTCTGTTAGTGTTATTATAAAATAATGAGATATTACAGGGAACTTTCGATGACGGGTTTATTTCCGTCATGTGATCAAAGGAGCGTTGGTGAATGCCGAAATTTTTAGCAAAAATTTTTGATTTTAATAAAAGAGAAGTTAAACGGCTGGAAAAAATGGCAAATAAAATTGATGCACTCGGACCGGATATGGAACGGTTATCCGATGACGAGCTGCGCAGTAAAACGGATGAATTTAAAGAACGCTTAAGCAAAGGTGAAACACTGGATGATTTGTTAATAGAAGCCTTTGCCGTCGTACGGGAAGCATCCCGGCGCGTATTGGGCTTATACCCGTATAAAGTCCAATTAATGGGCGGGATTGTTCTTCATGAAGGCAATATAGCAGAAATGAAAACCGGAGAAGGTAAAACACTGACATCGACAATGCCGGTTTATTTAAACGCCTTAACGGGAGAAGGCGTGCATGTCGTAACCGTCAACGATTATCTCGCCAGACGTGATGCGACGGAAATGGGGAAAATTTATGAGTTTTTAGGCATGTCCGTTGGTCTGAATTTACCTGATATGTCTCCCGAAGAAAAACGAGAAGCCTATAACTGTGACATTACGTATGGAACAAATAATGAGTTCGGATTTGATTATTTGCGTGACAATATGGTTCTTTATAAAGAACAAATGGTGCAGCGGCCGTTGAATTTTGCTGTAATTGACGAGGTGGACTCGATTTTGATCGACGAAGCCCGGACACCGCTCATTATTTCCGGAGCGGCTGCGAAGTCAACGAAACTTTATCTACAGGCGAATGCTTTTGTCAAAACGTTGAAAGAAGACGAAGATTATACGATCGATATTAAAACGAAAACCGTTCAGTTGACGGAAAAAGGGATGACTAAAGCAGAAAAAGCTTTCGGGATCGATAACTTGTTTAATGTCGAGCACGTTACGTTGAACCATCATATCAATCAGGCATTACGGGCCAATTACATCATGCAGCGGGATGTGGATTATGTCGTCCAGGACGGTGAAGTCCTTATCGTTGACCAGTTTACCGGCCGGATTATGAAAGGGCGCCGATACAGTGACGGACTGCATCAGGCGATTGAAGCGAAAGAAGGCGTACCGATTCAAAATGAAAGTAAAACGATGGCGACCATTACGTTCCAGAACTATTTCAGGATGTACAAAAAGCTGTCCGGTATGACAGGTACGGCAAAAACGGAAGAAGAAGAATTCCGAAACATATACAATATGAATGTTATTGTCATTCCGACAAACCGTCCGGTCATCCGCGAAGACCGTCCGGATTTAATTTATGCGACAATGGAAGGGAAATTCCGTGCGGTCGTCAAAGATATTGAAGAGCGGCACAAAAAGGGACAACCCGTTCTCGTCGGTACGGTTGACATTGAAACGTCCGAGTATCTGTCCAAATTATTGAAGAGAAAAGGAATTAAACATAACGTTCTAAACGCGAAAAATCATGCCCGGGAAGCGGAAATTATCGCCCAGGCCGGTCAAAAAGGCGCCGTTACAATAGCGACCAACATGGCCGGACGGGGTACGGACATTAAGCTCGGAGAAGGCGTGAAGGAATTAGGGGGACTTGCAGTTATCGGAACAGAACGCCATGAGAGCCGCCGCATCGACAACCAGTTGCGTGGCCGTTCCGGACGTCAGGGTGACCCGGGTGTCAGCCAGTTTTATCTGTCGATGGAAGACGAATTAATGCGCCGTTTCGGTTCAGAAAACATGAAGTCGATGATGGAACGTCTCGGTATGGACGACTCCCAGCCGATCCAAAGCAAGATGGTTACAAGAGCGGTAGAATCTGCCCAGAAAAGGGTGGAAGGAAATAACTTTGATGCACGGAAACGTTTATTGCAATATGACGACGTCATCCGCCAGCAAAGGGAAATTATTTACAAACAGCGGTTTGAAGTTATTGATTCGGACAACTTGCGTGACCAAATTGAAAATATGATCCGCGAAGTCATTGAAAAAAATGTTCATAATTATGTACCGGCGGAAGCAATGGAAGAAGACCGCAACTATACCGGCCTCATCCAGTTCATCAATGCCAACCTGCTGGAAGAAGGCGACATTACCGTTGATGCTGTAAGAGGAAAAGAGCCGGAAGAGATCATTGAATTGATTTTTGCAAAAGTGAGAGAACGTTATGATGAGAAGGAAGAAGCGATCGGTCCGGAGAAAATGCGGGAGTTTGAGAAAGTTATTCTTCTCCGGACAGTAGACCAGAAATGGATCGATCATATTGATGCAATGGACCAGCTACGTCAGGGCATTCATTTGCGTGCCTACGGCCAAACTGATCCGCTGCGTGAATACCAGACGGAAGGTTTTGCTATGTTTGAGGCAATGATTGAGTCCATCAAGGACGATGTTGCAAAATATATTATGAAATCACAGATTGTTAATAACTTGAAACGACAGGAAGTTATTAAAGGCCAGGCAGTTATTCCGAGCTCCGACGGTGATCAAAAACCGAAACGGAAGCCGATCCGCGTCGAAAGAAAAATCGGCCGCAATGACCCGTGCTGGTGCGGAAGTGGGAAAAAATATAAAAACTGCCACGGAAAACATGCATAACTAAAAGCATTGTTGAACGGAAATGTTTTTTGTCGAATATTTCCCGGAAAATAACTTTTTTGTCAATACGAAACGACTAGAATGTTTTTGTATATTCATATAAGTGAACAAGACATAAATTTTTCGAGGTGATTGTTATGGAGTTAGCTGAAATTCGTAACGAGCTTGAAAAAGCCGAAAAAAGAATAAATGATTTCAGGGGGTCTCTTTGACTTAGAAAGTAAAGAAGCCCGGATCGCCGAACTAGAAGAAATCATGTCATCCCCAGACTTCTGGGATGATCAGAAGAAAGCCCAGTCGGTTATTGATGAATCCAATCATTTAAAGGAACAAGTCAATGAGTTCCATGCTCTAAGCGAAACATATGAAGAGCTGGAGCTGGCATATGAGCTGATCAAAGAAGAGCCGGATGAAGAATTGCAGAAGGATTTGGAAGAGAATTTGAAAGAATTTACGGGCCGCTTGAACGAATTTGAGCTTCAGCTCTTGCTCAGCGGACCGTATGACCGGAACAACGCCATTTTGGAATTACACCCGGGGGCCGGTGGAACGGAATCCCAGGACTGGTGTTCAATTTTACTCCGGATGTATACGCGCTGGGCAGAGCAAAAAGGCTTTAAAGTAGAGGTACTCGACTATCTGCCCGGTGACGAAGCCGGCGTAAAAAGTGTAACCCTTCTGATTAAAGGGCGTAACGCATACGGCTATTTAAAAGCGGAAAAAGGTGTGCACCGGCTTGTCCGGATTTCCCCGTTTGACGCTTCCGGCCGCCGTCATACTTCCTTCGTTTCCTGTGAAGTTATGCCGGAAATTGATGAAAACATTGACATTGAAATCCGGCAGGAAGATTTGCGGATTGATACGTACAGAGCAAGCGGAGCCGGGGGCCAGCACGTGAATAAAACGTCTTCTGCCGTCCGGATTACCCATATACCGACTGGAATTGTCGTGCAAAGCCAGGCCCAGCGTTCACAGATTCAAAACCGCGAGACCGCAATGAATATGTTAAGGGCGAAATTGTACCAAAAACAACTGGAAGAACAGGAAAAGAAACTGGCGGAACTCCGCGGGGAACAAAAAGAAATCGGCTGGGGGAACCAAATCCGGTCTTACGTATTCCATCCTTATACGATGGTTAAAGATCACCGGACAAATGTGGAAACCGGCAATATACAGGCGGTTATTGACGGTGATATTGACCAGTTTATCGATGCATATTTACGGTCGAAGATCAAATAAAAAAGAGCCTTGCGGACCGGTAAGGCTCTTTTTTGCATGTAAACCGGAACCGGCTGATGTATGCCGGAATGGTCCAAAATGAAGTCTGCCCGTGTTTTCTAAGCAACTTGAAAGAGGCCATAAAGGAGCAGGATGATGCGGAAAAGAATAAATTGTGCTAACCAGATGCCTGTTTATGAAAAGATAAAAAATTATTTGTTTGTTCTGACCGGTGCTGCCATCGTCGCGGTTTCGTTTAACGTATTTCTACTGCCGAATGAAATTGCTTCCGGGGGCGTCAGCGGGATCAGTACGATTCTAAACGGTTTGTTCGGCTGGGAACCAGCATACGTACAATGGGCGTTAAACATCCCTTTATTTCTTGCCGGCGTCATCGTTTTAGGCTGGCGTTACGGGGTAAAAACATTACTCGGTACCCTTTTTTTGCCGTTTGTCGTATTTTTGACGAAGGATGCGGAACCATGGACGATGAATCCGATACTGGCTTCCCTCTTTGGCGGCATGGGAGTCGGGCTGGGAATTGGAATTGTATTCCGTGGGAATGCATCGACCGGGGGAACGGATTTAGCCGCCCAGATCATGACGAAATATACAGGAATCTCGCTGGGGCGCTGCGTTGCCATTATAGACGGAACGATTGTTATTTCCGCCGCAATTGTTTTTAACATAGAAAAAGCGTTATTTGCTCTAGTCGGTTTGTATGTCACGAGTAAGACGATTGACCTCGTACAAGTCGGCTGGAGCCGGTCTAAACTTGTGTTAATCATTACTAAAAAAGAAGAAGAGGTAAAAGAAGGGATTTTGAATGTCATTGACCGCGGCTTAACAAAGGTTAAAGCATACGGCGGTTATACCGCTTCCGAACGGAATTTGCTGATGGCCGTTGTGGATCAAACCGAATTCACCAGCTTAAAACAACTGATTCGCAGTATTGACCCCGATGCTTTTGTGATCGTTGTCGACGCTTCTGAAGTACTCGGCCAGGGATTTAAATCATTTCAGGAAAAAACGTAAAAAAAATTTAAGCTTGGAAAACAAGATTCCGCGCAAATTTATTGTATACTATGAATAGTTTATATTTTTCGGGGGAGGGAGAATTTCATTGAAAAAAACAATTTTGCGCTTTGTGGTTTTCGGCGGCTTGTTGTTGGCGCTCACAGCTTGCAGCGGCAAGGAGGATGTATCAGGATCCGGACCCGCTTTGGATGCGGATGCCAAGGAACTGTACACGCAAAGTTGTGCTAGCTGTCACGGGAATAAATTATCAGACGGGTATGCACCGTCATTGGACGGAATTGGTGAAAAATTAACTGCCGAAGAAATTGAGGATATCATTATTAACGGTACAGGATCCATGCCGAAGGGGATTTTAAAAGGGGAAGAAGCTAAAAAAGTGGCGGAATGGCTTGCAGAACAAAACTAGCATAATCCGGGACGGTTGCAAAAGGGATCCTGCTCTGTCTTCCATCCCTTTTGCAACCGTCCTTTATTATTACAAAGTTGTAAAAAAGCGGTCGCACACCGTTCTTTTTTTTTATGTATAATGAAAGACAGATAATATGACAATATTCGTGTTTTTCAACTAATTTATACAAAATATGTAAAATCATCCGGTTTCCAATTTTTGTTAATAACTTATTAATCTTTCTAACCGTTATATTACAATTTGTAACATTGAAATATAAATGTAAATTTATTTCATCTCGACTTGTCATTTTATGATGTTATAATGGTAAATGTGTAGAAAAAAGACCGATATTCAATGGCGGTTTCCTATTATTCGACAAAGTTAGATAGGTGATTCCGAATGATTGTTATGGAAAATGTTAGTAAAACGTATCCAAACGGTGTTGTTGCGATAAATAACATTAATGTGGAAATAGAGCAGGGTGAGTTTGTTTACGTCGTAGGAACGAGCGGTGCAGGTAAGTCCACTTTTATTAAGCTGATTTACCGGGAAGAGAAACCGACGAGCGGAAAAGTTATTGTTAATGGTGTTGATGTTGCAAAACTTCGTAATAGTAAAGTTCCTCTTTTCAGACGCAATATTGGTGTCGTCTTCCAGGACTTTAAACTTCTTCCTTCACTTACCGTCTTTGAAAATGTTGCCTTTGCGTTGGAAGTCATCGAAGAATCTCCAAAGGTCATCAAAGATCGTGTAATGGAAGTGTTGGAACTTGTTAATTTAAAACATAAAGCACGGATGTTGCCGTCCGAATTGTCCGGCGGTGAACAGCAGCGTGTGTCCATTGCACGTTCCATCGTTAATTCCCCGAGCATTGTGATTGCTGACGAACCTACGGGAAACTTGGATCCGGAGACATCATGGGAAATTGTAAATATTTTTGAGGAAATCAATAAAAAAGGTACAACCGTTGTAATGGCAACCCATAACAAAGAAATTGTAAACACGAATAAACATCGTGTGATTGCCATTGATGGCGGTACGATCGTCCGGGACGAACAACGAGGTGAATATGGTTATGAAGATTAGAACGATCGGCCGTCATGCACGGGAAAGTGTTAAAAGCATCTGGCGCAACGGCTGGATGACGATTGCGTCTGTCGGTGCAGTGACGGCAACATTGCTGGTTCTTGGCGTTTTTTATGTTTTATTGATGAATTTAAATCAGGTTGCCACATCGATTGAAGAAGACGTGTCCATTAAGGTGCTTGTTGATTCTACTGCAACCAAGGAACAACAAAAAACATTGGAAAAAGAATTGAAGAGCATGCCTGAAATCCGGTCGGTCGTTTACTCGTCAAAGGATAATGAGTTGAACGAACTGGTGGAAAGTTTCGGCGAACAGGGTGAAGTGTTAAAGCTGTACGAACAGGAAAACCCGTTAAATGATGCGTTTATTGTGAAAGCCGCTGATCCGCAGGCGACGAGTAAAGTTGCAAAGAAAATCGAGAAACTAGATTACGTCCATCATGTGAACTACGGTCAAAGTGATGTGGATAAGTTATTTAATATTATTAATATCGGTCGGAACATTGGTATCGTTTTAATACTAATTCTCTTATTGGCAGCTATTTTCTTAATTTCAAACACAATTAAAATTACCATTGCTGCCCGCCGGAAAGAAATTGAGATTATGAGATTGGTCGGGGCAACAAACGGATTCATCCGCTGGCCGTTTTTCATGGAAGGTTTATGGCTCGGGCTGTTAGGTTCCATTATTCCAATCAGCTTGATTACCTTTGTTTATAAAAAGGTATACGACTATTTGGCTCCAAAATTAGAAGGTAATTTTATCCAAATTTTGGAATTCACCCCGTTTATCTATGAGGTTATTATTCTCCTTCTTGTTGGGGGCTGTCTCATTGGAATTTGGGGAAGTATGATGTCCATACAAAGATATTTGAAAGTATAACAATAAAAGCAGGGAGACGTTGCGTTTCCCTTTGCTGTTTTCATAGATACATAGTTAAACTTACAGACCGGTTGAAAAAATGAATACATAGTTGTTGGAAGCAGAGGAGGATTTATTTTGTCTGGCAGGAAGTTATTTACAGCAATTGCGATGGCATCAATTTTGTCTTTAGGTTTTACAGGATCATTGGCAACGGCAGCATCAATATCTGAATTAAACAAGCAAAAGGAAAATATTGAAGGAAAAAAATCGGAAATCCAATCAGAAATCAATGAAGCGTCCAAAAAATTGGATGAACTGGAAAAAAAGCAGGCCGGTTTAAAGAGTGAAATGGAAGAAATAGACCTCGAGATTCAGGATGCAGAGGCTAAAATTAATGAAACAAATGATAAGATTAAAGAAACAAATAAAGAGATTAAGATGTTACAAGGTGAAATCCAAACGATCGAAGAACGGATTGAGAAACGGAATGAACTGTTGAAAGATCGTGCGCGGGCATTGCAGGCGAACGGAAAAATTAATTATCTGGATGTTATATTGGGTGCACAAAGCTTTACGGATTTAATCAGCCGCATCAGCGCGGTTTCCACCATATTAGAAGCGGACAAGTCCATTATTGAAGAACAAAAAGAAGATTTGAAGCTGCTAGAAGAAAGTAAAGAAAAACTGGAAAAAGACAAGAAAAAGATCGAAGCTTTGAAAACGGAACTCGAATTAACAAAGAAAGCACTGAAAAAGAAAAAGAAAGAAAAAGACAAGATTTATAAAAAATTAAAAGAAGAGCAAAACCAAGTAGAAGAATATTTTATGGACTTACATGAACAGCAAAAAGTTTATGCCGGACAGGAAGCAGCAATTAAAAAAGCCATTGAACTGGAAAAACAAAGACAAAAAGAAGCTGCAAAGCAAAAACAATCTACCGGAAAAGCAACAACCTTCTCAGCGGGAGCCCCATCAAAATCCAGCAACTCCGGCGGTTCGGGCAGTTCAAGCAGTTCTTCACCGCGAAGCGGTCAATCGGCTGCACCTGCTGTAAAATCATCAGGCGGAATGTTTATCCGTCCGACCTCAGGACCGGTCACATCCGAATTCGGTCCACGCTGGGGATCGCATCATTACGGTATTGACATCGGCGGTGCCCATGGAGATCCGGTATATGCCGCAGCTGATGGAGTAGTGTCCAATTCTTATTATTCATCATCCTACGGTAATGTTATTTTCATTACCCATTACATTAACGGACGCACGTATCAAACGGTGTATGCCCATTTAGCTTCCCGGGCTGTCAGTACCGGAGCGACAGTGAAAAAAGGCCAGTACATCGGTGCAAAAGGAACTACTGGCCAATCGACCGGTGTCCACCTGCATTTTGAAATTCACCAAGGAAAATGGAATGGAGAAAAATCGAATGCGGTAAACCCGCGGAATTATATAAGCTTTTAAATAAAGAAAGCCCGCAAGAGAAGTCATCTCTTGCGGGTTAGTTTTATTGGGCCCGGGTTATTTTCCCTGAGATTCCTTAAAAAGGCTATCATACTACCCGTCCAAATCAACATTATGGTAGACTTGTTGAACGTCGTCCAGATCTTCCAATGCATCAATCAGTTTTTCGAATTGTTCCTTTGCTTCCCCGGTTAATGTGATTTCCGATTGCGGAAGCATAGTCAGCTCGCTAACGGTAAATTCCTCCACCCCGATTTCCTTCAGGGCATCCTGTACCGCACGGAATTGATCCGGCTCTGCGTAAACCACAACATGATCATCTTCTTCAAAAACATCACGTACGTCAATTTCTTTCTCCATTAAAACTTCAAGAACTTCCTCGGCGGTATTTCCTTCAAAAGCAAATACCGCTGTTGCATCGAACATGTAGGAAACCGATCCGCTGACTCCCATGTTTCCGCCGTTTTTTCCGAAGGCTGCCCGGACTTCTGATGCAGTGCGGTTAACATTATTTGTCAGGGCATCAACGATGATCATCGAACCGTTCGGACCGAATCCTTCATAACGGAGCTCATCATAGTGTTCATCGGTTCCGCCTTTTGCTTTTTCAATCGCCCGTTCTATGATATGTTTCGGGACGTTGTACGTTTTTGCCCGTTCAATTACGAACTTCAGATCTTGGTTTACTTCCGGGTCCGGATCACCTTTTTTTGCAGCTACATAAACTTCCTTGCCGAATTTTGCATAAATCCGGCTCGTATTTTTATCTTTTTCTGCTTTTTTATATTTGATGTTGTTCCATTTACGACCCATCTGACACACGCCTTTCTGTATTGTGTATATTTTATTTAAGCATTTGAAACGGATTTACCCATCATAATGCATAACATAAAAATTTACCATCTTTTGCTTTACATATTATACAACAAAAATAAATTCCATGAGGGGAATTTACGGAAAATTTTGCGTACCTGTTTTTCCAAATCATAACTTGTCTTATTTTTTCATATATTTTGGTAGAAATGGAGCAAAGTAATGACGGGACAGGCAACGGTCAAAGGAGGGGGATGTTTGCGGAAAAAACAGCTGTTCGTTTTATTATTAGTCACGGCGATTTTTTCTTCTTCCGGCACTTATCTGGCGGTGAAGTGGCTGGACGGGAACAAAGCAGTCAGCAGTCCAGTTTCCGGAAAAGGGGAAGACCACGGTTTTTCTAAAGTGAAAAAGGCCTATGAACTGATTTTGGATGGATATATTGAAGAAGTGGATGGAAAGGATTTAATCGAAGGTGCGATTGAAGGGATGCTTGCTGCATTAAATGATCCGTATTCCGTTTATTTACACGGGGAAAAAGCCGCCCGGTTTAATGAAGCGCTGGATTCGTCCTTTGAAGGAATCGGAGCGGAAATCAGTGAAAGTGACGGGAAAATTATCATTGTTACCCCTTTTAAAAATTCACCTGCGGAAAAAGCCGGCTTGAAACCTTTTGATCAAATTCTTTCCGTTGATGGTGAAGATGTTACCGGGATGGATTTATATGATGTGACCTTAAAAATCCGCGGTGAAAAAGGGACAACGGTCACATTGGAAATTTTACGCGAAGGTTCGGTTCAGCCGGTTTCGGTTAATGTGAAAAGAGACCGGATCCCTGTTGAAACTGTATTTTCCGAAGTGATTAAACATGCCGGGAAACAGATCGGATACATTGAGATTACATCATTTTCACGGAAAACAGGGGATGATTTTACCGGGCATTTGCGGCAATTAGAAAAGGAAAATATTGACGGTTTAATTATCGATGTCCGGGGAAATCCCGGCGGTCTGTTGCAAAGCGTGCAGCAAATTGCCGGTATGCTCGTTCCAAATGAGAAACCGCTGTTTCAAGTGGAGAAAAAAGACGGGCATATTGAACAGTTTTACTCCGGACAGGATAAAAAGAAGCCCTACCCGATTGCGGTGTTAACCGATAAAGGAAGTGCTTCCGCTTCGGAAATTCTTGCGGCTGCTTTGAAGGAAATCGGCGGTTATCCGGTAATCGGCGAGCGGACTTTCGGGAAAGGAACCGTCCAGCAGCAAATCGATTTGGACAATGACAGCCGGATGAAATTAACGATGTTCAAATGGCTGACACCGGACGGAAACCGGATTCACGGCAAGGGAATTGAACCGGATCTGGCTGTTTCCCAATCGGGATTGTATCATCTTCATCCACTGCAGGTGGATGAGCCTTTAAGCCGGGATTTGAATAATGAACAAGTCCGGCATGCCCAGCTTGTTTTGAAGAATCTCGGGTATGAGCCCGGCAGGCTTGACGGGTATTTTAACAAAACAACGGAAGCCGCCGTGCGGAATTTCCAGGAAGAACATGACTTGCCGGTGACCGGGGTGATTGATCAAAAAACAGCAGTGGAAATGGACCGGCGGGTCATGAAGGAGCGGGAGAAGAAGGAAAATGACCGCCAGCTGCAAATGGCTTTAAAGTATTTTCAATACCGCTAAAACCATGAATGAAGACTGAAACCACGGGTTTCAGTCTTTTTTTCTCCAATATTCGATATGTTTTTCACCTGATATTTGTTAAAATAGAACACAAACAATCTATTAAATATCATCCGGTTACATAGATAGAGAGAATATTATATAAAAAGGGGGGATTGTTTTGGAATGGCTGAACTTGTTATTGAAGGCGGCCGGGATGTTTTTTTTAAATCCGCTTTTTTATTTGGGAATTTTTTACGCTGTATATTTAGGATATATCCGGGTAAAGCGAGAAAGGAAAGATTTTACCGTCCGGGTGCAGGACGGTTGGTTAGAAACCCGTATATATTTAAAATCCGGCTTCATTTACGGACTGCTTTTATCTGCCGTTTTATTCATCCCCGGCGTGACTGTTCCGCTTCCGTTCCTGCTCATGCTGTCCGTCGTGACGCTGCTTGCGGGCGTATTGTTCAAACCCGGCTTGCTATCCCCTGCCTATACGGCCGGTATCAGTTTGTTCCTTTGTCTTGCCCTGCTTTATTTTTCACCCGGGTTTCTGGTTATTGACCGGTTATTGTCCGGAATTGAACCGGGATGGTTTTCGGGTATTGCCTTTTTGTCCGGGATCTTATTAATGGCGGAAGGGCTGTTGATTCAACGAAATGCTTCCCGGAAGACGTCACCGAAACTCATCCGGAGCCGGCGGGGATTAAATGTCGGCATTCATGAATCCAAACGGCTGTGGATGGTACCGCTTTTATTGCTTGTTCCGGCAGATGTGCTTCCGGTTCCGTTTGATTTTTGGCCGTTCGTTCCTTTTGCCGGCGGGAAATTGACGATGCTTGTCTTTCCGTACTGGATCGGCTTTTCGGGACAGGTCCGCAGCGTTCATCCGGAAGCAGGATTTCAGGCTGTCGGAAAGAAAGTGTTTTACCTCGGGGCTGGTGTTACGGCCCTTGGCATTGCTGGTTTCTGGCTGCCCGTGTTTACGGCTGCCGGTGCGGGGCTGGCTGTAATCGGCCGGCTGACCATCTCCGTTATACATTATTACCGGGACCGCGGACAGGTGTACTATTTTTCTAAAAATGAACCGGGTATCGTGATTTTGGATATTATTCCGGGAACTCCGGCGGATAAAATGAATCTGAAAATCGGTGAAGTGATCCGGACCGTTAACGGAGTGAAAATTCATAATGAACGGGAATTTTACGAAGCACTGCAGCGGAACCGGGCTTATTGTAAATTGGAGGTTATTGACGACAACGGGGAAAACCGCTTTGTCAACCGGGCCCTTTATGAAGGGGAACATCATGAGCTCGGAATTATTACATTTCAACCGGAATATGTACAGGAACAAGGGGCAAGCTGATAAGAGGAATCGTAAGTGGCATATGGTTATATGTCACTTTTTTTTGCCTTTTAGAAAGTTTACAATATAAACACAGTGTTTACCGTCCAATTGTCAAAAAATTCAATAAATTATCATTTTTGAAGCTAAAAATAAGTGTTATAGTGAAAATGAGGAATTAAACAGTGTTTAAAACATTGTTTAACCGGGACAAACAGAACGGGTGATGACGATGCAAGATGAAAAATGTGATTCTTTGAAAAAAGAACGTATATTAGAAGAAACATTAAAACTGATCAGCGAAGAAGGTTTTGACAATGTTACTATCAGGAAAATAGCCAAACGGGCAAATGTGAATGTCGCACTGATCAACTATCATTTTGGTTCGAAAAATAAACTATTAAATATCGCTTTGAAAAAAATACTGTCGGTGCTGATGGAAACGTTTTCTCTCCTGGAAAACGAAAAAGTGGATCCGCTCGGGCGGTTGCGCAGTTTTTTTTTCCAGTATGTCAAAGTTTTTTATGCTTATCCTTCCATCTATTTTATTCTGTTCCAGAAAAGTACGTTTGAATTTGAAAGCCGGAAGGAGTATATCGACTTTATTAAAACGCTCGGTGTTCAGCGGCTGGTCACAACCATTAAAGAAATTACGGGGGAAAGTGATGAAGAACGGTGCATGGTGATGATTTCCCATCTTTTGGGGGGGACATTTCTCCCGTTGATTATGGAGCCGATTTTAAAGGATGCCACACCCTTCCGGGTACCGGATGCGGAAAAACATATTGATCTATTATTCAAGCATTATTTTTACCGTTATTTAGATCAAAGCAAATAGCAGAAGGAGTGTCGCTTCATGGAGCTTCATGTGGGGCTGGACGTAGGTTCAACAACGGCAAAAATTGTAGTATTAAACGAAAAAAGAGATCTTCTTTTCAAATCATACAAACGGCATTTTTCCGATATAAAAAACACAACATTAAATTTGCTTCAATCCGTCCGGGAAAAGTTTCCGGGAGCCAAGCTGAAAATAAACGCCAGCGGTTCTTCCGGTCTGGGGCTGAGTGAGCAACTGGAAATCCCTTTTATCCAGGAAGTTGTCGCTTGCACGGAGGCGGTAAAAAGCAATGTACCGGATATTGATGTCATTATTGAACTGGGCGGTGAGGATGCCAAGCTGATTTATTTAACGAACGGCCTTGAACAGCGGATGAACTCCGCCTGTGCCGGGGGGACCGGGGCCTTTATTGACCAGATCGCTTCGTTGCTGGATACCGATGCGGCCGGCTTAAATGAACTGGCCAGGAATGCGGAGAAAATTTATCCGATTGCTTCCCGCTGCGGTGTATTCGCCAAAACCGACATCCAGCCTTTAATTAATGAAGGGGTGCGGAAAGAAGATATCGCAGCTTCGGTTTTTCAGGCGGTAGTTAATCAGACGATCGGCGGGTTGGCATGCGGAAGGCCGATTCGAGGAAATGTTGCTTTCCTTGGCGGTCCGTTAACCTTTTTAGATCAGCTCCGTCACCGGTTTATTAAAACGTTAAATCTCGGGGAAGAGCAGTTCGTTTACAGTGAAGACGGGCATTATTATGTTGCCATCGGTGCCGCCATTGAAAGTAAAAATAATGACCATGTTGATATCGATGCGATTATTGAAATGTTGATTAATGACAGCCTTGTAACGATAAAAAAGACAAAGCACAATCCTGTATTATTCCATAATGAAGAAGAGTATAAAGAATTTAAAGAACGTCACGGACAGGCAAGAGTGCCGCGGGGGGATTTGAAAACCTACAAAGGCGACGCATTCTTAGGGATTGACGCCGGTTCGACCACGACAAAAATGGTGTTAACCGGTGAGATTGATGAAATTCTTTACAGCTTTTACAGCAGCAATAAGGGAGATCCGATCGGAACCGTAAAGGAAGGCTTGCTCAAACTTCATGAGGAAATGCCTGAATCGGTACAAATCCGGAGAACGACCGTCACCGGTTACGGTGAAAAATTGATCCAGGCAGCCTTTCAAATCGATGACGGAATTATTGAAACGGTTGCCCACTATACAGCGGCGAAAAAATTCCAGCCGGATGTGGACTTTATTCTGGACATCGGCGGCCAGGATATGAAGTGTATCAAAATTAAAAACGGGGTCATTGATCAAATTATTTTAAATGAAGCGTGCTCTGCCGGTTGCGGCTCATTTTTGGAAAACTTTGCCGATACATTAGGTTATGATGTAAAAGACTTTGCAAAGCTTGCCCTGTTTTCAAAACATCCGGTGGACCTCGGTTCCCGCTGTACCGTATTTATGAACTCGAAAGTTAAACAGGTGCAAAAGGAAGGGGCGGAGATCCCCGATATTTCGGCAGGACTGGCCTACTCTGTCGTCTTAAACGCATTGTACAAAGTGATCAAGTTAAAGTCCGTCGAGGAACTCGGCGATAAAATTGTCGTCCAGGGCGGAACATTTTTAAATGAAGCAGTACTCAGGGCCTTTGAAAAATTAATTAATAAAGATGTTGTCCGGCCGGATCTTGCAGGATTGATGGGCGCCTATGGCTGTGCATTAATTGCAAAGCAAAAATGGAACGGTGAAGAAGAAACGATGCTCCTTGCACCGGAAAAAATTAAGGAATTTAAAGTGAGAACCCTTCATGCGAGATGCGGTCGTTGTGAAAACAATTGTCCGTTGACGATTAACAAATTCCCGGACCGGCGTACATTTATCACGGGGAACCGCTGTGAACGGGGGGCTGGTAAGCAAAAAGTGAAAAGCGACCTGCCAAATTTTGTGGCTGAGAAGACAGACAAGTTGTTTAACCGGGAAAGCCTCCCGGCAGAAGCTGCAACACGCGGAAAAATCGGCATTCCCCGGGTATTGAATATGTATGAAAATTACCCGCTTTGGCACCGGTTCTTTACCGAACTCGGCTACGAAGTGGTATTGTCCGACCCGTCCAATAATAAAACCCTTGAACGGGGAATTGAAACGATTCCCTCCGAGTCAGTATGTTACCCGGCTAAACTTGTTCACGGGCATATATTAAACTTGATTGATAAAGGGGTAAAAACAATCTTTTATCCTTCGGTTGTTTATGAGAGAAAAGAAGATTCTGCCCAGCAAAACCATTTTAACTGTCCGGTTGTCGCATCGTATCCGGAAGTGATCCGGGTCAACATGGAACCGGTGTTCAAGGAACATAACGTCACCTTTATGAATCCATTTTTAACTCTGGAGAATTTGACGGCTTTGACCAGGGAACTCATGGCGGCATTTCCTCATATTCCGAAAAAAGAAATTAAAGAGGCTCTCCTGAAAGCACGCCGGGAAGATGCGGAATACAAATCCTGGCTCAGCCGCCGCGGTGAAGAAATTTTGCATTGGCTGGAGGCCAATGATAAGAAAGCCATCGTCTTTTCCGGGCACCCGTATCATATTGATCCGGTCGTCAACCACGGCTTGCCAGATGAAATCATCCGCCTCGACTTGGCTGTTCTAACGGAAGATGCAATCTGTCACTTATCTGAAGGAGAAGAGCATGCCGATGTCGTGAACCAGTGGACGTATCACTCCCGCTTATACCGTGCGGCAGATGTCGTCAAGAAAAATAAACACCTGGAGCTGCTTCAGGTAACATCTTTCGGCTGCGGTCTTGATGCCATTACGACGGATGCAGTAAAAGAAATTTTAGAAGAACACGGACAGTTGTACACGTGGATTAAGATGGACGAGATCAGCAACCTCGGTGCAGCACGGATCCGGCTCCGGTCCTTAAAGGCAGCGATGGAAGAGCGGGAAGCGGAAGAATGGACACCAGAAAAAAAGGAGAGAAAACCGGTGCCGGTATTTACGAAGAAAAGTAAAGAAACCTATACCATTTTGGCACCGCAAATGAGCCCGACCCATTTTGCCATCCTGGAAGAGGCCTTCCAAAAGGAAGGATACCGCATTAAAGTATTGGATCAGGTGAAGGACAAAGATGTGAATACCGGCTTGACATACGTGAATAACGATGCATGTTATCCGGCCATTATTACAATCGGCCAATTGGTAGAGGCCTTAAAAAGCGGGGATTACAATTTGGACCGGACAGCGGTTATCATTTCCCAAACGGGCGGGGGCTGCCGGGCAACAAACTATTATTCGCTGTTGAAACGGGCCCTCAGAAGTGCCGGAATGCCGCAAGTACCCGTGCTGTCACTGAATGCGAGCGGTTTGGCGGAAAATACGCAACCCGGATTTAAAATAACCGTTCCGCTTCTGCGGAGAAGTGTTGTTGCCGTCTGTCTCGGTGACTTGCTTGACCGCCTGAAACTTGCTGTCCGTCCTTATGAAAGGGAAAAAGGCAGAACCGAGGAAGTATTTAATCACTGGGTGGGACAGTGCAAAACGTTTATCCGCAGTTTTTCAATGCGCAAATACAAACAGCTTATTCAAAACATTATCAACGATTTCAAAAACATTGAAACGGTTCAGGTGCAAAAACCGCGGATCGGGATTGTCGGGGAAATTTTAGTCAAATTCCATCCGTATGCAAACAATGAAATTATCCGGATCATCGAAGAAGAAGGCGGGGAAGCGGTTGTTCCGGACTTGATGGACTTTTTCCTGTACTGCTTGTATAACCAGGATTTTAAGGCGGAGCATTTAGGCCAGAAAAAAATTAAATCGAAACTGTCCCGGCTGGCCATCCAACTCATTGAAATTTACCGCGAACCGGTACGCCGGGCACTGCAGGAAAGCAACCGCTTTGAGGCACCGCTGACGATTGACGAAGTGGCCGAAAAAGCGGAGCGCTACATCAGCATTGGCAACCAGATGGGTGAAGGCTGGTTATTGACGGGTGAGATTGCCGAATTGATGGATGCGGGTGTTACCAACGTTGTCTGTGTACAACCGTTCGGCTGTCTGCCCAATCATGTGATTGGCCGCGGCATGTTCAACGGAATTAAGAAGGATTATCCGGATGCCAACTTAATCGCCATTGACTATGACGCTAGTATCAGTAAAGTTAACCAGGTCAACCGGATTAAACTGATGATCAATATCGCGAAAAATAATATGGCGAAAGCGACTGTATAACGGACCGGGAGCCGCCAAAAGGCGGCTCCTTTTTTAATTTTAAAATGGACAAAAAATAAATCTCCTCCTGGTCCGGCAAAGATAAAAGGAAAAAGATATTTTTTGTTGCTGAAATGCTTTAAAATGGAAATAGGTATGAAAGAAGGAGTGACTGAAGTTGAAATATGCCGATACTTGGGATTTGAATACCGTTATTCCCGGTGGTACGAAATCTCTGCAGCTGAAGGAAAAGTTAAAAACGATCGACAGGCAAATAGAGGAGTGGGAGACACTCGTTAATGACTGGTATTTTTCCCGCGACCGTTCAGGACAGGTGTTTAAAACAATTTTACAAAAACATGAAACAATCGAAAAGGGATTGGAGCAGTCAGGAACTTTTATTCAAATGTGGCATGACGCATATATGGATGACGAATACGCCGATGCCGCTATGGGACAGGTTCTCGATTTGGAAAGCAAGTTGGAGAAGATCGATACAAGGTTCCGGAAAAAAATAACGGCCATACCGGCAGCCGATTGGGAAAAGCTCTTGGAAGATCCGGTGCTTAAGCAAGTTTCTTTTACTTTGCAGGAGATCCGTGATCAAGGAAAACGGCTGTTATCCGAAGCGGAAGAAAAAATAATTACGGAATTGAACAAAGACGGACTGACTGCCTGGAGCCGGCTGTATGATACGATTGTATCCGTTATGACGATTCCGTTTACTGGTAAAGACGGAAAAACAATGGAACTTTCCGTCGGCCAGGCGATGAACCGGATGTACGGGGACCCGGATCCAGAAGTAAGGAAGCGGCTTTTTATCTGTTGGGAAGAAGCCTGGAAGAAGCTGGCCCCGGTTTTTGCCGATACGTTAAACCATTTGGCCGGTTACCGGATTACATTACAAAAATTACGCAAACGGAAAGACTATCTGGAAGAACCGCTTGAATATAACCGGATGTCACGGGAAACACTTGATGCGATGTGGAAAGCGGTGGAAAACAATAAACAGCCGTTTGTTGATTTCTTAAAAGCGAAAGCGGAATTGCTCGGAATGGAAAAGCCCGGCTGGCAGGATGTTGAAGCACCGGTTGCCGCTGGCGGTCATGAGCCGTTGCGGTTTACGTATGATGAGGCCTGTGACTTTATTATTGCACAGTTTTCCACTTTTGGTCCGAAATTAGCGGATTTTGCCAAAACAGCCCTGGAAAACCGTTGGGTGGAAGCGGAAGACCGGCCGAATAAAAGGCCCGGCGGATATTGCACGGATTTGCCTGAATTCGGCGAGTCCCGCATTTTCATGACCTTTACCGGCTCGGCCAATGATACGAGCACCCTTGCCCATGAGCTCGGCCATGCGTTCCACAGCTGGGTCATGCGTGATTTACCGACTTTGAACCAAAAATATGCGATGAATGTTGCTGAGACGGCAAGCACCTTTGCTGAAACGATTATTGCAAATGCAACGGTGGCAAAGGCAAAGAGCGAAGCGGAAAAATTATCGTTGCTAAACGATAAAATCAGCAATTCCGTCGCCATGTTCATGGATATCCATGCCCGGTTTCTTTTTGAAACGGCCTTTTATGAAGAACGGACGCAGGGAATTGTGCCGGAAAAACGGCTGAATGAGTTAATGACGGAAGCCCAAAAGAAAGCCTTTTGCGACGGGCTTGCAGGATATCATCCACATTTTTGGTGCAGCAAGCTTCACTTTTTCATCGATGATGTCCCGTTTTATAATTTTCCGTACACCTTCGGTTATCTGTTCAGCTTGGGTCTTTATGTCGAATATTTAAAGGATCCGGACGGATTCGAAGACCGGTACATTGCCCTCCTCAGGGATACCGGTTCGATGAAAGTGGAAGATTTGGCCATGAAACATCTTAATGTCGATTTAACGAAACCGGACTTTTGGGAAGCAGGCATCCGGCTGGCTGCAAAAGATGTGGAAGAATTTATTGCGCTGGCAAAAAGGGTAAAATAAATACTCCGGTAAAACGGCAGGCATCTTGTCGCCGTTTTACCATACACAAATACGGTTTTAAGAATCCGGAAAAAACACTATTATACAATAGGGGGGTATGGTATAATGAAGGCGACGGGAAGGAGGGAGCCGGGTGAACAGTGCAGATCATTTTGAAGAACAACAGTGCTGTGCAGATGTCAGGGAGAGAAAAAGCCACCGTCCGAACGCGACAAAGAAAAACCTGATTACCCGCCTGAACCGGATTGAAGGCCAGATTCGAGGCGTGAAGGGAATGATTGAAAAGGATACATATTGTGATGATATCCTGACCCAGATCGTAGCAGTCCAATCCGCGTTAAACGGGGTAACGAAAATCCTTCTTGAAGGTCATTTGCGGAGCTGTGTAGTTGAGCGGATTCAAGAAGGAGATATGGATGTCATTGATGAGTTTTTAACAACCATCCAGCGGGTGATGAAAAAGTAGTTTGTTTGTGATTTTTATTCCTTCATTTTAAAATCATATATACAAAAACATGTGAAGGAGTTGTTTGTATAATGGTACAAGTGACATTAAACGTCCGGGGCATGTCGTGCTCCCATTGTGTAAACGCGGTTGAAGGAAGTGTCGGCGCACTGGAAGGCGTTGAGCGGGTTAAAGTAAATTTGGAAGACGGAAAAGTTGATGTGGAATATAATCCGGATATCGTAACTATTGAAAAAATTAAAGAAACGATTGATGACCAAGGATATGATGTCGAATAACGGGAGACGTGCCTGTTAACGGGCACGCCCTCCTTCATTTTTTTACTATTTTATACCCCATACAGGTATAGACAGGAGGTGCCTCCATTGGGTACTGAAAGTAAGGCACAACCGAAAGAAACAGATATACAAATTGCCGGTATGACCTGTGCAGCTTGTGCCAATCGGATTGAAAAAGTGTTAAATAAAATCGACGGGATTGAAACGGCAAATGTAAATCTTGCCCTGGAGAGGGCCAATATTACATTTGATCCGGAAAAAACAAATCTTCAAGCTGTTGAACAAAAAATTAAAGATCTCGGCTATGATGTCGTTCATGAGAAAGCTGAATTTATGATTACCGGCATGACTTGTGCGGCGTGTGCCAACCGGGTTGAAAAAGGGCTGAATAAAATGGAAGGCGTCACGAATGCGGTTGTTAATCTGGCAACAGAAACCGCCGTTGTAGAATATCATCCTTCCGCTGTGTCACCGGAGGATATTATCAACAGAGTGGAAAAGCTCGGTTATGGTGCCGCAGAAAGACAGGATAAGAAAGAAGAAACGGATTACCGCGAGCAGGCGATCCAGCGGCAAAAACGGAAGTTTATCCTTTCGGCCGTATTATCCTTTCCTTTATTGTGGACGATGTTTTCCCATTTTTCCTTTACATCGTGGATGTTTGTGCCGGAATTGTTTTTGAATCCGTGGTTCCAGCTGTTATTGACGACACCGGTTCAATTTATTATCGGCAAACAATTTTATACGGGTGCATATAAAGCGTTGCGGAACAAGAGTGCCAATATGGATGTGCTCGTTGCCATGGGTACATCGGCAGCGTACTTCTACAGTTTGTATTTGATTATAAAGGAACGGATGACGGGAATTCCTTACGAAGGGTTGTACTTTGAAACAAGTGCGGTTCTGATTACTTTGATCATTCTCGGTAAATATTTTGAAGCGAAAGCAAAGGGCCGTTCATCTGCGGCAATAAAAAAATTGATGGGTCTCCGGGCGGAAACGGCGACTGTGTTCCGGAACGGCGCTGAAGTGACCGTTCCGTTGGAAGAAGTGGTTGTCGGGGATTTGATTCAGGTAAAACCGGGAGAAAAAATTCCCGTTGACGGAATCATTATCAGCGGTGAGTCGGCTGTTGACGAATCGATGCTGACCGGTGAAAGTGTCCCCGTCGACAAAAAGCCGGGAGATTCTGTAATCGGTTCGACGATTAACCGGAACGGGACACTCCGGATAGAAGCGAAAAAAGTAGGAAAAGATACTGCCCTTGCCCGCATCATTCAAGTTGTAGAACAGGCGCAAGGGTCGAAAGCGCCGATCCAGCGGCTTGCGGATAAAATTTCGGGAATTTTTGTACCTGTAGTTGTCGGGCTTGCGGTGTTCACTTTTTTGGTATGGTACTTTATCATTGCGCCTGGTGATTTTGCCACCGCTCTTGAAAATATGATCTCCGTTCTAGTTATCGCTTGTCCGTGTGCCCTTGGGCTGGCGACACCGGTATCCGTTATGGCCGGATCAGGCAGGGCCGCGGAGTACGGTATTTTATTTAAAGGCGGGGAACATTTGGAGCGGACCCATCATGTGACAACAGTTGTTGTGGATAAAACGGGAACCGTGACCAACGGAACTCCTGTATTGACCGATGTGATTACGGAAAACGGTAAGGATGAAAAAGAATTTTTGCAATATGTCGGTTCTGCTGAGAAAAATTCGGAACATCCTCTTGCCGAAGCGATTGTTGGAGGAATCCGCAACCAGGGAATTCCGCTGGCGGACCCGGATCATTTTGAAGCTCTTCCCGGCTACGGTGTGAAATCAACGGTAAACGGGAAGGAAGTGCTGATCGGTACCAGGAAATTGATGGAAAAACACGGTGTTGAATTTTCCGGTGTCCTGTCCGTAATGGAGACATTGGAGAAAAACGGAAAAACGGCCATGCTTGTCGCCATTGACCGTTCGCTTGCCGGTGTTATTGCCGTGGCGGATACGATAAAAGATACATCGAAAGCGGCTATTGACCGGCTTAAATCGATGGGCATTGAAGTGATTATGATGACCGGGGATAATGAACGGACAGCAAAAGCAATCGGCAAGGAAGTCGGTATTGACCGGATCATTGCCGAAGTGCTTCCGGACGGAAAAGCGGATGAAGTGAAAAAACTACAGAAACAAGGAAAAATTGTTGCTATGGTCGGTGACGGAATTAATGATGCGCCGGCGCTCGCTGTGGCGGACATCGGCATGGCGATTGGTACGGGTACGGATATTGCAATGGAAGCAGCGGATATCACGCTCATCCGGGGGGATTTAAGAAGCATTGCCGATGCTGTGTTAATGAGTAAACGGACGATGACAAATATAAAGCAAAACTTGTTCTGGGCGTTTGCATACAATACGGTCGGTATACCTGTTGCGGCTGCAGGTTTTCTCGCTCCCTGGCTTGCCGGTGCGGCCATGGCATTCAGTTCCGTATCTGTCGTACTGAACGCCCTCCGACTGCAACGGATCCAATTGTAATGAAATAAAGAGTGTCCTGAAAACTTGATTGCATTCAGGATACTCTTTTTTATTTACATAAGTGTATGGAGAATACACTGGATAAAGGAAAAAATAGTTTAACTATTGAACAATACTTTTTTGAGTGATAAAATGTTTTTCGTACAGTTCCAAAACCAATTTTTACTATGTAAATAAGGAATGGATTACATGACAGAAAAGGAAATTCAAAAGCTTATCGAAAGTTATCTCCGTCTGACCCATGAAGTATGGAAGCGGGGAGAGATATTGATCCGGAGAGAACTCGACGAGCAAATTACAAACGACCAGCACTATTTAATGCGCTACATACATAGACGTGGAAAGTGTACAACGACAGAACTGGCCCATGCATTTGCGGTACAAAAGAGCGCTATTACGGCTATTGTTAACCGTCTGGTGGAAAAAAACCTGCTTGAACGCATCCGGGGGGAAAAAGACCGCCGGGTCATTTATTTGACATTGACAGATGAAGGAAAAGTATTATTTAACAAAGCGGAAGCAAATATATATCAACTGGTTGAATCCATCCTCACAAGATTTGACCGTCAGGAAATCGAGCAATTTATGAACACGTTTGAAAAGCTTGCAAAAATTTTAAAAGAAATGTAGCATACGAAAGTCGGCAGAGACATAAACTGATTTTCATCATTTCCGCTGATTTAATAAATAAACGAAATGATTAAATTGGGGGATCGGTATGAGAGTTATATTAAAGGGAAAATGGCTAATCGTCATCGCCTGGATTTTAGCCGCAGTTTTATTGTTTTTTTCGTCTCCGGATATGGCCGGCCTTTTGCGTGAAAAAGGACAGCCCAGTGTGCCGGACGACTATACTTCAGTCCGGGCCGGCAAGCTGTTGGATCAGATGAATGAACAAAAAGGGTTTGGAGATACAACGGACATTGCATTAGTATTTCACAATCCGGACGGTTTGACGGACCGGGATATGAAAGAGGCTGAACGGGCCATTAATAAGCTGGAGAAAGAAAAAGAACAACTCGGCATTAAAGAAATGCTTTCCCCTTTTGAACATGAAGAATTGGAGAATGAACTGATCTCTGAAGACGGCAAGACTATTCTAGTATCACTGGTCGTCGACCGGATGGACCGCAGTGCAGAAAAATTAAGCGAAGACTTATATGGTGCGGTTTCAGATACCAACCTGGAACATTACTATACCGGGCAAGAATTGATTGACGAAGATGTCATACGTACGTCGGAAGAAGGACTGAAACGTACGGAATTGATCACCGTTGCCTTTATTTTGATTGTATTAATCGCTGTTTTCCGATCCGTTGTTGCACCGGTGATTCCGCTTGTGACCGTAGGAATCAGCTATATCGTTTCCCAATCAATCGTGGCATTTTTAGTTGAATACGTTAACTTTCCGTTATCGAACTTTACGCAAATTTTCCTCGTTGCTGTGCTCTTCGGGATTGGTACGGACTATATGATTCTCTTGTTCAGCCGGTTTAAGGAAGAACTGTCCATCCGGGAAAATGTGCCGGATGCGATTACGGAAACGTACCGGCATGCCGGAAAGACGGTGCTATACAGCGGCATAGCCGTTTTGATCGGCTTTTCCGTCATCGGCTTATCCGAATTCAATTTATATCAATCGGCTGCCGCGGTCGCCGTAGGGATCGTTGTTTTGCTTGCTGCATTATTTACAATTGTCCCGTTCTTTATGGCGGTACTCGGAAAAAACATCTTTTGGCCTGCAAAAAAATCTTTGGAGCACAGACCGAGCCGGCTTTGGACTTTTGCCGGCCGCATGTCTTTTGCAAGGCCCTTGCTATCATTAATCATTGTTGCGGCGGTTACTGTTCCGTTCATTATTACCTATGACGGCGGGCTGTCATATAACTCGCTGGAAGAAATCGGGGATGATTACAAGTCTGTCAAGGGTTTTGAGATTATTGAAGATAGTTTCGGACCGGGTGAAGCCATGCCGGTTACCGTAGTCCTGAAAAATGATGAAAAAATGAATACAACCGAATATATGGGCCTGATGGAAAACATCAGCGCTGAACTGGAAAAAGTTGACGGTGTGGCCGAGGTCCGTTCCCTGACCCGGCCGGCGGGTGAAAAGTTGAGGGATTTTCTCGTTGCCAAACAGGCAGAAACGCTGAAGGACGGAATCAATGAAGGAAATGACGGAATTAAACAAATCCGCGACGGACTGGATGAAGCCAACACGGAACTGGTCGGTTCAAAGCCGAAAATCAGCGAGGCAAAAGACGGCATTGAAGAATTAATTTCCGGTACGGAAGCATTGCAGAGCGGAATGATGGATTTGCAGACAGGGTTGCAACAAATCGGTGACGGAATTCGCGATGGTTCCATCGGTGCCGGTGAAGCGAGAAAAGGACTGGAAGAAATTAAGAAAAATGCCGAACAGCTGGCAGACGGCTATGATGAATTGGCGAAAGGGTACGGGGACGTTGGAAAAAACTTAAATACTATTCTGGAAAACTATAAAAATATTGAGTCCGGCCTTAATCAGCTTCACGGTCCGCTTGGTGAATTACAACAAGCTTTCACCGTCCTTGACGGTTATTTAAACAGCCAGGCGCCAAGCCCGGAACAACAGGTGGCCCTACAAAGTTTCCTGGGAATTAAACAATATTATGATACGCTGGAAGAAAACTTACCAGAACTGGCCGGGGGACTTGCAGAGCTGAATAAGGGACTCGGTGCTGTAACATCCGGTTTACAAACGGCAAATGAAAACTTCAGTAAAATTAACAGCGGAAGGGATCAATTAACAAAGGGGCTCGGCCAGTTAATCAACGGGCTTGGCGAGCTGGAATCCGGTTTGGCCGCAGCCGCTGACGGACAAGATACAGTCATCGGCCGGCTGCCTTCCGTTTCATCCGGGTTCAGTGAGGTGAATTCCGGACAACAACAATTGTTGGACGGATTTATTGAACTTGATGACCAATTCGGTCAGTTAACGGACGGTCTCAGCGAAACGGTTGATGGATTAAGTAAGGTCCATGACGGTTTCAAAGAGGCAGAAGGATATTTGGATGAATTGGCGAAAAGCGGTGAAAATACGGGATTCTTTATCCCTCGGGAAGCATTGGTGACGGAAGAATTCAAGCAAGTGCTGGATACGTACTTATCACCGGACAAAAAAATTACAACAATTGATGTGATTCTTGATGAAAATCCGTATGCGGCCGAATCTCTAAGCCGAATCGGTGAGATTGAAGAAGCCGTTGAACGGGCAGTGAAAGACACGAAATTGGAAAATGCAGATGTTGCAGCCGGCGGTGTTACAAGTACGTATAATGATTTAGGTACCATGTCCGACAAGGACTTTTCCCGGACGGCGGTTCTTATGCTCATCGGTATTTTCATCGTGCTCGTTATTTTGTTCCGTTCATTGGTGATGCCGGTTTATATCGTTTTATCGTTATTTATCACCTATTTCACGACAATGGGAATCACCGAAGCCATTTTTGTCAACTTGCTTGGTTATGACGGTTTAACATGGGCCGTACCGTTTTTCTCCTTTGTTATTTTAATGGCCCTCGGTGTGGACTACAGTATTTTCTTGATGGGCCGGTTCAATGAATACCGCGGCGAGCCGGTGGATAAAGCGATGATTCTTGCCATGGGTTCCATGGGAAGCGTCATTATTTCAGCAGTTATTATCTTAGGCGGTACGTTTGCGGCCATGCTGCCAAGCGGAGTTTTATCCATTCTGCAAATCGCAACGGTCGTGATCTTCGGGCTTCTCATGTATTCGCTTGTCATGTTGCCGTTATTTATTCCGGTGGTTGTAAAAATGCTTGGCAAAGCAAACTGGTGGCCGTTTATCGGCAATGAAAAAAACAGTGAGGAAGAACCGGTATAACAGGAAATATGGCGGTTTGACTATTCCCCCCGAAAAGCTATACATGCTTTTCGGGGTGTTTTTTATTTTGGGTTTAAGATATTTTTTGTAAATCGTTACTATTTTACTGAAAATATGATAATATCTAGCTATTAATAGATTTTTAGAACTAATACTTTTTTAACAGATATGATCTTCTGTGATCATCGATCAGGAAAATGTTTTTAAGGAAGGAGAGTTTGGAGTGGTGATACGTTTAAAACATCCGTCAAGAATGATAAAGGATTGTAAAATGGGATTCAGTTGGACAACTTTATTTTTCGGCTGTCTTCCCGCCTTTTTTCGCGGTGATTGGAAATGGGGACTGATCATTCTTGTTCTCGGAATGATTACATATGGAGCATCATCTATTATATTTGCTTTTATTTATAACGGGATTTACATAAAAGATCTGTTAAAGGAAGGTTACCAGCCTGCCGATGAAAAGAGCCGTCATGCGCTCGTTAATAAAGGCTGGATTGAAGGATAAAACCGGAGAGAAAAACGGAGGAACATGTTGTTTCCTCCGTTTTTCCTTTTCAGGGGCAATATACGTTTAGTGCGGAGCAATTTCTCCAAAGGAAAGAAAGGACGGGAATTTTCAGAATTATATTGACGATGATCGATTGATATGAGAAAATATCCGTAAATATGTTAACTTAATAAAAAATAAGTTAACAGATAAAGGAGGAATGATGGGGGAATTTGAACGCCAGGAAAATTGTTTTATGCGGATTTTTCAGCGGACTGATGGCAATCGGAGCAAATGTTTCTCCGTTTTTGACCATTGGCGGTGTTCCCGTCACGTTGCAACTGATGTTTGCCATTTTGGCCGGAGGCATTTTGGGAAGCAGGCTCGGGGCGCTTTCCATGATTGCATATATATTGCTGGGGCTTGCCGGAGCGCCGGTGTTTGCCCAGTTTAAAGGCGGAATGGCCCATATACTGAGCCCCACATTCGGTTTCGTTATATCATTCGTTGTTGTTGCGTATGCGGTCGGGAAAATTTTTGAAAACAAGAAAGCTGCAGAGAAATTACACATTGCCGGTGCCGGATTGTTAAGCATCGTGCTCAACTATTTGATCGGGACAAATTTCATGTATATGGCTTTAAAAATCTGGGCGGATGCACCGGATCATTTCAGTTACATTACCGCCTGGGGCTGGATGCTGGCCTATTTGCCCTTGGACATTGCAGTTACAGCTGTTTCCCTTGCTGTTTTATTAAGATTAAAGAAAACGTTAAAAACGCCCTATTCTTCTGTAACCGGAGCGCAATAAGAGCTTTTGTTTTCAGTCATTGAAACATTTGAAATATATCCCGTTATCGGGATAAAAATGCTTTCTCATAGATGATTACAGGAGTGATTTAGCGTATGGGCAGAGGTTTTTGGATCGCCGGAACGGATACGAATGCGGGAAAAACGGTCATCACTGCTTATTTCATGAGATGTTTTCAAGAACAGGGGAAAAACACCGTTCCCTACAAACCAGTTCAAACAGGATTGGTTACGGATGAGTCCGGAAGCTGGTATCCGGACACTGCGTTTTACCGGAAGTTCAGTTTAACCGATTTGAAAGTAGACCACATCAATACATATTCTTTTAAAACACCTGCGTCTCCCCATTATGCCGCCGCACTGGAGCAGGCGGAAATCCGGAAAGATGTGATTTTAAAACAGATGACAACTTTGCAGTCGGTCTATGATGTTGTGATCTGTGAAGGGGCGGGCGGTTTGTACGTGCCCCTGAATGCAGAACAAGAATACTGCTTGATCGACTTAATTGAAGAATCGCAATTACCGGTTGTTTTAGTTGCCCGGACAACTTTGGGAACGATCAATCATACGCTTCTTTCCTTAGACGTTTTGAGGTCCAGGGGAATTTTAACAGCGGGCATTGTTTTCAACCGGTTCACAGGCACTGAAATGGAGACCGATAATATTAAAACGATCCACCGGTTAACAGGTTTGCCGTATCTTATTTTTCCCGAGCTGGGAGACGTCAGTGAAATTAAGTCATTAATTTTGGGAAATCATACCTTTTTACGGCAGTTGATCGGTTCATGACAAACAAAACCCTTTCATCATTGCAGGCCAAGGACTTGGAATATGTCTGGCATCCGTGTTCCCAAATGAAAGATTACGAAGAACTACCACCTATTGTTATTAAGGAAGGAAAGGGAATTTATCTGTACGATGAAAATGGAAAAGAATATATAGATGCTGTATCTTCCTGGTGGGTGAATATTTTTGGCCATGCCAACGAAAGGATCAGCCAAGCGCTTGCTGACCAGGCTTTTCAATTGGAACATGTCATTTTTGCCAATTTCACCCATGAACCGGCGGTAATGTTGGCGGAAAAATTAGTGGAAATGACTCCTGAAGGACTTAATAAAGTGTTTTTTGCCGATAATGGCTCGGCTGCCGTTGAAGTGGCTTTAAAAATGAGCTTTCAATATCACCAGCAGACCAATAAACCGGAGAAAAGACGTTTTTTAGCTCTGACGGATGCATATCACGGGGAAACGCTGGGTGCACTGTCTGTCGGTGGCATTGATTTGTACAATAAAATTTTCCGTCCGATCCTGTTAAGTACAATCCGGGCGGATGGACCAGATTGCTTCCGCTGTCCGTTTAACAAAAATCCCGAAACCTGCCAGGCTCCATGTTTGTCCTTTGTTGAAGAAAAATTGAAAAAACATCATGAAGAATTGTCAGCTGTTATTATCGAACCTTTAATTCAGATGGCTGCGGGAATGAAAATGTATCCTCCGTCTTATCTTAAAGGATTAAAGGAATTATGTGAACAATATGATGTTCATCTGATCGCTGATGAGATTGCCGTCGGCTTCGGCAGGACAGGTACGATGTTTGCCTGTGAACAGGCGGTTATTACACCGGATTTTATGTGTTTATCCAAAGGGATCACCGGCGGATATTTGCCACTGTCTGCGGTATTAACAACCGATAAAATTTACGATGCATTTTATGATGATTATGAAACGATGAAGGCATTCTTGCACTCACACAGTTATACAGGCAACCCGCTTGCCTGCCGTGTGGCCCTGGAAGTATTGCAAATCTTTGAAGACGAAAATATTTTGGAAAAAAATCGGGAAAAAGCCTCGTTTATGAAGCAGTATGCTATATCGGTATTCGGTGATTCGCCTTATGTCGGTGAGTACCGGCAGACGGGGATGGTCGGTGCCATTGAGCTGGTAAAAAATAAGGAGACGAAAGAACCGTTTCCAAGTGAAGAACGGGTCGGCTATAAAATCTATCAGATTGCTTTGGAAAAAGGCCTGCTTTTGCGGCCGTTGGGAAACGTACTTTACTTCATGCCGCCGTATGTTATTACGGAGGATGAAATAAAATTGATGATTGATAAAACAAAGGAAGCGGTTGATGAGTATTTTCAAAACAGGGCATGATGAAAAAAACGGTTGGCATCTTTTTTGACGTGCCAGCCGTTTTAACAACTGTCCTGATCATATTTATTTTTCAATTACTTTCAGTCTCTGATTGCTGTCTTCATTTCCGGAATTTTCCTTCCCGGCTGATGTCTTTTGATTTATATACCATTTGGCTGCTCCAACAAACAGACCGCCGCCGATAATATTCCCGAATGTAACAATAATCAGATTGAACATGGCACCTGTCACGGTAATGGTTTCCGGATGCGGAATGGTTAATGATACGGAAAATACCGCCATATTTGCAATACTGTGTTCATACCCGGAGACAAAGAATGAAGTGACCGTCATGACAATAAGCATAATTTTGGCCGCAAAGTTTTCCGTCTGCATGGGAAGCCAGATCGCGAGGCATACAAGCCAGTTACAAAGGATGCCCCGGAAAAACATTTCCCCTGCCGACAAGCTGATTTTTCCGCCGGCGGCGCTTAATAAATAATGGTCAGGCGCAATATCTTTAAATAACCCTGTCATAACAAATAACAATGTAAAAAGAATAACTCCGGCAAGATTACCGGCATATGTGGCGAGCCATACGTTCAGCGTGTCTTTAACCGTTGTCCGTTTCGCCAGCGTTCCCATTGTTAAATACATTGTATTCCCCGTAAAAAGCTCCCCGCCGCCGATGATAATTAATATAAGGGCCAGTGAAAAAGTTAATCCTCCGGCAAGGGAAGCAGCCGGGGAACCGGCTTTCAAAAATGCGTCAGCAGTTTTAAAGGCAAATATGACGGCGAATCCGACATATGTGCCGGCAAGCACTGCCTTTGTAAAAAATTGCAACGGCTTTGTTTTTAATAAGTCCGACTTCGATCCTGCAGTCTGAATCGCTGTATTTAAAGGACTTCCTGACATAAACTAAGTCTCCTGTCTATTGTTGAATTTTATTTGTGAAATAAAACACAAGCATACATTATTATAACGTATTTTTTTATGATTAACAATCTCCGGATGAAAAATTTAATAGAATAGTTGAAATTTCCAGGAAAACGTTTTCTAAGAAAGGAAAGAGATTTTATCCACAATAACATTGAAGTTATCCCCATAATCCATACACTTTTCCACAAATAATCCGGTTTACTCACAGGGAAAATAACAAGTTATCCACATAATCAACAAGATTATTCACACAATTGTTAATATATTTATAATTTAAACAAAAATTGAATTGCTGGTGCATTGCAGAATACGAATGGAAACTTCTGTGCTATCATTATTTTTAGCAAACTGTTACTGATTAAATAATTTTCCAGATTCGGAGTGAGAGTATGATTGGTAAATTGATTGCAGGGTTGATTTTCCCCGGTATGCTAGTCATCTTATTCACAAGAGTAACTTATAATCATACGATCGGTTTATTATTGGCTCTGGCGTTAATATCAGTATCAGCATATAAAGGATATACCAACTCTTGGCCGCTGATCATAATTGACGGTATTTCTTTGACCGTTGGGTATTGGTATTCCAGAAAAATGACCGGCAAGTTAAAGCAAAAGGCCGATTAGCATATGGATGATTTGGCCGTTTCCGCGGGTTTTTATCTTATTCCTGTGGATAATCGGCCGTTACCTGTGGAAAACCGGTGTGTAAATTGTGTATAACCTTGTTGATTGTGGACAACAATTGTTAGTATGTCGCGGTCGTACATGAAATATACGAATGTTCGTTCGTAAATTGCTGTATTTCTATATATGTGTATGTTACAATGATTTTAGCTTTTACGGATGGACCCAGTTTATTTATGAGGGTGATGGTTATGAGAGAAGGAAAATTTGAGCTCGTTTCAAAATTCGAGCCCCGGGGTGACCAGCCGGAAGCGATTAGAAAGCTTGTAGAAGGAATAAAAAGCGGCAAAAAGCACCAGACATTGCTTGGGGCAACAGGAACGGGCAAGACATTTACAATCTCGAATGTCATAAAAGAAGTAAACAAGCCGACACTAGTAATTGCCCATAACAAAACGCTTGCCGGGCAATTATACAGTGAATTTAAAGAGTTTTTTCCGAATAATGCGGTTGAATATTTTGTCAGTTACTACGATTATTACCAACCGGAAGCGTATGTACCACAGACAGATACGTATATAGAAAAAGATGCTAGCATTAACGATGAAATTGATAAACTGCGACACTCGGCCACTTCTGCGCTTTTTGAGCGGCGTGACGTTATTATTATCGCCAGTGTGTCATGCATATACGGATTAGGTTCGCCGGAAGAATATAAAGAACTTGTTTTATCCCTCAGGGTCGGGATGGAAGTGGACCGGAACGAGCTGTTGAGGAAGCTCGTTGATATCCAATATGAACGGAATGATATTGATTTCCGCCGCGGGACTTTCCGGGTTCGGGGAGATGTGGTGGAAATTTTCCCTTCATCGCGGGATGAGCATTGTATCCGTGTTGAATTTTTTGGTGATGAAATTGACCGGATCCGCGAAGTTGACGCCCTGACCGGCGAAATTATCGGTGACCGGGAACATGCCGCCATTTATCCGGCGTCCCACTACGTTACCCGGGAAGAAAAAATGAAGATAGCAATCCGAAATATTGAAAAGGAACTTGAAGAAAGACTGAAAGAACTTCGTGCCGAAGGAAAACTGCTGGAGGCCCAGCGGCTGGAACAAAGAACAAGATACGATTTGGAAATGATGCGGGAAATGGGCTTTTGTTCGGGAATCGAAAATTATTCCCGCCACTTGACGCTCAGGGAACCGGGAGCAACACCTTATACGCTGCTTGATTATTTTCCGGATGATTTTCTGATTGTTGTCGATGAGTCCCATGTGACGGTCCCGCAAATCCGCGGCATGTACAATGGTGACCGGGCCCGTAAACAGGTCCTGGTCGATCACGGATTCCGTCTTCCCTCCGCTCTTGATAACCGTCCGCTCCGATTTGATGAATTTGAGAAACATATTAATCAAATTATTTATGTTTCCGCAACACCGGGTCCGTATGAATTGGAAAAATGTCCGGAAGTCGTTGAACAAATTATCCGTCCGACCGGGCTGTTGGATCCGATCGTTGAAGTCCGGCCGATTAAAGGTCAAATTGATGACTTAATCGGAGAAATTCAGGACCGGATTGAAAAGGACGAGCGTGTGCTTGTGACAACGTTGACGAAAAAGATGGCAGAAGATTTAACGGATTATTTAAAGGACGCAGGCATAAAAGTTCAGTATTTGCATTCCGAAGTAAAGACACTGGAACGGATTGAAATTATCCGCGATTTGCGGCTAGGCAAATATGATGTCATTGTCGGCATTAATTTGCTACGGGAAGGACTGGATATTCCGGAAGTTTCTCTTGTTGCCATTCTTGATGCCGATAAAGAAGGATTTTTGCGTTCGGAACGTTCGCTGATCCAAACGATCGGCCGTGCGGCGCGTAACGCCAACGGCATGGTTATTATGTATGCCGATGAAATAACAAAGTCGATGGAAGTTGCCATTAACGAGACGAAACGGCGCCGGGAAATTCAGGAAGAATATAATAAGAAGCACGGAATTACACCGAAAACGATCCAGAAGGAAATCCACGATGTAATCCGGGCTACATTTGTCGCTGAGGACGAAGAAGAATATGATCCGCAAGAAAAATACAGAAAGATGTCGAAGAAGGAAAAAGAAAAATTAATCATTCAAATCGAAAAAGAAATGAAGGAAGCAGCAAAAGCACTCGACTTCGAACGTGCGGCTGAATTACGGGATATACTATTCGAGTTAAAAGCAGAAGGGTGACGAACGCAATGAAACAAGAAATTAAAATACGTGGCGCACGAACAAATAACTTAAAAAATATAAATGTGGATTTACCAAGAAATAAAATGATCGTGATTACCGGATTATCCGGTTCCGGAAAATCGTCTTTAGCCTTTGACACGATCTATGCGGAAGGCCAACGTCGTTATGTCGAATCCCTGTCTGCCTATGCCCGCCAATTTTTAGGGCAAATGGACAAGCCGGATGTAGACTCCATTGAAGGACTGTCCCCCTCCATTTCCATCGATCAAAAAACAACTAGCAATAACCCCCGTTCAACGGTAGGTACGGTAACGGAAATATACGATTATTTAAGGCTGCTGTATGCTCGGGTCGGCCGTCCGGTTTGTCCGGTTCACGGCGTGGAAATTACTTCTCAAACAGTGGAGCAAATGGTGGACCGGATCTTGGAATTTTCGGAACGTACGCGCATCCAAGTGCTGGCTCCCGTTGTTTCGGGACGTAAAGGGGCGCATGTCCGGGTTCTGGAAAAAATTAAAAAAGAGGGATTTGTCCGTGTCCGCATTGACGGGGAAATGATGGAAATTACCGATGATATCCAGCTGGATAAAAACAAAAAACATTCCATCGATGTTGTCGTGGACCGGATCATTGTAAAAGACGGCATCCATGCAAGACTAACCGACTCATTGGAAACTGCTCTAAAACTTGGTGAGGGTCGGGTCATTATTGATGTCATCGGCGGGGAAGAACTGCTTTTCAGTGAGCTGCATGCCTGCCCCCACTGCGGCTTTTCCATCGGAAAGCTGGAGCCGAGATTATTTTCCTTTAACAGTCCTTTCGGTGCCTGTCCCGAGTGCGACGGAATCGGATCCAAACTGGAAGTCGACCTAGATTTGATTATACCGGATAAAAATTTAACGTTGCGGGAAGGAGCCATAGCGCCGTGGGAACCGGTCAGCTCCAAGTATTATCCGCAACTGCTGGAAGCCGCGTGCAAACACTTCGGGATTGATATGGATATCCCGGTAAAGGATATTCCGGAACATTTAATGGATAAAATTTTATACGGCTCCGATGGCGAATTGATTCATTTCCATTACAAAAACGATTACGGTATGGAGCGGAATGTGGATATTGAGTTCGAAGGGGTTGTGAATAATGTTGCCCGCCGTTACCGGGAAACGTCATCGGATTTTATCCGTGAGCAGATGAGAAAATATATGACACAAAGCCCGTGTCCGGTATGTAAAGGTTATCGGTTGAAAAAAGAAGCGCTGGCGGTAAAAATTAACGGCCGTCATATCGGCGAGGTAACGGATTTATCCGTTAAAGAAGCCCTGGCATTTTTCCAATCCCTGGAATTGACAGAAAAAGAGAAAAATATAGCCCGCCTCATTTTGCGGGAAATTAACGAACGGCTCGGCTTCCTTGTAAATGTCGGTCTTGATTACCTGACCTTAAGCCGGTCGGCCGGAACATTATCCGGCGGGGAAGCACAGCGGATCCGGCTGGCAACCCAGATCGGTTCCCAATTAACAGGCGTTCTTTATATTCTGGATGAACCGTCCATTGGTCTTCATCAACGGGATAATGACAAGTTGATCAATACGATGAAGAAGATGCGGGATCTCGGCAATACGTTAATTGTTGTAGAACATGACGAAGATACGATGCTTGCCGCTGATTATTTGGTGGATATCGGACCTGGTGCAGGTGTTCGCGGTGGTGAAGTTGTGTCCGCCGGCACACCTGAAGAAGTAAAAAATGATCCGGATTCGCTAACAGGGCAATATTTATCCGGTAAAAAATTTATTCCCCTACCCAATGAACGTCGGAAAGGAAATGGAAAGTACATTGAAGTGGTCGGTGCCAGGGAAAACAACTTGAAAAATATCAACGTGAAATTCCCGCTGGGCACATTCATCGGGGTGACAGGGGTATCCGGTTCAGGAAAGAGTACGCTCGTGAATGAAATATTATATAAACATCTCGCCCAAAAATTGCATAGAGCCAAAGTAAAACCGGGAAAACATAAAGAAATTAAAGGGATCGAAGCGATTGAAAAAGTCATCGATATTGACCAGTCGCCAATCGGCAGAACCCCGCGCTCCAATCCGGCAACATATACCGGAGTGTTTGACGATATCCGTGAAGTGTTCGCGATGACGAATGAAGCAAAACTTAGGGGATACAAGAAAGGCCGTTTCAGTTTTAACGTTAAAGGCGGACGCTGTGAAGCGTGCAAAGGCGACGGAATCATCAAGATTGAAATGCACTTTTTACCGGACGTATATGTCCCTTGTGAAGTGTGCCAGGGAAAACGATACAACCGGGAAACGCTGGAAGTAAAATATAAAGGAAAAAATATTTCAGATGTATTAAATATGACCGTGGAAGAAGCCTTGGATTTTTTCGGCAACATTTCGAAGATCAAGCGGAAATTACAAACGATTTATGATGTCGGCCTCGGTTATATTAAGCTGGGACAGCCGGCAACCCAATTATCCGGCGGTGAAGCCCAGCGAGTAAAATTGGCATCAGAACTTCATCGCCGTTCCAATGGAAAAACATTGTATATTTTGGATGAGCCGACAACCGGTCTTCATACTGACGATATCGCCCGGCTGTTGAATGTTTTGCAGCGGCTCGTTGACCAGGGGAATACAGTAGTGGTCATTGAACATAATCTGGATGTTATTAAGACTGCGGACTATTTAATTGATCTCGGCCCTGAAGGAGGAGACGGCGGCGGGACCGTTGTTGCCACCGGCACCCCCGAACAACTGGCCGAGATTAAAGAGTCGTATACCGGCCGCTATTTAAAACCGGTTCTTGAACGGGACCGTGAGCGGATGAAAAACAAAATACAGGAACGGGAAAAACAAGCGGCGGGAAATTAAGATGAAAGCTGTCCGGAAGTTCCGGACAGCTTTTTTTAGTGTGCCCGGCATGGATAAATCTATAGGGTGAAAGTCCTGAGCCGTGTAGGCAGTAGTAGCGGTTAGCTAAACGCAAGGGTGTCCGCAGTGACGCGGAATCTGAAGGAAGCGGGCGGCAAACTTCCGGTCTGGGGAAAACGAATTCCATATAAGACCAGGGACCATGGGGTACCGGATGAAGAAACTAAACCAATACTTGATTGGATGGTGCGGATATTTCACATTGGCAGATACAAGAAGTGTCTTTGTTAGATTAGACGGGTGGATTCGAAGAAGACTCCGCATGTGTTTGTGGAAAGGCCGGAAGAAACCGGAGACAAAGATCCGTAACCTCATAAAATTAGGAATTCCAAAAGGGCAAACCTGCGAATAGGGAAACAGCTGAAAGGGTTATTGGCAAATTTCGAAAAGTCCAATAGTACACAAAACCCTTGGAAACCCCTACTGGAGTTACCAAGGGTTAAAGAGTTTACAAGAACGTTATGACTTTTTGCGTCATCGATCTTGATTGAACCGCCGTATACGGAACCGTACGTACGGTGGTGTGAGAGGACGG
>CALGYZ010000105.1 GCA_937934645.1 uncultured Bacillaceae bacterium | reverse complement strand
ACAGGCGGCATATACAGGTTTGTGAAAGATTAAAGGATGACTATCCTGAAATTCAATCCATTACAGGTTCTCATGTTAATACGGCGTATTCCGGACCTAAAATGCTGTGGCTAAAAGAGAATGAACCTGAAATTTATGAACGCGCCTATAAACTATTAAGTCCTGCCGAGTACTTAATCTACGGCTTAACAGGAGAGATAAAAATTGACCAGACTTATGCGAGTCGTTCCTTGCTCTTTGACATAAAGCGCTTAGATTGGTCAGATTACTTGCTTGAAACCTGGGGGCTGGATCGTAAAAAACTAAGTGAAATAGTTCCGCCTGCTTCTGTCGTCGGCGAGATTCTTCCGAAGTGGGTTGAGCGTTGGAATCTGCCCGGCCGCTTACCGTTAATTACTGCGGGCGGAGATCAACAGTGTTCAGCATTAGGACTCGGAATGGTGGAGGAAGGTGATTTTGAAATTACTGCAGGAACCGGCGGTTATGCGATGACACTTTCTTCGAACTTACCTGAAAATGCAAGAGGATGCACGATCAACGTTTCCGGAATCCCCGGATATTATGTTGTAGAAGGTACGATGTTAGCTTGTGGCTGTGCTTTTGATTTTTTTCGAAAACTGCTTTATCCGGCTTGTTCATACGCTGAAATAGATAAAGAAATGGAGACAGTCGAAATAGGTTCAAACGGTATTGTTATACTGCCCTTTTTCCAGGGCTCAGGTTCTCCGACTTGGTCACCTTATAAAAGTGCAGATATTATGGGTTTGACTTTAAGTTCAACGAGAGCCGAGATAAGTTCTGCCTGTCTTGAGGCAATAGCTTGTGAGTTAACAGATTTGGTACGGCTTTTAGAAAGCGTTGTCAAGATAAAAGCAAGCAAAGTATCCATTGCCGGAGGGCTCACAAATAATAAAAAGTTTAATGATTCTCTGGCTGCTCTATTGAATATTCCGCTTATAAAACCTATTGAATATGAATCCAGCATCTATGGTGCATTTATGTCCGGATGTGTTGCATTAGGAATCGATCATTCACATAAAGAAGTAAAAAAGAGAATCAATCCTCTTGTTGATACAGAAAGAATCAACGCTTCGTCTGAGGAAGCTGAAAAATACAGTATGGTGCTGGATCGGTATATCCGGGCAAAATCAGAAAATCATATAACGAACATAGAAAAATGACGAAATAAATAACATCGGTATTTCAGAGAATTTAAGACATACAGATACCGTCAGTTGTAGATTTTACAGGAGCATATTATGACTTATCAATTAGGATTATATGAAAAAGCTATTCCGCAGGAAGTTTCCTGGGAACAGCGTTTTAAGCTTGCTAAAAAAGCAGGTTTTGACTTTATCGAATTGAGCATTGATGAAAGTGACTATCGATTGGAGCGACTCAAGTGGCCGCTGGATAAACGTTTAGAATTAGTAAATATTTCCAAAACAATCGGTATTCCGATCCGCTCAATCTGTCTTTCGGGCCATAGAAAATTTCCGCTTGGAAGTAATGATACTAAGAAACGACAGCAAAGCTTAAACATCGGGTATGAGGCTATTGATCTGGCTTCTGATCTGGGTGTTCGCTTGATACAACTGGCCGGCTATGACGTTTACTATGAGGACAGTAGTTCAGAGACGAAAGAACAATTCGTGAATAACTTAGTGAAATTGGTCGAATACGCATCGGCGCGAGAAGTGGTTTTAGCTTTTGAGACAATGGAAACACCTTTTATGGATACCGTTCAAAAAGCAATGCATTTCGTTGATAAAATATCCAGCCCATGGCTGGGAGTCTATCCGGATATTGGGAACTTATCGAATGCTGCAAAAAAATATGATCATACGGTAAATGATGATCTGGAAACAGGAAGAGGACATATTTTTGCGGCCCATTTAAAAGAAACACGAGAGGGAGAATACCGAGAAGTGCCATTCGGAAAAGGACATACTGAATTCGCAAAGAATATTGCTCAATTGAAGGATTTGGGCGTTCGCTCTTTTGTGGGTGAGTTTTGGTATGTAGGTCAGGAAGACTGGGAGCAAGATTTATTCTTCGCAGGTGAATTTTTAAGAGAAAAAATTGAAGAAGGATTTAGCCGAAGTCGTTAATTCTGTAAGGAGTATTTATTATGATTAAAGTTGATAAAAAAGTAATTGCAAGAATGAATAAATGCTATGCGATTTGTTTATTAGAATCGGGAGGAGAAAAATCCTTTTTAGTAGCTACTGAAAAAGAGGGAGATTGCCGCAGATTTGATATTGAAGGGAATCCTATTGAAACCATATGGACTGAACCCGGCGGTGTCATGACAATGGTTCAGATTCCTAACGGGAACGGGGCTTTTCTTTCAACACAAAAATTTTATTCTCCTAATAACTCTTCTGAGGCAAAGATAGTAATTGCTGAACCGATTGATAATACGGGTAAAAAAGTAAATTCATTAAAAGAGAAACATACGTGGAGAATCAAGACGCTTTGTCAAATGCCGTATATTCATCGATTTGACATTATACCGGGCGGCAATAAATACTACATCATTGCTTGCACAATAAAGTCAGATCATAAATACAAAGATGATTGGCGATACCCCGGTAAGATTTGGGTAAGAGAATTACCTGAAAGCTTCGATGCTTATGATGCGGATGCAGGCAATCCTATGGAATTTGATCTTCTTCAAGACGGACTTTTGAAAAATCATGGCTACGGCCGTTTCGAAAAAGATGGAAAAGTCTGCAGTTTGATAGGTGCAGAGAATGGTCTGTTGAAGGTAAGTCCGCCAAATGGGGAAGAAGCGCAATGGCAAATTAAAAAGATATTAGACAGACCGACAAGTGATGTACGTGCGATTGATATAGACGGTGACGGGAAAAACGAGTATATGATTTTTTCGCCGTTTCACGGTAGTGATTTATCTTTTTATAAAGAAAGTAAAGACGGTTTGGAAGCTTTTTACCATCATTCTGAAGACTTACCTTTCCTGCATGCCTTATGGGCAGGTGAAATTAAAAACAAAGCAAGCTTTATCCTTGGACATAGGGGAGGTGATAGAGAGCAAGCTGGAATGATTCAACGAATAAAATTGAATTTACAATTTTAGATCACGATAGAGGTCCGGCGAATGTTCTTGCATACAATATTGACGGGCAGGATTTTATAGTTGCGACCAATCGAGAAACTAATGAAGTAGCACTTTATAAATTAAAATAACAAATCTTATGGTTTGGTTTAATAGAATTAGAAAGAGGTTATTATGTCAAAAATTGATGAAATTACGAGAGAAAAATGGATCCTGGGGGCTTTCCCTGAGTGGGGAACTTGGCTGAATGAGGAAATTGATAACACGGTTGTTGAAAAAGGCAGTTTGGCAATGTGGTGGATCGGCTGCGTAGGCATGTGGTTTAAAACCGAAAATAATACAAATATTGCCATTGATCTATGGTTCGGAAACGGTAAAAGGACTCAAAAAGTTGCTGACATGAAACCCTATCATCAAATGAGGAATATGATGGGAGTGAAAAAGCTTCAGCCTAACAGAAGAGCTTATCCGATAGTATATGATCCCTTCGCGGTTACTCAGGTCGATGCTGTTTTATCAACGCACTATCATAATGACCATATTGATCCGTTTTTTGCAAAAGCTGTATTGGACAATTGCGATTCGGATGTACCTTTTATCGGACCGAAAGAATGTATAAAAAAATGGAAAGCTTGGGGCGTTCCCGAAGAACGATTAAAATTGGTTAAACCCGGAGACGTAATTACCATCAAAGATACAAAAATTCATGTACTGGATTCTTATGACAGAACATGTTTGGTTACTACAGAGGTCGGCGAGGATTTAGAAGGCGTTTGCCCAAGTAATATGGATGAAAAAGCCGTCAATTATCTCTTTGAATTTCCAAATTGTTCAGTTTATCACAGTGGTGATTCACATTATTCAATTCGATACGCAGAAATCGGGAAAAAATATGATATAGATATTGCATTTGGATCTTATGGAGAAAATCCTGCCGGATGTCAAGATAAAATGACGTCGGTAGATATTCTTCGAATGGCTGAAGCTTTGCAATGTCAAGTAGTCATACCTGTTCATTATGATGTATGGACGAACTTTAAAGCAGATCCCAAAGAAATATTATTGCTTTATGAATATAAGAAAAATGCACTTCAATACAAATTCCATCCGTTTATCTGGGATGTCGGAGGAAAGTACACGTGGCCGCAGGATAAAGATTTAATTGAATACCATTACAGACGTGGCTTTGAAGATTGCTTTGAAGAAGAACCCAACGTACCTTTTACATCCATCTTGTAAAAAATTTAAAGGGCGTTTAGACTTCTAAGTGATACATAATTTAGAAAAATGTAAGTGTGGAGGAGAAAATGGGCTATATCGATTTGAAAAAACGTGTCTGGGAGGCCAATATGCGGCTGCCGGCGCTCGATCTGGTGATTTTTACCTGGGGCAATGTCAGTGAGGCAGACCGGGGGGAAAATGTCATGGCCATTAAACCGAGCGGCGTGGATTACGAAGAACTTCATCCGGAAGACATCGTGATCGTTTCTCTGGAAACCGGGGACGTCGTGGAAGGCCTGCTGCGCCCGTCGAGCGACACCGCCACACACTTAGAACTT
>CALGYZ010000104.1 GCA_937934645.1 uncultured Bacillaceae bacterium | reverse complement strand
ACGTCCGATTTTGTTCAGTTTATGGCGCTCTTTTATAATTTGGCCGGTTTGTATAGTATGATTGCAAATAGTCATTTAGTTCCTGAAGCCCTAGGCATTATCTTTACTTATGCCTTTTCCGGTGAGGCTGCCCTGGGCGGAACAGTTGGTGCGGTGATCCGTTACGGAGTGGCCCGCGGATTATTCTCCAATGAAGCGGGGCTGGGTTCTTCCCCGATTGCAGCAGCCGCGGCCAAGACGGATATTCCGGGCAGACAAGCCCTCGTTTCCATGGTACAAGTGTTTTTCGATACGTTAATTATTTGTTCCATTACCGGTATTACCATCGTCATGTCCGGTCTTTGGCGGGACAAAAGTATTGAAGCGGGTGTGCTGACTTCTGCCGCGTTTGAATCTTTAATCGGAAGTGCCGGTCCGTACCTGGTGACATTGGGTTTGCTGTTTTTTGCATCATCTACCATTCTCGGCTGGGCTTACTACGGGGAAAAATGTTTCCAATATTTATTCAGAAACCCGAAAGCCATCTGGGTTTACCGGACGGTCTTTGTTCTGTTCATCTTTATCGGGGCCACTGCATCCCTCAATTTGGTATGGACGATGGCTGATATTCTCAACGGATTGATGGCCATTCCGAACTTAATCGGTCTCATCGGATTGTCCGGTGTCATTTTGATGGAAACAAAGCGGCTGCAGCAAAAGGTTAAGGAGGAAAAAGTGGCTAAGGCCGGCTCAACGAGTGCCAAATTATAAAATTTTCCCTGTACCGTTCAGAAATGCCTCCTTATGGAAAAATCAATGTACAGGAAAAAGATTCCGGATTTCCGGAATCTTTTTTTATATGATTATCAATATGGCATCAGATCAAGAAAGCATTATTTATGTTTGACAAAATACCTGTAAAAAAGATATGATTAACAAGTTTTTTTGGAAAATTTTTTGGGAAACGAAGGAGTATTGTACAATTCGTCAGGGAAATAATACATACCTGCGGAGGAAATATCTAAGGAATGAGTGGTTGAAGTTTATGCATACGGAAAAAATTATTTTACCAATTGGTTAAGGAATATTATTCTGTTTCTAAGCAGTCAAACGGTTTCTCTTTTCGGTTCATCGCTGGTTCAATATGCGATCATGTGGTATATAACGCTGAAAACCGAATCCGGTTTGATGATGACGTTATACATTATTTGCAGTTTTGTCCCGACTTTCTTGTTGTCTCCGGTTGCGGGGGTTTGGGCAGACCGCTATAACCGGAAATTATTAATCATATTCGCAGACGGAATGATTGCGATTGCCACATTAATTATAGCCGTACTCTTTTTTACAGGTTTTCATTCCATCGCATTTCTGTTCGTGATGGCAGCAATCCGCGCCTTTGGAACGGGAGTACAAATGCCGGCGGTCGGTGCAATCTTACCGCAAATTGTGCCTAAGGAAAAGCTGACGAAGATAAACGGAATTAACGGAAGTATTCAGGCGATCATTATGTTTTTATCCCCGATGGTCAGTGCCGCCCTTTTAGGAATGATTTCGTTTGAAATGATCTTGTTGATTGATGTCGTTACGGCGATGGTTGCGATCGGCACATTGGCGGCATTGAAGATTTCCGTCCACAGAAAAGCGGCGGAAAAACCGGCAACCGGCTACTTTAGGGATTTTCGAGAAGGATTGCGGTATGTGTCCAGGCATGAATTTTTAAAGAAATTTTTCCTGTTTTTTGCGGTATTCTTCGTATTAATGGCTCCGGCGGCATTTTTGACACCGCTGCAGGTTATCCGTAGTTTTGGTGATGATGTATGGCGCCTGTCCGCCATTGAAGTCGCCTTTTCTGTAGGGATGATGCTGGGAGGAGGAATCATCGCTGCTTGGGGCGGTTTTCAAAACCGGATGAAAACGATGGTATTCTCAAGTATTATTATGGGCATTTGCACTATCGCACTTGGTACTGTTCCGTTGTTTACTCTCTATTTAGTTTCTATGGCTTTATTTGGAATTGCCATGCCGATTTTTAATACACCGGCAAACGTTTTGTTGCAAGAGAAAGTGGAAGAAGATTATTTAGGCAGGGTATTTGGTGTCATGGGCATGATTTCCACCTCCATGATGCCGATCGGAATGCTCGTATTCGGTCCGATGGCCGACTTTATCCGAATTGAATGGATGCTGTTGGGAACGGGATTATTGATTATTGTGCTTGCTGTATTCATGGGACGGAACCAAACATTGATTAAAGCAGGGAAGCCGGGAATAAAAGGAATTTAATAAAATAAAAAGTGGATGCAAAGGGAAACCATTGCATCCATTTTTTGATGTCTGCATTAATCAAAATCATTTTCTGGTTCAATTTTTAATACCCTTCCTGATCTTGCCAGAATCTCAACTTCAAATATTCTGTTATCAGGTGTTAAAATAAATACTTCATAAACCAATACGCCATTTTCCAAATCCATATCTACATGCAGTACTGTGCCGGGTACATGTTGAAGAGCAATTTGTTGTGCTTGTTGTTTTGTAATTCTTTGTCGGTGTTCCGGTGCAGGCGTGTAATTATAATAATTTTCATACATGTGAGTTTTTCCTCCCCATCCCATGGTCCGTCAATTTCAACATATGCTTTGGACAATTAACTAGTGATAATAATATATCTTTAAAATTTTCCCCAAATCCGGCCAAATCCGTTTCTTTGTTATCGGGTCTGTTTTTTTATATGCGAATTATAATGGATGATGAAGGAGGAGCCGCAGTGCTTAAAAAATTTAATGATGCTTTGGATTATATTGAAGACCATTTACAAGAAGGGATTGATTTCAAGGAAATCGAAAAAATTACTGGCACATCGATTTATCATTTCCGGCGAATGTTTTCATATTTGGCAGGCATGTCTTTAGGGGAATATATCCGGAACCGGAAACTGTCCAATGCCACGTTTGATCTGCTCCATGGGGATATGAGCGTTACCGAAACCGCATTGAAATACGGCTATGAATCGGCGGATGGTTTTTCCCGCGCGTTCCGGGAATGGGCAGGGTTCAATCCTTCTGAAGTGAAAAAAGCCAAAAATCTTAAAGCTTTCCCGAAACTTTCCTTTCAACTAACGATTCAAGGAGGTATGGATATGGATTATCGTATTGTGAAAAAAGAGGCGTTTAAAATTGTCGGGGTGAAAAAACGGGTTCCGGTTCAATTTGAAGGCGTAAACCAGGAAATTGCCGAACTGGCGAAAAGTATTACACAGGAACAAAAGAAAACACTCCGCAGCTTTGCGAATATCGAACCGCATCAACCGGTGAATGCCTCTTTCAACTTTGATGACGGACGCATGGAAGAAAAAGGAAGTCTTGATCATATGATTGGTGTTTTAACGACAAAAGCGGATGATTTTGCCGGTTTTGATGTCGTTGAAGTTCCCGCGCTTACTTGGGCAATCTTTTCCTCGGAAGGTGAATTTCCGAAAATTATGCAGGACCTATGGGGGAAAATATTTGCAGAATGGCTCCCTTCTTCGGATTATGAATTAGTTGATGCGCCTGAAATTTCATTTACAGGGGATCTATCTGATTTTAATAACGTGCAAAGTGAAATTTGGATTGCCGTAAGGAGAAAAGACCGGGTGTAAACAGAGGAATGATGACGGACAATGGGTTATTTCCGAAACAATAGCGGATCGATGTAACAAGAGGAGGATTCAAAAGTATGTTTTCAACTTCTGGATCCTCCTTTTCCCGTTAAAATAGTCACAATTTATTTTTTTCCCTTGCCCGCTGTGTATCACGGATATTTTTCTGAATGGTGATTGCGGCAAAGATACTCAGCACGAATGCCATTGCATAAAACCCTTTTTCGCTTAACGTAATACTGCCGGCATTGTATAAACCAATAGCCATCAAAGCAACGGCAATGATCATTGCCAGCCAGCTGATCCCGTAATAAATACCGGTAACCGGCACGCCTTCTTCTTTATCACGCACTGTTTTTTGCAAAGAAACAGCCGCATACAACCCCATCATTAAAACAACGAAATAATACCCTTTTTCATTTAACTCCATCGTCGCATTAAACAACCCGATTAAATATGCGCCGACTCCGGTAATCAATGCTGCCCAGGAAGCCCCTTAAAATGCGGCTGTCGGTTCACCTTCCGCTCTTTCATTCAGCTGGATTTGTTCCATTTCTTCTCTTTCTGTCAATTCTTCCGGAAGTTTATCCATTGTCCTCCCCCTTTGTTAAAAATTCATAATTTTAGTAAATCTTTATACAAATATTATCATAATATTTTGTGATTATTCAAAAATCTTTTTTTAAAAAAAGGCCGGGTGCTTGTCCGGAAAAAAGTCATACGTTTGCACTCCGGCAGTGAATGAATACACATGATAACAATGGGCTGTCCGTATAAACTATCTGTCACTGAATGTAGCCAAAAATTTATATTAGGAGCTGCTTAGCCAGCTCCTGAGCGATTGTTTTAGACCGTTAACAGTGCATTGATTGTACGGGATTGTGCCGTAACTGTAATGGTTGCACTGGACTGCTGGTAATATTCAAGTGTAATTGTGTAGATGTTGTTCCCTGGTGCCGGATTGTTGTCAACAATGGAAATCGGAATGGTATGAATATGTGTATGTGTAAGGTTTGGAGTATTGTCATTACTGGTCAACATAGTTTGTGTAAACAATAAATTTCCATTGCGCCGGATTCGCAATCTGATCCCGTATTGATAGAAGGTCAATCCCTGGGGAAGTGTAATTTGCATTTGTACAAGTCCATTAATTAAAACAGGTACAACATTTCCGGTTATTTGTACAGGCAATGTTAATACTGTTGTCTCGATTCCAGTTACAAACGGGATCGTTTGCGGTATTTCTGTCTGTATGAAAAAAATATTTTGCTGCTGATCCGGCGAACCTCTGCAATCCCCGCAGCTGCCCAATTTCAACCTCTCTACCCCATTTCATTAGTTTTATAATATACTATATGAAGAAAATTTTGAAATATATATGTAATCAATCTAATTCAGTACGGGTATTTAGAATAAATGATGTTTCCGGTTTGATATAAATTTTTATTGTTAATTTGGTGTTAAAACCAAATAACCCACACATAGATCAAACAAAGTTCATGAAATATGTTCGGTTACTGTTTTGTTATTGTTTGTTTTGTGCCATTACGAGTATATTTATAGGTAACAACACGAAAAGGAAAGTGAAAAAATGGGTTCAAGCAGAGGATCCGTTACGAGAAGACGGGAAAAAATACTACGAAAACTGAAAGAGCATAAAATCGTCTATGTGAATGAGCTGGCCGAAGAGCTAAATGTTTCATTGATGACGATCCGCAGGGACTTGCAAACATTTGAAGATGAACAGATTGTTGAAAGATTTTATGGCGGCGCCAGATTAATTGAACATACGTTACAAATTGAACCTGTGCCGGAACAGAAATATTTGCAAAATACCGAGGTCAAACAGTCCATTGCCAAAGCGGCTGCATAACTGGTAAAAGATGAGGATATTGTTTTTATTAATTCCGGATCGACGGCATTTTTCATCATTGACTATTTAAAAGACCGAAATACGACGATTGTTACGAATAACGGGCGGGCGCTGAATGTTGATTTTTCAAATACCAGGGCTAATGTTATTATTTCCGGCGGTGAAATTTACGAAAAAAAGAAGTCATTAATCGGTGATTTTGCCATCAACTCTTTTTCAATCGTTACAGCTGATATTTGTTTTCTCGGTGTCAGCGGAATTAATGCCAGGGAGATTACGACTTTTGCCTTGCCGGAAACCGCCGTCAACCAGACAATATTGGAAAGGACGAACGGACCGCGGATCGTTGTTGCCGAAGGGAGAAAAATCGGGTTTAAAAATAATTTTTTTACTGCCGGAACGGGGATGATTACCCATTTAATTACTGATCCATCAGCAGATCCGGATGAAATCGAAAAAATTAAAGCTCAAGGAGTTGAAGTGATTTTTGTTGAAATGAACGGTCCGGAACAGCATTAAATAAAAAAGGTTGGCCGGGGTGTAAAATATTTCCGGTTTCCTGTTCCGGTCAAATCAACGGTGTATTGAAACAGCATACATTGGTATCATCCACATGCTTTAATGTACGAGTATTTTTGCTGCAAGGTTTAAGAAGAAATATATAAAAACGGAGGTTATTTGAATGGTAAAAATAGATGAAATAACGAGGGAAATCTGGATTTTGAATACGTTTCCCGAATGGGGCACATGGTTAAATGAAGAAATTGAATGGACGGAAGTGAAAGAAGGTACGTTTGCCATGTGGTGGCTCGGCTGTACAGGAATTTGGATTAAGACGCCTGAACATACCAATATACTTTGCGATTTATGGTGCGGGACAGGCAAGCGGACGCACGGTTCCGGAAAGATGAAAAAAGGGCATCAAATGATGCGCATGAGCGGTTGCCAAAATTTACAGCCGAATTTAAGGGCGCAACCGTTTGTCATTGATCCGTTTGCCATGAAAGGGATCGACGCCCTTGTCGTTACCCATATTCATTCCGATCATTTAGATCCGTATACTGCGGCAGCGGTTTTACAAAATTCCTCTAATGCCAGATTTATCGGTCCGCAAGAAGTTGTCAATACCTGGATGAAATGGGGCGTGCCGGAAGACCGTACCGTTGTGGTCAAGCCGGGTGACAGGGTACCAATTAAAGATGTTAACATAATAGCGCTGGAAGCTTTTGACCGTACCGCATTAATAACGGTAAATGACCCGGAAGTTTCATTGAAAGGCAAACTGCCTAAAGATATGGATGAAATTGCTGTCAATTATTTGTTTGAAACATCGGGCGGCAATATTTACCATGCCGGGGATTCCCATTACAGCAATTATTTTGCCAAGCATGGAAATGAACATCAAATCGATGTTTGCTTAGGTTCCTACGGGGAAAACCCGCGGGGAATTACCGATAAGTTAACTTCCGCGGATATATTAAGAATGGCCGAAGCATTGAAGGCCAAAGTCGTCATTCCGGTACACTATGATATTTGGACAAACTTTCAGGCGGATCCCCGGGAAATTGTTGAGCTTTGGAAAATGAAAAAACACCGTCTGCAATACAAATTTAAGCCGTATATTTGGCAGGTAGGAGGAAAATTTGTTTATCCGGACAATAAAGATGACCTGGAATTCCATTATGACCGCGGCTTTGACGATGTTTTTTCAAAGGGTCCCGACTTGCCGTTCCCGTCATTTCTGTAAATATACTGCATAATGTGAAAATATGATCAATGGAAGTTCCGGAGGAGGATACGTTTGAAACTGAGTTATGAGCAAGGATTATATGAAGAATCAATGCCGGATCATCTTTCATTGAAAGAGAAATTGCACATTTGTAAAAAATATCAGTTTGATTACCTGGAATTAAGTATCGATGAAAGTGGTGAAAAATTGGCACGGCTCGATTTCCCGGAAAGGAAATAAATGATTTGGCCCGGGCGGTGATGGATACCGGTATTCCAATCGGGAGTATTTGTTTAAGCGGGCACCGGAAATTCCCCTTGGACAGCCATCATGAAAAGATTCGTACAAAAAGCCTGGAAATTATGGAAAAAACAATTCAATTAGCCTGCCGCCTCGGCGTCCGGTATATATTAATATCCGGTTATGATGTGTGCTATGAGGAGCCGGATGATTCGACACGGCAATATTTCTTTGAAAATTTGCTAAAATCCGTCGAAATGGCCCGGAATAAAGGGGTAATCCTGGCATTTGAAACGATGGAAACACCTTTTATGGATACCGTGCAAAAGTCGATGCATTATGTCCGGTTGATCAATTCACCGTATTTGCAAATCTATCCTGATATCGGCAATTTAACCAATGCCTCTTTAATTTATCAACATGATTTATATGAAGATTTAAAATCCGGAGCCGGACACATCGTAGCCGACCACTTAAAAGAAACATTGCCGGGACACTACCGGGAAATCCCCTACGGCAAGGGACACGTAAATTTTTGAACAATCCATACGTGTATTTTTGGAACTCGGTGTCCGCCGGTTTGTCGGAGAATTTTGGTATACAGGCGAACCGGAATGGGAAAAGAATATTTTGCTGGCCGGAAAGTTTTTAAGGGAAAAGATTGAAGCGGCCATGCACACCGGGTATAAAAATGAATAAAATATCATATTTTGCAGTGAAAAAATGTTAACTGTTTTATTTCCATGGTAGAATGGCAAAAAGGGCAACTTCAAAGGAAATCAAGAACTTTTGGATTGCTCTTTTTTTGTTTTATAAAAGAAATGATGTTTCGGCATAAATATTCGGGAAAAATCCCGTTATGTAGGAGCGGGTTACCGATGTCCAAATTAATTGTTTTTTATGACAGCTGGTGTCCGGTTTGTATATGGGCGGGAAAATTGATTAAAAAATTTGATTGGTTAGCTTTGATTGAATTACAAAGTATCCGTGACATAAAAAGTGGCCGGGTCAATATTCCTGTACATGAACTGCAAAAAGAAATGCACTGCTTGCATTTACGTACAGGGAAAGTAAAGAAAGGAATTGATGCAGTAGCCGCTGTGTGTGCTCGGCTGCCATTATTTTCCATTTTGTGGCTTCCAATAAAAGTATCAGGTGTGTTGGGATTCGGAAAATGGATCTACCGGTATGTGGCGGAAAACAGAAAAATAATTCCTACAGGTAAATGTACAAGTGACACTTGTAAATAAAAAGGTTTTTGTATCTGTGGGGAGAACAAATGGCGGAAACACCTCCGGTTAAATTAAGAAATTCTTAAGAAACGGATAAAGCTTTTCTTATGTTTTACTGTTTAAAGTATAAATCAGAACAAGAGTAAAGTTGTTTCCCGGATACCAGGGGAGGAAGTTTCCGTATGCCAAAACATAAAGTATACATTCTCTTAACGGATACGGGTTTGCTTTTTCAAAAATGATCAAGCTGTATACAAAAAAAACGTATAACCACGCATCCATTTCATTTGACCGGCAGTTATCCGCCGTATACAGTTTCGGAAGAAAACAAGTTTGGAATCCTCTTAATGGCGGATTCGTAGAGGAAGATATAAAACGCGGTTTATTTAAAAATGCGGATTGTGTCCTTTACTCGCTTGCAGTGACGGAGGACCAACTGGAAAAAATGAAAAATGTAGTTCAACAATTTGTCGCTCGGAAAGAGCGTTACCGGTATAACTTTTTAGGGCTGTTTGGAATAATGTTAAACCGGCCTGTAGAGAGGGACCGGGCATTTTTTTGTTCCCAGTTTGTAGCTTATGTACTGGAAAAAGGATGCGGCATCAAGTTTGACAAGCCCGTTTCTTTAATTGTTCCGGGCGATTTAGAGATGCTCTCCGAATTAAAAAAAGAATATGAAGGAAAAATAAGGGGATTTTACAATATGCATCCATTTCAAGTACGCCAGGCAGGGATCATCCATTGATAATTACGAATAACTGGAAGAGGAAGGACGGAACATGAAGGAGCCGGTGAACATTCTGATCATTGAAGATGACAATGATATTAACCAATTGCTTTGCAAAATTGTTAGAAAAAGCGGATATCATCCCAAGGCGGCCTATTCAGGAACGGAAGCAATGCTTTATTTGGAAAAACAGGATTGGGACTTGGTTTTATTGGATTTAATGCTTCCTGGCCTTGCGGGTGAAGATGTTTTAGAAAAAATTTCAGATAAACAGCTTCCTGTGATTATCATTTCTGCAAAGAACGAAAAGGAGACAAAAATTCAAACATTGCGCTCCGGAGCGGATGACTTTATATCCAAACCTTTTGATATTGATGAAGTTTCCGCACGGATTGATTCACTCCTCAGGCGGACCAGGCATCTCAAGCTGCTTGAAAAACGCATGCTTACACATAAAGATATCAAACTTGACAGGAACGAAAAAACGGTAAAGGTGAACGGGAAAGAAGTTTCTCTGACCGCCCGTGAATTTGCCATTCTTGAATTGTTAATGGCTTCACCGAAAAAGATTTTTACTAAGGAAAATGTTTTTGAAAGTATATGGAAAGAGCCGTATTTCGGAGATGATAATGCAATCAATGTCCATATGAGCAATCTGCGCAATAAACTGAAACAGGCAAATCCCAGTGAAGAATATATAGAAACGATCTGGGGTATGGGTTACCGGATGAAACATGGAAAGGCGGAAAAGCAATGAGTGAATATATTTTGCGGGCGAAGCAATTAACAAAAAAGTTTAAAAACGGATTTGCCCTTCAAAATATTAATATATCTGTTAAAAAGGGCGAAATTTACGGTTTAATTGGACAAAACGGAGCAGGAAAATCGACATTGCTCCGTCTAATTACCGGACTGGCCTTCCCGACCAGCGGAAGCATTGAGCGCTTCGGTAACGGGAATCCGCAGGAAATCGCCGCTGCACAAAAACGGATGGGGGCCATAATTGAGCATCCCGCACTTTTTCCGAATATGACAGCTAAGGAAAATTTAGAGGTGCATCGGTTACAAAAGGGGATTCCGGGAAAGGAATGGATCGAAAAGGTGTTAAAACTAACCGGGCTTTACGATGCAGGGGAAAAGAAGGTGAAGCATTTTTCCCTCGGGATGAAACAGCGGTTAGGAATAGCAGTCGCTTTGTTGGGGGATCCGGAATTTTTAATTCTTGATGAGCCGACTAACGGGCTCGACCCGACAGGAATTGTAGAAATGAGAGAATTAATAAAAAAATTAAACCGGGAAAAAGGGTTGACCGTATTTATTTCCAGTCATATTTTGAGTGAATTGTACCAGCTGGCGACTGTTTTTGGGTTTATCCATAAAGGAAAATTGCTGGAAGAGATGACAAAAAAACAATTGGATGAAAAATGCCGGAAACATATCCGGATTAAAGTGGATAATCCGGCTAAAGGCGCGATGGTTCTCGACCGTTACTTATCCGCTGGCGACTTTGAGGTTATGCCCGACGGTATGATCAAACTTTACCGTTATTTGGATGACGTGAGGTCGGTTTCAGCTGCCTTAACAAAAAGCGGTTTAATTATCGAACATTTTTCTCTCAGCGGTGACAGTCTGGAAAGTTATTATACAAAATTGATCGGGGGTGCAGGAAATGAATAATGTAATCCGTGCGGAATTATATAAATTGTACAAAAATCCTGCATTCTGGGTTTTGGCTGCTGGTGTGGGGGCTCTGAGCATTTTCATGCATATACTGATTTTAACGGGATGGTGGCACATGACCGGAACGCCGTTTGATCTGGCAGGATTGGACGGATTGAACGGTTTATCACCTTTTATTGTTCCCCTGTTTTTCAATTTGTTCGTCAGTACGTTAGCTGCTTATACGATAGCTGCGGAATTCTCCCGGAACGGAGTAATAAAAAATCAGGTGATGAGCGGCAATAAACGGATGCATATTTTTCTGGCAAAATTTATCGTCTTATCCCTTGGTGCCGTAATTATTGTTATCGTTATTCCGCTCGTCACGGGACTGATATCAGCCGGTTTCTCCAGCGGGGGCAATTTATTTACAGAATCCGGGCTGATCTATCTTTCACGGGCATACGGATTATACTTTTTACATTTTTTATGTTTTACGGCAACGGTTTTGCTTATTGCTGTTATAACCGGGGAAATCGGGAAAACGATTCTTTTTACGCTTATTCTTTCTGCGGTGATGTTTGCCTTTGAAAAACTTGTGACGGTCTCACGGATTCGATTCTTGTATGAACATACGTATTTCTTTCAATTGGATGTTGCATTTAACCAATTTCTATCCGCCGGTGATTTACTGAAATCTATTTTTATTGGAATCTTGTCATTGTTGCTTCTTTTGTATTGTGGAATTACAGTTTTTCAAAGAAAAGAAATTCAATAACCGGCAGTCAGGATGGGGAAGATGGATGGAGTTTATTACATTTATTTTGTTTTTTATTCTTGTTGTTTTAACCATGCGGATGGTTGCTGTAAAAAGGGAAGTTAAAAAGATGACAGATCATTTACGGAAGTATCGTCGGCGGAAAACGGGCCAAAAGCTGGAGATGGCTCTTTTTGACCGTGACCTGGAAAGCTTGGGAGAGGAAATTAACCGGCTGATTGATTTATACACCGGTGAACAACGAAAACGCGTCCGTTTTGAAAAGAAACAAAAACAAATGATTGCTAATATTTCCCATGACTTACGAACGCCCCTTACATCGATTATCGGCTATCTGCAAATGGCCGGCAGCGATGGTATTTCCTGCAAGGAACGGAGAGAGCTGCTTTCCGTTGCAGCCAAACAAGCCGGAAGATTGGAATTATTAATGAATGATTTTTTTGAATTAAGTTTGATTGAAGCGCCTGATTATCATCTGTCCCTGGAGAACATTAATATAAAAAATATATTAATCGATTGTTTAGTGGGAATTTATGATCAGTTCCGGGAAAAAAATTTGGAATTATCTGCAGAAATTCCTGAACATCATGTGATGATTCTTGCTAATGAATCTGCGGTAATTCGGGTTATAGAAAATTTGCTGGCCAATGCGGTTCAACATGCGGATGGGAATATCGAAATTGTACTAGAAGAACACGAACAAGATGTCCGGTTAGTCGTGAAAAATGATGCCCTTTCCATAACGGAACAAGATGTAGACCGGATGTTCGACCGGTTTTATATGGCGGACCGGGCCCGTTCCGGCAAGAGTAAGGGATTGGGTTTATCTATTGTCAAAAGTTTTATGGAAAAGATGAACGGTACTGTTACGGTCAGTCTAGATAACGGGAAATTTGCGGTCATTTGTGAATGGAAAAAAATTCCAACAATAAAGAAAACGAATAGTGAAAAATCATAAATTGAAGGGGGAACGGCATTGAAAATATACGGGTTTGTTGTTGATAATGAAACCCGCTGCGTCCATTATCACGGAGAAAAAGACGTTGTCGCCGTAAAGTTTAAATGTTGCAACCGGTATTATCCCTGCTATCGCTGCCATGAAGAAACGGCAGATCATGAAATCATACGCTGGTCTGAGGAGGAGTTTGATACGAAAGCGGTGTTATGTGGCTCGTGTAAGACCGAATTGACGATCTACGAATATATGAATACCGTTTGTTGTCCGTCCTGCGGCCATCCGTTTAATAAAGGTTGCCGGCCGCATTACCCGCTTTATTTTCAAACCCGGGAAAGATGACTTGGAAAATTTAATACCGGAAAATTAGAAATCGCCACCCGTAACCGGATATGGACGTTCGCCCGTGTCCGTTTGTGCTTTTATCACATATGTATGTATAAAAACTGTAAAATGGGTGGTGTGATGGATGACAAAGAAGCTAGAAAAGTTTGTGGATGCACTTCCGGTACCCGAACTTTTGACATTAAGGAAAAATGATGATCCGGAATATTACTATGAAATTACAATGGAAGAATTTGAACATAAAATGCACCGGGATTTGCCGCTGACAAAAGTATGGGGATATAACCGGCAGTTTCCCGGTCCGGTGATTGAAGCTTTTCAAGGGGAACCGATTCGGATTTTGTGGCAAAATTCGCTTCCGGACCGCCATCTGTTGCCGATCGATGAAACGATTCACCATACGGAAAACATGCCGGAAGTGCGCACGGTTGTGCATTTGCACGGCAGCGAAACGGAAGCTGACAGTGATGGTTATCCGGATGCATGGTATACAAGAAATTTTGAGGTAACAGGTCCGACTTTTACGCGGAAAATATATGAATATCCGAACCGGCAACGGGCAACAACCCTTTGGTACCATGATCACGCAGCAGGTATTACCCGGTTGAATGTTTATGCCGGACTGGCCGGAATGTATATTTTGCGCGATAAAGAAGAGGAAAAATTAAATCTGCCCAGCGGCGAGTTTGAAATTCCCCTTGTTGTTATGGACCGGTCATTCAATGATGACGGATCCCTGTTTTATCCTGATCAGCCGAATAATCCGTCTGAAAACTTGCCGAATCCGTCTGTCGTACCGTTTTTCCTCGGTGACACGATTGTTGTTAATGGAAAGGTCTGGCCGTATTTGGAAGTGGAACCGAGAAAATACCGTTTCCGTCTGTTGAATGCATCCAACACCCGCAGTTATCGTTTTTACCTGGATAACGGAATGCCGTTTATTCAAATCGGCAGTGACGGGGGACTGTTGGAACACCCGGTTGAAGTGGAAGAACTTGCTATGGAGCCCGCCGAACGTGCGGACTTTATTCTTAATTTTTCAAAGTTTGAAGGTGAAACCATTACATTAAAAAATAATCTTGGTGAGGATGCCGATCCGGATGATGAAACGGATGATGTAATGCAATTCCGAGTGGTGAAACCACTTTCCGGCCCCGATGAGTCGGAAGTTCCCCGGTTTTTATCCAGAATTCCGAGATTTTCTCTTTTTGATGTATCCCGTGTCCGTTATATGACACTGTCCGCGGAAACGGATGAGTTCGGGCGTCCGTTGTTGCTTCTTAACGGAAAAAAATGGATGGATGAAGTAACGGAAATGCCCCGGCTCGGGTCAACGGAAATATGGTCTATTCTCAACTTGACGAACATCCCGCATCCGATTCATATTCATTTAATCCAGTTTCAAATTTTGGACCGCCGTCCGTTTGACGTAGAGTATTACAATGAAACAGGACGGATCCGTTTCACGGGACCGTCGGTTCTTCCACCGCTGAATGAAAGAGGGTGGAAAGATACGGTATCGGCACCTCCGGGGGAAATCACCCGGATTATCATGCGGTTTGCTCCGTTTACCGGAGATTATGTATGGCATTGTCATATTTTGGAACATGAAGATTATGATATGATGCGTCCGTTACGGGTCTTACCGGCAAGAAACCCTTTCTCATTCTTCTGGGGACGCCAGTTTCAAAGAGATGAACAAGACAGACCGGATAGAACCGGACGAAGGTTTTTGTTTTAACAAAGGTGTATTATATTGTGTGAAATTGACAAAAAGGGTACGCCAGAAGTGACAGCGTACCTTTTTAGTGAAAGCAGGTTCTTGATGTTGATCAATCTATCGTTGCTGAAAGGGAACAGAAGCAGATGGGGAAACAGATGCAGGCAGTATTAAGATAAGTTTTCCAGTTCTTTTTCCAGTTGCTTGATTTCATTGTTAATTTTTGTCATTTCATCGGTAAGTTGTTTTTTCATCTGATCATTATCAAGATTTTTGGCAAATTCATCTAATTTTGCATCGAGGAGTTTTTTCTTTTTCGCAATCTCGTCTTTAATTTCCAATTTTCTTTTTTCAGTATTCATATTTTTCTTTATGTTTTCCAGTTCCTCAATTTTTTTCCGGTAATGTTCAATCTGCTTATCGATGGATTCTTCGGTTAATGTTTTTGGACGGGAGAAGAACGAGTCAGTCAGTAGCGGGAATTCGGTTTTTTTGAAAAGCGGGGTAGTTTCCTCAAAAAACTGCTGGACATAGTCATGGAACTTTTTAAATTCACTTTCAATGTTCGGGATTAACTGATTTTGTTCGGTCAGCTCATTCCATGCCTTGTCAAAAGCTGCTTGATCATTGTTTTTCACGGCTTCTTCCAGTTTTTTGCGGAATTTGTCAAATGTTTCATCGTCGATACTGTTTGTCGTAAATCGATAAATGGCACCATTTGGAGCTTTCATTTCCAATGTTTTCTGTCCGTCAAAGACTGATTTAAAGAAGTCTTTGTTGAAAAACGGGAACATGGAAACAACCTCCTTATTTCGTAGGATAAACTTTTTTAAAAACTTCATGCTAAAAGTTAAGAAATATTTTTGACCTTCTTTGACCTTTCAATTATTTTATACACCAAATCCCGCTGATTGTCAACATAAATCGACATTATTTAACCAATTTTCCATATTTTTAAAATGTTAATTGACAAATGTTGTCAAATATTCCGAATTTTTAATGGAAAATAAGCTTTGTATAAAGGTTTCTTTAACGAAAGGAAAATGGAATGGGAGAACTGGGAGGAGAAAGGGAAGAAGTTTAGAAAAAGTAAAGGGAGGACACCGGTCCTCCCTTTATTTTCCGAATGTCTTTAAATACGCTGGGCCACACGGAAAGCTTCATAGAT
>CALGYZ010000103.1 GCA_937934645.1 uncultured Bacillaceae bacterium | reverse complement strand
CGCGGGGAGGAAGGCCGACAACGAAAGCGGTGAAACAGAACGGAAAATGGGTTGTTAACGGAAGAAAAGCTTATACGACCATGTCTCCGGCTCTGACCCATTTCCTCGTATCGGCATGGGTAGAAGAGAAGGACGGAATCGGATTTTTCCTGATTCCGAAAGACACGGAAGGACTGTCTATTGAAGAAACATGGGATGTTATTGCGATGAGAGGGACGGAGAGCCACGATCTCGTACTCGACAACGTGAAAGTCCCGGACGAAAATTTCGTTGAATTAAACAAGGGACCAAGAGGGGACAAAATTAACGGCTGGATCCTCCATATCCCGGCCTGTTATTTGGGAATTGCCCAGGCGGCAAGGGATTATGCCGTAAAATTTTCCACGGAATATTCCCCGAACAGTATAACAGGGACCATAAGTGAATTGCCGAACGTTCAAACTTTGATCGGACAAATGGAGCTGGAACTGACAAAAGCTCGGCACGTGCTGTACAGTGTGGCGGAAGCTTATGATGATCCGGACCGCCGGCCGCTCATTACAAACGAACTGGCAATAGCCAAACATACCGTCACGAATGCGGCTTTGGACATCGTGGATAAAGCGATGCGGATCGTAGGAGCGAAAAGCTTACAAAGATCTAATCCGCTCTCCAGATATTACCGCGATGTCCGAGCAGGACTGCATAATCCGCCGATGGATGATATGACCATTTCAAAACTGGCAAAAACAGCAATACAAGAGTTTCAAAAAGAATAGTAGATGTACAAAAGCGGAGAAAAATCTCCGCTTTTTTTGTCAATATTTACGAAATATTTACAAAGCAGTGAATTTTTTATTGACACCTAAACTTGTATCATATACAATTATTTGCAAAATAGTTACAAAATTGTGACATCTCTCCTGGACAGTGGGAATATAAATTTACTGGGGGGATGATAAATGAGCCAAAACCAAACGTTAAAGCATTTAAAATTTGCTGATTATCCGCAACAACCGCACGGAGGAAAATTAGTCAACCGCGTTTTGACTGGTAAAGCCCGGGAAGAAGCGATCAAAAAAGCCAAGAATCTACCAAAAATCATGGTGGATCTTGAGGCCGTCATTACGCTGGAAATGATCGCAACCGGCGTCTTATCTCCGCATGAAGGCTTTATGGATGAGGAAAATTACAAGTCCGTTTTGCTTCACGGACGTTTGAAGGATGGAACGATCTGGCCGGTTCCGCTCAGCTTTGCACCGATCGGAAACACGAACAAAAAGGTCATTGAAACACTTTCTATCGGTGATGAAGTTGCTCTTGTCGACCATTCCAAGGAACCGGTGGCAATTCTCAAACTGACAGATATTTTTGATTATGACCGGGAATTCCGCGCCATTCACCTGTTTGGCACAAATGACCGGAATCATCCGGGGGTTGACGCCATTTACCGCCGGATGGGGGATACCGCACTGGCCGGTCCGATTCAATTATTAAAACGTGTGCATTGGGGACCGTTTGAACATTTGCGTCTGGAGCCAAAAGATACATGGAAATTATTTTACGAGGAAAAGAAATTTAAATCCGTCGGCGGCTTTATTACCGGAGCCAACCCGTTGCACAGGGGACATGAGTACATCCACAAGAATGCACTGGAAGAGCTTGACGGATTATTTGTCCAACCGCTCGTGGAGTTGGCAAAACGGGAATACACCCGACATGAATTCCGCATTCTTGCCTACCGGAGTGTCATCGATACGTATTATCCGAAAGACCGCACAATTCTTGCGCCGCTCAGAGTGACGTACATTTTCGCCGGTCCAAGGGAAGCCGTTCTCCATGCGCTCATTATGAAAAATTACGGCTGCACTCATGCATTAATTGGCAGGGATCATGCGGGAGTCGGTGATTATTATGAAAAATATGCGAGCCATACCGTTTTCGATGAATTTACCCCGGAAGAACTGGGAATCGATATCCGCTTATTCCATGAAGTCTTTTACTGCACACGCTGTGATTCTTTAGGAACAAACCAGACATGCCCGCATGATGAGAGATATCGGATCAATATTTCCGGAACGGGAATCCGTGAGTTGCTCCGCTACGGTTTCTTGCCACCCAAAGAAATCATCCGTCCTGAATCGGCACGGATTGCGATGCAAGGCGTACAGCCGAAGGGTACCGACGAAAATAACCAGGCCGTCTCACCGGTAGGAAAAACAGTAAAAAGTATTTTCCCGTATTATTTAACAAGAAAAAGAATAGGCGGTCCGAAACGGGAAAAGCCACTTGAACCGAAACAGCTGACCATTGAAGATCTTGAACAGGCTGTGTTGGACGTCCGGACAAATGCCGATCAAATTTACAAAGATATCTTTAACGAGTACAGCCAGGTTGCGGATACATACCGCTCCGCACAGCCGGAATGGGTGACTTCGGCACGGGAGGCAATGCAGAGACAACAGCAAATGGTCATCGAGTACCTGGAAGAAAAGGTAGAAACAGCGCCGGAAACGACACCGGATGAATTTATGTATCAAAATAAAGAAGAAGCGAAAAAAGAGCTGGACGTTGCCCGGAAAATTTTGGATGATATTCCGGAACCGCTCCGAGAAAAAGATCTCGACTACCGGATCTGGAACACCCTGTCGTATCACCGTTACCGTGGCACGGATGAAGATGAATAAAAATCAGGCTCTGTAGTGAACATAATGTAACCGCTGTCAAATCATCGTTCATTACAGAGCCTTTTGCTGTTTATATCCAGTATGGACCCGGAATCTGTGATTCTGTACGGAAATATGTTTAATTATTCACAAAAATATGTAACAATCTTGTGAAAATTTCATTTTTAAAGGGGCTTGAACAAAAGTGTTCAAGCAAAATAATTAAGCCACGGTACTTTTTTGCTTTCTTTTGCGCAAATTTTTATCTTTCAGCAGCGGATAGAAAAGGATTCCGCTTGTCAATAAAATAACACCGAAAATAAATGTTTGCAAATCAGCCGTACCCGCATAAATCAGCCAGAGTGAATAGATCGTTGCCAGGGTTGCAATAACGCCGTCCCACCATCTTTCTTTCCGGTATAAATATGTTTCTCCTGTTAACACCAGCTTCAGCTGATAGACGGTAGAAATTAAATACGGTACAAGAAAAGCCAATGTTGCGATATAAATGACAAAATCAAAAGCACCGGAAATGGAGTGGGAGATTGTTGAAAATAAAAATATTTGGGTAAGCCCGTTTGTTAAATAAAGTGAAAAAGAAGGCATGCCGTTTTTGTTTTCTTTTTTGAAGGCAGGTATAAACAATCCTTGTCTTGCGGCTTGAAAAGGAACTTCCGCGCTCAACAAGATCCAACCGATCGTTGAACCAAGAAGACATATAATACCGAGACCGGAGATTAAATATGCACCAACCGGTCCGAGAACAGCTTCAGTCGCATCAACAAGTGGTTTTTCCGACTGGATGAGCTCGCTGCTCGGCAAGATGCCCATAACAAGCACGGTAATCCCGGCATAAATAAGCAGGGCGATTGTCAAACCTAAAACCGTAGCCTTTTTTATGTCGCTCTGTTTTTTTGCCCTACCTGCAAAAACAACGGCAGACTCAACACCGATAAATGCCCAGAGAGTCGACAATGCCGCATTGTTAACTTGTTGAAATACACCAAGTGTATTCCCGGCACTATCATATCTTGGCTCATAAAACGGAAGCAAATTGCTTTTTTCAAAAGCAAACAGGGCGATGACAATGAATAGGAAAAATCCGGTTACTTTTGCTGCAGTAGCGATGAAATTCAATTTTCCCGCACTCTCGATTCCACGTAATGTAAAAAAATGGATTCCCCATAAAATCACGGTAGAAACAATAAAAGCAACGGCATTTCCCAGATATAACTTGAAAGAGCCGGATTCAAAAAGTACATATTTACTTTGAAGGATCGGGAAAAATGTTGTTAAATAACTAATTAATGTCGTAATCACCGCCGCATTCCCGGCAAAGTTACCGATCCAATATCCCCAGGATGACATAAATCCCGAAAGGACGGATGACTTTGATCCTTTTGGAAAAAGTTCCTTCGCATAAATTTGCGGACCCCCGCTGAGCTCCGGTTTTCGGACGGCCAAATTACCGAAAACCAATGCCAAAAACAAAACACCGCATCCGGTAAATCCCCATGCCAGTAAAACCCCGAGGGGACTCGCAGCTTCGGCCAATGTCCTGGGCAGCATAAAAATTCCCGAGCCCACCATATTCCCGACAACGAGCGCCGTTAACATCCATATGCCTAATTTGTTTTGGGACACAAAAAAATCTCCTTTCAACTATTTCAAACCTTTACTCTTTAAATATATCAAAATAGAATAGGGAATGATAGAGGAAATGGGATTCTTGAAATCTTTCATATTATGTGTATTTTTCCAATCCATTGTTTTCATAGAAAAGATTGTATAATAGACTATAGTTAGTATTAATTAATGGAGGATTTATATGCAAGTATACAACAAACTCGTACGTGATCGTGTACCGGAAATCATCCGGAACTCAGGAAAGATACCGGTTACAAAAAAGCTTTCAGAACAAGAGTATCTGTTACAATTGCGGGAAAAAAGTAAAGAAGAAATGCAGGAATATTTAAATGCGCGCACGGATCAGGAAGCATTGGAAGAGCTTGCAGATCTGCTGGAAATTATACATACATTGGCTCCGGTCCATGGATCAACCTTCGAAGAGGTTGAATCGCTTAGACGAAAAAAAGAAAAAGAGCGCGGCGGTTTCCGGGGACGAATACTTCTGATCGAGGTTCAAGATGAATAAAATAGAGTTAATTACAGAACGTCTGGCTGATCATATTCTTCCTGCCATGAAAACGGCTGATAGTATTTACATTTTAACGTCATTTGCGATGAAATCAGGTGTAGAAGTGATCGCAGACGGGTTGAAAGAAGCAGCTGAGCGGGGTGCGGATATAAAAATTTGTACCAGTGATTATTTATACATTACTCAACCCGCCGCTTTGGAAGCATTAATTGAAATCCATCCGGAAATAGAAGTCCGTCTTTGGAATTCCAATGGCAATAGTTTCCATCCGAAAGCATATATTTTTCAAAGTAATGAACACGGCACATTGATCGTCGGGTCTTCCAATCTATCCCGTTCGGCATTAACTTCTGGTGTTGAGTGGAATCTGGCCATAGATGATCAAATCGGGCAGGAAGCGTATGATCAGGCAGTAGACATCTTTTTGAAGGAAATCTTTTACTCGCCGCAAACCGTCAGCGTAAACAAAGAAACGATAAAAACGTATAAAAATAGATATGAGGAACATCATCAGAAACATCCGAACATAGTGCATACATGGACGAAGCGAGAAGAAATTGAATTAATGCTACCGGATGTGAGTAAAGACGAGATCAAAAAAGAACAAGATCTAATAAAAGAAGAAAAAGAACCGTACGGAGAAATTAAGCCACGGTTTGCCCAAATTGAAGCATTGGAAAATTTAGAAACAACCTATGAAGAAGGATACGACAAGGCTCTTGTGGTAATGGCAACGGGATTAGGGAAAACATATTTAGCGGCTTTTTTTGCGAAAAAGTTTCAACGTATTCTTTTCATTGCCCACCGGGAAGAAATTCTGTTTCAGGCAATGGAATCTTTTCAAAAAGTCATTCCGGATAAAAAAGCAGGTGTTTATTACGGAAAGGAAAAAGATCCGCAAGCTGATTGTATTTTCGCTTCTGTCTTTACATTAAGTAGAAAACAACATTTAGAAGTATTCCGTCCGGATGATTTTGACCTCATCGTCATTGATGAATTCCATCACGCCGCCGCAAAGACATACCAGCGGGTATTGGACCATTTTAAACCGGAATTTTTACTGGGAATTACAGCAACCCCTGACCGGAATGACAACAAAGATATTTATGCGATATGTGACGGAAATGTTGCGTATCGGATCGACTTTTTGGAAGCCGTTCAGAGAAAATGGCTCTCTCCCTTTACATATTATGGAGTCTATGATGATACAGATTACTCGAAAATCACATGGCTCGGTACTCGTTATGATGAGGAAGAATTGACCCGTGCACAACTGCGTACTGAAACAGCAGAAAAAATATTGTCTGCCTGGAAAAAATATAAACAGTCGAGAACACTTGTTTTCTGTTCGTCTATCCGGCAAGCTGAATTTCTCTCAGATTTTTTTAATAAAAAAGGGTATAAAACCGTCGCTCTTCATTCCAAACAGGAGAAGATCGGCCGGAAAACTGCGATCCGGATGCTGGAAGCTAAAAAGATTGATGCGATTTTTACCGTTGATCTGTTTAATGAAGGAGTAGACATTCCTTCGGTAGATACGTTGCTTTTCGTCCGCCCAACAGAATCCCTTACCGTTT
>CALGYZ010000102.1 GCA_937934645.1 uncultured Bacillaceae bacterium | reverse complement strand
GACCAGACTGGTCTGTTTTTATTGATCAGACGGGAGGATTCCAATGAACGAAACATTTAAAAAACTTGCCCCCGAAAAGCAGCAACGGATTATTAAAGCCGCTTTACGGGAGTTTGCCGGGAAGGGATTCCAGCATGCATCAACGAATGAAATCGTCAAACATGCGGGGATCGGAAAAGGAATGCTGTTTTATTATTTTAACAGCAAAAAAGAACTGTATTATTTCCTCGTCGATTATTGCCTCGATTCAGTAAAGAAGGATTATATTGATCAAATCGACGATTCCATTAAAGATGTCATTCAAAAACTTGCTCATATTTCCTATTTGAAGTTGAAATATTTCAAGGAATATCCCGAAATCAGCAAATTTATCTCAACGGTGTTTTTGAAAGAAAGCGAAACACTACCGGAAGAATTGCAGAAAAAGCTTGCCCGCATCGTGCAGGAGGGCATGGAGAAAACATATGCCATGAAACGGGTGGATAATGATTTATTCCGGGATGACATTGATCCGGAAAAAGCAGCCCAGTTAATCCGCTGGACGATGCTCGGTTATCAACAGGACTTTATGGAAAAATACCGGGGCAAGGGAATGGATGAAATTCCGTTGAAAAAGCTGTGGGATGACTTTGATGAGTATTTGGAAATTTTAAAAGTTTGTTTTTATAGTCAGGAGGGGAAATCGGATGAGCATCATTGAAGTAAACAAAGTGACGAAAAAATATGGGGAATTTACGGCGCTTGATCAAATCAGTTTTAGCGTTCAGGAAGGGGAAGTCTTTGGATTCATCGGCCCGAACGGCGCGGGAAAATCGACGACCATCCGCATTCTTCTCGGCATGTTACGGAGAAACGCCGGCGATGCCAAAATCTTCGGCATGGATGTGTGGAAAGATGCTGTCGAGATCCATAAGCGAGTGGCATACGTTCCGGGCGATGTCAGTTTATGGCCAAATTTAACCGGAGGGGAAGTTATTGATTTGTTTTTAAAAATGAGCGGGAAGGGAAATAAAAAACGGCGGGATGAATTTATCGAACGGTTCCAGCTGGATCCTTCAAAAAAATGCCGGACATACTCCAAGGGCAACCGGCAAAAAGTAGCGCTCGTCGCTGCTTTCAGCCAGGATGCCGACCTGTATATTTTCGATGAACCGACGTCCGGGCTTGATCCGTTAATGGAACGGACCTTCCGTCAAAGTGTGCAGGAAGCGAAAGATAACGGGAAATCCGTCTTTTTGTCTAGCCATATTTTATCGGAAGTGGAAAAACTTTGCGACAAAGTGGCAATTATCCGTGAAGGAAAGATTATCGAACAGGGAACGTTGGATGAATTGCGCCATTTAACAAGATCCCGTGTTACGTTGCAAACGAAGGAAAAAGTTACCGGTCTTTCGGAAATGAAAGGCATTCATCAACTAGAGGAAAAGGATGGCGAATATACATTCCAGGTGGACTCGGAAGAAATGGATGCCGTTATGCGGCATATCAGCCGGTCTGGAATTGTCAAATTGGAGTGTATGCCGCCGACATTGGAGGACTTGTTTATCCGTTATTACGGCAAACATGAAAAAGCGGAAGCGCCGGGAGGGCGTTCATGATGAAAAATGTCATGCAAGGATTTCTTCCGTTAACGAAACTGTTGTTCAGGAAAGACCGGATCAAAATCCTGATCTGGCTCGTTTGTGTAACCGGCATTACGTTTGCTTCTGCACTTGCTTATAAGGATGTGTATAAAACGGATGCGGATATAAAAGGCTTTGCTATAACGATGGAAAATCCGGCTATGCAGGCAATGCTCGGCCCTGGTTATGAACTGGAAGAGTACACGTCAATTGCGCAAGTTTTCGGCCATGAACTGTTACTGTTTACCGTCATTGCCGTGGCAGTGATGAACATATTATTTGTCAGCCGGGCCACAAGGGGAGACGAAGAGGAAGGACAGATGGAACTGGTGATGGCACTGTCTGTCGGTCGGCTTTCCTACATCATGGCGGCAGTGGCGGAGGCGGTAACGGTGAATTTGCTGCTGGCCCTGGGGACCGGATTCGGGCTTTATACCCTCGGTCTGGAAGGCTTTACGCTGGAAGGGTCCCTTTTGTATGGTGCGCTTTTAGGGGGATCTGGACTGTTTTTTGCAGGCATTACCGCACTGTTTGCCCAGCTAATGGAAACCGCCCGGGGTGCGACCGGCTATTCGTTCGCCGTGCTGATCGCCTCCTATGTCATCCGGGCCGTTGGTGATGCGGAAGTAGAAATGCTGTCGCTCTTTTCACCCCTCGGTTGGGTGTCCCGTGCCTATGTGTTTGTTGACAATCATTGGGGACCGGTCATTTTGTTCGCCGGCGCCGCGGTGATTTTGATCCTTGTTTCCTTCTATTTAAATTCGGTGCGCGATCTTTTCTCCGGCTTTTTCCGCCCGAAACGGGGAAAAATCCATGCCTCTCCGTATATCAAAAACCCGCTCGGCTTTGTATTGCACCAGCAGCGCATGAATATCATTGCCTGGGCCCTCGGAATCTTTTTCCTGAGTGCCGCTTTCGGCTCCATTATGGGAGAGCTGGAAAGTTATTTTTCCGATTTGGAACTGATGCAAATGATGTTTCAGCATGACCAATTTTCCTTCATGGAGCAGTTTAGCGCCCTGTTGATGGGTATTATGGCACTTTTCGGAGTCATTCCAGGAATGATTTGTGTGCTCGGCTTAAAGGGTGAAGAGAAAAAGAACCGTACGGAACTCATTTTCAGCCGTCCGGTTTCCCGGAATACCGTCATGGCTACTTATATTTCCGCAGCTGCCGTTATAACGGTCATTATGCAACTGATGACCGCCCTCGGCTTTTGGTTCGCCGGTTCGGCCGTTATGGACGAAGCGTTTACCGCTGGGGACATTTTCCGGTCCGCTCTCGTCTATTTGCCGGCCATGTGGTCCGTCATTGCCCTGACGACGTTTTTAACCGGGTCGGTACCGCGTTTTTCAGCAACCGTTTGGCTCTATTTTGGGTTCTGTTTCCTTGTTGTATATTTTAAAGAGACTTTACAAATGCCCGAATGGCTCGTGAATCTGTCTGTCTTTGAGCATATTCCTGAATATCCGCTAGAGGACATCACGGTAAAACCGGTTGTGATTTTAATTCTGCTGGCGGCTGCCGTTTCCATCGCCGGTTTTTTCGGCTACAACCGCCGGGATCTCACCGGATAAATGTTATTGCCCGGGTTTTGGTCCGGGCATTTTTTAGAAGAAAGGAGAAATGTACATGCCTGTTTTTAAACGGGAATATTGCTTGTATTGCATGAAGCCGTTGAACCGGGAGACCGGCTGGGAGGAATTTCTGTTCGGTCCCGGGGAACCCCGGATTTGTGAAAAATGTGTATCACAGCTCGTTCCCGTTTCCGGGGAAGTTTGTGAAAAATGCGGCCGCCCGTTTGCCAAACTTGAGTCAAGATTCCGAAAAGGAAATCTTTGCTTGGACTGTGTCCGGTGGGAATCTTCCCCCAAGTGGAAACAAGTGCTTCTCGAAAACCGTTCCCTATATGAATATAACGATTTTTTGGCTGAAGTTATCGCCCGTTTCAAATATCGGGGCGATTATGCGGTTGCAAAAATTTTTGCCCCGGATGTGAAGCGGGCGGCTGGACAATTCGATTATGACTATGCGGTACCCGTCCCCTTAAGCATCAGCCGTCTATATGAACGGGGATTTAACCAGTCGGAATGCGTGCTGATTGAAGCAGGGATTACGCCGGTCCATCTCCTTGTCCGTCTCCATTCGGAAAAACAGGCGAAAAAATCCCGCGCGGAACGGATCCGCCTTCCGCAAGTGTTTCAGCTGATATCCCCAGCACTTCCCCTCCGGAACAAACGGATTCTGCTCTTCGATGATGTCTACACTACCGGCTCTACTCTCCATCATGCCGCCTATGTGCTAAAACAGGCAGGAGCAAAAGCCGTCCGCTCACTGACACTTGCCAGAAGATAGGTCACCATCTTTTCCCCTGAAAAATCTTTCGTTGTACTGCAAACTTACCTGTTATTTATTCCTGTATGGAAAAAGATAGTATAATGAAACTATAGAGGACGAAAAGAAGGGAAGTGCTCGACATGGTACTGGCAAATTGTTCCAATTGTGGCCGGGTATTTGTGAAAACGTCCATCCGTGATATATGCGAAGAGTGTTACAAAAACGAGGAAGAAGCGTTTGAAAAGGTCAACCGTTTTTTGAAAAAAAGGGAAAACCGGACGGCTTCCATGGCCCAAATTGTGGAAGCGACCGGTGTTCCGGAAGAGCTGATTTTGAAATTTATCCGGAAAGGCCGGATCCGTTTGGTACAGTTTCCCAACTTGGCTTACCCTTGTGAGAAATGCGGCCGCCCGATTACCAAGGGCAGGATTTGCAAGAAATGTTCGAAAGAACTGCGTCAGGAACTGGAACAATTCGAACGGGAAGAAAAGCGTAAAAAAGAAATCGAAGAACGGAAAAAGGCGTATTACGTTATTAACGGAAAAGATAAGAAAGTAGAATAAAGAAATATCATCAACGGGTTAAACAAAAAGGGGATATGACCGATATAAAAAATAACGAAAATGTTCGCACGGTGCAGTGGGAGGGGAAACCATGAAAATTACCAACTACGGTCCGGCGGGTGTCAATCCGTATAAAAAGGAAATGCAAAAGGCGGAAACGGTTAAAAAAGGAGACCGCGCCCGGAACGATCAAGTTGAGATTTCCGCTGAAGCAATGCAGCTCCAGCAAAAAACAAATCCCGCCCGCCGGGAAAAAATTGCCAGAATTAAAGAACAAATCGAAAACGGCACCTATGAAATCAACCACTGGGAAATCGCTGAAGGAATATACAATTATTACGTTAAGAAACGGAAGTAATGAAATCAGTTCCGGTACGGAAAAAGTGAGGATTTATTATGTTTGACACACTGATTTTCATCCTAGAAAAACAACTGAAGCTTTACAAAAGTTTATATGAATTGGCCGGGGAAAAAACGGAAATGATCAAAAGTAATGATATTGACGGGCTGAACCGGTTAATGACCGATGAACAAAAACATATTACCGCCATCACCGCCCTGGAAGAAGAACGGATACGGGAAATGGAAAAATTGTTTCCGGACCGGAATCCGCTTCCTTCCTTAACCGATTGTATTCAAACAGCCGGACCCCATGAAAGTGACAGGCTGGAATATTTATATGAACAGTTGACGGATATTTTGCACCGGACAAAGGAAAGAAACAATTTGAATCAGGAACTGATCCGGCAGTCTTTGCAATTTGTCAATTTTAACTTGCAGCTCCTCCGGCGAACACCGGAGCAAATCACATACCGTCCGCCGGCTGAACAAAAAAGAAAGACGGCACCGGGCAACCCGTCGTCTCTTTTTAACTCAAAAGTGTGACGTTTTTACGGGCAACTGTTAAGAATGGAGGTTACGACATGGTTTCATCTTTTCACGGACTGGAAACGGCAAGAAGGGCGCTTTCGATTCAGCGCTCCGCTTTACATACAACCGCCCATAATATTGCCAATGCCAGCACCCCGGGTTATTCCCGCCAGCGCGTATCATTAAAAACATCGGAGCCGTATCCGGGTGCCGGGCTGAACCGACCGCATATACCGGGCCAAATTGGAACCGGTGTGGAAGCGGGCACGGTAGAACGGATCCGGGAAAGCTATCTGGACATTCAATTCAGGATGGAACATACGAAGCTCGGATATTATGAATCTTTGAGCGCGGCACTGGCCAAAATGGAAGATATCATGAATGAACCGTCCGACAGCGGACTGCAAACCGTTATGAACCAGTTTTGGAACGCCCTGCAGGATTTGGCCAACCATCCGGAAAACCTTGGGGCACGCCAGGTAGCCGCTTCCCGTGGGGAAATGGTTGCGGATACCTTTAACTACTATTACAACTCACTGGAACGGATTAAACGTGATTTAGGCAGTGAGATTGACGTTACGGTAAAACGGATTAACGATATCATTAAACAAATCCATGACATAAATATGCAAATTGCCAAAGTCGAACCACACGGACTGTCTCCCAACGACTTGTATGACGAACGAGATTTGCTTGTTGATGAATTGTCAAAATATGTCAATGTCCGGGTCAATGCCATTATCCCGGAACAGTACGGATTACCGGTAACAAGTGCCGTCGGTTTGTATGAGATCGAGATTATCCGCAGCGATGGATCATCATACGGGGACGGTGCCAAATTACTCAGTGTGGATGGCGGGAACGGAAGCATGACGGTACAAACGCTCATCGTCACGGGAGATAACGATGAGGATGCCCCTCTGGAGGGAAATGTACGGACGATCCGGGTCGGAGAATTCGCAATTGAAGATCTCGGATTTTCCGGTGAACTGGCCGGCCTGATCGAAAGCTACGGTTATGTCAGCGGACAGGCGGAAGACGGAAGGGACATCGTTGAAGGCTATTTTCCGGAAATGATGGAAAAATTAAACAAGCTTGCGTTTGCCTTTGTCAGTGAATTTAACTACATACACAGCCAAGGGTACGATTTAAACGGGGAGAGCGGTGAAGCCTTTTTCGAATTGGGTGAAGAAGCTTCTTATGAATACAATCCGGATCTTCCATATGCGCAGCTCATTCGCATGAATTATGATATCATTCAAGATCCGGCAAAAATCGCCGCCGCTTCGGAAAGTGAAGACAGCGCCGGGGACAATACGAACGCCTTCAGACTTGCCAATATTAAAGCGAAGGATTTCCGGGATTATGAATTTATCAAACCGGGTGAAGAAGGCGGAGCAGGCGGAACGCTCCCCGGTGATATGACCGGATCTTTTGATTATTACTATGCCGCTATGATTGGGGACTTAGGTGTCGATGCCCAGAGTGCGGTCCGGAACAGGGATAATGCCCGGGTGCTCGTTGACTCGGTTGAATTTAACCGCCAATCGGTAAGCGGAGTTTCCTTGGATGAAGAAATGACGAATATGATTATGTTTCAACACGCATACAACGCTTCGGCACGGATGATTACGGTGATCGATGAAATGCTCGACCGGATTATTAACGGCATGGGAATCACCGGCAGATAACGGATAAAACAAGGTGGTGAATATCAATGCGGGTTACCCAGTCGATGTTATCCAATAATTTTTTACGCAACATCAGCAAAAGTTATGAAGAACTGGGCAAGCTCCAGGATCAACTGGCGACGCAAAAAAAGATTACGCGGTTGTCCGATGATCCGGTCGTGGCGATGCTCGGACTCGGTTACCGGACGAACCTGAACCAGGTGCAGCAATTTACCCGAAATATCGGGGAGGTCAATAACTGGCTGGAATCGACGGACGATGCGATCAGCCACGGGGTAAACGTCCTGCAGCGGATCCGGGAGCTAACCATCCAGGCCGCAAACGATACTTATGAGGAAAACCAAAGAAGCGCTATTGCCGTAGAGATGAGGCAATTGAAGGAACAATTGCAAACGATCGCCGAAACGCAAGTCGGCGGGAAGTATATTTTTAACGGAACGAATACGAATCATCCGCCCGTTGGCGGGGAGTTTTCCAGCGGAGTCATAAAAATTGAAATTTTTGACGGCATTACCATTTCCGTCAACACAAACGGAAGCGAATTGTTCGGTGACATTTTAAAAGACGATGAATCCAGCTTTTTAACCAGATTAATTGAAGTGCTGGAAAATCCGGAGGCTACTGGTGATGATGTACGGGAATATATCGGTAAAGTTGACGAAGCCATCGACCGCTTTCTGAAGGAGCAGGCCAATGTTGGAGCGAAACTGAACCGGGTGGAAATGATGGAAGACAGGCTGTCTTCCCAGGAAGTTATCGCTTCAAAAATCTTATCGGAAAATGAGGACGTTGAAATTGAAAAGGTGATAACAGAACTGATTACGCAGGAATCAGTGCACCGGGCAGCATTGAGCGTCGGAGCCAGAATTATCCAGCCGACCCTTGTTGACTTTTTGCGTTAACATAATAAGGACAGGCTAAAGGTGGGTTTTCAATGAATATACCGCAAATCCGTCTGGAATCCACGTTTGCCAAAATCGGTATCCGAACGGAAAAGCCAATCCAGCGGATTGAACAGCCAAAACCGGAAGTGACAATCGAACAGCCGAAAGCTGAAATGACGGTGAAAACAACGCCGGGAAAACTGACGATCGACCAGCTACAGGCCTGGTCCGATCTCGGTTTTAAACCGACGGCGCTGCTCGTCAAGGAGTTTGCCGCTGAGGGAAAACAGGCCGCACTCGAAGGGATCGCACGGAGGACAAGGCAAGGGAACGAATTAATGCGGATTGAAAATAAGGTGAATCCCCTGCCTAAACAAGCGGAGGAAAATGCCTACAAACCGCAAAAACGGCTTGCCATCAGCTGGATTCCCTCCCCAGGCAGCGTCCAGCTCCACTATGAACTGGCCAAAGTGGACATTGAGGTCACACTGCGAAAACCGGTAATCGAAGCAAGAGTAAAGAAACCGGTTCACGAATACATCCCCGGAAAGGTCCATATTTATTTGGAGAAAAGAAATTCCCTGAAAATTGATTTTAATTCTTCGTTTAATGAAACGGTTTAATGGAAAAAAGGAACTGCAGGTGAAATTATGAACATCGAAACGAAATATCACGGTGAAATCAGAGTCACCGAAAAGGAAATCATTCATTTCGCCGGCGGAATTCCCGGCTTTTTGACGGAAAAACAATTCATCATTTTGCCGTTGACCGATGACGGCATTTTTTTTACCATGCAGTCAGTAAACACGCCGGAACTTGCCTTTGTCATTACGAATCCCTTTCTTTTCCACAAAGATTACGATTTTACACTGGAAGACAGCGTTGTAAAACAGCTGGGGATTGAAAAACCGGAAGATGTGGAAGTATATAACATCCTGACGTTGCAAGACCCGTTTCAACAATCCACGATCAACCTGCAAGCACCGGTGGTGATCAACCGGAAAAACAAACAAGCAAAACAGGTGATCTTAAACAACGAAAATTACAAAACGAAGCATCCGTTGTTTAACGCATCCCCTGAAAGAGCTGAGGGGTGATCCGGTGTTAATTTTATCGAGGAAAAAAGGAGAAGCCATTAAAATCGGTGACGATATTGAAATTACCGTCATTGCTGTTCAAGGCGACCAGGTGAAAATCGGCATTGATGCCCCGAAAACGGTCGAAGTGTACCGGAAGGAAATTTATGAACAAATTCAGGAAGAAAACAAACAGGCCGCCTCATCTCCGGACAAGATCATCGAACTGATTCGAAAGTCCAAAAAAGAATAAAAATTTACGACGAAAGGCTAAACACCTTTCGTTTTTTGCCGATATAGAGGGTGTAAGGAATTTGGGACAAAATTCCTGAAAAAACCGGCCCACAAGGACGTGAGCCGAAAAAACTTTCAAGGAGGAATCATTCGATATGCGTATTAACCACAATATTGCGGCACTGAACACATACCGTCAATTAACGAATGCCAACAATGCACAGATGAAATCGATGGAGAAACTTGCATCCGGACTCCGAATCAACCGTGCAGGCGATGACGCAGCAGGGCTTGCCATTTCCGAAAAAATGCGGGGTCAAATTCGAGGCCTGGATATGGCGGCGAAAAATGCTCAGGACGGTATTTCTCTGATTCAAACTGCAGAAGGTGCTTTAAACGAAACCCATGCGATTTTGCAGCGTATGCGTGAACTGGCAGTACAAGGCGCGAATGACACTAACGTAAAAGCAGACCGTGATGCAATTCAAGAAGAGTTAAATCAATTAATGTCTGAAATTGATCGAATTGCTGAAACTACACAGTTCAACACGCAAAATTTATTAGATGGAACATTTTCAGGTACCTTACAAATAGGTGCGAATGATGGTCAAAATCTTGGCATTTCTATATCTGCAATGGATACATCAGCTTTATTTTCTGGTAGCAGCATTGCTGTTAGCGATCATACAACAGCAAGTGCTACGATCAGTGCACTGGATAAGGCAATTGAATCAGTATCTTCTGAGCGTTCAAAACTTGGTGCATTACAAAATCGCCTTGAGCACACGATCAATAATTTAAGTACATCTTCAGAAAACTTAACTGCAGCTGAATCCCGTATTCGTGATGTAGACATGGCAAAAGAAATGATGGAACAAACAAAAAATGCAATTTTGGCCCAAGCTTCTCAAGCTATGTTGGCTCAAGCAAACCAAATGCCTCAAGGAGTGCTTCAATTACTTCGTTAATTCAAATTAGCAGTAATGAATTTATAGAAATATCGTGCTTAAGATTTTTCTTAGGCACGATGTTTTTATTAAATTCATTACTTTACAGGAGGAACTATTTTTAATGAAACCGTTTATTTCACTTTGTATGATTGTTAAAAATGAGGAAAAGGTTTTAGAACGGTGCTTATCCTCAGTCGTTCATTTAGTGGATGAAATTATCGTTGTTGATACTGGATCAACTGATAATACAAAAAAGATTGCATCGAAATATACAGAAAATATATATGATTTTGAATGGGTTAATGACTTTTCGGCAGCACGAAATTTTGCAGCATCTAAAGCAACTGGAAAGTGGATTTTAGTTTTAGATGCTGATGAATTTGTGGACGAAGAAAACTTTAATACATTTATTCAAGAGTTAAAAGTAGATGGGGATCGTTATGATGCATATACTGCAAAAATCATAAATTTTACTGGTAATTTTGGAGAAAGTTTAATACAAAATTATCATGATCGTATTTATAAAAATAATGGTGAAATATGTTATTTTCGTCATATACATGAACAATTTAAAAGCATTAAAGGTGAACAATTAAAAATTAAAAATTCAAGTTTAGTCATCTTTCATTCTGGATACCTTAGCCATACTGTAACAGAAAAGAATAAAACTCAACGGAATAAAAGCCTTTTAGAAAAAGAAATGAATAGCGGAGTAGAAAATGCGTTTGATTATTTCAATTTAGGAAATGAATATAGTTCCATAGGTGAATATGAAAAAGCACTAGACGCATATATCAAAGCATATAAGCAAAAATCAGATTTCCGGCTTTCATGGATCTCAATGGCATTAGTTCAAATTGTTAATTGCCTGATAAACTTAAAAAGATATAATGACGCATTAAATGTCATTCATGATGCTCAAAATATATACAATACATCTCCTGAGTTTCCTTACCTAAAGGGTCAAATTTTTTTACAGAGGGGACAATTAGAAGATGCTAAACAGATTTTCCATCATATATTAAATAATGACCAAAAATATAATCACATAATTCTTAGGCCTGATTTAAAAGATCAAAAACCTCATTCACATTTAGGAGAAATTTATCTTTATGAAGAGGATTATCAGAACTCGATTTTTCATTTTGCAAGTGTGTTGAATATAAATAAATATGATGTAGGAAGTATAAACAAAATAATTTACATATTAAATAAATTCTATCCTTATGAAGAAATTGCAGATTTTCTTATTTCAAATGAGTTAGTAAATAAAAAAAATATAAAGAGTTATGTTTTAGCAAGTTTTGATGTTGGGAACCCTTTCTTAGCCATAAAATTATTAGAAAATTATACATGTGAGTATAAGTTGCTGAAAGAAGTTGCTTATTTAAAGCAGTTTTGTATCAACGATGAAGGAAAAATAGAGGAATTTAAAAATATATTACGATCGGAAATTCTAACAAACCTGATAGAATCAAAATGGATTAATATAGCCGATCTGATCATATTAAGTAAAAAAACACTTATAGGTGAAGATGTGTCGGATGTATTAAATTTATTGAAGCAAAATGAACAACTTTTTAAATTAATAGACTTATTTAACGGAACAGAATCTGTGGTTAATATCGATGGTGATTTAATAGCACATACATTAAACATATTATTGACATATAAAAAATTTGACTTATGTAATGTTATTTTGGAGGAAATAGAAAAAACGGATAAGAGTACGATTCTTAAAGTTGCAAGAGTTCTATTTAAAAATGGATTCAAAGGAGAAGCACTGCAACTATATAATCTTTGTGATTGGGATCAATTTAATGAACAGGATTTTATCAATATTATAGATAGTTTATTGCAAACAAATAATAAAGACGGTGCAGTAGAAGTTGCAAAGTATGCGATGTCATGCTTTGAAGAAGATTTTCGTTTTTACAAGTATATTTTAGAAAATACTGAAACTCCATCCTTGTTTAAAGTTACGTTTGAAAAAGCGAAAACTTGTTTTCTGGAAAGCGTATATTTTCAAGAATTTTAAATTGTAGATATTTATGATTTGAGTAACCTATCATAGGAGGGC
>CALGYZ010000101.1 GCA_937934645.1 uncultured Bacillaceae bacterium | reverse complement strand
ATACCCTTTTCTTTTGATCTAGTAAAATGCTTTACACAAAATTTTATACATCATCAATGCGATTCGTTTTTTGCATGATGTAAGTTTGGACGGTAAAAAAATTTGGTATAATTTTCCTTGGGATACAATATTTTATGACTATTCTTACATCCCCAAAATTGAATACAAAAATTTCACAATATCGCCACAAAAATGGGTGATCAATAAGATTATTAAAACAAACCATAAAATTGATTTCGCAGAATTTAAAAAACGTTTTAAAAAATTTTGTTCTGATTATCATGTGTCGAAATATGTTTATTTAACTTTTGCGGATAATCGGGTTCTGTTGAATACTGAGGACGAAAATTGTTTAAGAATTCTTCATCACGAATTTAACAACAGATACGGAAATATTATTTTAAGTTCTTATGAAGATGCTGATCTTAATTTGGTTAAAGATAGCGCCGAAGAAGAATATATTTGTGAATTGGTTATTCCGTTAGTTAAAGTGAAACAAGAAAATAACAAATGGTACGCCAAACCGAAAAAATCAAATCATATCCCAAGTTTATCGGATATAAGAATAAAATTGCCTTTTGAGGATTGGCTTTATTTAAAATTGTACGGAGTCAATTCCAGCGCGGATGATTTAATTGCCTTTTATATTTCAGAATATTGTCGTGAAAAGTTGGCTAAAGGAGAAATTGAAAAATACTTCTTTATGCGGTATGCCGACCCAGAACAACATATAAGATTAAGATTCAATGCAAGTGAAGAGAAACTTTTACAGATTTATCCCGATATTAAACAATGGCTACGAACTTTAATTGAAAAAAGGGTGCTGAATCGTTTTTCCATCGACTCCTATGAAAGAGAAATTGAGCGTTATGGCGGAACGGAATTGATAAATTTTGCAGAAACCTTATTTTGTTTTGATAGCATAGTAGTAGAAGACATATTAAAGCTAAAACGTTTAAAAACTATTAATTTTAGCGATGAAGTGATCGGAATGGTTTCCATCATTCATTATATGGAACAGTTCGGCCTAGATTATGAAAGCCAATTGGATTTCTTGCAACAGCAAGTAAACAAACAAGACTATCGGGAAGACTTTAAAAGGAATCGATCTTTTTACATGAAAGTTTGTAATACGGACAATGATTGGAAAGGGTTAAGAGAAACTGATGAGGGGATGTTATTATTAAATGTTTTGAACCAAAGAAACAGAAGCATAAAAGAATATGCAAGCAAAATCCAGAAAGGTCTGGAAGCTTCTTCGGAATTATCCATCTTAGACAGCGTGATTCATTTACACTGTAACAGGTTATTCGGCATCGACCGAGAATTTGAAAAGAAAATCTGTACATTGGTTGCGCATACGTTATATGCATTAAAATATATTAAACTTCATGAAGCAGTTTTGAAAAAATAAAGATTCTGTCCATTTGTGCAAGCACTTGGAGTTTGCATAAATGAGTTCACGACTTAAAGCTTTTTAACAAAAGCCACCGGCAAAAGATCGGCAAGTCCTCTCCTGTTTACTCAGGCCAAAAAGCCTTTATGACTGGAATAAGGTTTAATTTTAGCACGTGAGGATTGAAAATACTATGAATATAAAAGAGTATGATGATCACGTTACCATAAAAGATATTGTGAAATCAATAAAGATGGTTCCCAAGACGCTTGTTCTCATAAAGAACGTCGACAAAAAAAGTTTTTTTATCATTATTCTTTTAAGTTTATTAATGGGGGTCGCGCCTATTATTACATTATTCGGTTCGCAAAACTTGCTTAATGCAATCGGGTTCCAAAATATTCGTATTATCATATCCTCATTAATTTTTTATATTTTTTCCAATTTATTCAGCGAAATCATCAGCAGTTTTACGGAATATTACCAAAATAAATTTCAAACTTTAATCAATTACAAACTTAATTTAAAAGTCATGGACAAGTGTACGAAATTGTCCTTAAGACATTTTGAGGATGCTGAAGTTTATGATATGTTGCAAAGAGTTCAGAATGAAACACTGTACAAACCATTTGAAGTGTTTTTGTCCATATTAGGTGCAATATCGGCGATTGTAACACTTTTCTCGTCTGTAATGATCCTGATCAATTGGAAACCTTGGGTGTTGATTATATTAATCTTCATCCCAGTCATTTTTTCTTTTTATTTTTTCAAAATCGGTCAAAGAGAGTTTAATGTTAGTTGGCTGCGTGCGCCGGAAAAAGAAAATCATGGTATTTGTCTTACTTAATGACAAGAGAAAACACCTTCAAAGAAGTAAAGTTATATAATTTGGCCGGATATATCTTAAAACAATTTAAAGAAATCAACAAAAAGTTTGTCAGACAAGATATTAATCTTTTTAAAAGAAGAACGGTTTTTACATTTATTTTTGAGCTCGTTGAACAAATATGTATAAATATCATACTTGTCATCATTATCATTTCGGCGTTGTCAGGCGAAATCCTTGTCGGTCACGTCGTCGGGCTTATTCAGGCCTTGAACTTAATTTCCAATATTTCCAGAAAAATATTAAATACGATCCATTCTCGGTATAAAAACAATCTATACATCAATCAACTGTTTGAATTTTTGGATTTGGATGAGGAAGTATTGAATAAAGAAGGCCGATTGGCATTAGGAATAGACAAAATCGAAAATATTAAGATAAGAAATTTAACCTTCAGTTATCCGACTAATCCGAAAGTTGTATTAAAAAATATTAACCTCGACATCAATAAAGGTGAAAGAATAGCAATCGTCGGTGCCAATGGATCGGGAAAAAGTACCCTTATAAAACTTTTATTGAAATTGTATGATCATGATGAAGATAGCATTTTTTACAATGGTGTGTCCATAAATGATTTGGATACTGCACAATTGAGGAAAAGCATTGCGGTTTTGTTCCAAGATTTTGTCAAGTATGAATTAAAATTAAGGGAAAATGTAGGGTTCGGCGATATTACGCGCATTGATCATGACAAGGAATTAAAACAAGCCATGGAGAGGGCGCAGGTAAACTTTATCGAGGATTTGGATACTCAGCTTGGTTTATGGTTTGTTGACGGCGTGCAACTTTCGGGAGGACAGTGGCAAAAAGTAGCTATTGCTAGGGCGTTCTTTCGGGATGCATCCGTATATATATTGGATGAACCTAGCTCGGCACTGGATCCCATTTCGGAAAAAGAAGTCATTGATATGTTTATCAGTATGACAAAAGATAAAATCGGTATATTTATCTCACATCGTCTATCAACAGCTAAGCTTGCCGATAAAATCGTAGTGATGAATGACGGTGAAATTATCGGCATAGGTACGCATCAGGAACTTTTGGCTACGAATGATTTATACAGAAGAATGCATGAATTAGAAACTTTGCAAAACGAGGTGGAATATGATCGTCTCATTGAAAGAGCTGGTTTGTAATGTTGCTAAAAAATTATCGGATTATGAGAATATGAAGCGGATCATTAATCACCCAAGTAATTATATTAAAATCGGAAACAGGAGTATAAATCCGTTTAATGAATTGAGTTTAAGCCATGGTTTGCCGGCTTTATGCGCGCTGTACGGTGAATTGAGCGAACAATATCCCAACGAAGGTTGGGATGTATTGGGGCATCAATATATGAAAAAGATCGGCAAACAAATTAATCAGCACGGTTTCTCTTCTTTATCCATGTTTACCGGATTAGCCGGGGTTGGTCTTGCAGCAGTATGTTTATCCAAAGGAGGGGAAAGATATCAAAACTTTATCTCAAATATTAACCAGGTCATCGAAGAAAGAATAGAAGAAATCATCGATTATTTGAAACAGAAACCGTATCCGAATATGGATGATTATGATGCCATTTCGGGCGTTGCGGGTATAGCAAGTTACTGCCTATTATTTCCGCAAGAGATGAAAAAAAGCATAACATTAATCTTAAAATACATTGTAGACTTGTCTCAAGACAAACAGATTGAAGATATAAAAGCCCCCGGATGGTATATTCCTCCTGAGAATTCTTTTTCGGAAATGGAAAAAAGAAACTGGCCATCCGGTTTCTTTAACATCGGGCTGTCTCACGGCATACCTGCTTTATTAATTGTCTTGTGCAATGCCAAAAAACTGAATATTTATGTAGACGGGCAAGATGAATGCATTCAAAAATTAGCCGATTTTCTTATTAAGTTTCAGATTAAAGATGAAAATGAAGCTTATTGGGGCACCCATGTTTCTCTAGAAGAATACAAAAACGGATCCGTCCTGAACAAAAATACAAGAGATGCATGGTGTTACGGAACTCCTGGTGTCGCTTATTCGTTGCTTATAACAGGTAAAACGCTAAAAAATCAATCATATATTGACTGCGCCGTCAGCGGAATGAAACTGGCAAGTAAACGGCTTTACAACATTTTTTCTCCTTCCTTTTGTCATGGTTTATCAGGAGTTGCGTATATCTGCAACAGATTTTATGAAGAAACGAATATAAGCTATTTTAGAGAAACAGCCCGCAAATTGGCCAATGATATAATGGAATTTTACAATGATGAATTTCCTTTTGGTTTTAAAAATATTGAGGGAAGCGAAGAAAACAGGGAATAT
>CALGYZ010000100.1 GCA_937934645.1 uncultured Bacillaceae bacterium | reverse complement strand
TCGATCATCCGAATACGATTACTGCGACAAAATATAAAAACCGGAGGGCAGATTGATGGGCAAAATGATTGTAAAACAGCTTGTCGGGGCGGCTTTACTCGGTTCCGTCATTACGTTATCCGCCGGATGTGCGAATGTTGTCGGCGATCCATCCACGGAAGCAAAGCCGGACAAAAAAGCGGTAAACAATAAACCGGACAAACGAAATACTGCAGCAGAAAAAACGAATGTTCTGTACATCGTCCTGGATGACATGGGTTTTTCCGATCTCGGCAGTTACGGTTCCGAAATCAAGACGCCGAACATGGACCGGCTTGCGGAAAACGGACTAAGATACAATAACTTTCACGTTTCACCGGTTTGTTCGCCGACAAGGGCAGCACTGTTAACCGGAAGGAATCCCCATACGGTGGGAATGGGCCATGTAGCCAACTTTGAATTTGGCGAAAAGTACCCGAACCGTAGAGGGGAAATTGTTCCTGAAGCCGGTACGATTGCCGAAGTACTTTCCGAACATGATTATCATAACTATGCTTTGGGAAAATGGCATCTCCTGCCGACAGCTGAAGCTTCTCCAGCGGGACCGTACCATAATTGGCCGCTGGGAAAAGGGTTTCACCGCTATTTCGGAAATTTGGAAGATTCTTCCGACCAATACCGTCCGGAGTTAGTAGAAGACAATACGCAAATTTTGCCTCCTGAAGATAAAGAGTTCCATTATTCGGAAGCGCTTGCAGAAAAAGGAATTCAATATATTTATGATCACATATCCACCCGGCCGGAGCGTCCGTTCTTTATGTACTTGGCCTTTGGTGCCCAGCATATGCCCCATCAGGTGCCGGAAAAATACATAGATATGTACGATGGGGTTTATGATGTCGGCTGGGAAGAAATCCGCAAACAGCGCTTTGAAAGACAGAAGGAATTGGGCATAATTCCGGAAGATGCGGAATTGGCCCCGTTAAATCCGGACGTGCCAGAATGGGATGAATTAACGGAGGAAGAAAAAGAAGTCGCCGCCCGGTTTATGGAAACATACGCCGGATTTTTAACCCACACCGATGAACAAATCGGAAAGATCATCCAGGTGCTGGAAGAAACGGGGGAGCTGGATCACACGCTGATTTTCTTAATTTCGGATAACGGTGCCAGCGCTGCCGGGGGACCATTCGGCGCCACCAATCAATCCCTTGCCTACAATGCCATTCCAGAAGATTTCGAACATGTAAAAGCGAAGAAAGATGAAATCGGCTCGGAAACCACCACTCCGGATTATCCGGCCGGATGGGGGCAAGTAAGCAATACGCCGTTTAAAATGTACAAAAATACCACGTATGCCGGGGGCATCCGTACACCACTCATTGTCCACTGGCCTGACGGCATAAAAGCAAAAGGGGAAATCCGTTCCCAGTTTGTTTATGTTAGCGATATCACGGCGACGGTCTATGATATACTGGGCATTCAAGTGCCGAAAAGGTTAAACGGTGTAAAACAATTGCCGCTTAGCGGAGACAGCTTTGCCCATACATTTGATGATGCAGATGCCGAGGCGGCGAAGAAAACCCAGTATTTTGAAGCAAGTGGCCACCGGGCGATTTATCACGATGGCTGGAAGGCCATTGCGCATCATAAAAAAGGCGAACCGTTTAGAGAAGATGAATGGGAATTGTACCATCTGGAAAAAGATTTTTCGGAAGTCCGGAATCTGACGGAAAAAGAGCCGAAAAAATTAAAGCAATTAAAAAAAATCTGGGACCGGGAAGCGAAAAAACATAACGTTCTTCCGTTGTCTGATTTGTTTCTGGAAGCCTTTACGAACTTGCCGGAAGAATCGCTCCGGGCAAAAAAGAAATTTGTTTATTATCCGCAGATGAGCCATTTAAGTGATTCAGCCGGACCGTTTACGATTAACCGCACGTATACAATCACAATCCCGTTTGAATATGAGCCCGGAGATGAAGGGGTCCTTCTGGCTGTCGGAAATGACCAAAGCGGCTATACATTTTTCATCAAAGACGGCCGGCTGGTTTATGAACATCATAACGGGATGGAACGCTACAAAATTGTTTCGGCCCAGCCGTTAAAAGAAGGGAAAAACATCCTTTCCTTCCGGTTTCAAAAGACTGGGGAAAACAAAGGAACCGGAATGCTTTATTTAAATGACGCAAAAGCCGGAGAAACCGGTATCGAAACCCTTCCGTACAAAGTGTCATTTGAAGGGATGGATATCGGGAAAGATTTACTCTACCCGGTCAGTCCGGAATATGCGGATTTAGGAACGTTCCCCTACAGCGGCAAGATTGAAAAAGTGGTTTATGAGTTTGAGGAAGCCGCCCGGAAAACGATCAAATAAATCGAAAGGGTATAAAAGCGTCTCTGCTTTTATACCCGGACTTTCTTTTTATTACAGGATGCGGAGGGGATAAAAATGAAATTCCATGAACAACGCAGGGGGAATTTTCATTTAATCGCCAAACCGGCCGGCCCGCTTTGCAATCTGGATTGCCAATATTGTTTTTACACGGAAAAGGAGGCGCTTTTTCCTGAAGGGACAAACTTCCGGATGCCGGATGAAGTTCTGAAAACGTTCATCCGGGAATACATTCGGTCGCAAAAAGCCCCGGAAATCCCCTTTGTCTGGCAAGGGGGAGAACCGACGTTAATGGGCATTGATTTTTATAAAAAAGTGGTGGCTTTGCAAAAGAAATATGCTGGCGGGAAAAAAATCCATAATGCCATTCAGACAAACGGGATTTTGCTTAATGAAGAATGGTGCAAATTTTTGGCTGAAAACGGTTTTCTGGTCGGACTCAGCCTGGACGGGCCCCCAGAAATCCATGATCATTTCCGGGTAAAAAAGGGGGGACAGCCGACGGCAAAAAAAGTATTGAAAGCATTGCGTCTCCTGCAAGAATATGATGTTCCGTATAATGTCCTTGCCTGTGTTACTAAACAATCTGCATCCCGCGGACTTGAAATCTACCGCTTTTTTAAAGATCAAGGTGTCCGGTACATCCAATTTATTCCCATTGTCGAACGGTTGCCGGATACAAAAGCGGAACAATTGGGATTAAGGCATGCCGTACCGCCCGTTCCGGAAAACGACCGGGAACGGACGAACGTTTCCCCGTGGACGGTCGGAGCCGAACAATACGGCGATTTCCTCATTGAAATTTTTGATGAATGGGTAAGAAAGGATGTCGGAAACATCCATGTGATCAATTTTGAGTGGGCGGTTGCGGCCTGGATGGGCTTGCCGTCTTCCGTCTGTTTATTTTCCGAAACTTGCGGGAATGCGGGGATCATAGAACATAACGGAGATGTGTACTCTTGTGACCACTACATGTACCCGGACTACAAGCTGGGGAATATTTTGGAAGAATCATTGAAACGGATGATGATGTCCCCGAAGCAGAAAAAATTTGGACTGGCCAAAAAAGAAACACTTCCCGGGCAATGCCGGACGTGTGAAGTTAAATTTGCCTGTTACGGAGAATGCCCGAAACACAGGTTTCTACGAACAGAAGACGGGGAGCCCGGTTTAAATTATTTATGTGCGGGTTATAAAAAGTTTTTTCACCACATTCACCCGTATATGAAGGTCATTGTGCAGTTAATCGAAAACGGTCTGCCGGCTTCATACGTCATGGATGCCGTAAAAGGTCCGTTAATAATCAAAAAATAAAAACCGGCTGCTTTCCTTTCCCTTTGTCAGATGACACAAAGTACCGGAACAAGAAACGTGGTTTCAGCTCCTTTCCCGGGAACTTTGTCCATGCGGTCCGTTTTTGCCGGCATAGTATAAAGTAACCGGGACAGGGAGGTGTAAAGATGTCTGTACCGCATATGTATCATTTATGCAACCGTTACCGTGGCAAACCGGTAAAAATCCGGACGCGAGACGGCAGGGTTCATTACGGCGTCATTACGAACGTAACAAAAGACAAAGTATATATCCGTCCGCCGGGCAATCCGCGGCGGAATTTGGGCGGTTTCGGCTACGGTTACTACGGCTGGGGATGGAGGGGACTTGCATACGGCATTGCCCTCGGTCTGATCGTATCCCTGGCATTCTTTCCGTTTTTCTGGTGGTAATCAAAATACAAAATTTTCCGGCATCCGGCTGCGGGTGCCGGTTTTTTTAATTTGACAATCACCGGCAATGTTTTGTAGGTGTTTCGACAAAATTTTCACCAATTTTTAACAAAGTTGTCACAATATAATATTTCTATAAAATGTTTTTTCAAAAACAACTTGAAAGCGTTGTCATTACAGCATTCTCAATTATTTGTAAACGATTAAACACTTTATTAAGATAACTGACTATAAAATAAATTAAAAATTTACAGAAATCTATTGACAAATATATGACAAAGTTGTTAATATTTACATAACAAAATAAAACATGACGCTTTTTAAACGTCATATAAAAATTTGTCATACTATTAAAAGGATGTGAATGATCTTTTGAACGGGGAATTATATGATGTTACCATTGTCGGCGGCGGACCCATCGGCTTATTTGCCTCGTTTTACGGGGGAATGCGGCAGCTGAAAGTGAAGATCATTGAAAGTCTGCCACAGTTGGGAGGACAATTGGCAGCCTTATATCCGGAAAAATACATATATGATGTTGCCGGATTCCCGAAAGTGAAAGCCCAAGATTTAGTCGACCACCTGAAGGAACAGGCGCTTTACTTCAAACCAGCCGTTGTTCTCGGGGAAACTGTACAGGAATTTGAACGGCTGGATGACGGAACTTTCCGGCTTATGACTGATAAAAATATTCATTATACAAAAACAATTCTGATCACAGCGGGCATAGGTTCTTTCCAGCCCAGAAAATTAAATTTGGAAAATGCCGCTGTATATGAAGAGAAAAATTTGCATTATTTTGTCCAAAATGTAAACCGTTTTCAAGGGAAGAAAGTATGCATTTTAGGCGGCGGGGATTCAGCCGTTGACTGGGCATTAACATTGGAATCCGTCGCTAGCCACGTCACACTTGTACACCGGAGAAACAAATTCAGAGCGCATGAAGCATCCGTTGAACAACTAAAAAACTCAAGGGTCGAAATTTTGACCCCGTATACAATCACCGGTCTTTCAGGGGGAGAAGAAATTGAAGCGGTCACCCTGGAACATACGGAAACGAAAGAAACAATCAATGTAGAGCTGGATGAACTCATTGTCAACTACGGATTTGTCTCATCCCTCGGACCGCTGAAAAAATGGGGCTTGAATCTCCATAAAAATTCAATCGTAACCAACGCATCGATGGAAACAAACATTGAAGGTATTTATGCCGCAGGGGATATTGTGCATTACGAAGGAAAAGTGAAATTAATCGTGACCGGATTCGGCGATGCGGCAACTGCCATCAGCAGCATAAAAGCATATGTGGATCCGGATGCACGGAAACAACCGCAACACAGTACATCGATTTTTGAAAAATTAACAGTTTAACAGAGGGAGAGAGTGTTATGGCCCACGTAATTACATCACCTTGCAGAAATGAAAAAGCTGCGGAATGCACGGAAGTTTGTCCGGTTGACGCCATTCAGCCCGGAGATGACCAATATTATATAAATCCGGACCGTTGCATTGATTGCGCAGCATGCGTACCGGTCTGTCCCGTAAATGCCATCTTCTTCGATGAAGATGTGCCGGAGGAAGAAAGAGACTATATTAAGAAAAATGAACTCTTTTTCGCCGTATAGCTTTCTATAAAAACTAAATTTTATAGATAGGTTGGTGATTAGTGGATGTTTTATAATAAAGAGATCGAAACTATGCCGAGAGAGCAGCTGGAGAAACTCCAGCTGGAGCGTTTGCAAACTACCGTCCGGAGAGTTTACGAAAATGTGCCGTTTTACCGGGAAAAGTTTGCTGAAAAAGGCATAACGCCCGATGACATAAAAACACTGGATGATGTCCGCAAGTTGCCCTTTACGGTAAAAAAGGATTTGCGGGATAACTATCCGCTCGGCTTGCTTGCGGTCCCGATGGATGAAGTCATTCGGATTCACGCATCCAGCGGAACAAGCGGAAAGCCGACCGTCGTTGCCTATACGAAAAATGATATTGAAAACTGGGCGGATATCATGGCAAGAAGTATTGCCGCTTGCGGAGGTCGGCCCGGGGAAGTGTTGCACAACGCTTACGGGTACGGACTATTTACCGGCGGGCTCGGCATCCATTACGGAGCGGAAAAATTGGGAATGGCCACTGTACCCGTATCGGGCGGAAACACGGAAAGACAAATATTACTCATTGAAGATCTAAAGCCAACCGTGATCACCGGGACACCTTCTTACATTTTAAATATTGTGGAAAAAATGGAACAGTCAGGGAAAGATCCCCGGAAAACAAGCTTGAAATACGGAATATTCGGTGCAGAATCCTGGTCGGAGGAAACACGGCGAAATCTTGAAGACCGTCTAGGCATCAAAGCAATGGATATATATGGTTTAAGTGAAGTCATGGGACCGGGTGTATCCATTGAATGTAAGGAAGCACAAAACGGGCTGCATATTGCAGAAGACCATTTCCTTGTAGAACTCATTGATCCGGATACGTTAGAACCGGTTCCAGAGGGAGAACAAGGGGAACTGGTCTTTACAAGCCTAACAAAAGAAGCGCTGCCAATCATTCGGTACCGTACCGGCGATATCGCTACACTCATTAAAGAACCTTGCATCTGCGGCCGGACACATATCCGGATGTCGAAAGTAAAAGGCAGAATTGATGACATGCTGATCATCCGCGGTGTAAACGTTTTCCCGTCGGAAATTGAAGGTGTATTGTTGAAGATTAATGAGCTCGTTCCCCATTACCAGCTCGTCATCACACGGGAAGGAGCTTTAGATAAAGTCATTTTGAAAGTGGAAATTACCGAAGCATTCTATCAAGCCATCGGCGGAAATATGCAGCATGATAAAATCCGGGAACTGTCCAGAAAAATCTCCCGTAAAATTAAAAACCAGTGCCTCGTAACGATGGAGACACAAATTGAGCCCCCGCAAACGATTCCGCGTTCGGATGGCAAAGCGATCCGGATAGTCAGAATGAATAAGGATAAAATTCTGAATTAAGCTAATAATCCAATTTTGAAATAAATGAAAAGGGGTGTTTCAGATGGTTACTGCTTATGAGTTCAGACATTTGTCAGAAGAAGAGAAGTATGAGCGCTTTATGGAAAGAATCGAAAGAGGTGAAAAAATCGAAGCCCATGACTGGATGCCCGATGATTACAGAACTAACTTAATTAAGCTAATTGCGATGCACGGGATCAGTGAAATCATGGGTGCATTCCCGGAGAAGGAGTGGGTACCGAAAGCGCCGACTCTCCACCGGAAACTGGCCATTATGGCAAAAGTCCAGGATGAAGTCGGTCACGGACAATTATTGCTGCGTGTTGCCGAAGACCTGATGAAACCGCTCGGAAAAGACCGGGAAGACATCATGCAGGACTTGTTTGAAAAGAGACTAAAATTCCACAACGTCTTCCATATGCCGGCACCGACATGGGCGGACGCAGCCATCATTGCCTGGCTTGTTGACGGTGCTGCGATCCTGACTCAAACGATGTTATTGAAGACAAGTTACGGTCCATACGGAAGAGCATTAAAGCGGATTTGCCAGGAAGAGTCCTTCCACGCCAAGCACGGAGAAAGCCTGGTCCTTGCATTGGCATCAGGATCCGATTATCAGCGGAAAATGCTCCAGGAGGCACTGAACCGCTGGTGGGAGCCGCTCTTGATGTTCTTCGGACCGAGATCCGCAAAAGAAGTCGGACACTCAAAAGTAGATGTGAACATTAAGTATAAGATCCGTTCAAAGACGAACGAAGAATTAAGGCAAGAATTCCTGACAAAATATGTACCGCAAATTAAACGGCTCGGACTGACCATTCCGGATGAGACACTGCGCTTTGATGAAGATAAACAACAATGGATTTACAAAGATCCGGATTGGGAGAAATTCAAACAAATCATTAACGGTAATGGTCCGAAAACCGACAGTCGCCTGAAACTGCGCCGTGATTCTTATGAAAAAACAGCTTGGGTAAGGGAAGCACTGGCCAAATACAATAAAAACAGAATGTTGGTCGGATGAGCTTTGTGATCATCAATTGCTGAAATATTTGGGGAGGGGTGATTTTAACATGGAAGAAAAATTTTACAAAGAATTTGAAGTGTTCAGCAGACGAAGAAGTGATTTGCCTATGGAGCACCGTTTCAGCATTCTTGCACCGAATTTGGAGATGGCTTACATCCTGGCGAAAGAAAACTTCTTCCGCCGGGAGTCGATCCATGATTTATGGGTAGTTGAGCGCTCTAACATTCGCAGAATGTCTGAGGAAGAGCGCGAAGGATTTAAGCGCATTGACAATAAACACTACCGCGAAACGAAAGGTTATGCCGATCTGCCGAAACAATGGAGAAAACTTGAAGAAATGTTAAGCAGTGAGGGGTGATGAAAATGACGGACAACAAAATTTTAAGGGAACTGATTTACCAACTGGCCGATGATAATTTCATCCATTCCTACCGGGGATCCGAATGGCTCGGACTAGTGCCCCATATCGAGGAAGACGTTGCTTATTCCTCGATCACCCAGGACACCATGGGGCATGCGTACATGTTTTATAAATTGCTGGAGGAAATGGGGGAGGGCAACAGTGATGAATTGGCCCACGCCCGCAAGCCGAAGGATTTCCGGAACGCCATTCTCCTGGAAGAAAAGAACGGAACCGGAACGTATTTAGATAATCCGGACTACGACTGGGCATTTACTGTCGTACGAAACCTGTTCTATAACGTGTACAAAGAAACCCAGCTGGAATCTCTGAAACAATCAAGCTATGAACCGCTCAGCATCACTGCAAGAAAAATAGAAACAGAGCAATACTATCACTTAATGCACTGGAAAACTTGGTTTATGCAGTTGATGCAAAGCACGGAGGAGGCAAGAACACGCATGGAAAATGCCATCCGCCGTGTATGGAAAGACTTCGGCGGGGTCATCTCCCAGGGACGTTACGCTGATGAGTTCAGTGCAAGAAAGTATATCGAACCGGAAGAGGTTCTCGGACAAAGATGTCTGGATAAGCTCGGTGAACTGTGCAAATCAGTCGATTTCAATCTGGAAGGAAAGCCCGGCATGGAAAAAGGAAACGGCCGGAACGGTGAACACACCGAAGATCTGAAACAGGCGCTTGAAACGTTGAGTGAAGTGTACTTCTCGGATGCTGAAGCCAGCTCGTGGTAAACGGGCAAATGGAAAAGAAATGTTAAGGAAGTGTTTAACATGACGGTAAACACTCAAGATTTACAAAAGGAAGTTTGGAAGTCGCTTGACAATGTGATGGATCCGGAGATGGAACCGGTCAGTATTGTTGAGCTTGGCATGGTCGAAGATGTCGAGGTAGAGGGGAAGAACGTCAATGTCACCCTCCTGCCGACATTTTCGGGCTGTCCGGCCCTCGACATGATTAAAGAAAACGTTATTGATGAAGTGGAGCAAGCGATTCAAAAATTGGACGAATCATTAAAAGTACAGGTGAAGTTTCGTTATGATCCCCCCTGGACAACGGACAGAATCAATGAATCGGGCAGGGAAAAGTTGAAAACAATCGGAATTGCCGTTCCCGACCCGGATCAAAAACGCGGAGATTCGTGGGAAGTCCGGTGCCCGTATTGTGATTCTGTCACGGTCACGATGGAAAATATTTTCGGGCCGACCGCATGCAGAAGCATCCTGTACTGCAAATCCTGTAGAAACCCGTTTGAAGCGATGAAACCTATTGCATAAAACAATCATACGAAAGGAGACATACAATGGTCAAATTAATTGCTTTGTACAAACAACCGGAGGATCCGAAAGCTTTTGATAAACATTACAAAAATGTCCACACCCCGATTACGAAAAAAATCCCGGGGCTCAGAAAAATGGAAGTGACGAAAATCGTCGGCTCACCAACCGGTAAAAGCGAGTATTACTTGTTATGCGAAATGTATTATGACGATCATGAGTCATTGAAAAAAGCGATGAGAACAGAAGAGGCCAAGGAGTCAGCCAGAGACCTGCAAGCATTTGCGGGAGAGCTGGTCACAATGATGATCGGTGAAGAAGTTGAGTAATCAAAAAGACTATCAATATATTATCACCGAGACTTCCGGAAAGATCGGCAAAATCATTTTGAACCGTCCGGAAGTCCTCAACGCCCTGAAACGTCCAATGGTCACGGAAATTGTCACAGCGATGGAGAAGTTCCAGGAGGACGATGATGTGCATGTCATTATGCTGGCGGCAAAGGGCAGGGCATTTGCCGCTGGCGCGGATATTAAAGAAATGATGGATGACGATCCGGTTTACCTGGAAAAAATCGATCAATTTTCCTGGTGGGACCGGATGGCCCTGATTAAAAAGCCGATTGTAGCAGCCGTCCAAGGCTATGCCGTCGGCGGCGGCTTTGAGCTCGTCTTAAGCTGTGACATAGTTTTTGCCGCAGAAGGAACAAAATTTGGCTTTCCGGAAGTCAACCTCGGGGTTATGCCCGGAGCAGGGGGGACAGTGAAACTGACCAAAGCCCTCGGTCCGCAGCGGGCGTTGGAATGGTTATGGACGGGCGAATATTTCGATGCGGAAACGGCTTATGTATACGGTTTGATCAACCGAGTGCTGCCTGAAGCGGTTTTACATGAAGAGACCGAAGCCTTTGCCGGTAAACTGGCACAGCAGCCGCAAATGTCGCTCCGGCTTATTAAGGACACGGTCAGAAAAGCCGTTGATTTGCCCGTATACGAAGCCATGCAATATGAACGGAAAAATTTCTATCTATTGTTTGCAACTGAAGACCAAAAAGAAGGCATGCGGGCTTTTGCAGAAAAAAGAAAGCCGTCATTTAAAGGCAGATAGGAGGTTTTCCGGATGGGTGAAACCGTTACATATGAGGTAAAAAATAAGGTCGCCTGGCTGACGTTAAACCGTCCTGATCAACTCAATGCCTTTACGGAAACGATGAATAAAGAAATTATTCAATATTTAAAAACCGCCGGCAGGGACGGTCAAGTCCGAGCGCTCGTCATCACGGGGGCGGGCCGGGCATTTTGTGCCGGCGAAGATTTAAAAAGTCTGGATGAGAATGCCGAACTCGGCGAAATTATCCGGACACGTTACACGCCGATGCTTTTGGAGCTGACGAAATTTGAAAAACCGGTGATCGCCGCAGTAAACGGAGCGAGCGCCGGCGCCGGATTTAGTCTGGCATTGGCTTGTGATTTCCGCATAGCATCGGAAAAAGCATCTTTCTTAAATGCCTTTATCAATATCGGCCTGGTGCCGGATACCGGAAATATATACTACTTAACCCGTCTGGTTGGTAATGCCAAAGCATTGGAATTATCGATCCTTGGAGAAAAAATTCCGGCACATGAAGCAGAAGCGATCGGCCTCGTGACCAAAGTCGTCAGTCACGAAGAATTAGAGACTGAGACACAGGCTTTTGCTGAAAGACTGGCGCAAATGCCGACTAAGGCGATTGGTTTAATCAAACGGCTGGTTCGGAAAAGCAATGATGCCACATTGGAAGAGTATTTGGAATATGAAGCATATGCGCAAACCATCGCCGGCAGGACCAATGATTTCAAAGAAGGGGTCCGGGCGTTTTTGGAAAAAAGACAACCAGAGTTTCAAGGAAATTAACTACACAGTAAGGAGTGGTGGACATGTTAAAGACAAAGCAAGAACAAGCTGTATTCCCGAAGGAGTATAAGCGCGAAAAATACCAAATGATCATCAACGGTGAGCCGGTAGATTCCGTTTCCGGGGAAACCATGGATGTGTTCAACCCGGCAACCGGGGAAAAAATTGCCGAAGTACCGAAAGGAACCAAGGAAGATGTGGACCGGGCCGTTGAAGCTGCCAGAAATGCTTTTGACCACGGAAAATGGAGACATTACCCGGCATCCAGAAGAAGCCGTGTTTTAAATAGAATTGCCGCAATTATGCGGGAGCGATTCGATGAGCTGGTGGAAATGGAAGTGCTCAACTCCGGAAAAACGGTCGGAGCTGCCCAGGGACAGATCATGCAGGCGATTGAAGACTTTGAATTTTACGCCGCTGCGATTATCGGCCATCGCGGGGCAGTGAACAACCTGCCTTCCAAATTCTTCAACTATACCGTAAAAGAGCCGGTTGGGGTATGCGGCCAAATTATCCCGTGGAACTATCCGATGATGATGGCTGCATGGAAAATCGCGCCCGCCATCGCTGCAGGATGCTCTGTAATATTAAAACCGGCAAGCCTGACACCGATTACTGCGATTTTATTAACAGAAATTTGCCATGCAGCCGGTGTACCTGCGGGAGTTGTTAATGTTATTACCGGACCGGGTTCAGAGATTGGTTCTTATATCGCTGAACATGAAAAAATCGATAAAATCGCCTTTACCGGTGAAACAACAACAGGAAAAGACATTATGGCCAAAGCTTCAGAAACGTTAAAGCGAGTTACATTGGAATTGGGCGGTAAATCACCGAACATCATTTTCCCGGATGCGGATCTCGAAGCTGCGGTTAACGGATCCATTTTCGGTATTTACTACAATACCGGTCAATCCTGTGAAGCTAGATCAAGACTGTTCATCCATGAAAGCATTTATGACGAGTTTATTGAAAAGTTCATTGAAAAATCGAAAAAGCTCGTTGTCGGAGATCCGTTCTCCAAAGAAACCCATGTGGGTGCCATCATCAGCCAGGCACAGCTTGACCGGATTGATCAATATGTAAAAGAGGCTGTAAAAGACGGGGCAACGGTCGCATTAGGGGGAGAAAAACTGAAAGTGGAAGGCTTTGAAAATGGATACTGGTATGCCCCGACATTGATTACAAATGTGACCAACGACATGAAAATCGCCCAGGAGGAAATTTTCGGGCCGGTAGTTGTAGCCATGAAATTTAAGGATGAAAAAGAAGTGATTGATCTGGCCAATGACACAATTTACGGTCTTGCTGCAGCCATTTGGGCAAAAGACCAGGCCTTGATTAAACGGGTAGCCGACGGAATCCAGGCCGGAGTCATTATGGTAAACAGCCCGTTCTCCGCTTTCCCGGGAACTCCGTTTGGCGGATATAAACAATCCGGCTTCGGACGCGAACTTGGTATTGAGACATTGGATCTTTATACCGAAACAAAGAGCGTCCTGGCTTACACTGGGGAAAAACCGCTGAACCCGTTTAACTTATAATTCCGCTTTTACATTTGAAAACAAAAGAAAATAGCGAACTGTTTGGGTTTTTACCCGGTTCGCTATTTTCTTTCCACTACATATAAAGAAAGGATGATCGTCATGACTGAACAGCTTGTGGTTGTCGGCGGCGGGGTGATGGGCAGGGAAATCGCCTATGTCGGCGCGCTCGGCGGATATAATGTTACGCTGGTGGATGTAAGCGACGATATTTTGGAAAACGCAAAAAATGAAATTGAAAAAATCATCATTAAAGGACTTGCACGGGAAAAACTGACCGAACAGGAAGCGGAAAATGTCCGGAACAGTTTATTCTATACGACTGACTTAAAGTCAGCGGCGAAAAGCGCCGATCTGATCATCGAAGCCGTTCCGGAAAAAATTGAAATTAAAAAGGATGTTTTCGAAACAATCGATAAAGTTGCGCCGAAACATTGCATTTTTGCAACGAATACATCCACGATGAGCCCGACAGAAATCGGTTCATTTACGAGCCGCCCGGAATCGGTTATCGCCATGCACTTCTTTAACCCGGTTCATAAAATGAAACTCGTTGAAATTATTCGGGGGCTCGATACCAGTGATGAAACCGTCGAAGCTGTGAAACAAGCAGCGAAACGCATGGGGAAAGAAACCGTTACCGTCAATGAATTCCCCGGCTTTGTCACAAGCCGGATCAATTGCTTAATCGGAAATGAAGCGTTCTATATGTTACAAGAAGGTGTGGGAACACCTGAGGAAATTGATAAAGCAATTAAACTCGGACTCAACCATCCGATGGGACCTTTCGAACTAGCAGACCTGGTCGGATTGGATGTCCGGTTAAACAACCTTCGTTATTTACATAGCAAACTGGGCGAAAAATATCGTCCCGCCCCGTTGCTGGAGCAATATGTTAAGGCCGGACGGCTCGGCAGAAAGACTGGCAGAGGCGTTTATGATTATACGAAGAAATAGAAAGGGGAAATCAGCATATGCGAGACGTAGTCATTATTGATGCAGTGAGAACACCGGTGGGACGTTACAAAGGGGCATTGAAAAATGTGCGTCCGGATGACATGGCCGCTCTTGTCATCAGGGCTCTGTTGGACCGGAATCCGGAAGTTCCGGAAGATGAAATTGAGGAAGTCATTTTGGGCAATGCCAACGGGGCCGGAGAGGAAAATCGGAATGTCGCCCGCATGGCTGTATTGCTGGCCGGGCTTCCGATCCATGTCTCCGGTACAACCGTGAACCGTCTGTGCGGTTCCGGCCTGGATGCCGTTAATATGGCCGCCCGGGCCATTGCCGTTGGCGATGGGGATATTTACATTGCTGGTGGAACGGAAAGCATGACCCGTGCGCCGTTTGTTATGGCAAAGCCGGAAGTCGATTTCCCGCGGGGCAATCCGCAATTGTACGACACAACGATCGGCTGGAGGTTCACAAACCCGAAAATCGAAGAAAAATTCGGTGCCGACAGCATGCCGCAAACCGCGGAAAATGTGGCTAAGCGGTACGGGATTACCAGGGAGGAACAGGATGAGTTTGCCTATCAGAGCCAGATGAAAACAAAGGCGGCTATGGAAAACGGAAGGTTCCGGGATGAAATTGTTCCGGTTACTTATACGACGAAAAAAGGGGAAACGGTCACCGTGGATACCGACGAACATCCCCGTCCGAATACAACAAGGGAAGTTCTGGCGAAGTTAAAGCCGTTGTTTGAGGGAGGAACGATCACCGCCGGGAACGCCTCGGGTGTCAATGACGGAGCTTCTGCCGTCTTATTAATGAGTGCAGAGAAAGCAGAAGAACTAAATTTAAAACCGTTGGCCCGCTATGTAGCATCAGCCACCGCTGGCCTGGAACCGGCCGTTATGGGTCTAGGCCCGATTTATGCTACTAGAAAAGCATTGAAACGGGCGGACTTATCTATATCCGACATCGATCTCGTCGAATTGAACGAAGCCTTTGCTTCCCAGTCCATTGAATGCATCCGGCAGCTCGATTTAAATCCGGAGATCGTTAACGTCAACGGAGGGGCGATCGCCCTTGGCCATCCGCTCGGAGCCAGCGGGGCAAGAATATTAACAACTCTCGTTCATGAAATGAAAAGAAGGGATAACGTGAAACGGGGACTGGCAACGATGTGTATCGGTGTCGGCCAGGGAATTGCCACCATCGTGGAAAAAGTGTAACGGAGGGATTCTCGTTGGATAATGTTTTACTGGAGATCGATGGAAAACTGGCGACGGTAACGATTAACCGTCCGGAAGTATTGAATTCGCTTGACTATAAAACATTGGACGAACTGGATCAAGTCGTCGCTGACCTTCACTTAAACAAAGATGTCCATGTTGTGATTTTCACCGGCGCCGGCAATAAAGCGTTCAGCGCCGGCGCTGACTTAAAAGAGCGGAGAACATTAAATGAAAGGGAAGTCCGGAGAAATGTCAAAAAAATCAGTGATGTCTTCGACAGCATTGCCGACCTGCCCCAGCCGACCATTGCGGCGGTCAACGGCTATGCGCTCGGAGGCGGTTTTGAACTTGCCATTTCTTGCGACTTCCGCATCGCTTCCGAAAATGCTGTCCTTGGATTGACAGAAACGAGCATGGGGATTATTCCGGGAGCCGGCGGAACGCAGCGCCTGCCGCGCCTGATCGGTCCTTCCCGGGCAATGGAAATGATCCTGATGGCGAAAAAACTTACAGCGAAAGAAGCGTATGATTATGGAATTTTAAATAAAGTTGTTGTAGAATCTGAATTAATGAAAGAATGTAAAGATTTCGCAAACGAAATATTAAAAAATGCCCCGATTGCCGTAAGAATGGCAAAATTTGCCATCCGGAACGGTCTGAACACGGATATCAAAACCGGTCTGCAAATTGAAAGAAATGCGTATGATCATACCATTCCGACGAAAGACCGTCAAGAAGCGCTGCGGGCGTTTAAAGAAAAACGCGCCCCGCAATTTTTCGGCGAGTAACTGGGGTGTAAAGGATCGTTCAAAAGGATGTTTAAAAAATGAGTAAAAAACCGAATACCCGATCGTTAATTATTACCTTGTACGGTGATTATATCCGCCATTTCGGAAATGAAATATGGATCGGCAGCTTAATTGAATTATTGGAAGCATTCGGCCATAACGAGCAATCCGTCCGCGCCGCTGTTTCCCGGATGAGCCGGCAAAACTGGCTGACAAGCCGGAAAGAAGGGAATAAAAGCTACTATTCTTTGACGGAATACGGGAAAAAAAGAACGAATGAAGCTGCCGTCCGTATTTACCAGATTGAACCGGAAAAATGGGACGGGAAATGGCGGATTCTTTTTTATACCATTCCGGAGGATAAACGGAAAATACGTGATCAATTGCGCAATGAACTGGTGTGGAGCGGTTTTGCCCCCTTAACGAACGGGGCGTGGATCACACCGAATAATTTGGAGGAACAAGTGCAAACGATCATCCAAAAGTATCAAATTGAAGAGTACGTCAATTTTTTTGTTTCGGAAAATCTCGGACCGAAAAGCAATAAAGAAATTATACTGCAATATTGGGATATCGAAAAAATTAACGAGACGTACGAACAATTTATCCAAATGTTTGAAAATCATTATAAAACGGATCAACGAAAAATGAAACAAGGAAAATTGGACGAAGAAGAATGTTTTGTTAAACGAACGATGCTCGTCCATGAATACCGCAAATCATTATTCGTCGATCCCGGGTTGCCTGAGGAGTTGTTGCCAGGCGAATGGAAACGGAACGAGGCGGCATCTTTGTTCCATCAGTATTATTCATTGCTCGAAACGAATGCTAATCATTTTTTCGTCAAAATCTTTGCCAAAGGTTACGAACAACCTGTGCGGAAATAAAGGAAAGAATCTCTTAAGCCTTACATGTGTAAAGGAGGGGGTAAGGTGGGAAATCCGGTAACGGACATTTTAAAGATCAAGTATCCGATTATTCAAGGGGGAATGGGAAATATTAGCGATCCCGGGCTGGCAGCGGCCGTTTCCAATGCGGGCGGTCTCGGAACAATCGGTGCCGGCACATTGTCCGTTGATGCTTTAAAGGAAAAAATTGACATAATGTTAAGTTTGACGGATCAACCGGTCTGCGTGAATATTCCCATCACGGTTCACCCCGATCCGGAAGCCGTTGCCAGGGCCTTAATCGAGCTGAAAATTCCCGTTGTATCTTTATCTGCCGGGAACCCTGCACCGTTTATCGACATGTTTAAAAAATACGGAATCAAAGTGATTTGTGTCACCTCTACCGTCCGCCAGGCGAAAAAAGCAGAAAAGCACGGCGCCGATCTCGTCGTCTGTGAAGGTTATGAGGCAGCCGGGTTGAATTCACCGAATGAAAGCACGTCATTAACGTTAATTCCCCAGGTTGTAAAAGCAGTCGATATTCCGGTTATTGCCGCAGGGGGTATTGCGGACGGCAAAGGTTTGGCGGCCGTTTTCGCCCTCGGCGCAACAGGGGTGCAAATGGGAACACGTCTCGTAGCGACGAAAGAAGCCGGCTATCATCCGGCCTATAAACAGGCGATTCTAGAAGCTAATGATGAAGCCACGGTTATTGTCGGCCGGAAGTTTAAGAAAATACGGAGAATTTTAAAGAATGAGTATGCTGAAAAACTATTGCATTTGGAAAAAGAAAATGCCGGTATGGAAGAATACGAACAGAAAACAAGCGAAGAAATTCATAAAATCGGGGCTGTTGACGGCGATCCCGAAAACGGCTTTATGACAGCCGGTCAAATTGCCGGTTTAATCGATGATCTACCAACCGTGAAACAGCTGTTTGAACGGATGATGAAAGAAGCGGAAAAATCATTGGAAGTTGCCGGAAACGTACTTTTATCCGGATACAAGGGGGAATATTTGTGAACGTCCGTGACGAAGTCCAAATTCACGAAGCGCATCAACAGGAAATTTTAGATAAACTCGAAGGTGATGAATTTGCCCGGCATCTCGGGATTGAAGTTGTTGAATTATCCGCTGGTAAAGCGGTTGTCCGGTTAAAAACGGAACCCTACATGCTGAACGCCCATTCTACGGTACACGGCGGGGTTATATACACACTGGCCGATTACGCTTTCGCACTGGCTTGTAACTCATACGGGAAAGTATCCGTCGGATTATCAACAACCGCCAATTTTATCAAAGCCGTACGGTCCGGGGATCTTCTGACCGCAACGGCAACAGAAGAAAAACGCACGAACCGGATCGGTTTTTACCGGATTACCGTTACCTGTAGGAATGACATCATCGCAACCGTTGATGCGATTTGTTACCGGAAAAGTGAATATTTTGTTCCTGTGGACGATCAATAACCGGATTTTTGCCGGGTTTTGTCATAACGGTGGTGAACAATATGAAAGAACCATTTAAAATATCCGATTTTCCGAAAGTGCTTTCGAAAGAAAAACAACCGCCGAATTGTGATATCACGATGCAAATCGATCCGATCCGGATGGAAAACGGATATGCAGAAGGAATCTGGGAAGTGGATGAAAAATTTATCAACGGAAACGGGGTAACGATGGGTGGTTTTCTTGCAGCTGCCACAGACATTATGATGGCCTATGCAATTGCTTCTTTATTAAATGATGAACAGGGGTTTACAACGGTTGATCTCCATACGACCTTTCACCGCCCGGTGACCACAGGAAAAGCCGTCGTGAAAGCAAAAGTGGTCAATAAGGGAAAACGAACGGCATATTTGACGGGAGAAATTTTACAAAATGGAAAAAAATGCTGCTCAACCGTTTCAACGATGATGATTTTCAATGCTTAAACCTAATCATTCGGGAGTAAATTTCTTCCTCTTGGATTGAAAAGACTTGCTCTTTCAGATATCCGGATGCATAAATGGATGTACCTGGTGCAGTCTATGAAAGATGCTGAATTTTCCAGGGAGTGTTTCAGACATGATGCGGATTTATTTATCCCTTCTTTTTATCGGCTTATGGACTAATGCGGACACCGGGGTCTATATCCAAGAGGAAGAAACCATCAGGAAATGGTCTTATGAAGGGGAAAACGGGCCAGAAAGCTGGGGGAAGCTGGATCTCGGTTTTCAGTATTGTGCAATCGGCAAGCTGCAATCACCAGTTAATATCGAATTTTCAAAAGTAAACAAAGAGGCCCGACCGGATTTATTAAAGATCCGGTATCAGCCCGGTCTGGCAGCGGTGGAAAATGACGGCCACACTGTTCATGTCCATGTAAGGCAGGAACAGAACCGGATTTTGATTGACGGAGAGGAGTATTTTTTGCACAACTTCCATTTTCATACACCGGCGGAGCATGAATTCAACGGAAACCGGTATCCAATGGAAATGCATCTCGTACATAAAAACGGGACTGGAGATATTGCCGTAATCGGCGTGATGATCACGGAAGGAAAGGTAAACCCGGCTTTGAAAGACATATGGCAGCAATTGCCGACAAACAAAACTGAACATTCCATTCCCGTTTCAAAACCGGTAGAGATGCGTCAACTGCTTCCCGAAAACCCAGCGTTTTTCCATTACACCGGCTCCCTGACGACACCGCCATGCACCGAAAATGTAAAATGGTTTGTTTTTCGGGAGCCGGTGCAAATGTCAAAAAAACAAATTGAAGCTTTCCGCACGATTTTCCCTAACAATCACCGCCCGGTCCAGCCGCTACACGGACGGAGGATATGGAAGGGGAAAACGGCAGAGTGATCCCAGATATAGATAAATTTTAAAAAAGGCCTGTCCCGGAAGCAAAGTCTTGGGACAGGTCAAAATTTTCAACTTATTTTTCCGCCAACCGAAATAGTTTACGGGCGTTTTCGGTGGAATGGCGAATAACCTCTTCCTCCGTAACGCACATATATTTTGCAATCTCCCGGGCGATATGGGGAAGATAAGCCGGTTCATTGCGCCGGTTTTTCGGTTTTTTCTCTAGATTTCTTGGTAAAAGGTACGGTGCATCCGTTTCAATTAACAGCCGGTCAAGCGGAATATACCGGACGGCTTCCCGCAATGAGTCCCCCCTCCGTTCATCGCAAATCCAGCCGGTGACACCGATATAAAATCCCATGGAAAGATAAGTTTTCACCTCTTCGGGAGTACCGGTAAAACAATGGACAACCGCATTTCCGGCAAGCTCCCGGTAATTTGAAAAAATCTCACAAAACCGTTCATGGGCATCCCGCACGTGTAAAAAAAGCGGCATGGACAGATTTTTTGCCAATTCCAGCTGGGCTTCAAAGCATTCTTCCTGAATCTCCTGCGGTGAAAACATCCGATTAAAATCAAGACCGCATTCGCCGATCGCCACGACTTCATTATTTTCTGCCAGTTTCTTCAATTCATCGATGGAATCCGTTTGAAACTGTTTGGCATTGTGGGGATGGATGCCGGCTGTTGCATATAAAACACCGGGGTACTTTTTCGCTAGTCCCAGGGCTTCATGGCTTTCTTTTACGTTTGTACCGGTCACGATCATTTGCCGGACCCCGCTGTTAAGCGCTCTTTGTATGACCTCATCCCGGTCTTTGGCAAATTGTTTATCCGTTAAATTTAAGCCGATATCGATATACGTTTGCATTATTGATCCTCCAATTCCATTGGTTAGTCTTAATTTTTACCGGAGCGATCCGGAGGAGGCTGTATGATTATTCTGTGACTACGTGTAAACCGGTCTTTCCGTCCGTTTTGTTTAAGGGAAATATGTCTCCGCTTTCATTTTCCAGTACAAAATAATCAGAACCGTCCCCGGAGAATTCCCCGGTGATATGTATATTTAACGGTGAAAAGGTTTCTTTAACATCTTTTTCCGTTAAATGAAGGGGACGTTCATCAGTAGGATAAAACCGGTAATTATGCAGTTTCCAAAAATTTCCTTCCTTTATATATTCAAACTCATTCGTTCCGGGTGTCCGTGATCCGATCTCATCCTAAATAATAATTGACCGGATTTTTAAAATATTTTTCCGACTGGTCAATTACCTGAAAGCGGACGTTTAATAACGAATCATCCAACCGGTAATCTTCATAATAACTGAAAAATATTTGCAAAAACCCAGGCGCAAACCGGTCCCGAGCATGTTCGGTTAAATAGGGGGAAAAGGCCCCTTTCACCGTTTCAACGGCATGATGAAACGCCCTTCATCCTCGGAGAAATATTGATCAACGGTTGCAAGTGCCAGTCATCATTTGTATGCGCCAGTTGCTCCATCGTTTGGCGGATCTGATGAAAATTTATTTTAACAATTTGTTTGATTTTCTCATCCGTTTGTTTTTCTTCCAGGAGCAGTTTTTCATTAATGCCTTGCTTCCGTTCTAGCCCCGGCACTGGATCCGCTATTTCATCATCCGGAATCTCCGTCACCGTTTCTTTTTGCCCGCAAGCACTCAGGCTGGCTGTAAACAATAATAAAAAGGAAATTAACGTTTTTCATTTCCATCCCCCAAATACTTGTCCGTAACCATATCATAAATAATCAGGTTTTGAACGGATTAAAATCGTTAATAATATTGACCAAATACATATTGCATGTAGTTGCCGGGTCCGTCATATAACGGGATGCCTTGCAAATAAAGGTCCTGCCAGATTTTCCGGTCCAGCGCGTAAGGAGAATGATCCTTCAGGATTTGGCATTCCGTTTCTGAAATCGTCACACTGACATCATCATCATTCTTCTTCACAACAAGTATGTAATCCTCCATCTTTAACAATAAAACTTCATATTTCGGATCCCATTCTTTTAATTGTTTTTCAATCGTTTTGGCAACATGGATGACAAAATCTTCGGTACGTAAATTTTTTGACATCAATCCCCTCATCCATCCGCTCGTATTCAATATCAATCCCCCCTTTGAATCATAAAGAAGTCCATGAAAAAAGCCCTTTATTGCATAAAACATCTGCAACAAAGAGCGAGGTGCCGGTGATCAGAGAAAAGCAAAGCCGGCAGCACCCGGACAGAGTGCTTTCTGCCTTTTTTCCCCGATCAACCGGATGACACCGGGTTACATTAACCATTATTATAGATGAAAGTGAAAAACAGGTAAAGCAAATGATAGCAAGGGAATTTTTTTTAAAAAAACCGAAAAAGCTAATGATAACCGGTTGGTAAAAAATATGTTTCCCTGGAAAAATTATATTCTGATATAGGAAGTTTCTGTAATTTAACATAGTTTTAAATAAGCCGTACAATGTAATCTTATATTAATAAAATTTACAAAAACATAACATTCCCTTAATAAAAAATTTACGATTCATATTTATTCTTATAAGTAGATACAATGCTTTAAATCTGTGCATCTTTGGAGGACTGGACATGTTAAAGAAATGTAAAGCGATTTTAAAATTGATTATTTTTTTGCCTGTTTTCCTCACAGCATGCAGTCAAGTAGGTGAAGACGGACAACAATCAGAAAATCCAAATTCGAATACATATACCCTTACCATTTCCGGTTCCACATCTGTCGGACCATTAGCGGAAAATTTGGCGGAAAAATATGAGGAACTGGAAAACATAAACATTGAAATTAACCAAATCGGTTCCTCCGCCGGAATTACCAATGCGATCAACGGAGTTTCCGAAATCGGCATGTCTTCACGGGATTTGAAAAAAGAGGAACAGGAAAGCGGGTTAATCGAAACAATAATTGCTTATGACGGAATTGTTGTTATTACACATCCGAGTAACAAAGTGAAAAGTTTAACAATGGAGCAGGTAAAAGATATTTTTACCGGAAAAATAACCAATTGGAAAGAAGTCGGCGGTGACGATATGGAAATCGTCGTAGTCTCCAGGGAAGACGGTTCCGGTTCCCGTGACTCCTTTCAGGAAATTATCGGCTACACATCTGGGGAATTAATCCGGAATGCGATTATCGCCAGCGGGAATGGAAATATTAAAACAACCGTTGCGACAAACAAACATGCGATCGGATTTATTTCCTTTGAATATGTTGATTCCAGCGTAAAACCGATGTCCATTAACGGAGTGGAACCAACGGCGGAAAATGTGCTGCAACAAAAATATAAATTATCCCGGCCGTTTTTATTCGTACATAAAGAAGAAAATTTATCCGATGAGGGTCAAAAGTTCATTGATTTTATCCTAAGTAAAGAAGGGCAAAAAGTAGTCAGTGAAACAGGTGCTATTCCGGTTAACTAATCAGGATCCACTATTGGGAAATGCGATTACGGAGGAATAAGTATGCAAAGTCAACATAACAGAGATACAGCAAAGCAATACATCGAAGAATCGGTTAAATCGAACAAAAGGAAATATGCATTGGAAAGATATTCCCGGAAATTCTTCTTAATTTGTGCTTTGGTTTCAGTCATCAGTTTATTGTTAATTATCGGCTTTGTATTTTACAAAGGTGCCAACCCGTTTATTGCAAAAGGATATTCCTTTATTGATTTTATCTTCGGTAACGACTGGGTGCCCAGTGAAGATAAATACGGCATATTGCCGATGATCCTCGCATCCATCTACGCCACGATCGGGGCTCTCATTATTGGTGTACCGGTCGGTTTGTTCACAGCCATCTTTCTGGCGGAAATCGCCCCGAAAAGCGTTGCACGGATCATTTCTCCGGCAGTACAGCTTTTAGCGGGAATTCCGTCAGTGCTTTACGGTGTTTTCGGACTGGCGATCATCGTGCCGTTTTTGCAAAATAACCTCGGATTGGCAAGGGGACAAAGCTTAATCGCAGTAATTCTTGTCCTGGCCATTATGATGCTGCCGACGGTTGTTACCGTTGCGGAAACAGCGATCCGGGCAGTTCCGGATAGTTATCGGGAAGGCTCGCTCGCCCTCGGTGCATCGAAAATCGGGACGATCTTTAAAGTTGTCGTTCCTGCCGCAAGATCCGGAATTATGACCGCAATAGTATTGGGAATGGGAAGGGCAATCGGTGAAACCATGGCGGTGATTCTCGTCGCCGGAAACAGCCTGGTGCTTCCGACAAGTTTGACGGACAGTGTCCGGCCGCTGACGACAAATATCGCTCTGGAGATGGGATACGCGTTCGGTACGCATCAGGAAATGTTGTTCGCAACAGGAATTGTTCTCTTCTCCTTCATTTTGCTATTAAACTTCGTTTTAGCAAAAATTAGTTCGAAAGGCGGTAATTAATTTTGCGGAAACTATATGATACGATTCTATACATATTGCTCTGGCTGGCGGCACTGGTAACTGTCGGAATCCTTGTAGGAATTGTCGGATTCATATTCTACAAAGGAATTGGATTAATCAATTGGAAATTCATTATCAGCGATTACTCTCCATCAGGCGGCGGGGGAATCTGGCCGATGATTATCACAACCATTTATACGATTGTCATTTCCCTGCTCATTGCGACTCCGATTGGTATTTTAGCGGCAGTCTATCTGCAGGAATATGCCAAACAGGGGAGGCTCGTCCGGACGATCCGTTTTGCAACGGAAAGCTTAACCGGAATTCCTTCCATTATTTATGGTCTATTTGGTGCAGTATTTTTCGTCACAACTTTAAAAATGGGAATGTCGATTATCGCCGCATCGTTAACACTTACGATCATGGTGCTTCCGGTCATCATCCGGACAACGGAAGAAGCGTTAAAAACCGTTCCGCAATCCTATCGTGAAGGTTCTTTGGCACTGGGAACAACCAAGCTGCAAACATTGCTTAAAGTCATTCTGCCGAGTGCTATGCCGGGAATTTTATCAGGGATCATTTTGTCCATGGGAAGAATAATCGGTGAATCAGCCGCGATCTTTTTAACTGCCGGTACGGTAGCAGCGATGCCGGAAAGCATTTTCTCATCAGCCCGCACACTCACCGTACATGCTTATCTGGTTACACAGGAAGCTGGAGACATTGAACTGGCAGCGGCAATTGGCGTCGTGTTAATTGTCATAATTTTAGCCCTGAACCTTACTGCATCATGGATTTCAAAAAAGTTAAATAAAGCCGATTATTAATTTGTAAAGGAGACAGTACAATGAGCGCAACTGTGTTGAAACATAGACCTTTAACAAATGAACAGCCTTTAACGAAAGCTGCGGACAAAAAAACGAAGATCAGCGTTTCGAATTTGAACTTGTTTTACGGTGAAAAACAGGCACTCTTTGACGTATCGATCGACATTCAGGAAAAAGAAGTGACAGCCTTAATCGGTCCTTCCGGATGCGGAAAATCCACATTTTTACGCACCTTAAACCGGATGAATGATTTAATTGACAATGTCAGAATATCGGGAAAAGTGATTATTGACGGCGAAGATATTTATAAATCCAATGATGTTATTAAACTGCGCACGAAAGTGGGTATGGTCTTCCAAAAGCCAAACTTGTTCCCGATGAGCATTTACGATAATGTCGCTTACGGACCAAGAATGCACGGAATTAAGAATAAGAAAATTTTAAATGAAATTGTTGAAGAAAGCTTGCAGAAAGCAGCGATTTGGGATGAAGTGAAGGATAGGCTGAAATCATCCGCCCTCGGCCTTTCCGGCGGTCAGCAGCAAAGAGTATGCATTGCCCGCGCCATTGCGATGAAACCGGATGTCATTCTAATGGATGAGCCGACATCCGCACTTGATCCGATTTCTACGTTAAAGATTGAAGAACTGATATCCACGATGAAAAAAGACTATACGATCGTTATTGTTACCCACAATATGCAACAGGCAGCACGGGTATCTGACAAAACAGCATTTTTCCTAAATGGTGAGATTATTGAATTTGATGAAACAAGTAAAATTTTCTCAACGCCTAAAGATAAGAGGACCGAAGATTACGTTACAGGCAGATTCGGATAATGGAGGAAGAATTGTGTTATGGTTGTCAGGGAAAGCTTTGAAAACAGTTTGAATCAATTACAAGAAAAAATGGCTGAAATGGGCAGACAAACAGAAGCCATGATGGAAAAATCATTTCAAGCCTTAAAAAACCAAGATATAGAATTGGCATTACGAGTCATCGAAGACGACAATGAAGTCGATGTTTTGGAGGAAGAAATTGATCAGCTGGCAATCTGGTTGATCGTCAGGGAGCAGCCGGTAGCAAGAGACTTACGGCAAATCGTCGGAGCCCTGAGAATTTCCTCTGAAATTGAACGGGTGGCCGATTATGCCGTTAATATTTCCAAATCAACCATCAAAATCGGCAAGGTCAATTCACTCATCGATATCAAAAAACTTGAAACGATGAAAAACCATTGCATTACGATGTTGAGAAATGCCCTGGATGCATTTTTTAATGAAGATATTGTCCTGGCGAAGGAAGCCGGCGATATGGACGATATGGTTGATGAACTGAGTGACACCGTCTATAAAGAGCTGACAAAGTATTTAAAAGATCATTGCGATGACACCATTCATGCCGTTGAACTGTTATTTGTCAACCGTCATTTGGAAAGAATGGCTGATCATATAACAAATATTGCAGAAAGTGCAGCCTATTTAATCAAAGGAAAAAAGTATGATTTAAATCCACCGAATATTTCTTAAATACCAGCAGAAAGGAGCCGTCGGGAAAAGACGGCTCTTTTTTTGCTTGTCTGTGGCATAAATAAA
>CALGYZ010000099.1 GCA_937934645.1 uncultured Bacillaceae bacterium | reverse complement strand
ATTTAAATAGTCTGAAAATTCGTGGATAAGGACTACCTTTAGTTCCTTATCAACTATTTTTATTTTGGATGGGTAGTCATATTCAGAATATTCGAGAAATAATTCGTCAGTCAAATTTTTGTTACTTGACAATTCGTTTAAACTTTTTATGCAATGCTACTGATAAAAAGAGTAAAAAAAATTATTTACAGATAATGCCTGATATATACCGGGCAGAACTCATTGTATTCCGTAAAATAACACTCAACAAGAAATACTAATTTAAAGCCGTTAAAAATTCAAGGGAAGTTGTATATTTTGGAAGTTTGAAGTAACATATTATTGTTAAACATTTAGAAAATAAAGATGGAGTGAAGTACAAATGGAAAAAGTACTCATATTCGGCCATAAAAATCCGGATACAGACAGTATTTGCTCAGCCATAGCCTATGCAGAACTTAAAAAAGAACTCGGCATGGACGCTGAGGCTGTCCGCCTGGGTGAGATCAACAATGAAACCCAATACGCTCTCGATTACTTTAAAGTGGATGCACCGCGGCTTGTCAACGGAGTTTCGGAGGAAACAGACCGTGTCATTTTGGTAGACCATAACGAGTTCGGCCAAAGCGCTGATGATATTCGCGATGTTCAAATCATTGAGGTAATCGACCATCACCGCATCGCAGATTTTGAAACAAAAGACCCGCTTTACTACCGCGCAGAACCGGTCGGTTGTACGGCCACCATCTTAAAAAAGCTATATGAAGAAAATAATATATCCATTCCGAAACATATTGCCGGATTGTTGCTGTCGGCAATCATTTCGGATTCTCTCTTGTTTAAATCACCGACTTGCACGGAGGAAGATGTCCGGGCAGCCAAAGAACTGGCGGAAATTGCCAATGTCGAGCTGGAAAATTACGGGATGGCCATGTTAAAAGCCGGTGCAGATGTTTCTACCAAAACCGCTGACGAGCTTATTACAATGGATGCGAAACCGTTTGAGCTTGCAGGACATAAAGTAATCATCGCCCAGGTAAATACGGTGGATCCTCAGGATGTTCTCGAAAGACAGGAAGAAATCGAACAAGCGATCCGGAAGTCGATTGAGGAAAAAGGCCTCGATTTATTCCTGTTTGTTGTCACGGACATTTTAAACAGCAATTCTATCGGGCTTGCTTTAGGCAACAGTACGGCTGTTGTAGAAAAAGCCTATAATGTAACCCTGGAAAATAATAAAGCATTGCTGGAAGGCGTAGTTTCCCGGAAAAAACAAATTGTTCCCGTATTGACAAAAGCATTTGAAAATTAAGCGTACGGCGTGTTGTTAAACACGCCTCTTTTCATGCTCTTCTTCCTTCCAGGGCCGATTTGGATCCGTTAAATACGTCCAGCCGTTTTTTTGATACACTTTCCCTTTTTTCATAAGCCGGCCGGTTGCCCTTTTAAAAGCTCCTTTACTCATGGCAAAACATTTTTTGATCTCTTCCGGGGCACTATGATCGGAATACGGCATTTTTCCGCCTCTTTTAACTAAGTATTCCAATATTTTCCTGGCATCTTCATCGAGCTTTTCATAATTTCTTTTTAACAGGGATACATTTACCGTTCCGTCCTCTTTTACATCAATAATTCTGCCGTTTACAATATCACCGAGGCACGGTTCCTTCTCCCTCTGGCTTTGATGAATAAATCCCCGGTAACCTTCCTCCGTTAATATGAACGTCCCTGACCGGAGTGTACGGTAAACGACCCCGGTCACATTCTTATTCAGCGCATCCCGTCCCGCTTTCCGGAAAAGCCTTTCCATCACCTTTTCATTGGCAGGCAGACCGAGAAGCCGGCCGTTCCGGTCTGTTTTCAATGTGCAATACAATTGTCCGCCCGGACGCGGCCATACCTCTTGTAATTTTGGCAAATCACTTTTATGAATGAGAATATCTTTGCTGATCCCGATATGGATAAAAACACCGCCCGGATTCACAGTAACCACTTCGGACCAGCCGTAATTTCCGATCCGGACATCCGGAATGGTCATTGTTGCAGCCAGTCGTCCCTCTTTATCCTGATATAAAAACACTTCCACCGTATCACCCGGTTCCGGTTCATCCTGTACCTCGCTTTCATGGAGCAGAACATCCTTTTTTCCATTGGTCAGGAAAAATCCGAAGGGTGCTTTCCGTGCTACTTGCAAATGGACAACTGTTCCTACTTGAAGTTCATCCATTCGTACACCTGCTTTCTGTACATTGTAATGCTTACTGCTAATATTTTTACCCTGTTTGAAAAATTTAGAATGCAAGGAGAAAGTTATATCCTTTTTTAATTTATGCATCAAAGCACTATACATACGGACAATGCAAAAATATGCTAAGATTATATGTGCATAATGAATATTCATGGGTACGGGGGATTGGAGAATGACCAGAGGAAATGTACAGGATTTAACGATTTACAGTTCAGAACTTGAAGAAGAATTGCAATTGCTCGTTTATTTGCCACCGCAATATACACCGATTTATGAATACGAATACTGCATCGCTCAGGACGGGAAAGATTACTTCCAAATGGGGAGAATTCCGCGGACACTGGACGAGCTAATTGAAAACGGGGAAATAAAGCCGGTATTGTTTTTCGGTGTTCCGTATAAAAATGTCCGTGACCGCAGAAGCAAATACCATCCGGAAGGAGAGAAACAGCAAAAATACATCCGTTTTTTAGTCCATGAATTGGTTCCATTTATTGAAAAAGAGTTTCCTGTCGGCAAGGACAGCAGCTTCCGGGCGCTTGCGGGAGACTCTTTGGCGGCTACTGTTTCTTTCATGGCTTCTCTAAGCCATCCATCATCCTTTGATAAACTAATATTGCATTCGCCTTATGTCGATGAAAACGTAAAAGGTCTTGTCCGCAATTTCAAAAACTGGGGAAAAATGCATATTTACCACGTTGTCGGGAAGGAAGAAACAAATGTTGACATGACCGACGGGACAACGGCCGACTTCCTGACGGCAAACCGCGGTCTGTATCAATTATTGAAGGACAAAAATATGAATTATTTTTATGATGAATTTGACGGCGATCATACATGGACATATTGGCAAAATGATTTGAAACGTGCTCTAGCGCGGATTTTTGAATTATAAAATTATTTAATATTATAAATATTATTTTTTAATTCCCATCATACTTTGTTATAATAAATGACTATAAAGTATGATGGGAGGTTGATGTTATGCAGGTGGGGGTCGTCATTTTTCCTTCAAAAAAGCTGCAAGATTTCGTCAACCAGTACCGGAAACGATACGACTCACATTATTCATTCATTCCGCCGCATTTAACGTTAAAAAGTGCTTTTGAAGCAACAGAAGAAGAACTCGACAACATTTCAGCCGAATTGGAAAAAATCGCAAAAAATCACAGGCCGTTTACGCTGACGGCAAAAAAAATCAGTTCCTTTCATCCCGTGAACAATGTAATTTTTCTAAAAGTTGAAAAAACACCGGAACTGGAAAGCTTGTATAATGAATTAAACTCCGGCCGCTTTGGCAATCCGCCGGAATACAGTTTTGTTCCCCATATAACGATCGGACAGGATTTATCAAACAGCGAGCATACAGATGTATACAGCCAGCTGCGGCTTCTGAAATTTGAATTTTCCGAAACCGTTGACCGTTTCCATTTGCTTTATCAACTGGACAACGGTATTTGGAATGTATATGAAACATTTTTACTAGGAAAATAAATATTAGAAAATGTACCAGCATGAAATTTTTTATCAGACAGGATGTGACATTTAACCGTGAAAGTGATTGTTGCCGAAAACGAAACACAGTTAAATGATGCCCTGAGCGTCCGTAAAGACGTTTTTGTTAATGAACAAAACGTCCCACTTGAAGAAGAAGTAGATCAATACGATACACTGGACGCAGCAACCCATTTTGTCGTTTATTCCAATGACAAAACACCGATCGGCGCGGGAAGGCTCCGTACCATCGACGGTTCCGGTAAAATTGAACGGATTTGCATCTTGAAAAATTTCCGGAAAACAGGTGCCGGGAAACTATTGATGGAAGAAATTCTCCGTTTCGCAAAAAAAAGAGGATTAAAAAAAGCAAAATTAAATGCCCAGACCTACGCCATACCTTTTTATGAAAAATTAGGTTTTACCGTTACCTCAGAAGAGTTTATGGATGCCGGAATCCCGCATAAATCGATGGAACGCAATTTATAAACGCAAACAGCTACCCTTTTCTTGTTCGGGTAGCTTTTTCATTCCATTTTCATATACGTGCATCAAAATATTTTCCTTTTAAATCATGGACGGACCTCATTTCCCGTCCTTTTTTATATGAAATGAGTTTTGCACTGATTTTTTCTATTCTTTTCGTCTTTTCAACCGGTGTAACCGGTCTGCTGCTTTGTGTCCGGTTCACAAACCGTTCCGTATATTGTAAATAGGATTCATGATTTACGGGCGGAATCATTACCATGAAGTTCCCTCCCTGATTCTATTTTACCATTTTAAAATTTTTTTAAAATAACAAAAAGTAAGGTATTCACCTTACTTTTTGTTATTTAACATATTTGCAATTGTGTTAAAATCGAGTTGCTTTCCGTCCCGGATAATGGTTTGAACAATTTTATCCTCCAATGCTTTCGGTATGTTCCGGTTGGCAAGCCTGGCAACCTGTTTCACGACTCCCCGAACGGTTTTTTCATCTTGCAAATTGACTCCTTGCAAAGAATTTGCCAATTGGAAAATTTCATTGATATTTACTCCGGTTTTCTTCTCCACATTTTTGAAAAAATTATGATCCATGATTTTATTTCCCACACTCCTTTATAAAACTACTTTATCTTATGCTTCCGAACAAAATTTGTTCCTCAATAAAAAAAGGATAGGTATTCCACCTATCCTTTCCGTTTTTAAATGAAGCTGGCGCCGACAATGATGAGAAGAATGAACAGTACTACAATCAATACAAAAGTGCTGCCGCCGTAACCGTAGCCGTATCCATAATTGTTATAGCCTTGACCGTAATTCCAAAACATCTTTTCACCTCTCCTTTCCAACTGTTTCAATTTAAAGTATGTTTGAAGAGGTGAAGTTGTATAGGCGATAAAAGGAACAAGCCATAATTTCTTTTTTGTTCACCCTTTGGAACGGAAGAGAAGGGCGCCGATAAAAGCAAAAATAATCGCTGATGAAACCCCGGCGCTTGTTACTTCAAACATTCCGGTAATAACACCGATAATTCCGTGCCTCTCTGCCTCTGCCATCGCCCCGTGGACTAACGAGTTACCGAAGCTCGTAATCGGAATCGTTGCCCCTGCTCCGGCAAAATCCATTAACGGTTCATATAATCCCAAACCGTCCAGCACCGCCCCGGCTACGACTAGTAAACTTAATGTATGGCCGGGCGATAATTTGGCTACATCGAATAACAATTGGCCGATCACACAGATTAAACCGCCTACGACAAATGCCCAAAAAAACATGGCAAGCATAATACATTCCTCCTATTATTTCATTTCTATTGAAACTGCATGGGCTATACACGGAATGGTTTCATTTTGTTGGACGGTTAACGGCGATAATAATGCACCTGTTGCTACACATAGTATTTTTTTGTAACGGCCGTTCTTCATTTGTTTCAATAAGTGACCGTAAATAACAATGGAAGACGATGCGGCGCCGCTTGCCCCCGCAAGAACAGGCTGGTCGTCTTTATATAAAAGCAGACCGCAATCCTGAAACTTTTCTTTCGGAATATGTACATCTTTTGAATAAAACAGATCAAGTGCGGAATTACGGCCGACTTTGCCCAAATCACCAGTAACGATTAAATCGTAATCCTCATAACTGGTCCCGGTATCTTTGAAATGGGTGAGAATAGTGTCGACTGCCGCCGGCGCCATTGCCCCGCCCATGTTGAAGGGATCTTTCAATCCCATATCCACAACTTTTCCGATGGTTGCTGATGTCACTTTTAGCCCGGTTTTGTTTTTGTCCTGATTTTCACCGACAACGGCAAACCCGGCTCCGGTTGCCGTCCACTGAGCAGTAGGCGGTTTTTGTCCGCCATATTCCGTCGGGTAACGGAATTGTCTTTCCGCCGCGGCATTATGACTTGCCGCACCAGTTACGATATATTTAGCTCCGCCAGAATTAATGATAAATGCGGCAAGCGCCAGTCCTTCCATCGAAGTGGAACAGGCGCCGAAAATACCAAAATACGGTATGCCGAACGTTCGGGCAGCAAAATTTGTCGGGGTCAGCTGGTTAATTAAATCTCCGGCAATGAAAAACCGGATTTGTTCTTTGGGGAGATTTGCTTTTTGGAGTGCGATCTCAACCGCTTCTTCAATTAATAAACGGTGGGCCTTTTCATACGATTGTTCCTCCATCCATAAATCATCATGCAGCAGGTCAAAATCTTCCGCGAGCCTTCCGTTCTTTTCAAAGGGCCCTCCGGTTACCCCTGTTGAAACAATAACTGGCTCGTTTTCGAAAATCCAACTCGACTGACCGGCTTTCATTTAAAACCCTCCCCCCAGCCACTGGATGATCACCGTTTTGATCAGTGCAACAACAAAGGCGGAAAAAACACCGAAAAGGATGACAGAACCGGCAAGTTTAAACATATTTCCGCCAACACCCAATACATATCCTTCCGTCCGGTGTTCAATAGCCGCCGAGATAACCGCGTTTCCAAATCCCGTTACCGGTACAGCACTGCCTGCGCCGGCGAATTGGCCGATCCGGTCATAAACACCGAAACCGGTCAAAAGCATCGAGAAAAAAATCATGGTGGCGACCGTAGGATTACTTGCCGTCTGTTCGGTAAAATTGAAAAAATAAATATAAAAATATGTAACTGCCTGTCCGATTGCACAAATTGTTCCACCAACCAGAAAGGCGACAAGACAATTTTTCAATACGGGCCGTTTCGTTTCATTTTTTTCATGTAACTTTTTATATTGTTCTTGTTCCAGCGTTTGTGTCGTCATTTACCATCTCTCCTGTCACGTCTTTTCCCTGCTTAACCGGATAATTTCCTGCAAGCGTTTTTCCTTTTGTTCTTCCGATAAATTCTCTTTTTTTATTCTTTCATTTAAACGAACAGCTTCCAAAAAGATCTTAAAATCACTGGATACAGTAAATGTCAGGCCAGAAAACTTTTTTTCCAATTTTTCTTTAAGTTGCCGTTCGATTTTTTTCATTTGAAACCTTTTGAGATGACGGACTTTAAAGGCAACTAAACAATCGTTTTTCTTTCCCTTTACAACCGCCACATCATATATACCGTCAACGGATAATGCCGTCTTTTTTATTTCATGAACTTCTTTCCCGTCACGCTTTTTATTAACGGCAATCGGTTCCGGATCGGCCTTTTTTACAAGAGAGGTTCTCGCTTCTTGCGAATCATTTGCTGCAGCACATGCAGCAAAGAATTGAGAAAAACTAAACAATAAACATAACAACAAAAATTTTTTATTCATTTTGTTCCCCCGTATGAAAAATTGATCCGTGTTTCCGTTATATTTTTTGCATATTTATGTTTTTTATGAACAGCGGGTCCATTTTTCTTGCGGAACAAAAAAAGCCCGTTTCAGGGCTCACATTTTATTTTCGAACGGTGATATTCAAGTATTTCTTTAATGGACGAACGAAACGGGCGGCTTGGTTCCCATTGAACACCATTGATATTTATTTTACAGGTTTTTCTTTGATGACTTTCATCATCATTTTTTCCGGATTGATGATTTTTGATAATCACCGGCGGCTCTGTTTCCGTAAGAGAGCGGAAAGTGCCAATCACTTCCGCCAGACTTCGTTTAACGCCGGTTTCAACCGGATAAATTCTGCCGGGGATTCCCCTTTCCAAAATGATTTGATAAGCGTGCAAAGCATCACGGACATGCAAAAAATCCCGTTTTTGACTGAGATCCTTAATAATCACAGGGTCAGTCCGCATGCCCGCTTCGGTTTTCGCTATTTTTTCCGCCAGCAGGGAGCAGACCCCCATGGAAGGTCCCGGGCCGATTAAATTCACCGGCTTGGCGATGACAACCGGCATATGAAACAAAATGTTCCATGATTTGGCAATGAATGTTTGAACGGTCTTTGATAAGCCGTACGGATGATCCGGTTCTTCTTCCGGCGGCCGTTCAAGTGCCGATCCGACGACTAAGACCCGGGGTGCCTTCTTATTTTTTCTCAACGCATCCAATAAATTAACTGTTGCCATAACATTTATTTCCAAGTATGCTCCCGGTTCTGTCCATGATTCAGCTGTATTGTTTTTTCCGGCACAATGAAGAACGTAATCAGGATTTATCGATTGTAATAATTCATCGACTTGTTTACGATCCGTTAAATCACACTGAATAACAACGGTATCTCCGGACCGCTCCCGGGATAAAAACAGTTTTCTTCTGTTTCGGACAAGGGCCAGGACTTTATATCCCCTTTCGGAAAAATATGAACAAGCATGTTGTCCGGTAAAACCGTTTGCCCCGGTGATCAATATTGTTTTTCTCTTATCCATATTTTTCCATCCAATCGTATAATTCTTGGATCATGACCGGATACGACGGGATTTCCAGTTTTAAATCCTTCCGTGTATTTTTTAATGTCCGGTTAAGAACAATGGCGGGATAAGGTTGAATATCTACGTCATTTTTATTAAATATTTTCCGAATTAGTATGAGGAGGTCATGTTTGGAGATGATTTCAGGAGCGGTTATATGATACAAGCCCCGGGCGTTTTGTTTGATTAATTCATGGATCACCTTTGCCAATTCCAATGTTGTAACTCCATTCCAATAAACGTTAGTATATCCGTTAACCATGCCCTTTTGTTTCATGAACCAGTGAAATAAGCCGATGCCGTCATCTTTTAATTCAGGACCGATAATGGAAGTGCGCAAAGTTACATGACGTTTCGAATGGATTTCACCGAGAGCTTTTGTTCTGGCATAAACCGTATATCCATCCGGCATATCATGTTCATGATATCTGCCTTCACGGGGTTTGGGTGGATTTTTTCCTGATTCGGTACCCGAAAAAACACAATCGGTGCTGATATGAATGAGTGTTCCTCCCTTTTGGTCCAATACCTTTGCTAAATAATGAGGAAGAAAACTGTTGACCATAATTGCTTCCATTTTGTTTTTTTCTGCGTGTTCGTTCAGAATACCGATTGCATTGATGACATAGTCCGGGCGGTTCCGCTCTATGATTTCATTTATTGATTCCGGCTGCATGGCATCAAAATATTCACCGTCATGTTTGTTCCGGGTCGTATACTTAACCGTATAATCCGTTTGATTGCGAAAATATTCGGCAATCATATGACCGGCCATTCCACGCCCCCCGAGTACAAGAAGATTCATGGAAGAAATCCTCCTTTTTTCAATAACTTCCTGATTTCTTCCTTGGTTATGACATTTTCATCCGAACTGTAACTTTTTTTTGGAACCGGCGGATAACCGGCATATTTTTTTCTCAATTTCGACATGTTTTTTGTTGGCAATATCACATAATAATCTTCATCATAAATAACAGTATTTTGACTTTCATATTCTGAAAACAATATTTCATGTACTTTTTCCCCCGGACGAATACCGCGTTCAACGATTTCAATTTCTTTTTTTCCTGAGTGTTCTATTAACGTTTCCGCTAAATCCATAATTCGGCATGCGGGCATTTTCATGACAAAAATTTCTCCGCCTATACTGCATTCAGTTGCTTTGAGCAACAGCTGAATCGCTTCTTCAATCGTCAAGAAAAAACGCGTCATATTTTTGTCGGTAATCATGACTTTTCCGTCAGTTTCTATTTGCTGTTTAAACACATGGATAACGCTTCCGCTCGTCCCGAGAACATTCCCGCCCCGGATGGTGACAAACTTTGTACAGTTTGTTAATGTGTTTGCATGGGTAATTAACTGTTCCCCCATTGCTTTCGTCAATCCATAAAAGTTTGCCGGATTCGCCGCTTTATCCGTTGAAATATAAACCACTTTCTCCACATGATTGTCGATGGCGGCTTCAATGACGTGCTGGGTGCCAAGCACATTGGTCTTTAATGCTTCCAGCGGCTGGTCTTCACACACCGGTACATGTTTCAGTGCAGCTAAATGAAAAATTAGATCCGCGGATTCTGAAGCCCGCATGATGCTTTCCTTCTCGCGGATATCCCCGATAATAAAACGCAGCCGCCCATCATTGAATTTTCTTTCCATTGCCACCTGACTTGCTTCGTTCCGGGAAAATACGATAATTTTTTCCGGCTTTTTTTTCAATAACTGCCGGACCAGTTCATGTCCCCATGAACCGGTTGCACCGGTAATCAGGATTACCTTTCCGTCAAACAACACCTTTACCTCCCAGTAAAAATTTTACGACCTTTTCGGAAACATGCGGATCTCCATATCCTGCAGGCAAGGGCCAATCCGGTTGATGTTCTACCATGACCCGTACGGCACTTAAAATTCCGGATGCAGATATACCGGACACGATATTGCTTCCGCATTGGACAGTTTCCGGACGTTCTGTCGTATTCCGGACGGTCACTGCAGGGACCCGGAAAATACAACTTTCTTCCTGGACTGTACCGCTGTCCGTTAATACGCAAAATGCATATTTTTGGAGACGGATGAAATCTAAAAATCCAAACGGCTCGTGAAATTCGATCAACGGATGAAGTTCTAGCGGACGGAGGCGGTCCAGTTTCGATTTCGTGCGGGGGTGGATACTGCAAATCATCCGCTTATTAAATGCACCGGCCACTAAATTCAATCCTTTAAGAATTTCCCGTAAATTTTTTTCCGAATCGACGTTCTCTGCTCTGTGAATCGTGACAAGAAAATATTGCTTTTTTTTCAGCTGCAATTTCTGCAATATTTTGCTTTGGGAAATTTTTGACTCGTAATATTGTAAAACTTCATAGATCGGATTACCGGAAATGACAATCCGGTTGACCGGTATGCCTTCCCGGAGCAAATTTTCTCGCGAATTTGGGGTATACGGCATATTAAAGCTCGAAACGTGGTCAACAATCCGGCGGTTTTTTTCTTCAGGTACATTCAAATCAAAACAACGGTTTCCTGCTTCCATATGGGTTACCGCCACTCCCATCCGTTCGAGCAGGATGGCGGATAATGCGCTGTTCGTATCCCCTAAAATTAAAGCCTGATCCGGTTTTTCCTTCAGAACAATCTTTTCCAGCTCTTGAAACATCGTTCCCAATTGCGCACCCAAACTGTTATTTTTCTGCCGGATGTGATAATCCGGCCTGCGGATCTCCAGCTCTTTAAAAAAAATATCGCTCAATGAAGGGATATAATTTTGTCCGGTATGAACGAGTACATGATTTTCACACAACCGGTCGAGTTTTTTTATAATTAAACTCAGGCGAATAATTTCCGGTCTCGTACCTAAAATCGTCATGATTTTCATCTAACACACCCTGTTCTGACTCTGGCTTCTATCCATATACTATTCGTTTTTTTCAGTAACGGACTAGTATAAGAGACTATTTTCCAACGGGCTTTCCGACGACAGCATCCCGGATATATTTCAACAGTTCTTTCGTCCGTTTTGCGGTTGAATGACGTTGTCTGACCATCCGCCATCCGGCATCCGCTATTTTTTTCCTCTCTTTTCCATTCCTCAAATAATAGTGAATTTTTTCTATAAGATTATGTTCATTTACACTGACAAACGTTTTTCCGTCAATAAACCCGAGATCCTCCAGTTCCTTCGATGTGGTCGCAAGCAGGAGCGTGCGGCATGCGGGCACCTCAAAATACTTCAATACAGGCAAATGGTCTTTCGAATCACACGTAACAAAAATACGGGCACGGTTAATTTCTTCGGCGTATTTTTTTCCAGCATACACCACCCGCACCTTTTGCTTAATATCCCGGTAACCTGGATGAGGATGATAAACAAAACCCGAATAATCCTTCAACAGTTCAAAAAACTTTGTCCTTGCCGGATATAATTGGGGAAAAATCGCTCCCATCATCAGCACAGGAATCGTTTTCTTATGTTTATAATCTTTAAAAATATGCGTCGGTACATGATGGGGCAGCCAAATCAACCTGTCTTTCAATTCAGGCATAAGAGCATATGCCGCATCCCGGTAAATGGTAAAAATGTGCCGGATATTCTGCTCCCGGTAATACCGCTTCCGGTAATGGGGCCGGTACATCAAATCGTGCATAATGGCGCCGGTAGGAACCGGAAAGTCGTTAAGACCGTATACAAACGGACTGTAATCCGGTTTTAAATCATTCAGCAAAATAAAATCCGGACGGAAATTTGTTCTTTTCAAAATATCCCGGATATTTCCCCCGTCATAATCCGTCACGACATTCGCATGTTTCTTCAGTTCTTCTAATAAATAAAGGCTGCTTTTTTCAATTCTGGAGGAAAAATCCCGGGTAATAAATAAAATATTCACCTTCATCCTCCTTTCCATAAAAAAGAGCCCCGGAACGGGACCCTGCAACAATAAAACAATTATTCAATTTCAAGCTCGGGAATAGCCTCATGTTCAATTGCGACAATTTTGTCAAGATTAACTGTAATGATATCCGGTCCGGGTGAACCAGGCCCGCGGAACGTAACAGACCCATGGCTGAGATCAATAATTGTAACATTATCCAACTGGATTACATCCGCACCATCTGTAGGCAAGACATATACAGTAAATAATGGAATTTGATTTTGATAATGGTAATGCAATATGTGTAACATGTCAATCCCCCTTAGAGAATAATCAAAAATCAATCTATATTTATATATGTTTTCGCACAGGGGATTGTATAGGTTGATGCACATAAAACGGGAATTCCGGAAAATAATTATACCGGACCGGCCTGTTTTTCTTTATTTCCGGCTTCTTTCTCTTCTTCTTCCAAGACACCTGCATCTTCTTTTTCTTCTCGTCTCTCCTTTTTTCACTTCCGGTGATTTTTCCCTGCGTTTACGCATTTGTTTCCCCCATTTCAACTTTTCTATCAGTTTACGAACAAAGGAAAAATTTTGTTCATCGTTAATCGAGAATATAGCTGATTACAGTTTCAATAATTGCGGCAATGGCGGCAACCGCAAATACTAGAACAAACCAAAATGTAGGTTCCGGAAAAAAATGGTAAAACATTACGAGACCGATGCTAATCCATATCCCGGTACACCAATAGCAATCAAGCAACTCACCGGCCCATTTTCTTATTCCTTTTTCATACGGTACAAGGTAAACTGTCTTTTTTCCTTCCGGCCCGGTCTCCTCAACTTCCCGGAAAAAGGGAGCACGCAAAAATTCCGTAATTTTGTCAAATACAATCAAGCGCGTGATCCGGAATGCCGCAAGACCTAACAAAATAAACTCCCAGACGCTGATCATTATTCAATCCCCCTTTCTTTTCAATATATAAATGCGGGCTTATCCACATAATGAAAAAATCTAAAAATGGGCGTTTAACGGATACCGTTAACCGCCTTCTTTCATAGTCTGTAAGTGAACACGAATTTCTGACAAGGAGGAAAAATTATGGGTTGCAACCATGACAAGTTCAACAATTGCGTTTGTGATATATTGCTTGATATCGTTGAAGAACAAGAAAAAGTAAACAACTATACAGGTCAATGTGCCAGCGGTTGTGCCACATCCCTCAGCGAACTTTGCGGAGATATGGCCGGCAACCGTCCGACAACCATCCCGGTTTCCCTCATTTGCAAAGACGGCTGCAGTTTCTTTATCGGAGCAGGAGTAAGAAGAAACCCGAACAACCCGAATGATTTATTGGCTTTTGAATCAATTGCCTTCCGAGTTGTTGACGTGGATCCAGAAACTTGCTGTGCGGTACTCGAACTTTTACAGCCGATTTCACCTGAGGCACTCATTCCTTCGGGCGGTTCAAACCCTGCGGCGGTAACAGATGATTATAAAAGACAAGTATTGCTGCGCATGCTGACAGCTGATCCTGATTTTCCGGGCGGCGGACACGGTTACAGTCATACCGGCGTTTGCATCACGGTTGATCTGAACTGCTTCTGCGGTGTCCATTGCCATCCGGCCACAACCCCGACCGGCTTCAGAATGCCGAGAACAGCAGATATTGTCGCTCTTTAATGGATCTTTGTAGTATAGACCCATCCGGTCTGTACTACTTTTGTTTTTTTTTAAGGCAGTAAACAGAAGCACCATCCCTTGAAAAAAGTTGCTGCAGGCACCCGATGAAAAGTGTACCTGCAGCAACTTTTTTAAAAAAATATTGTTTACCTTAATTCATTTTTCACCGTTAATGACTCGATCTCATCAATGTGTACCGTCTCAATCTTCCTGTCTCTCCGGATCCGGATTTTATCCCCTCTTTTGCTTAAAATTTGTATCTCCGCTTTTTCTCCGTTAATTGTTGCCTCACAAAGCGGGCGGATGAGTACATTCGGATACAGGGCAAGCCGACGGATCAGTTTCTCGATCTCATCTTTTTTTTGCTTTTTTTCCTTCGGGTTTGGATTTTCTTCTGCTTTCGTTTGTTCTTCTTCAAGTTCTCCATGATCCGGTTCTTTATTTTTTTCCCCGGTTTCCGCTTCATCGTTTCCGGACTCCTGCGGATGTTCCGATTGTTGATCCGGATTTTCCTCTGTTTCCGCTTCCTCTCCGCCATCACTTTCTTGTTCCGCAGGTGCTTCGTTATTCTCCGTTAAGTCATCGCCGGCTGAAGCAGAAAGTTCAGTTTCTCTGTTACCGTCAATGCCAATATGATCTTCTCCGGAGGATGTTTGATTTTCCTGATCCTCTTCACCGCTGTCAACGGAAAAACGGTATTCACATTGAACTTCCATCATTTCCATGCCGAAATCCGGCTGTTGGATAAACAATACCGGCCTCCACTTCTTTTTCTTTTTAACATGTTTCATCTCCGTTCCCCTTCCATATATATTCTGTCTAAAATAATGTATGCGAAGGGAAAGTGAATGTTCTTTTCAGAGCTTGCCACTTATGCCCCAGAAGTCCGCGAATGATTGATTTTCCAAAAAAAAGAAAGGACCGGATCAACCGGTCCTTCTGTTTAAATGGAAACAATATGAAATCCGGAATCGACATGAATGGTTTCTCCCGTAATTCCTCTTGACAAATCACTGAATAAAAATAACGCCGTATCCCCGACCTCTTCCTGGGTGACGAGCTTTCTCAATGGTGCCCGTTCTTCAACAATATTTAACGCTGAATTAAAGTCACGGATTCCCTTGGCGGATAACGTACGGATCGGTCCGGCGGAAATGGCATTAACCCGGATGCCGTCCTTGCCCAAGTCATTGGCTAAATATTTGACCGAGGCTTCCAAAGAAGCTTTGGCCACACCCATGATATTATAATTTTTCACAACCCGTTCTCCGCCGAGATAGGTTAAGGTGACGATACTTCCACCTTCCGTCATTAAAGGCCTTGCTTCGCGGGCAATAGCTGTTAGTGAATAAGAACTGATATCATGGGCAAGCAGAAAGCCTTCCCGGGATGTTTCCACATATTCCCCGTCCAAATCTCCCCGGTTGGCAAAGGCAATACAGTGAGCAACCCCGTGAATCACACCGGCTTGTTCTTTAATTTCCCGGAAGCAGCGGACAATTTCCTCGTCTTTGCTCACATCACATTGTAACAGCAGCGGCTTTTCTCCTTCCAGATCCTCAATCAAGGATTCCAGGTTTCTTAACATCCGCTCCTGGTTATACGTTAAAATTAAACGTGCTCCCGCGCGGTCCAGTGAACGGGCAATTCCCCATCCGATACTGCGTTTGTTGGCTACACCCATAACAACAAATGTTTTTCCTTCCAATGACAAAACCATTCCATTTTCCTCCTGCATCAAAAATTAATACATGTTATTAATACCTCCTACTAATAGTACAATATTTTCTTTTTCATGAAAAGTAAAAATGGGTCTTTCTCTTTCCATCGGTTCCGGAAAAAACAAAAGAGCAGTTTTATGACTAAATAATTTTGCAAATGGTATAATACCCCTTGACAGAAGTTTTGCCTTTTCGACCGGGAAATTTAACCCGGCCATTTTTATATACAGGAGAGATATGCGGATGAAACTGGATATTATCGGCGATGTACACGGTTGTTATGATGAATTGGTCAAACTGTTGAAAAAATTAAGATATGAACAAAAAAATAAAATGTGGATGCATCCGGCCGGCAGAAAGCTGGTCTTTTTAGGTGATATAACAGACCGGGGACCGGCATCATTAAAAGTCATCGAACTTGTCCATTCTTTGTATAAAGACGGGCTCGCCTATTATACCCCCGGCAATCATTGTAATAAATTGTACCGTTATTTTCTCGGCAACAAGGTCCAAGTCACCCACGGACTGGAGACAACGGTCACAGAGTATGAGCGTTTGTCGGAAAACAAAAAGCAGACCATCCGAAAAAAATTTATGGAATTATATGAACAAGCTCCTTTATATCTCGAGCTAGACCGCGGAAACTTAATTGTTGCCCATGCAGGGATCCGTGAGGACTATATCGGAAAAAAGAATCAGCAAGTAAAAAAATTTGTCCTTTACGGGGATATTACCGGTGAAAAACTCCCGGACGGGCGTCCGGTCCGGCGAGATTGGGCCAAAAATTATTCCGGTAAAGCAACCATTGTATACAGCCACACTCCTGTCCGTGATGTCAGATCTATCAATAACACGTATAATATTGACACCGGTTGTGTTTTCGGCGGAAAGCTAACCGCTTTGCGTTATCCCGAAATGGAAGTCATCCAGGTCGGTTCCTCCATGGAGTTTGTGCCGGAAAAATTTACCACCTTCCACTGAAAAGCCGGCGCATCCACACTTGATACTATTTTTCCCGGTTTCATGCAAGCCAGTTATTCGTATAAACCGTAAGCACGGCTGACATCCTGAATAAAAATAATGCCATTCCCCGGCTTTTCGATATCGAGCTTTTCTTTCACCGCCTGCACGATGTTGTCCGTACATTCTTCCTTCGCCAAAATCAACACAATTTCTCGTTCCGGTTCAATTTCCATTTTAAAAATTTTTTGGGTTTCATGAACACCTGATCCTCTGGCATTGATAATGGTTCCGCCTTTTGAACCGGCTCCTTTTGCGGCTTCCATGACATCTTCGGCTTTTCCTCTTTCCACAATAATGGTTATCGCCTGATACATGGCTCCATCACCTCTTTTTTCCCTGCCGGATTTGCTTTTTAAATGCTGTGTTCCGATCACTTCATGCACTGGAACAGCAAAAACAATACCATGATTTTTTTTGGCAAAATGAAACTTTTCATCAAGTTTTTTCACTGTCCGGCTCAACGGATCTGCATCCGCTCCCATTAACACGACTTCTTTCCGGATATCGGATATGCCTAAAAACTCAAGAATTTTGCTCTCCGCAGTTCCTCTTCCGAAAAAGATCGTTCCGCCGGGAATTCCGCTTTTTTTTGCCATATGCAGCACTTTGCTTCCAGAACCGTAATTTACAACGGCTACACCCAATTCCAAAACGGATTCTTCCGGTTTATTCACCACTGTTTTTGAGGCCTCCTTTTTTTGCCTTTACTTTAAAGACAAGACCGAGGGATTGTATGGCAATCACCGGTGTCAGGACGACAATGGCGAGCATCCCGAAACCGTCAGCAATCACATCGGCGCCGTCAATCGCTTCCGCTGCTCCCTGGACAAATGCCAGCATGAAGGTTGCTGACATCGGACCAGATGCAACACAGCCGGAATCAAATGCCATACCGGTAAAAAGTTTTGGTACAAAATACATCATTGTTAAAGAAATCACATATCCAGGCAGAAGTATATGCCACAACTGTAATTCAGGAACTAAAATTCTGACAATCGAGAGAAAAACAGCGATCCCGACACCGGCGGCAAGCGAAAACGTAACCAGTTTTCCTTTAACATATCCGCTCGTTACTTCTTCAATCTGCTTGTTCAAGACATACACAAGCGGTTCGGCCAGAATCGTCACAAACCCAAGAATAAAAGCCACAATGAGAAGAATGATTTTGTTATCGATGGAAGCGATGCTGTACCCCATTGTGCTTCCTGCTTCCATAAAGCCGGCATTCACCCCGGTTAAAAACAGGATCAGACCGGTAAACGTATATAAGAATCCCATCATCATTTTTCTTACGGCTTTTTTTGCCATTTTAAAAGAAAGTTTTTGAAAAACAATGAAGATCAATACAAAGGGGGTCAAAGCAATTGTTATATCCTGAACATTTGCAAGGAAACTTGTCCAAAAAGGCTCTATGATCGAAACAGAACCCCAGGCTTGTTGTTCCAGACTTCCGGAAATTTGTCCGGTTCCGGTAAACAAATGCATCAGCATTACGGCGGTGATTGCTCCGGTGGCGGTAATACCGACTAATCCGAAACTGTCTTCTTCGGAACTTTTACTGTCTTTCTTCATCATGGAGACGCCATAAGCGAGGGCTAGAATAAACGGGACCGTTAATGCGCCGGTGATCGCTCCTGCCGCATCGAAGGAAATCGCTAAAAATTCGGGAGAAGAAGCAAAAGCCAGGACAAAAATACATAAATATATGACCATTAACATCTTGTATAGAGAGATATTAAATAAAATCCGGATCAGTCCCGCAGCCATCAGCAATCCGACTCCGAGAGAAATGACAATCACGAGGACGCCTTTTGGAATCTGTCCTGATGACACAAGATCAACCTGGCCGGAAAAAACATGAATGACCGGTTCTGCAGCGGAAATGATAAATCCAAGCAATATGCCGGCAATTACCACGACAATGATTTTTTTGGATTGGATCATTGTTTTTCCCATTAATCTTCCGATCGGGGTGATGGTAATGTCTACACCGGCCAAAAAAATCGTTAAACCGGTAACGATCAACAGCGCTCCGATGAAAAAGCGGATCAAAATATTTGTTTCCAGAGGGGATATGGTGAAATGTAAAATGAATACGATCAAGACAATTGGAAGAACAGATTGTGAAACTTCCTTCAACTTCTCAGTGAATAAATTCAATCCTATCTCATCCTTTCCCGTCATGGCTGGCACTTGTCTGGTCCGTTTTATAGATCAAGCTTTTCATATCCTCCGGCAAAGGAAGAGTAAACTCCATGCATTCACCGTTCGCCGGATGCCAGAACTTCAGCCGTCTACAATGCAGAGCCTGCCGTCCGATAAGTTTCGTACTGCCCCCGTACAAATCATCGCCGACGAGCGGATGTCCGATATGCGCCATATGCACCCGGATCTGGTGTGTCCTGCCTGTTTCCAAATGCAATAAAACATGGGTAAAGCCGGGATAAGAAGCTATTTTTTTATAGTGCGTACAGGCATATTGACCGTTTTCGCAGACCGTTCGTTCAATAATGCTGTTTTCTTTACGGGCGATCGGCGCTTCAATCGTTCCTTCTGCTTTTTTCAGATTTCCTTCTACAAAAGCCTCATATTCCCGGTATATTTTATTTTTTTGTTGTTGGAGGCTGAATAAGTGATGAATATGACGGTATTTTGCTACTAATACAAGACCTGATGTATTCCTGTCGAGCCGTGTTACTATGTGAGGAGATGAGCAAATTCCGATATTTTTGTAATAATGTACGAGACCGTTCGCTAAACTGCCCGTTGGGTGTTCCCTTGACGGAATCGTGCTCACAAACGGCGGTTTGTTAATGACCAGCAGAACTTCATCTTCAAAAACAATCTGCAAAGGAACCGGTTCGCCCTTTAATCCGGGAGCCGGCGTTTCTTCCGGAAAAATAACGGTCAACGTTTGACCGGCCTGCAATTTATGCCTTACCGTGACATGCTGTCCGTTCACCAATAGCGCTCCGCCCCGGAATTTTATATCGGTTAATGCAGTTTTAGATATGTTTTGTTCCTGCAAAAATTGCTTCAACAGTTTTCCGTCATCATTTTTTGTAATCTCCCATTGAAGCGTAAAACGCCGGTTCATACTTTTCACTGCCCCTTCATTACTGTTAAAAGTAGAGCAGACCCTGTGCTTAATGTAAAGGATCGGAATGACAGGGCCTGAGTTTTGCATTTATTCAGCAATAAACGATGCCCGCACCCGAGACCAGAATGGAAACGGTTTATATCGGGCAAAGCGGATTTTTTTATCTGCCACTTTAAACTCAATCTCTTTAATATCTTTCTGGATGAAGGACAAATGATCAACTGTAATTAAAAAATCTTTATGGGTTACCGGACGGAAAATGCATTTGTGGTGCCTCGGCAGCACAAGCGGTGATCCGATCGTACGGAATACCCGGTTGTTAATCGATGCCATTTCAGAGATTTGGATCGATTCCAGGGACGGGTGAATAATGGCGCCACCGAGCGCTTTATTATAGGCGGTACTTCCGGATGGAGTTGACACACACAAGCCGTCTCCTCTGAATCTTTCGAACAATTCGCCTTTAATTTCCACGTCAATGACAAAAGTACCGTTAACACTCTTGATTGTCGCCTCATTTAACGCCAGATAACGCTCTTCCTTTTTTCTTTCATTGTAATAAATGATCACTTCCAATAATGGGTATTCCACAATTTTGCATTCAGTTTTTGCAATGGCAATGACTAGCTTCTCCACTTCATCCGGCATCCAGTCGGCATAAAAACCAAGATGTCCGGTATGGATGCCGACAAAAGCAACGTGATCCAGAAGACCCTGGTACCGTTGAAAAGCGGAAAGAAGTGTTCCGTCCCCGCCCACGGAGATAATAATATCCGGCTTTTTCTCATCATAGACCAAATCAAAGTCCGTTAAATACCGGCGTACTTTCTCTGCAATCTCGTTGGATTTTTGATCACCTTTGGACACAGTCGTAAACTTCATCGAATCCCCCCTGATTTCCACACATGCAACGAGAGACATGTTATTAATGGACATCAAACCTGCTGTTCATCATCCACCGGAAAATCATGAAGCTATTTCTCTTTTTTACTGGAAAATAGCATTTGGGCTTCCCGGATTTCTTCCCGGATTTCGGACATTTCTTCATCGAGTAAAAATGCTGCTTCCGCCGCCCGTTGCAGGCGAAACTGGATATCTTCCGGAAACTGGCCTTTATATTTATAATTTAAAGAATGCTCGATCGTTGCCCAAAAATTCATGGCAAGGGTCCGGATTTGGATTTCACACAATACCTTTTTCTCCCCGTGTATCGTCTGGACTGGATATCTGATAATGACATGGTAGGACCGGTAACCGCTTTTCTTTTTATGGGATATGTAATCTTTTTCCTCGACAATCTCAAAGTCATTTCTCATTCTTAAAAGTTCTACCACTTTTTTAATATCATCGACAAACTGGCACATAATGCGTATTCCTGCGATATCGTAAATCGTATGCAATTGATCCATCGGAATATTTTTTTGCTTTGCTTTATCAAGGATGCTCGGTACCGGTTTCACACGTCCCGTGACAAACTCTATGGAAGAGTGGGTATTTTCCAGTTCAAATTGACGGCGAATGGCCCGCAGTTTTACTTTTAATTCCTCCACCGCCTGTCTGTAAGGTTCCAGAAATGCATCCCAGTTCACTAAACTTCACCCCTCAAAAATAACACCGAAAATCTGTGAACACCGGTTAACAAATTAATCATATTTTTTATTCAATGAAAACATTCTTGAACAATCTATTGATTTTATCTAAAAATATTTTTTCTGTTATTATTTTACCATATAGGGAGGCAGGTTTTGTAATCGACTTTAGAATTATACCCGAAATTATAACAGGAGTGAAACATGATGACTTCAAAAATTGAAATTGAATACAAAAATTTGTTGACGGAAGAAGAATTTCACAAGCTAAGAGATTATTTTTCATTGTCAAAATCTGATTTTTTTGTTCAGAAAAACGAATACTTTGATACGCCTGATTTTTCATTAAAAGAACGCGGCTGTGCATTAAGAGTCCGCAAAAAAGAAGGAAATTTGGAGCTGACATTAAAAGAACCGGAACGGATCGGTCTTTTGGAAACAACTGATTTGCTAACAGAAAATGAATACGAACTTTTGTTAAATAAAAAGATCTTTCCGCAGGGAAAGGTGGAAGAACGATTAAAACGGATGAATATCCGCCCCGGGGAAGTCGTCTATTTCGGATCTTTAACAACATGGCGCGCAGAACGAGCGTATAAAGGCGGTTTGCTCGTCCTGGATAAAAGTCATTATTTAAATAAAACGGATTATGAGGTAGAATATGAGGTAAAAGACCCGGTTTCCGGTGAAAAGGAATTCCTGGAATTACTGAACCGTTTCCAAATTCCAAAAAGAAAAACATGGAATAAAATTCAAAGATTTTACCGGGAAAAATTGAAAATGATCAATGATCATAAAAGAGGTCGTTTATGATGAAAGCTGAACAAATACGTTTATTAATGGAAATCCAGGCTATAAGACAAATGGACGTAAATAACCGGAAAACAAGGCCGGGCCCGGCTGTCTTTCCGGCCTTACTGGAGACATACTTGCTGTCCCAAAAAGAACAATTGGACGCCCGGGATACAAACCGGAAAATCCGCGGAACAAGATCGAGCCTAACAGAAAGTCCGCAGACAGCATATTTGGCACAACCGTTATTGAACATTAACAATCAAAAAATAAAAAACTCCGGCGGCAAAATTCATGACATTATCAAAGAAGCGGCAGAAAAATACCGTCTGCCCGTAGCGTTGTTGCATTCTGTGATCAAACATGAGTCAAACTTTAATGCCAAAGCCGTGAGTTCCAGCGGTGCCCGCGGGCTGATGCAATTAATGCCGCAGACGGCGAAAAGTCTCGGGGTAAAAAATATTTTTGATCCACGGGAAAATATCATGGCGGGAGCAAAATATTTGCGGAAAATGCTTGATCAGTTCGGGTCCCTGGAACTTGCTCTTGCCGCGTATAATGCAGGGCCGGGCAACGTGAAAAAATATAACGGAATCCCGCCCTTTAAGGAAACGAGAAAATACGTGGCGAAAATTTTAAAAGACGTATATGTTTAATAAACAAATACGTTTACCAAGGGGGAAGGAGATTCTTCCCCCTTATTGTTTCCATCTTTTTTACATTTTCTATTTTTTCCTATATTCACAGATGGAAAGCTATTTATTTGTTAATTTCAAAGACGATTGATAAAATAAAAGCCAAAGTAGTAAAGGAGTATCCGTGCAATGGAAAAAAAGATCAGTCCGTTTGAACAAATCGGGGAAAAAACTTTACACCGGATCGTAGATGCTTTTTACCGGCGGGTAAAACAACATCCGGAGCTGGCACCTATTTTCCCTGATGATTTAACAGAAACAGCCCGGAAACAAAAGCAATTTCTAACACAATTTTTAGGCGGACCTCCTTTATATACATCGGAACACGGCCATCCACGCCTGCGAAAGCGGCATCTTCCTTTTCCGATTACCCCGAAAAGGGCGGATGCATGGCTGGATTGCATGTCCAGGGCAATGGATGAAGTCGGCTTTTCAGGCCCGCTCAGGGATGAATTTTTTGCCCGGTTAGTGATTACAGCCCGTCATATGGTGAATACTTACGATGGAGATCATAACGAAAAAGGTGAGCCAATTGATTGAGAAAAATTGTTGCGAAGCAGACATGCATTCTTATGCATGCTGTGACAGCAGGCCGCTTGAGGTTTATTTGTTTTTTGATCCGTTATGTTCCGACTGCTATGCAATGAATCCGATTTTAAAAAAGTTACAAATAGAATACGGCCACTATTTCCGCTTAAAATATGTTTTGTGCGGAAAACTCAAAAGTCTGAATACAGTAAAGCGCAACGTTACGTTAAAGCGGACAATGGTTCACCCAAGATATGTAGACTGCAGTCAGCCTGGGCTTAAACAAATAAAAGTATCGTCTCCATACACCGCATCCATTGCCGTAAAAGCCGCAGAACTGCAGGGAAAAAAAGCGGGCATCCGTTTTTTAAAAAAATTGCAGGAATATTTTTATTTAAGAGAAAAGGATATCACTTCCCTTAATGTGTTAATAAATTGTGCCAGAGAAGCATCCTTGGATGTGGATGAGTTTCTAAAAGACCTTTATTCAAAATCGACATTCTACGCTTTTCAATGTGATTTAAAAATTACAAAGGAAATGGAAGTGACAGAAACTCCGACACTTGTTTTTTTTAATAACAACGTAGAAGAAGCAGGGATCAAACTGGCAGGAGTAAATCCGTATGAAATTTACGTTGATGTCTTAACGGAAGTTTTGGGTGAATTCCCGGTCAGCCACTCCCTGCCTCCGCTCGCTTCCTTTATCCGCTATCATAATATTGTTTCAACGGAAGATCTGGCGTTTATATACGACCGGCCCCATTTCAACATTGAATTGGAATTGAAAAAACTGGCACTTCAGCAGATTGTAAAACGGATTGAAACAACAAAAGGAACATTTTGGAAATATAACCAAAATACAACGGACAGTCCGGGAATTTAATTTCCAGCCTGTCCGTTATATTTTCCTGCAATCTTTTTTAAAAAATGAGAAAGGCCCGGCGGATGGGTTATCCGCCAGGCCTTTCTCTTGTTACGAACAAAGGGGATGGGAGAAATTTTCACGGTCAAACAAAGGGGTATAT
>CALGYZ010000098.1 GCA_937934645.1 uncultured Bacillaceae bacterium | reverse complement strand
CTTTATTTTCCGAATGTCTTTAAATACGCTGGGCCACACGGAAAGCTTCATAGATTGCTTCCAAAGCGGATCTCGCTTCTTTGGCGTCTCCGATTGTATATACTTCCGGCGCCAGATCGTTATGGTTTTTAAATGGATTAAAAGATTCCGCACCTAATGCAAGGATGATTGAGTCAAAACCGTCCAGGGTTTTCTGCTCTCCGTTTTGTTCGCATACAATTCCGGTTTCCGTAAATTCAAGTACTTTTGTATTCGTATGGACTTCGATTTCTTCTTCTTTAAAACGGCGCAGCAGACTGTCCCGGACTGTCAAATATAAATCGGTTGCGATTTCCGGTTTCATCTCGACAAGAGCGACATGATCGCAATAATCTGTGCAATATTCTGCCGTTTCAACACCGACAAGGCCGCCGCCGATGACAAGTACTTTACCTTCCACTGGTTCGCCTAAAAGCACATCATTTGCCTGTTTAATCCGCCCGCCGTCCACACCAGGAATGTCAGGTTTTAATGGAGTTGCGCCGGTTGCAACGATGAGCACATCCGGTTTTTTGGCTGCGATCAATTCTTCGTCCACTTCTGTTTCGAATACCATTTCGACGCCGTATTTTTCACACATATACAGATAGTGGCGGATGACCCGTGTTAAGTCTTGTTTAAACGGAGGATAAGCCGCGATCAAGAATTGGCCGCCGGCTTTCGATTTCGGTTGTTTTTCATATAATGTAACACGGTGTCCCCGTTTTGCCGCTATCCATGCCGACATTAGTCCTGCCGGACCGGCACCGATTACCATAACATTCTTCGGCTCTTCCGCCGGAGTTAACTGGACATCCCTACGGTTGTTACTCATTGGATTATACATACAAGAGATCCCGTAGTCACCTTCCATAAGGTTGGCCGGATCGTTAAAAATCATGCATCTTTGTGTACAGCTAACACAAGGAGTAATTTCCATTAATTGGCCGGAGAACATTTTATTTGGAAAGTCAGGATCCGCAATGGACTGGCGTCCCAATGCGACAAAGTCCGTATCTTCCCGTTCGATGGCCGCATTAATGAAAAAAGGATCGGAATATTTGCCGACTGCGATGACCGGAATATTGACTGCATCTTTAATGATTTTGGTAGCAGATAAGTTCCAGCCTTGTTCGAAATCAGGCGGAGGAACAATGGTATCCCAGGAACCGTATGAACCGGCGGATACGTGTATGGCATCATAACCATAAGATTCCAGCAATTGAGCTTGAAGAACAGCCTCATTTAACCTGATTCCGCCGATTCGTTTTTCATCTGTGCTCATCCGTACAATAACCGGAAAGGCTTGTCCGCATTCTTTCTTAATGCCTTCCACGATTAATTTTAAAAATAATGTCCGTCCTTCCAGGCCGCCGCCGAATTCATCGATCCGTTTGTTTGAACGGGGGCTTAAAAATTGTCCGCCCATATAACCATGTGCGGCATGGATTTCAACACCGTCAAATCCGGCTTTTTTCGCTCTTACAGCAGCGGAAATATAGTCCCTGATTAATTGATATACTTCCTCGGTCGTCAACTCGTGAGGAGTTTCCCGGTTAACCGGACAAGGAACGGCGGATGGTGCAACAGGTTGTTGTCCCGCCAAAGCGGATACCGTTTCCCTTCCTGCATGGTGTAATTGAATGATTGCCCGGGCTCCGTTGTTTTTGATCGCATCAGCCAGCTTTGTCAGACCGGGGATAGCAGAATCTTCATAAATATTAATTTCATGAGGCATTCCGATTCCGGATGGCTGGACAGCGGCAATTTCAACGATAATCAGGCCGAATCCGCCTTTTGCCCTTGAACCGTAATAGCGGATAGCGTTTTCACCGATGGAACCATCGGCTTCAGCCATGTGGGAATCCATTGCCGGCATGACCAGCCGGTTTTTTACATGCATGTTTCCGATATACATCGGGGTAAACGTAGCTTCAAAATTCATGTAATTCCTTCCTCCTTTTTGTTAAGCAGAGTAAAAGAGCTTTCAAAAAAGCGTTTGTAGATTTTGACTAAAAAATTTGTTAACATATTCACATTATAAAGTGTTTTACTTTAAATAAACATGTTAATTATCTAGAAAAAAAGCTTACGGTTTGTGAAAAATGACAAAGAAGAGGAGTGGGGAGGATGGCAATAAAACGTATTCAGAAGGCGTATCAGCGTTTGTACAAAGCCGTAATCGGCGGGGGAGTGGAGCAGATTATTCAAGCTGCCCATGAGATTTTTGAGCGGCCGGTGTTGTTAACCGATGAACATTACCGGCTTATTTGTCAAGTACCGAAAAAGCCGATCGGAAACGATATCTGGGATCGGTTGTTGGAGGAAAAAGAGCTTCCGGCAAATGTGATCCGGGAGTATCAAAAGATTTTTTTAAATTCTCAAACTGAAACATATCAACCGTTTTACGGAAATTGGGGACCGGCAAAGGATTCACCGCGGATTTTCGGTGAGTTGGTCATCCACCAAAAAATTGCCGGCCATGTGGCTGTTTTTTTGCAGGACCGCCCTCTACAGGAGGGTGATTTGGAAATTACCCAGATCATGATTGATATGTTAACGATTGAATTAGTTAAACAGGAAAACCGGTATTCCGGCCAATTTTTGTCTTTAACAGCCTGTTTGCTGGACTTGCTCGATCCGGATACTTCTTTCCGTGAGAAACATCATGCCGCCGAACGGCTGCAACAACGGGTTCCGGGAAACTATATCATTTTGGTGACACCTGTAGGAAATAATGCAGCTAACACAGCCTTTGCCAGTTATATCGTTAATGAATTTACCCGTCCGGATCAAAATGTAGTATCGGTTTTGCATGATTATTCGATCGTGACGCTAATTGGGGGAATCAGTCAAAACGGTGATGAGTTAAAAAAGCATCCGCTTGTACAAGAAATCGTAAACGTACTTAATTCTCATGAATTTAAAACCGGTATGTCCGGAGGATTTACAAACCTGGAAAAAACAAAAATATATTTTAAACAGGCTTTATTGACAGCAGTGATTGCAAAGGCAAAGGAAAGAAAGATCCCGGCTGTTTTTTCCGACTATGCACCTTTACAAATTTTTGTGGAAATATCCCGGACAGAAGAATGGCCCGCCTTTGTTCATCCGACATTGGAGACGATCCGGGAATACGATTCAAAATATGATACGGAATACTATCTTACATTAAAATCTTATATTATGAACATCTTTGACAAAAAACAGACAATGATAGAACTATCCATCCATCGGAACACATTAACGTACCGGTTAAATAGAATGAAAGAAATTTTTCATTTGGATATTGATGATAAGCAGACAGCGTTCCATTTATATTGCAGTTTTATGATTTATGAAGGGGAAAAGATAAAATATTAAATTTGCTATAAGATTCTGATTCAAACAACTCTCTTTTTTTTTGCTTTTTTGTATGGAATAAAAAGCATAAAGAGACCAATATCCTGGATCGTATTGCCTAATTAATCTAAAAAAATGGTGATCTGCAGGTCACCATTTTATTATTGAAAATGACAAAGGAAAGGGAAGAAGGAGGGTTAATTCTGTTGATTCCTTGTACCGGATTAATGATGATAATAGAACTGTATTATAACAGGGGGCATAGAAAAGTTTACACGTTAACGGGATGAGTTTATACAGTGCTTTCGTGCGGCTAATCAAAACAAAAGGTACGGCAGACCGTTATAAATATAACAATCAGTTTTTCTTTAAGCTTTCATTTTCGCGGTCTTCACCGGGTAATGTATTGTGATACTTTTTATATTTCTCATAAAAGAAGTACTTGTTTGAAAAGCCGACTTTCCGTGCGATTTCACTGATCGGCATAGAAGTTGAGGTAATCAGCGTTCTGGCTTTAATTAATCTTTGCTTCATAACCAGCTCACTGAATGTATATGTTGTTTCTTTTTTAATTAAGTTACTTAAGTAATTTTTATTATAACCGTATTTCTTTGCGACATCTCCGAGTTTTATATCCTTATAATTTTTTTCGATATCCTCTAATATATCAATGATTAAAGACTGGTGAGGGGTGATTTTCTGATTGCTTTTTATATTATAGTTGCGGATAAGTTCTGTAAATAAAATGTTTAAAAGATTTTTAATGATCGTATGGGCATAAGGCTTTTGTAAATAATACTCTTCAACAATCCGGTTCAATGTACTTGTGATCGCTGAATTGTTATTCCTATATATAATGTATTTTTGTTTATTGTGAATACCGCTGAAAATATTTGATAAAAACTCAAAAATAATATTGTCACTCACTTTCATTTCATATAACCATTGAATATTAATTGAACGGTCACCAAAAATGATGTTAACAATAATGTCATCCTCAGATAATGCTTTAATTTCGTGATGGCAGCCAATGTCTAAAAGGATAATGTCACCCGCGTACAGTGTGACTGTTTCGCCTTCAACGGTCTGGGTGCACTTCCCTGATATTACATAATTAATTTCCACAAATTGATGGGAATGTAACGGATAATCGGCAAAACGATTATGCTTTGAAATAAAAATATCTTTGTTATTGTAAAAAAGAGTATTTAAGATTTTAAAAGAATCGGTTCCAATTTCTTTATCTTTGTCAGAAATATTATCGACAAATTTATTTTCTTTGAGATGGATTTCTTCTTGGGGTGTATACGCCTTCAATATTTTCATTACATTTGCATCCATCGGGGATCACCATCTGTAAATTTGATACGAATCTTCTTTTTTTTTGTCATTGTACTATAACAGATAATATTATTAAATGTTTATTGAGAGGAGTTACAAAAATGACAACAAGCGGAATTGTCAATTTTATACCAGACAGATCTTTTTAGAAGGGAGTGGTGAAATGGAAACATATTTAGCCATAGATATCGGTGCCTCAAGCGGACGGTTGATTGCCGGAAGTATGACCAATGGGATATTACAACTGAAAGAAATTCATCGTTTTGAAAACGGTTTTATAAAAGAGAACGGCCATGATTGCTGGGATATGGATTATCTGATAAAAGAAATCTTTATTGGTTTGGAAAAAGCAAAGCAACTCGGGATAACAAAGGCTAAACTCGGCATAGATACATGGGCTGTCGATTATGTTTTGGTCGATAAAACAGGGAAAAAAATAAAAAATCCAATCAGTTACAGGGATCATCGGACGGACGGTGCCATTGAAGAGTTTACGAAGATCATTCCGAAAGAAAAAATTTACAAAAAAACAGGTATACAATTTTTACAGTTTAATACATTATATCAAATTTACCGGGAAAACCGGAAAGACTTGCAAAAAGCCCATAAAATTATGCTTATACCAGATTATGTCGGATTTGTTTTAACAGGCAAGGCGGTAACGGAAGAGACAAATGCCTCAACTACCCAAATGTTAAATGTTGAGCAAAAAACATTTGATCAGGAACTGTTAAGTGCAGTTCACATACACGAAGATCATTTTCCCCCGCTGGTAACAGCCGGAACGGTTTTAGGAAGGCTGAAAAAAGAATGGCACGAACAATATGATCTGCCCGATTGCGAAGTAATAACGGTCGCAACTCATGATACAGCATCTGCAGTAGTCGGGGCGCCGGCAATCGGTGATCATTGGGCATTTATCAGCTCGGGAACCTGGTCATTGTTAGGAACGGAGTTATCTGAGCCAAAAAAGGGAAAGCATGCTTTTCAAGAAAACTACACAAATGAATGGGGCGCATACGGTACTTACCGTTTTTTAAAAAATATTATGGGATTGTGGATGGTTCAGTGTGTGAGACGAGAGATGGAAAATAAATATTCGTTTGCAGAATTGGCGCAACTGGCAAAACAAGTAGAACCATTCCAACAGTTTATAGATGTGAACGATCACCGGTTTACGAATCCCGAAAACATGATTGCAGAGATTCAAAATTACTGTAAAGAAACTGGACAAAAAGTTCCGCAATCCACAGGAGAAATTGTTTCTGCCATTTACTGTAATTTGGCTTTGTACTATGCAAACGAGATTGAAAAGCTGGAAGAGATCACCGGCAAGAAAATAGATTCTGTAAACATCATTGGCGGCGGAAGTAATGTCGGTTTCTTAAATCAATTAACAAGTACATTATCGAACAAAACAGTTTATGCAGGTCCCGATGAAGCAACTTCAATTGGAAACTTAATTGTTCAAATGATCACAAATGGAGATGTACAAAATATAGAAGAAGGAAGAAAGCTAATCCGAAACTCTTTTAAAATTAAAAGTTATCAGCCGGATAAGAATCATTCTTACAGGAGCGTACTCCAACAATATAAAGCTTTTATTGAAAGCAGCTGAACTGAAGAAGGGAAGGTTAAAGAATGAGCAGTGATATCCTGAAAGCATATGAACTGGCTAAGGAACGTTATGAAAAAATTGGTGTGGATACGGATCAAGTACTGGAAGAACTTGAAAATATCAAGTTGTCCATCCATTGTTGGCAAGGGGATGACATTAATGGCTTTCTGTTCCCGGACCAAGAATTAACAGGAGGGATCTCGGTTACAGGTGATTATTTAGGAAAAGCAAGAAATGCACATGAGTTAAGACAAGACTTAAGCAAAGCCCTGTCACTGATCCCCGGGAAACACAAAATTCAGCTTCATGCTATTTATGCTGATACTGACGAAAAAGTTGACTTAAACGAACTGGAGCCAAGACATTTTGCAACTTGGGTCGATTGGGCAAAAGAAGAAGGTGTAGGTCTTGATTTTAACGGAACATTTTTTTCCCATCCAAAATCTGCTGATGGATTCACCTTGTCAAGCCCTGATAAAGAAATTCGTGACTTCTGGATTGAACATGGAAAACGAAGTCGTAAAATTGCGGAATACTTTGGTAAAGAACTGGATCAGCAAAGTGTCAACAATTTTTGGATACCGGATGGATATAAAGATCAGCCAATTGATAAAGCTACACCCCGTATACGTTTAATGGAAGCATTGGATGAAATCATGGAAGAGGAAATTGACGAAAAATATACCATTGAAGCGCTGGAAGGAAAGTTATTCGGTACAGGTGTTGAATCTTTTACAGTTGGTTCAAACGAATTTTACATGGCTTATGCTTTAACACGAGGAAAACTATGGACGGTTGATGCTGGTCATTTTCATCCAACTGAGGATCCTTCCGATAAATTTTCGGCATTTTTACCGTTTGGTAAAGGTCTGATGTTGCATGTTTCCCGTCCGGTACGTTGGGACAGTGATCATGTTGTTATTTTAGACGAAACTTTGATGAGAATTACCCAATCATTAGTGCGGGACAACCAACTGGATAAGGTAAACATCGGTTTAGACTTTTTCGATGCAACGATTAATCGAATAGCAGCTTGGGTTATTGGTTCAAGAAGCACGATAAAAGGGATTTTAATGGGGATGCTTGCACCAATAGAAGATTTAAAAGAAGCAGAATTAGCCGGAGATTATACAAAGCGGCTGGCTGTTACAGAAGCTTTAAAAACATACCCGTTCGGTGCGGTATGGGACTACTATTGTATGAAACAAAATGTGCCTTTGGAAGAAGAATGGCTGGCGGTAGTACAACAATATGAGAAGGATGTATTACAGCAGCGAAGTTAGAATTTAAAGGAGCGTTTTTCCCATGTCCAAATTCATTGATTCACCTTATGTTAAAGAATTGGTAAAAATTACACACAGATTATATGAGCATGGGTGGGACGAGAGAAATGGCGGAAACATCAGCTATCGTCTGACAAAAGATGAGATTTTCCCTTATGAAGATGTTCATGAAATTCTACGGACGATTCCCATCGACTTTGATGGGAAAGAATTGGCAGGGATGTATTTTTTAGTAACCGGAACTGGACGATATTTTAAAAATATTATCGACTTTCCGGAACGGGATACGGGTTTAGTCCGGATTACCGATGATGGAAAAAGTGCAGATATTTTGTGGGGGTTTAATGACGGGGGCAAACCCACCAGTGAATTCCCGACTCATTTAATGGGCCATGCAGCCCGCTTAAAAGTCAATCCGGAGCAGCGGGTGATTATGCATTGCCATCCAACGAACTTGATTGCGATGACCTTTACATTCCCATTAGATGAAAAAGAACTAACGAGAACATTATGGAAAATGCAAACAGAATCGATTGTTGTGTTTCCTGATGGAATAGGCATTATTCCATGGATGGTCCCTGGAAATCCAGAAATAGGTGAAGTAACAAGTAAAAAATTAAAGGAGTTTTCAAGTGTCTTATGGCCGCATCATGGGATTTTTGCATCAGGTACAACGATTGATGAAGCTTTCGGTCTAATCGAAACGATAGAAAAAGCGGCTGAGATTTACAATATTATTCAATCAACTGGCGGAAAAATATTACAAGCCATTACTGATAAACAATTGGCTGATTTGGCAGAAGCTTTTGGGGTAACACCCAAAGAAGGTTATTTAGAAGAATAGTCGGAAGTGGGTTTGGTAGGAAATGAAAAGCCTGGATCAACAGTTATAAAATCTCTTCGGCTAATAATCATTAGAAATCGTCCTTAAGATTGAAATCTATAAATATAGCATGGTTTCAATAAATGTAAACCCTTACAATTATGTAGTTTTCGAGGAGAAAGAAAAATAATTGATGTGGGCAAAGGAGTGATGGAATATGATTCGTAAAGCTTTTGTCATGAAAGTTTATCCGGATCAACATGAGGAATATGAAAGACGACATACAGATATTTGGCCTGAAATGGAAAAAGAACTGAAAAATCATGGTGCACATAATTATTCGATTTTTTTAGATAAAGAAACAAATCAACTTTTTGCTTATGTTGAGATTGAAGATGAAGAAAAGTGGAAAGCAATGGCTGAAACAGATGTGAATAAAAAATGGTGGGCTTATATGGAACCGATTATGGAAACCAATCCGGATAAAAGCCCTGTTACGAAAGAGTTAAAAGAAGTTTTTCATTTGGATTAATTAAAGTTGCGGGGGTGATCGATATGGGTAAGAAACAGAGATTTGCAGCTAAAAATGTAACCGGTTGGAAGGGAACATTGGCGGTTGCAATGACAAACTATATTGAAGCCGGATCAATTATTGCAGCTGCAAGCAGTCTAACGATGTGGCAAGCTTATTTAAACTTGGATAGTATAAAAGTCGGGCTGTTAAGTGCTTTGAGTGCAAATGCTTTAGGTGCAGCTTTGGGTGCATTGATCGGAGGTTATTTAACAGACCGTTATGGACGAAAGATTGTATTAAACTATGATTTAATGATTTACATGCTTGGGGCTTTATTAATTGCAGTCTCTGTCAACTACCTGATGTTACTGATCGGTACAATTATTATTGGTATGGCAGTAGGTGCGGGTGTCCCGGTTTCATGGACTTATATGTCCGAAGAATCTCCAAAGGAAAAACGGGCTTATCGTGTGGGCGCAACACAGTTAGCCTGGTCAATCGGACCAACTGTTACATTCATTTTGGCAGTTTTACTCGCTCCATTAGGATTACTGGGTTCGAGAATCATTTTCTTGCATTTATTCGTCCTGGCATTTTTCATTTGGTATTTGCGAAGAGGTTTGCCGGAGTCGAAATTGTGGGAAGAGCAAAAAGAACGGGAGAAGAAAGCTGAGGCAAAAGGCGTTGTTCAAGGAAGTATTTTGAAGGAATTATTTAAACTGAAACCTAACCGGCAAGCATTAACACTTCTCATTGGCATTTATTTATTCTGGAACTTAACAGCAGGAGCAATGGGTTATTTCATGCCTTATATTTATGAAAATGTTGGCGGACTAACAAACTCACAGGCAAATAGTTTGCAAGCAATATTATGGTTCTTTACCGTATTAACAACATACTTAATTTTTATGAAGTTAGGGGATAAGGTTAGCAGAAGACTCATTTTTGCAATCGGGGCCGTAATGGGAATTCTGGCATGGATTATATTGACATTTATGCCAATGACCTGGCCCATATTAATTACATTTGTATTGCTTTGGGGTTCAGCGGCAGGGATCGGGGCACAAGCATTTTATGCGGTGTGGACAACAGAGCTATTCCCGACCCGTTACCGCGCAACTGCACAAGGGGTCATGTACTTTATCGTTCGTACAGGTATTGCAATTTGGTCCTTTATTCTTCCTACTTTAATGGATACGTTAGGATTTATTGTAGCAGGTATTGTAATGATTGGATTCTTAGTCATTCATGCAATTATTGGAATTGTAATGGCACCTGATACTCAAGGCAAGTCGCTTACAGAAATTGAAAAAGAACGTTATGGTGAACCGGTTAGTGTGAAACAATCCATTAATGCTTGAAATCCGAAAAAATAATACGGCAGATTTATAAAAAAGCGTCAGACTCCAAGGAGTCTGCGCTTTTATTCCTGTATTTAAAAATGAAGTTAACTATGTTGCATTGGAAACGATATGATTGAACTTCTCCTGTTTGTCACCTGATGTTTGTTTGCTTTGTTCAATCGTTTCAATGAATTTTTCTATAGTTGAAGTCAGCCGGGTATCCGCCCTTCTGATAAAAACGGTTTTAATTTTGCAGTATTTATCCGGAAGGGTAAAGGTTTTGATACTGCCGTTTCTTTCCATCTGACGGACAGCGGACTTCGGTACAAATGAAATGCCCAGTCCGGTTGAGACACTTTCCAGGATTGTTTCCAGTGTACCGAATTCCATAATTTTTTTCGGCTTGATTTTCCGGTCATTATACCATTTTTCCAGCCGGGCGCGGTATTTGCATCCTTTTCTAAAACATAAAAATGGTTCACCGATTAATTCTTCAATCGAGGTTTTGCGGGGATCCGATATTAAAACGAGTTCCTCTTCGAACACCTCATAATACTCTAGATCGGGATGATAGTATGATTCACTCACAAAAGCCCCGTCCAATTCATGGTTCAATACTTTTTGTTTCAATTCTTCCGTAACTCCGGTAATGATGGTTAAATCCACATGTTTATATTTTTTTACATAGGCGGACAAAATTTTAGGCAAACGGATCACCGTCTCCACGGTGCCCAGTTCCAATTTTCCGGACGGTTCATCTTTACTTTGGACCGCGAGTTTCATTTCTTCTGTTAACCGTAAAATCTTTCTGCTGTAGGTTAACAGTTTTTTTCCTTCCGGTGTTAAAGTCATTCCCCGGCGGTGGCGGTTAAATAACGGTGTATTCAGCTCGGATTCCAATTTTTGGATTCTTGATGTCACATTCGATTGTACATAATTTAATTCCTTGGCCGCTTCTGTGATCGTCCCTTTTTCCGCCACCTTTTGAAAAATCTCCAAATCTTTAAATTCCATCTTCATCACTGCCTTCTATACTATATAACTCTATGATATCAAAAAAAGTGATCTTAATCATTATTAATATTCATTTTACATGATGGCAAAACCGGAGGATAATAGATATGGAATTTTGGGGTACGGGGGTATGTTCATATGAGAAATAGTGTTTTATGGGGAATGATTTTATGCTTCATTGCATCGTTTTCCTGGGGAGCAATGTTTCCGGTCGCCCATGATGCGTTTCACTATATTGATCCTTTTTATTTTACGATAATCCGTTATGGCTCTGTAGCCGTTATTTTAGTTGTGATGCTATGGTGGAAAGAAGGAAAAGAAGCTTTCTGTTTTGAGGGGAAAGGACTCAGATTATGGTATTACGGAACAATGGCTTTTACTGTATATAATATATTGATCTTTTGGGGAGAAGATTTATTAGGTGAACCGGGTGTCATGGCAGCATCCGTTATGGAATCGATGATGCCGATGATTTCCATCGTGATTGCATGGTTCTTTTTAAAAAAACAACCGCACTGGTTTACGGCTTTTTGTGTTTTGATTTCTTTTGCAGGTACTTTACTTGTGATTACAAAAGGTGATATGAAAGGCTTTGTCAGTGCAGTGGATCAGATCGTTCCATCATTACTTTTATTTATAGCAGTGATTGGTTGGGTAGTTTATACGATGGGCGCAAACGATTTCAGCGGATGGTCTCCGCTGCGGTACTCGGCTTTGAGCTGTCTCACTGGAACATTGACAGCGGGCATTGTTGTTTTTATAGCGACGGCAACCGGTTATGTTGATATTCCGTCAATGGAAGTGATCCAAAAAACGGGACCCCATTTATTGTTTATGATTATTTTTCCCGGATTGATCGCTTTGCTTGGCTGGAACGTAGGTGTCAGTATTTTGAAGCCGGTCAACGCTCTGTTATTTATCAATTTTGTCCCTGTTACAACGTTGGTTATCTCCCTTTTTCAAGGATATCAAATTACATTTTTGGACTTTCTCGGAACGGCGCTCATTATTTTAGCACTCGTTGCAAACAATATTTTTGTGAGAATTCAAATGAGAAAAACGAAGCAAGTTGACATAAGTGCACAAAGACAAATTTCCTGACCAAACGTCTTATTCTGCAAGATTCGTACTTTTGCAGAATAAGACGTTTCTTTTTGTCTATCCGGCCTGTGTAAAAGTAAAATATGCAAAACATTTTGCTAACGTTTACGAATTTTAAAGCCGATGTTTTAATACTGCTATAATAATTTGTGAATAGATAAGGTGAAGGGATAAATTACAGGTGATAGGATTGGGCGAAAACCAAATTAAAGAAGAAAACTGTAAAGTATTCGATTTGATCAGCCATTATTTGTTGTTTAACCCGGATTATATTACACAGGAAGATCTGGATGAAATCACTCGTAACGGCGTATCCGAAGAACACGCTTTTCAAATGCTTTTGGCCGCTGCATGCGGTTTGGATATCGATACGTGCCAACATGACCGGGAATTGTTTGAACATTATTTCACCAAAATGGTCCGCAAATTGAATCCCCTGAAATATATGAGTAATCCGCACTATAAAAATATAAAAATACCCGCTGTTAACATTGGAAACTGTGAGTTGAGTTATGATTTTTTTAAACCGTACGAAGGATTTATCCGGGACGAGATTGTACTGACCAAAGAAGGAAGAAAAATACCCCAAATCGGCTTTTTTGACCGAGAATTTCGGTTTCCGGTGATGCTGGAAGGCGGCCGGGTTTGGATGACGATTACCCCGAATGAAATAGAAACGATGAAAGTGGCAGTCAGGGAAGCGGCCGGTCACGTGCTAACATTCGGACTCGGTCTCGGTTATTTTGCTTATATGGTTACACAAAAGGCTGAGGTTAAAAAGGTTACAGTTGTAGAAAAAAACAGCGATTGTATCCAGTTGTTCAAGAAGTATATTTTGCCGCAATTTCATCATTCAGAAAAAGTAAAAATTATTCATGATGATGCATTTTCATTTGCAGAAACCCGTTTGCATAAAGGTAAGTATGATTTCGTCTTCACTGATCTTTGGCATGACGTCTCAGACGGTGCAGAACTATATATAAAAATGAAAAATTATGAGGAAAAAAGCCCCGGTACGAGGTTTTCCTATTGGATTGAAAAGTCAATCCGGTGTTATATTTGAAAGCTGGTATAAGACCGGAAAAGAAGTTCACAAATTGAACCGTATAAAAAGATCATCACATTTGTTATACTAATGGGGACAAAAAAAGAATACAACGGAAATGCTGCAATTTTGGACAGAGAAGAGGTTGATCTGTTGACAGAAAAGCAAATAACGGTTCATAAAATGGGGACGGTTATTACATTAACGATTATCCATCCGGATGCGTCCCGTTTGCTTGAACAAGCTTGTGAAATGATAAACGATTTTGAACGCCGGTTCAGTGCCAACGATCCGGATTCGGACTTGATGGAAATAAACCGGAATGCCGGAATTAAACCGGTTCGTGCTGATCATGATTTATTCGAACTTATAAAAATTGGCAAAAATGCCGGAATTTCATCCAACGGGGCTTTAAATATTGCCATCGGTGCACTGGTAAAGCTGTGGCGGATCGGATTTTCCGATGCCCGTCTGCCGGGGAAAGAGGAGATCCGGCAACGTCTCAAACTGATAAACCCTGCTGAAATCGAATTGGATGAAGAAAAGTCTACGGTATTTTTACGCAAAAAAGGGATGGAAATTGATCTTGGTGCCATTGCCAAAGGATATTTTGCCGACAGATTAAAGGAATTTTTCCAGGCAAACGGTGTCAAAACTGGTATTATTAACCTCGGCGGAAATGTATTAACGATCGGTTGCCCGGAAAAGCATGCCGATGGCTACTGGCGGGTGGGTATTCAAAATCCGTTTCAGCCCCGCGGGAATTTACTTGCCATTGTTTTTGCAAAGGATGAATCGATTGTCACTTCCGGTATCTATGAGCGGACAATGGAAGTAAACGGCAAAATATATCATCATATATTTAATTCAAAAACCGGTTATCCGTTAGAAAATGATATCGCCAGTGTAACGGTTGTATCCGACCGGTCGGTTGACGGTGAAATTTGGACGACTGTTTTGTTTGCAAAATATGCCAAAGAAGGCATGAATTGTTTAAATATGACCGGGGGGATTGAAGGAATTATTGTAACAAAAGACGGGGATATATTTATATCCAACCGTTTAAAAGAGAGGGTTGTGATGTTGTAAAAAAACTGTGGGGCAAATACTTGCTTCACGGTTTTTTAACACGGATTAAAATTTGCAGATGGATAAATGTGCAAATTAGCTGCCAGTACCGGGTAAAAAATGTACCGGTATGATTATGAAATCTGCCGTGTTTTGACGAGCATTGTTATTAAACATACAATAAAAGAAAAGACTGTAATTTGATGTCTGCCATTGTTTGTTATATGGAAAGGAAGTAGAGTTAATATGACGGGTAAAAGGAAAAGTGCAGAGTTATTCCAAAACTTTGAGCATATATTCAGTTGCCCCCATTGCGAGAGTCCGATGAAAGTGGTCCATTCCAAAAGTATTGTCTGTTCAAATAATCATACATTTGATTTTGCAAAACAAGGTTATGTCAATATGCTGACCCGTCCGGCAAACAATCAATATAACAAAACTTTATTTCAAGCACGCCATGCAGTAATTGCCGACCGTGATTTTTATTCGTTATTACATGAAACCATTGCCAGAATCATTAATGAAAACACGGATTACCGCAAAGATATCGTTATTTTTGATGCAGGTTGCGGGGAAGGCTCTCATCTTAATAAAATACTGGAAAAGTGCGGCCGGGAGGGTTTAACCGGGATCGGGCTTGATATATCCAAAGAAGGGATCAGGATGGCTGCAGGCCGGTATAAAGAGTGCCTCTGGCTGGTCGGGGATTTGGCAAATCCGCCGCTGTCAGATCATTCATGCCATGTTATTTTAAATATCCTTTCCCCGGCAAACTATAAGGAATTTAAACGGCTGCTGGCACCGGACGGGCTTGTCATCAAAGTAGTTCCGCGGAGCAATTATTTGCGGGAATTACGGATGGCGTTTTTTGCCGTTACGGAAAAAAAGCCGTATTCCAATGAAAAAATTGTCGCGTTATTCAGCGAGCATTTCCGGCTGGTAAATAAAATACGTCTCGACTATAAAAAGAAATTATCCCGGGATGAAATTACCGAGTTTTTACAAATGACACCGCTCTCTTGGCACAGGGAAAAGGATGCCGGGGCTGTTTTAGGAGAGCACGATCATGTTACGTTAACCGTTGATTTAGATATCTTGATCGGAAAAAAGAAATAAGCATGATCTTACTCCCGGGTAAACCGGTCCACACACTTGCGCCGGTCCGGGATGGATATTTGGTAAATCAGGGCGTTCCAAACACCTTTGTCCGGAGAGCCCTGTTTTATTATTGTTAAATTTCCAAAGCTTTCATTACTTCTCCCGTTTCCAATTCCCGCAGTTCAATTTTTCCGTCTTCGTAGATGGCAAAGGAACTTGAGCCGTCCTTCGGAATCGTTGTACTTCCTGGATTAAGCAAAATAATCCCGTCTTTTTTCTCCAAAACTTTCACATGGGTATGTCCCGTGACGACAACCTGGCAACCGAACTCCTTCGCTCTTTTGATCCGTTCTTTTTCCGTTTCCTCGTAACCATGGATAACATAAAATTTTACGTGATCAGCCTCAATAATGCGGGACTTTTTTGACAGATCCTGTCCGGTTACCGTTTCATCCACGTCGGCATCGCAATTTCCCCGTACATAGAGAATATCATTCCTGTTTTTCAAAAGATCAGCCAATTTTTTCGGATCATATGTATCCGGAATATCGTTCCGCGGCCCGTGATAAAGCACATCGCCTACATGTATAATTTGGCTGCATCCTTTTAAATGTTCAAGGGCCCGGACTGTATTTTCATAGCCGCCGTGGGTATCGCTGATAAAACCGATTTTCACGCCACATTCCTCCTTTCTATATTCCTTAAATTATTATAACTTGAATATGCTCTTCCATAAAATGGATGATTTATGAAAACAGACAGACGGTGGTGAAAGATGAAACCACAGGACATACCGGTTATTGTCCGTCATACAGATCAACATATAAGGTGCCATCGGAACCGGTTTGGGCTAAAAAAACATCTTCCACAGAAGCTACACCGTGTTTTTTTATTTCTTTTAACAGCCATTTTTCTGTTTTACCTGAAGTTGCTAAATTTTTATGTAAAATTTGCCCGTCAACAATGAGCAGTCTCGGGGCATCTTCTTTTTTTATTTTCATTTTCAGCATTTGCGGCGTCACCGGTTGTTGTTCCGTTTTTTTCATCACACTAAGTCCGCCGTTGGTTTCCAGAACGGCCATTTCCACATCGGCGATATTAAAGATGTCCTTTTCTCTTAATAACAGCATTAATTCGTCAATGGTCACCTTTTCTTTGCGCATACTTTTTTCAATTATTTTTCCGTCTTTTATTAAAATAACCGGCCGTCCGTCAATAAAAATTTGAAACTTTCTCGATTTTAAACTGATAAGTGCCAAAATAACGGGAAATGTTCCCCAGATGATTAAAGAAGCAAGTCCGTTAATAATTTTAATATTTTGATCAAAGGACATTTCCGCCGCAATAGAACCGATTGTTATACCGACGCAATAATCGAAAAAAGTTAGTTGGGAAATTTGCCTCCTGCCCATAAATCGCGTCATGATCAGGATTACGATAAACGAAACAATGGAACGGATTAAAATGGCTGCAAGTTCCGGCAAAATACCACCCCCGTAAATGAATGAGTAAACATTGTTATTATTGGAAAAACTTAGGATAACTATACAAAACAGGCAGGGAATTATGGATGATGAAACGGATGGTTTTGCTCAGTTTATTGATTTTGTTCATTTCTGGCTGTTCCGGAATCACGGGAAAAGATTCCTTTCAAAATTCGGTTAAAAATATTGCGGTTTTGCTGGAGGAGGAGCGATGGCCGGATGTTCGAAAAGAATGCCGGGAATTATTAAATATTTATCGAAAAAACGAATGGAAATTGCAGTTGATCGGGGATGAGGAGGAATATGAAGAGCTGTTCAAATGTATTAACCGGTTGCTGACTATTGCGGAAGAACAAGACAAAGTCCGGGCGAAAATGGAGCTGGCAACGATTCGGACAATTATTGAAAATATTTACTCCCTATAAATTAAACGGGTTCTTACAGGTGAAAAATGACAAGAAAAAACTGATATGCTCAGCTGCATATCAGTTTAAGTTGTTGATATAATTTACATGTTCATCGCTTTTTACAATCCGGTCCGCTTCTTCCGGGTCGGTTTCAGTCTCTTCAATTTGTGTCAGCTTGTAAGTTAAAATTCTCCGGACGGATTCATCAATTCTTTCTTCTGTAATTTCACCGTTTTTCACGGCTTCCAAAACTCCGTTATAAACTTCCAGCTGATGGACATGTTCGTGGCAGACGAGTAATAAATCTGCACCGGCAAGCAAAGCATCTTTCCCCATATCTTTATAGGTGTAATATTTATTTACCGCTCCCATTTCCAGGTCATCGGTTACAACAATGCCGTTAAACCCTAGTTTTGACCGCAACAAATCTTGAATTATTTTTCTGGACAGGCTCGCTGGTTTTTCCGCATCGTATGCCGGATATTTTATATGGGTTACCATGACAAAAAAGTTATTGTTGTCCACGGTACGGATCATTTCTTTGAACGGATGTATATCGGAATTTTCCAGTTCGTCCCGTTTCGCCCGGACGGATGAAGTATCCTCATGGGGGTCGATTTCGCTTCTTCCGTTTCCGGGGAAATGTTTTATCGTCCCGGTAACCGAAGCGTCATTTAATCCGGCAATTGTTTTTTGTCCGTACAGAAATGTTTTCTCCGGATCTTTACCGAAAGAACGGGTGTCAGTTTCCGACAAATCCAATACCGGTGCGAAATTAATATGAATTCCCATGGATGAAAGTTCTGTTCCGTTTATTTTTGACACTTCATACGTTTCATCCGGCGTAGCAATTTTTCCGAGTTTCTGCGGGGAAGGAATGGGGGAAACTTCTTCCCGCATACGCAAAATACTTCCCCCTTCCTGATCAACGGCGATCATGATCGGAAGCTCATGCCAGTGTGTTTTCGCCAGTTGTTGAAGCTCATTGGTAAGCTGTGCCACTTGTTTGGGCTTTGTCATATTGCGGTCAAAATAAATAATTCCACCGATGTTTTTATTTAAAATCAGATCGTTTACCGTCTCGTCCGGTGAAGTCCCCGGAAAGCCGACCATCATTAATTGGCCGACTTTTTCCTCCATGGTCATGTTGTCGACCAGATAGTTTATTTTTTCATTGATATCCGTGATGGATTGCAGTTTTTTTCTTTTTTCCCGTTCTCTTGGATCCGTTTTTTTTCTGCCGGTGCTTGCGGATTCCGCTGGATTGGCCTGTTCCTTTGTTTCTGTTGTTCCACCGGCATGAGTATCATCCGGTGTGGAATTCCTTTCAAAGTAAAGGAACATGAAAACGGATGATAGGACAATGACCAAGATTAAAATGAACCATTTTAACTTTTTCATTTTTACTCTTCCCATGAATTTAATTTTTTGACATTCGATTCTGCCAGCTTCCAGCCGGAGAATTCTTTAACAAGTGTCCACTGCCCGCCAAATTTTTGCACAAGGATGGTACCGTCATTCTTGTAATCGCGGGAAGTTAATTCGAAGGATGCCGTCGCTGTATCGCCGTCAATCGAATCGACCGTAACGGCATTGATGGTGTTGCTTACATTATCTAAAAGCCCTTCTTTCCATTTTTCATAACTGATTTTTTTCTTCCGGCCGGAACTGAATAAGTCATAAGCGGTGGAATAATCACCGTAGGAGATGCTTGCGTAATGTTCGTAAATGACGTTCATAATATCAATTTCCGCTTCTTTCAGTTCCTGTTCTTTTTCTTCTTTGCGCTTCTTCGCTTCATAGACAGGGGTACCGTCAATGAACAAGTCCACAACCTGGCCTTGTTCGGTAATCGTTACTTCTTTACTCTTTAATTTGTGTCCTTCCTCGGTTATTTCTGCATGGATTTTTACGGATCCGTCCGTTGAAACCGGTCCGAATTCCCGCAGTTCTTTTACCGTTTTTCCGGTGCTTTTTCCGTTAACAAAAACAACGGCATCATCATAATTCGATTGCAAGAAAACATTGTTCTCTGTTAAATCAATCGGCACTTCGATTTTATTGCCGGAAAAGGCCGCCGGATTGACTTTTTCCTTTACTTCAACCGAGCCGTATTTTCCTTCATAGGTTGCGATAATTTCGTGGGCTACCGGGAGAAACGGACCAAAAGTTTTCGGCTCATCTTCATTCATCTTTTGTTCCTTCCCGTTGACCGATACATTAACATCCGGCTGATTGACGGACAGTACAAAATACACAGGTTCAAAGTCGATTCCGTATTGATCGAAAAACAGCCATTTTTTCCCCTTTTTTGTAATATGTAAAATTTGACCGGAGTCTTTTGAACGTTTCAACAATACTCCGTTTTTTAAGGAAGCCGCTTCTTTTTTCAAGGCATTAATCGTTCCCGTAAGGAAATCCGGATTGTCTTCAAAGTAGCTTAAAAGAAGTTCCGCGTCTTTTTCTCCGACATCCATGACAACCTGGCCTTGATTTAACAACTTGGCAACGGATTTGGCATCTTTCTTTTTCACTGCAGTCTCGAAGCTGTTGACGATTTTTGCCGGATCATTTTTCGCTTCAATAACTTTATATCCGGAAAACAATCCGATTAGAAGAACTGCGGCAATAATTGCAATAATTTTAAATTGCTTTGATTTAAAAAAGTCGGGTCGTTTTTTGGCTGCCCGGCTGCCCGGATTTGGTTCATGATCTTCGGCAGGCGCTTGTGGTACTGCTGCCCCGCAATTCGTACAAAAGTCCTTACCGGGCTTTAATTCGCTTCCACACTGTGCACAATGTCCCATAAATCCCACTCCAATTCATGATAAAATTCCTAGATTAATAAGATTTTATAATATATAATGGTCTAGAACAATAGAAAAGAAATTTTTTCCAAAAATAATAATGTGTTTTTCATACCATTGCAAAGGAGTGTCAAATATGAGTGAACTTTATGAAAAGATTGGCAGCGGGATTAACAAAATACAAGGAAGCTTCCAAACATCCCAGGTAATGAGTCAGCATAAAAAGATTATACAGGAATCCGGGATAAAACGCACGGAAATCCTTGTGCAAATTGGTGAAGAAGTGTACAAAAAGTTCCGCAATGAAGAGCTGGTTTCGGCGGAGTTGGAATCAAAGGTGGAACTGTTGAAGGAACTGGATAAAAAAATTTACCGGGCTAAAAAAGCGATTGCAGACCTTAAGGCGCAATCCGCTGAAGTTCTGACATGTCCTGAATGCGGAGGAAACATTATGCAGGATGATAAGTTTTGCGGCAGCTGCGGGACAAAACTGGAACTGATTACAGATGAAGAAACCGAAACAAAGCAATGCACCGGATGTGAAGAGGAAATACCCGTTGATGCCGTATTTTGCAGTTGCTGCGGGACAAAAATCGCATAAATTTTTAAAGAAAGGTAAGGAGAGAATGGTTTATGTATTGCAGGACATGCGGCAAATCCAATCCGGATTGGGCAAATTATTGTATTTATGATGGTACGGCTTTACATACCAATTACAACAGTGAAAAGCTCATGGATTTGAAAGAAACCAATTATTGCCCGGGATGCGGTGAGAAGGTAAGTGAAAAAGCTAATTACTGCATTCAGTGCGGCAGCTCGCTGGTGACGTATTCTGTTTCCGGACGGAAAGTAAATATTGAATTAACTGATCAAAAACCGGAAATACCACCTGTTTCCGGAAACCTTTCATTTGAATATTATAAACAGAGATTCAAACTTACGTTGGTTCCGGCAATTTTATCTTTTGCACTCATGTTTGTTTTCAGTAGTTTCTTATATTTTTCCGCCGATTCAACGTACGACCAGATCTTTAAAGATATGTTTGGGGTTACGCCCCAGGATTTTTATGAACAATATTCAGAGCATTACGATACTTATGTTGAACCGCCCAAGAATGCAGTACAAATCACTGATTTTGCCATGATATCCCATTTTGTTCCGACGGTATTCATTCTTAATTATGAGGAACCGGCATACGAGGTTCGGATCAATGCAGACTTGGAGATTTCCGCCTCAAATGTTTTATATGCCGTTTTTCCGCTTGCTGCGTTGTTTATCGGCGGGTTTTATTACCGGAGAAAAACCGGGGAAATTTCCGTCCGTTCATTTTTGGCGGGTGCGCTCGGAATAGGGCTGATATACAGTATTTTATTACTGGTCCTGTCGTTCTTTAGCGGGGTCAATTTAACACTTGATGGACAACAAGAAATCTTCAGCTTTCATGCGAAGTATTCCTTCTTTTTAGCGTTAATCAACGGTCTGGTTTTTGGTATATGCGGCAGTTTGTTGGGAATGCTGTTCAGCATTGATCGGCGAAGGATAACGAAACATTTAGAAACGCTCATTCCTTTCGGCAGTCCGGTTCATCATGGAATTGCCGCCTTTATCCGCGGATTTGTAATCTTGTCGGTCATCGTTATTATTTACATTGGACAGAAAGTAAAAGGATTGAAAGAACTTTTTGAATATATTGATCTGTCGTTTTTGAGTGCGATTCTGGAAAAATCGACGTCCATGATCATTTTTTCCGGTGTGCAATTTTCCTCATGGATTTATAGTATGATTCATTTTTCCCCGTTTACGTTTGAACTGAGGGAGAACGCTGATGGCGGCCGGATTGAATACTCTGCTTTTTCAGGTTTGTCTCTTTATGGGGATGCAAAAGATCTGGATTTGTTGCAGTATTTCATTTCCGCAAGTGACACCGGCCTTTATTTAAAACTGGCCACGATCATACCGGCGGCATTTTTAGTGTATGCTGGCTACAAGTTGGCAGTTTCCGGTCAGGCTAACTTTATTACTTTGGCCGTGTTCAGTCTTGCGTACAGTGTATTAACTGCACTTTTTTCTCGGATGGGGACAATGACCATTGATTTTTCAATGCTCATTACAGATGAAACACCGGAGCGTATATCATTATTACTTGGAACCAGTACAGTTAAAGCTTTCATTGGAAGTTTTGTTGCCGCATATATTTTGGGATATGCAGGAAGTTTAATACCGAAATTTGTTCATAAACAGTAGCTTATTCCCCTTGTTTCGTTTATTGCGGACAGGGGGGTGCCTTAAAGTCCCTTGCATATTATTTTTTCTTTCCGGATACTAATGTCGGAAAGGGAACGATTTGTGGCAAAGCGGATAAAAAAGAATGATGCCGGGCAGAAAAATAATCAAAGATTTGACTCGGCAAGGAAGGGTAATGAGTTTTCCCCAGAATTCGGTAGTGCTGAAGCAAATCAAATGCATAAGGAAAAAGCAAAACAAAGAAGAGCCGACGAATGGCATATCGGTTAGGAGGAATGATGATGACCTGGTCAAAGAAGACGAAAGAGCGGATGTGGCGTGCGAGAAAAAACGCAAGCAATCCCCCGACCGGCAAGGTAAAATCTTTAAAACAGCTGGCCGAGGAAGGAAAATCCGAAGCTCAAGAATAATATTGACAAATTCCGTAAGAGGATATTTTGCACGGGCAAAATATCCTCTTTTTTTATATTCCAAGCGTTTTATCCGTTCCGTATGGCGAAAATCTTAATCCAGAAACGTTTCTGCGTTATAATTTGAACATAAGTGATATGGAGGAAAGGGGATCGTGATGTCAGGATTTAATATTACTGCTTTACTGACCGGGATCACCGGCATTTTCGGAGGGATATTTACGCTGCTTGATATCATTTATATACGTGATGCGGCTATTCCCTGGTATTTGTACCTTATTTGTTTATTACAACTAGCGGGAAGTATCGGGACGTTTTTTGTTCCGGGTAAAATTCAAACATTTAATGAAAATACGATCATCATTTTTTTCGTTGTTATGGCCCTTTTATCCGTCACCAATGTACTTGTCTTTTTGACGCTTGTCAATTTTGTCCCGGCGATTTTGTTTATCGTTTTAGCCGTATTTATAAAAAAGAAAATCGGTTTTCAATAGAATTGCATCGCGATGGTCCGCAATATGTATTACTTCCGTCGGGAAGACGATTTTCATATAACCACCCCGCAGGAATCCGGGGTGGTCTTTTTAAAATTTTATATTTTCTTTAATTCATCATTCAGTTTCTCTGACAAATTTTTATAGTAAAAATAAAAACCGGACCAGAGAATGAGGTAAATTGCAATGAATATTCCAGTCATGATGAGAAACGAACGGAAACCGGTCGGAATCCAGCCGATGGCCGTGGCAACGAGAAAGAAAGGGATACTGACTGTTATAAAATGAAGAAGTGTTTGCTGCCAGCGACTTAACCGCTGAATGTTAAAATAGAAGGGTGAAACGGTAAAGGTCCAGCCAAGAAATATTGTCCCGGCCGCATTTTGCAAGAACACTTTTGCGTCCAATACGTGAAGACCGGTAAATATAATGAACCCGCTTGTAATAACCACCATCAAAAACGCACCGAAAAATATTCCGATAACACTTTTGTATAAAAAATATTTCACTTATTTTTCCTCCTGTTTAACTTTAGTATTTCCTTGATTTTTCCAGCATAATGCCGGGATACGTACTCCTTTTCCCCCGAATGGAAGTAAACACAAAGAGTTCCGTTAAAGGAAGCTTCAAAATGACTGAGTTCATACAGATTTGCTATGACAGACTTTGATAAACGAACAAATTTCCCGGCAGGTAAAATTTTTTCTAGTTCGTATAGTTTTTCCGTTATTTTAAAATGACCTTTTTCGGTTACCGCGTATACTGTATTATTTTCTGAATAGAAGTAGCGGATGTCCTCAGGCTTTAGAAGATGTTTCTTTTTGTCCCGGATTCCGACGAACAAGGGGGGACGGATCGGAAAACTTTTAAAAAGATCCAGCAATTTTTGAACCGTATCATCAACTTCAGGGCAATGGATCGTAATGGAAATTTCCTTATGTTCCTTTTTTACATCCAATACAACTTTCATTATTCCTCTCCTTATTTCCGAATTTTCTAATAACAGTATATAAAATGGTTATGGAAAAGTCTTGCTTTTTTTGGTAAGAGGCCGGAAGGGGGATGCAAGTTGCAGAAAACCATAAGGAAAATGCAGATTGAAAATGCCGGGAAAATTTTTCGGGAAATGTTAAAAATATTTTTCAATTTTCTTAAAAAATTGATATACTGGTAGTAACTCTAAATTTTTACAAAGGAGTATAGAGAGGAGTCGAGTTGAGATATGACGAGCACAGATTTGGAGAGAACCAGTACGGGTTATTTCGGTGAATTTGGCGGAAGCTACATTCCTGAAAAATTGCAAAAAGCGATGAATTACATTGAAGAAGCGTTTTTGCGTTACAAAGATGATCCGGATTTTATCCGGGAGTATGAATATTATTTAAAAGAATATGTCGGACGGGAAAATCCGCTGACCTTCGCCAAAAATTTAACCGAACAACTCGGCGGTGCAAAAATATATTTAAAGCGCGAGGATTTGAATCATACCGGCGCACATAAAATTAATAACGTGATCGGACAAATATTGTTGGCCAAACGGATGGGAATCAAGCGAATCATCGCAGAAACCGGTGCGGGGCAGCATGGTGTCGCCACAGCAACCGCCTGCGCCATGTTTGATATGGACTGTGTCATTTATATGGGGAAAAAGGATACGGAAAGACAGGCATTGAATGTGTTCCGCATGGAGTTGCTGGGTGCGGAAGTCGTCCCTGTGGATAAAGGAGAGGGACATTTAAAAGAAGCAGTGGATGAGGCATTAAATGACTTAATGGAAAGCTATGAGAACACGTTTTATTTAATCGGATCGGCAGTCGGTCCTCATCCGTATCCGACGATGATTAAAGAATTCCAGTCCATCATCAGCAAAGAATCTAAACAGCAAATTCTGGAAAAGGAAGGGAAACTGCCGGCTGCGGTTGTTGCCTGTATCGGCGGCGGAAGTAACGCGATCGGAGCCTTTGCCCATTATATTGATGAGCCGGATGTCCGGCTAATCGGGGTTGAACCGGAAGAAGCAGCTTCATTAACAAAAGGAACTCCGGCGGTTTTACACGGATTCAAGAGCTATGTTTTACAGGATGAAGAAGGAAATCTGCTGCCGACGGCATCCATCGCTGCAGGGCTCGATTACCAAAGCGTCGGTCCGGAACACAGCTATTTAAAAGATACAGGCCGCGCTGAATATGTTTCCGTCAGCGGTGAAGAAGCGTTGGAAGCTTTCAAAACTTTATCACGGGTTGAAGGAATTATTCCTGCGTTAGAAAGTTCCCATGCGGTCAGTTATGCCATGAAACTGGCGAAAGAATTACCAGAGGATGAGGTTATTATCGTCAACTTATCCGGCCGTGGCGATAAAGATGTTCAGCAGGTATTTAATATGTTAAAGAATAAATAAAAAGAAACCCGGGAATGTAAAGCACATTTCCGGGTTTTTTATTAACCCGGAAAAGGAACATGTTCCTATTACTTTAGAAATTGTGATAAAATGAAATAGGTATATAGGTGTAAATTTTGAATACGGGTAAAGGTGATGTGGAAAACGTATGAAGGAAAAAGTGTTCGGGACTTTGGGCAGCTGCCTTCAACATACATTGCTGGCCTCGACAATATTTATGACGGTATTTATTTTAGTCGGGATTATCGGAATAAAGTTTTCGCTAAATGAAAATATCCGTGACCAACAGGTCCTGGACCGGATTGAGGAAGCAGGAAACAGTTTATATAAATCGATCATTGAGCAGGAAACAGGACAAAGAGGTTACCATCTAACAGGCGATAAAACCTTTTTTGAACCGCTTGCAAAGGGAAAGGAAGATTTTTTTCATAGTATTAAAGTTTTAATAAAGCATAAGGAAGATTATCCTGATCTTAGTGATGAAATTAATGAATTAATTGACAAAGGACAGTACTGGCAAGAAAAATACAACCAACCGCTAGTCGATTTGGCTATGGAGAATAAAGAGCCGGAAATTCCGTTTATGCAGGAAGGAAAAAAAGCAATGGATGAATTCCGCAGCTCATTTATTGGTTTTACCCAAGAAATTGAGCAGGAAAGAAGCATTGTCCGGGAGACGATGAAAAAACGGGTCAATATCACATTGCTCAGTTTAGTTTTCATTGTCATCGTAACGATGGTATTAAATTTATATACCAATATTAAAGTATTAAGAAGGATTATTCATCCGATCATTAATTTAAGCAAATGTGTGAAAGCGTATGCGAGGCACGATTTTACGAAGAAAATCCCCGTATATTCGGAAAAAGACGAACTGGCGGAATTGATCCGGAACGTGGGGATCATGCGCTCGGAGCTGGCAAACAGCATCCGTCAATTGGAATTAAAAGCCAATATCGACGGATTAACCGGTTTATATAATCGTCAATATTTTAATGAATTTTTGCACAAGCACTGGGATCATGCTAAAGAACATAACTTTACGATCTCGATTATATTACTGGATATTGATTATTTTAAAAAATTTAATGATACATACGGTCATTTGGCAGGAGATGAATGTTTAAAGCAGATTTCTAATTATTTGATTCAATTATGCAACAGGAAAATCAATATTGCCGCCCGGTACGGCGGGGAAGAATTTGCCATGGTTCTTTTGCAGCGGAATGAAAAAGAAACATTGGCAATCGCCGATGAAATCAGAAAGGAAATTTGCTGTTTAAAAATACCTCATAAAAGTTCACCTATTCACAAATATGTAACCGTAAGCGTGGGAGTGGCAACAATCATACCCGATAAGAATCTAATGCCAAACGATCTGATTTTAATGGCTGACAAGGCATTATACCGTGCAAAGAAAAACGGAAGAAATCAGGTGCAGAAATATACTGGTACCGGTGAATAAGTGTATAATTGGGCAGGAACCTATGATTTATACAGGAAGGAATTCCTCCCAATGCTTTTGAATCGCAGATTTGAAGTGAATATGAACGAAGGAACAAAAAATGACACTTTCTATAATCGAAAGTGTCTCTTTGTTTTCAGGAAAGTTATATTTGCTATCTGCTATATATGAAATAATGAATGTACTAAACAAATGCATAAAAGTGAAATTATGAACATAAAATTGTGAGAATATATAAATTGGGTGTTTTTTCTTGATTTTATAAAGATATCCATACTACTATGGAACTAGTATCAGGTCTTATTTACCAAATTTCATTGTCTGGAAGGAGCAGGATTCATGAGCATTTATCAATTTACTGTAAAAGATATTGACGGAAATCCGGTTTCATTGGAAAAATATAAAGGAAAAGTTTTATTGATTGTAAACACAGCGAGCAAATGCAGATTTACGGTACAATATGAAGATTTGCAAAAGCTTTATGACCGCTATCGTAATAAAGGATTTGAAATCCTCGCATTTCCATGCAACCAGTTTAAGGAACAGGAACCGGGTTCCAGCCAGGAGATTAAACAGTTTTGCAGCTTAAATTATGGTGTAACTTTCCCGATTTTTGAAAAAATTAATGTCAACGGTGAAAATGCATATCCGCTCTATCAATATTTAAAAGAAAAGGCACCGTATGAAGGGCTGGATTTGAGTGTTTCCACCAACCGGTTATTTGATGCTATGGTAAAGGAAGTATATCCGCAATACTCGGTCGGCAATGCCATACGTTGGAACTTTACCAAATTTTTAGTAAACAAGAATGGTAAAGTCGTAAAACGTTTTGAGCCTCCGGTCAGTCCGATTGATATTGAACCGTATATCGAAGAATTATTGGTTTAATAATTTTTAAAAGCTGTTCCAAATGCCGGACAGCTTTTTATTTGCCAAAATTCTATTATTCTTAGGGTGCATATGATCTTTTCCGGCCAAACTGAGTGAAATCAATCTGAAAGTTCTTCTTTTATGAGTATTCCGGCATCTGCCAGATCTTTACAGGCGGCCTGAATTTGTTCCATGGAATCAGCTTCCAATGTATGCAAATGAATGCCGCCGGTCAGTGTTAATAAATAGGAGCTGTTGGTTTCTTCAATTTTTTTTACAAACTCATCGACTTCTTTCCGGTTGCTGACGAGAAGGGAAGCGGTCAAATCACCGTATACATGGTGTTCAACAGTGACATCTTTAACGGTAACACCATGGTCGACAATCAGGTATAATTCTTTCTTCGTTTCTTCCGGCGAATGTTTACATACGATGGTCGTCTGTTTACGCTGCTGTTCCTTTTCTGCTTTCACATAAATATATCCGCGGCTTGTGGCGATTATCGGTTCATTTTTCGCTCTTAAGATGGATATATCCTGGACGATCACTTGCCGGCTGACATTGGTCAACTTCGCCAGTTCATTTCCTGTTACCGGCTGATCCGAATTTTTTAACTTTTGAAGAATGAATTTTTTCCTTTCAGCACCAGACATTTTTTTCACTGAATCCGGCATCCGATCAGCCCCTTTCATTATTTTGAAAAAAACGGGTAATTACTTGATTCAATATCCCGGCTGTCTTAATCATATCATTTTTTGTCGTATATTTGCCAAAGGAGAGGCGGATAAAAGATAAAGCTTCTTCTTTCGTCCGGCCCATTGCCATTATTGTCCGGGAAGGTTCCTGCATACCGATGGCACAGGCGCTTCCGGTGGAAATCGCTAATCCTGACCGGTTACATTCCAGCATGGCATATTGCCCTTCCATTCCCTCAATCCTTAATCCCAAAATATTTGGCAACTGACTTTCTTTACATTCCTCAATCGTAATCCGGGGATTTTTCTTTAACCGGCTTACCAATTCCTCGCGCAAGGCTTTGATGCGCTGTTGTTCTGTTTCCATATGTTCTAAAGCTTCATCTGCCGCCACGGTAAAGGAACAAATTCCCGGCACATTCACGGTTCCGGGACGAAATCCCTGTTCATGGGTTGTTCCGGGGAGTTGCGGCTGCCATTTTATTTTTGGATTGATATAAACAGCGCCGACTCCCTTCGGCCCGTAAACTTTATGACCGGAGACGGAAACACTGTCAATCTGTAATTCTTCTATATTAACCGGTATTTTTCCGAAAGATTGAACCATATCACAATGATAAAGGACGTTGTTTTTATGCAAAATCCGTGCGATTTTCCGGATCGGCTGGATGACCCCGGTTTCGGAATTGACATGTTGTATGGACGCCAGAATGGTTGTATCTTTTACGGCGTTTTTCAATGCGTGTAAATCAATCATACCGTCTTTTTTTACGGGGACATATGTCACTTTAAATCCGGATTTTTCCAGTTTTTTAAACAAGTTATAAACAGACGAGTGTTCACATTCAGTTGTGATTAAGTGATTCCCGAGATGTTTCCGTGCATCAATCAGGGAGGTAATGGCCAGGATATTCGACTCCGTTCCCCCACTTGTAAAGTAAATTCCTTTCCGGTCACAATTTAACCATCCGGAAAGTTTTTCACGGCACAGCTCCAGTAAATCAGCGGCATCGGATCCGATATCATGCAGGCTGGACGAATTTCCATAAAAATGTTTACTCGCTTCTGCATAGGCTTGTAAAGCTTTCTCAGAGATTGGTGTTGTGGCGGCATAATCCAGATAAATCATCGTTTGTCCTATACTCCCTTAATAATTGTTTTTCTTGCACAATACGAAAAATTTCGTCTCAAATACTTGATATCATTGTAAATATATGTCATGATATGTGTCAAGACATATGTATATACTAATAGACACCGGAATAAGAGCGTGTTATTTACATTGAAAATAATTAAACCATCGTGAACAATAATCTGTTATTTCCGCGTCCTGCCATGGCAATCTTGAAAAATATGTCCGAAAATACTATTGTTGTGAATTTATTAACAAAAGATTCGCTTATCGGGAAACCATATAAGGAACACAAATGAAATATCAAAGAGGAGTGAAAATGAATACGGTAAAGCTGAAACAGTTGCTGGAGTCGTTTTTAATGGAAGATATCGGGGAGGGAGACATAACAAGCAATGCTATTTTCCCACAGACTATGCAGGGGAAAGGAATATTACTGGCCAAAGAAGACGGGGTGATTTCCGGCTTGGACATCATCCGGATATTGTATAGAATTTTGGCTCCGGAGATTCGTGTCGAAACTTTTGTTGAAGACGGCGAACAGGTAAAAAACGGTGATGTCATTGCCGGAATATCCGGCCCGGTGCGTGCTATTTTAGCCGGGGAAAGAACGGCGTTAAATTTACTTCAGCGGATGAGCGGAATTTCGACAATGACGAAAAGATGCATCGACATATTAAATGATTCATCCATTTCAATTTGTGATACGAGGAAAACGGCGCCGGGCCTCAGGATGTTGGATAAATATGCAGTTGTATGCGGAGGGGGAAAAAATCACCGCTTCGGACTGTACGACGGGGTAATGATTAAGGATAACCATATCGCATATTGCGGGTCCATCACAAAAGCGGTGGAAGCCGTCCGGGAAACTGCCGGCCATATGGTCAAAATTGAGGTGGAGACGGAAACAGAAGAAGAAGTGATCGAAGCCGTTAACGCCGGGGCGGACATTATCATGTTTGACAACCGGACGCCCGATGAGATTAAACAAATGGTCAAACTGGTTCCCAAGCACATTTTGACGGAAGTATCCGGAGGCATTACACCCGATAACCTGGCTTCATACAGGGGAACCGGTGTTGATTTCATCTCACTCGGATTTTTAACTCATTCTGTCAAAGCAATGGATATCAGTTTGGTAGTAGAGGGGGAGAAGAAATGAGCTTGCTTGAAGAAATTGTCCAAAAACAGTCATTGAACAGGTTACCGGAGCGTTACCGCACGATGTCACGGGAAGAAATGGAAGAGCGGGTCCGGGAAATTAAACAGAAACTGGGCAGCCGTTTATTTATTCCGTGCCATCATTATCAAAAAGACGAAGTCATTCAATTTGCGGATGCCGTTGGAGATTCATTACGATTGGCACAGGTCTCGGCGGCAAATGAAGCGGCAGAATATATCGTTTTCTGCGGTGTGCATTTCATGGCTGAGACGGCGGATATTTTAACATCTGATGATCAAAAGGTCATTTTGCCGGATATGCGGGCAGGGTGCTCTTTAGCGGATATGGCGGATTTGGAGCAAACCGAGCGTGCCTGGCAAAAACTGCAGGAAATCTTCGGTGATACGATCCTGCCGTTGACATATGTCAATTCCACTGCAGAAATTAAGGCATTTGTCGGTGAAACAGGCGGTGCAACCGTGACATCGTCCAACGCCCGAAAAATGCTTGAATGGGCATTCACACAAAAAGAGCGGGTTTTATTTTTACCGGACCAGCATTTGGGAAGAAATACAGCTTATGATTTGGGAGTCCGCCTTGAGCAGATGGCTGTTTGGGATCCGGAATCTGAACGGTTGGAGTTTGATGGTGATATCGAACAAGTAAAAATTATTTTATGGAAAGGCCATTGTTCCGTCCATGCTTTATTTACAGTAAAAAACATTGAACAAGTACGGAAAAATCATCCGGACGCAAAAATTATCGTTCATCCGGAGTGCAGCCGTGAAGTTGTGGCACTGGCGGATTACGCCGGATCAACGACTTATATCATTGAAACAATCAAAAATTCCAATTCGGGAACAAAATGGGCGGTAGGAACGGAAATGAACCTGGTGAACCGTTTAGCAAAACAATGCACCGATAAAGAAGTGTTTTCACTAAATCTGTATATGTGTACTTGTTTAACCATGAACCGGATTGATTTACCGCATCTTCTTTGGTCTTTGGAAGCATTGGAAAAAGGTGAAGTGGTGAATGAAATCCGGGTGGAAAAACCTGTTGCTGAACAGGCGAAAAAGGCATTAGACCGGATGCTGGAAAGGGCTTAATCTTTTTCGGCCTTCAACGGATGATTTCCGTTGAAGGTTTTTTACCGGAAATTCCCGGACATGAAATATGTCGAAAGTATGATGTTTTATACGAAATGTGATAGGATAATTCAATCCCATGT
>CALGYZ010000097.1 GCA_937934645.1 uncultured Bacillaceae bacterium | reverse complement strand
CTTAAAAGTATTAAATGGTTACAGACCAAATAAAAAAGATAAAGAGGATGCCATTCAATTTATTGAATTTATTGACAAATTATTAAAGTTAAGCAAAAAAGAAGATGAATTAATGATCTATGATCATACGGAAGATCTATTATTTAAACTAGAATATGATGAAGACTTTAACGAATTTACATTTAAGAGGGAGTAACGATGAAATATACGGAACATTTGCAGGAATTACGGCGGTCATTATCAGTAAAAGAAGAGAAAAAAGGGTTAAAACATACAATCAACAAAAAATGTCCAATTTTACCCTTTCCTACCCGGAACCCGGAACGGGCGAAATTTGCGGAAGGGTTCAGCGGAGTAACCGGTGAATTTGCCCGCATCGTTAACGGAAACAAATTGGAAAGCAAAGTATCGATCGATGATGTGGTGGAAAAAATTACAGAGCAAGTTCGTCCGGACGAGGAAGATCAGCCCTATTTTGAAAAATTAGTACGAAGTTTCTTAGTCGATGATCTCAAATCCATGAAAGTATTTCATCCGCACATTTTACAATATATGCCATTGGCCATTGGTAAAGAGGCAAAAGGGGAACAGGAAATCGCGTTATTTATCCGGGATGTTTTACTGCAAAAAGATGAGATCCTTGCCGGTTATTTTGAAAAATCCGTGGCAGATCATTTAATGGCCAAACTCATTTTAGAGAATTTGGATCACTTAGAATCATCTCAGTTTCATCAAAAATATCATGGACTAATTCCAGAGATTTCCAATCTATTCCAAGAGGATATTATCTATCTGGCTAAACATCGTGAATACTTTATTAATCATATTCATCTCTTTTTAGCCTATTATTACTTCTTTTATATCACCCAGGTAACATTAAAATTAAACCAAAAACAGAAGAGCAATAGGAATACGATTCATAAGGTCGTTTATACACTCGATTGGGAAAGTACAAGCAAGAACAGAAACGGCTATAGCCTTGGATATAAAAGAATAAAAGAAGCGGCAAGAAATCTCTTAGTGCATGTGAACTGCTTAGAACATTTGAATACGTTGTTCGGTGCAACCCGTACGATGACTTACCCGGAGCTAAAAAGCCACTTTGAGGAACTCCCGTCCGAAAATCAGGAAGATTTACTAGAAATTTTACGAACCTGGATCACTGAATACCGGTACCATACTTCACTGCCGGAAATTGAATTAACGAATACCTACGATGATTTGGTGACACAACTATTTGAAAGCCTGAAAGAAGGGGTTCGCGAAGAAACAAAAAGCCGGTATGCGTTATCCATTGAAGAAGTCGGTAAAAAATACTTTTTAAAAACCCGCGGAGCTCTCGGTTACATGCTAAACGTTACGCAAGAATTTCTGTTGTTACTTACAGCAGTCAGTATAAAAAACGAGCGGAAGTCATTAAAAGAAGTGTTCCGGGAATTTGAACGGCGGGGTGTATTTTTCGACCGGTATTCAAAAGAAGCGGTTGTTGAGCTGTTCGACAAAATCAACATCTTAGATAAAAAAAGTGATAGTGGTGATGCACAATATGTTAAACCAATTTTATAAATACCTGGTAAAAAAGTTAATAGCTTTCTTAGAACAGGAAGAGTTGTCCGGAGGGGAACGATATTACCTCCAGTTTGACAGCGAAGAGGAAGCCGGATTATTTTATGACATATTAAATCATGCCCCGAATGTAGCGGATTTTTCCTATCAGCACCATGAGAATAGCTCACCATATGAGACATTCGGAATAAAGATCAATGATATTCTCGTTATTGTTGCGGCGACGATTAACCATGTCACTCCGGACTTTTTAGTCACCTTACGAAATAAGGTCGGAGAGCAGAAAGACAAGTTTCAAAACACGGCACTTCTCTGCATTTGCCATGAAACCCTTGACAGTATTAGAGGCGGGAACAGCGATCTCCAAAAAGAGGGAATGCCTTTTCATGTAAAAACCATCACGCAAACGTTGGAACAGGAAATCGAGAAATCGCCATTAACGAAAGCCGAGAAAGCTGTAGCTCATTATTATTTACAAAAAAAGCTCGACAATATGATGCTTCACCCCCAGCTTGCTGATTTCGCCGAAGTGTTAGCACTTTTGGAGCAAGGCCGGATCAAAGATGAAAATTACGCGAAATTAGGTTTGTTTAAGGATCGTAATCTGGACCAATATTCCCAGAACCAAATGAAAAAGCGATTAGAAGAAAACCACCGCTTCTTTGAACAAGTTCAGCATATTCACGAATATGAAAACTTGGATGAGCTGGAAAAGCTGTTTGATGATCAAGGTGCGAAAAAGTTAAAAAGAGACGATTGGAAAGACCTCGAATTTTCATTTGTAAAGGAATCAAATGAAAAATATAAGCTCGCAGCAAAAAAATCGTTGGAATATATTGAGTCCAATAAGAAAAAAACAGAAGAAGGCTTGCCTTATTGGGAAAAACCACAGCGAATGACGAAAGCCGGCCAGCGAAAGCGGCATATCATTGTCTTTAATCCGGATGCTCTGAAAGAAATCAATCTGACCTTTGAATTCGATGAACATTTGAAAAAAGAATACATTCACAAAAAGAGTGAAAAATATGCAGTAAATTCCGGTAAAAAGCTTAAAGTGAAACTGCCTCATAACCCGGGGGAAATATCCTTTTTTCGAATTCGGTACAAGCATAAAAATGAAACAAAGTCAGCATATGAATTTAACATTGCGATCGTTGAATGTCATCCGGAATTTTTAAAACCAGTGCAAACCGTTTATGAAATTAAAGAGAGGGAGCAAAGGATCGTTATTCACAACAACGGGGAAAACATTAAGTTCGGCGCTACCTCAGGTTCTGAACTCTTTGTTGAAGAACAGGACGAAACGATTGAACTTTCTCCGGACATGACAGGATTGGAAATTTCTTCCTCTTCTCCGGCCTGGATAGATGATTCACTTCTTTTTAACATAAAATTGAATGACTTTGTCCTACCCATAAAGGTTGTAGAGGAAGCTTCCAATAAAATTCCTGTTCTAAAAGGTAAGCAAGTATATAAGTATAAGAGGGAAAAGCAAAGACATTTTATTTATGAAAATGGAAAACTGCAAATGGATACGGAGCTGTACCCGGTTACGGAAGATTTCAAAACTTTTCTGAACCTTGAAAGAAAATGGATCGAAGAAGAGATGCGGTTTGCCGAGAAAACATCCCTCGGACTGAAGAAAAAAGAGATGGCTGTTGATGCAGAGTTAGAAGAGAGATACCTAGAGTTATTAAGATATTATAAGGAAAATGACTTGCTTCCAAGCCTGGCATATTTAGACGGAGAGTTGAAGAAGCTGAGTGAAAGTTATGTGGATGCTTTCAATCAATCGGTTCAAGCCATTGAAGAAAACAGTATATTGGCGGATTGTCAAAAAAATCTGTTTCTATTGGGCATGATTCAAGATCATAACAAAATCTACCTGACTCCGCTACATCCTTTAAATGTGGCCTATCAACTGGCCGTCATGGAACAGCTGGATAACGAAAAAATTGACTATCATATCCTCGACCGTTTGCGGCCAAACAATTTACTTCCGTACATTTACGGAAGAGGAGATGTTTTGTATCGTCCGGTTAATCAACAAACAGCCGTTGAATGGGTGGAGTACGAGCCGAACAGCCAAGTATCTGTCGGTGAATCCAGTGTATATATGGCCAATGTTATCGAGGAAAAATTAAATCAATTTGTGGAACATTTCCAATTTCTATTTTTAGAAGGCTCGCGGGCACCATTGAAAGTCAATATCATTAATATTATAAATGATGAGGAAGTATTGAAAGGAATATTTAATTTTGTAAAAAATCGAATTGAAAAATGTGGCCTGAATCAAATCATCCCCGTTGATGTTGCTTTATATCAAAACGAGGAGAAAATCAGCGCGTTCGAATTGTTTTCCAAATATGATGCCAATGCGCTAAAAGAAAAGTTTGATTTGTATTTAGAATCGAACGATCTCGATCCTGTCGATATGCTGAGAATCATCCGGGAAAATATCCGATACTATAAAATGAAAGACGATGGAAATTATCATTATGCCCATATTTCCTTTTATAAAATGGTATCCCAGGATAATGATGCGAAAGATAATGCGGATCAAATTGATACCGGTATATCACTAAATGGTTTGTTGTCTGCACTGACATCGGTCAAAGGCAGACAGAATTACCGGACAGGGTTCGGGGTAAAACATATTTTGAATAAGGATGAGCGCTTAATACAAACGGCGATTTGTTTAAATGAACTAGCCGCCAATTTGCAAAATGAAGGAAATAACCCGTACCGGAAAAATGAGTCTATTGTTACCCTGACCAGTACGGAAAAAGAAGAAAAGTTGAATGCCCTTTACGATTCATCTTATTGGGTAACATTTATCGATCCGAATGTAGGCCTGGAGTATTTCAAAAAAACCGACCGGGATTTATTAATTATTCATTACAGTGACCAATATACATCTTCCAATCAATATGATGCAATTACCGTAACGGATAAAACAGCGCAATTTAGACATATCATTAAGCAATATTTAGAAGATGAAAGTGTCGTGGCCACGGATGAGCAGATTAATTCGGCCATCCGTACGTTTAATACAATCAATGGGGAATGGCTGTTAAAAATTGTCGGCAGTAAAGGTCAATTCTCCCGAGAAAAATTAAGCATCATCTCGGCAATTAAATATTCGTTAAGTTTCCTGGATACGAAAGATATCATCTGGGTGCCGATTTCCCTGGAAGAAATTTTACGTGTTGCCGGCGTTGTGAATTTAACGAAGAGCGGCGGAATATTCTCGGCAAAAAATTTAGGCGTTACAGGCTCTACGAGTGATGATTTATTATTGATCGGCCTGGAGATGAAAGATGACGAAATATACATGCACTATTATCCGGTCGAAGTGAAAGTAGGATTCAATACAAATTCAGTGATTACCAAAGCAAAAGAACAAATCAATACGACCAGAAAACTGTTGGACAAAGAATTGGCAAGAACGGAGAACGAAGGAAGATTACTGTTTAAAAACAGTTTTTACCGGAATTTCTTTGTAGAAATGTTTTTGGCCAATGCACGGAAATTTGTGATCAATGATTTGTGGCCGGAAAAAGAATTTCACCTAATCGAGCAAGTGAAAGCTAGACTATTGAATGATGATTACGAAATCGGCGATCATTTAAGACCGTTTATTGGAAAAGGAATGGTTCTATCTTTCAAAAAGGATGCAGCCTGGAGAGCTGCACGAATGGATGAGGATGTACTTGTTTTGGAGCTGGCTGAAGAAGATGCATATTCAGGTGTCGTCGAAGATATCGAAACGATCCGGAACCGGATTCATGACGGAAAAACCGATATTAATCCGGATGATTTATTGGCAAACCGGTATAACCCGGAACAAGCGGTCACAGAAGAAGGAAAACAAGATAATGGAGACCAGGATAAAACTGATCATCCGATAAAAGAAATAGAACCCGTTGAAGAAACTGAACAGGAGATAGAACCCCAATCTGGTTCAAAACCATCATCAGAAGAAATGAAACCACAGGCTCTTCGGGATGTACGTATCTTGTTAGGCACCGTAGAAGGGTCTACACACAAACTTTATTGGGAATACACCCATCCGGAATTAGCCAACCGTCATCTATTAATTTCCGGTAAATCAGGACAAGGGAAAACGTACTTTATCCAATGTCTTTTGTTGGAATTAGCGGCACAAAATATTTCCAGCCTGATCTTTGACTATACCGGCGGTTTCACAAACTCCAAATTGGAACCGGAGTTTAAAGAGTTTTTAGGCGGTAAAATCGAGCAAATCTTTGTAGCCAAGGATAAATTCCCCGTCAATCCCTTTAAACGGAACCAAAAAGAATTGGACGAAGGAGTTTACATTGACGAGGATTTTTCTGATGTCGCCGAGCGGATGAAAAGCGTTTTTGGTGCAGTTTATAAAGATTTGGGCATCCAACAATTGAATGCCATTTATCAAGCCATCATCCGGGGCTTAAATAAATATGGCGATGGCATCAATTTACAAATGCTCCGCGATGAGCTGGTACAGGATTCATCCGGACCGGCAAAAACGGCATTATCCCAATTGAATCCGTTAATCGACAAAGACCCTTTTGACCAAACGAAAAAATTCGATTGGGCAGATTTCATCAAACAAAAAGGGAAAATTAATATTATCCAGCTGAACGGATTTGCAGCGGATATACAAAAAGTGATCACTGAATTTATCTTGTGGGATTTATGGTATTACCAATTACAGCATGGCAACCAGCATACTTTATTGCCGGTTGTCCTGGATGAAGCCCAGAATCTTGATTTAAGTGAAAAATCACCAAGTGCGAAAATATTAACAGAGGGCCGGAAATTTGGCTGGTCCGGCTGGTTCGCTACACAATTTTTAAAAGGATTTTTACCGGCTGACGAAATTTCCCGTCTGCAAATGGCCACACAGAAAATTTATTTCCAACCGCCTGAAAATGAAATCAGTTCAATTGCTGCGAATTTCGGCCGTGATCAAGCGTCGAAAAGGGAATGGGAAAGAAAACTAACCGGTCTTAATAAAGGGCAATGTGTATACCACGGTCCGGTCATCAATCGGGAAGGAAAACTGGTCATGTCGGAACCGGTAATCATTAATATCACCTCTTTAGATGAACGAATCAAACAAATAAAAGAAATGTAAAAAGGACAGTCTTGAAGGCTGTCCTTTTTCTTTACGTGTGTTGGTCAATCAGGATCGGGTTTCCGTCCGGGTCCTCTAAGGTGATAAAATCAGGGCCTTCCGTTGTTTCATCCGCTTCATCGATGATTTCAATTCCTCTTTCCTCCAGCTGCTTCTGGATTTCTCGCACATCGTTGACCGGTTCGACAATATTACCGTTTTCATCCCGGCACGGGTTAAAGGTTAATATGTTTTTCTCGAACATGCCCTGGAACAGGCCGATGATGCAATTGCCATTTTTCATAATCAGCCAGTTTTTATTTTTATCCCCGCCCAGTACATTAAATCCGAGTTTTTCGTAAAACTCTTGGGAAACCTGGAGATCCTTCACCTTCAAACTGAGGGAAAACGTACCTAAATTCATGATCGCTCCTCCTGTACATCGTACTTTTCATCAAACAAAGGGAAAAAGTGGTGATGGACGGTTATAGTTTTGCCGCAACCGGAGTGGTTTTATACTTTTGTGTGGTCCGGACTTTTGGAACCGCTGAATCCGTTACGAAACCGGTGATTTTTTGTCAAAAGTTGATGAAAAATTTTATTTACCGGTTATTGCTTTATTTCTATAACACTTTCCAGTCCGTCTCCATAACTCAATCATCCGTGTCCGGATTTAGATACTTTTTCACATGACCAGATCTGGATAATGCTGCCAAGTACCCTCTTGATCCGCCGATGCTTCCTTTCATAAAAGAAAAAGCAGGACATATTCATGGGAATAGCAAGCCGTTTTTGTTGCGAAAGGAGGAATCTGGATGGAAAAATTGTCCGTCCGTGATTTACTGGAAAACCAGGGCATTAAAATCCCGCCCCATTTATCCGAGCTGGAACAACGCTGGGAAGGCATCCAAGCGCTGAAAAAAGAAATAAATGACGCATTACTGGATGAACATGATGTAGCCATCCGAAATATCCCGGGGGGTGATCATGTTGAGTAAAGAGTTAGTTTCTATGTCCGTGGAAGAATTGGCACCACTCATTGAACAAAGGGAAATTTCATCAACTGAATTGACCAAGGCTGTTTTGGACCATGCGGAAAAACTGAACGGTGAAATTAATGCCTATGTCAGCTTCAGAAGAAAGAAGGCTCTCGAGGAAGCAGAACGGGCAGACAGGGAAATTGCATCGGGGAATTACCGCGGAATGTACCATGGCATTCCGATGGCCATTAAGGACAACATTTATGTAAAAGATGAAATCACAACAATGTGTTCGAAAATCCATCGGGATTTTGTTCCGTCCTATGATGCGACCGTTGTCAAAAAGATGAGGGAAGCCGGCGTTGTCCTTACAGGTAAGCTGAATATGCATGAATATGCCTGGGGGATTACGAACAACAGCCCGCATTTCGGACCGGTAAAAAACCCCTGGGATTTAAAGAAAATACCCGGCGGATCAAGCGGCGGTTCCGGTGCGGCGGTTGTTGCCGATATGACAGCGGCTACCCTTGGAACAGATACAGCCGGTTCAATCCGGATCCCGTCATCGGCTTGCGGTATTGTCGGATTAAAGCCGACGCACGGCCGGGTAAGCAAATACGGTGTATACCCGCTCGCCTGGACGCTGGACCACGTGGGCCCGATGACGAAAACCGTCAAAGACGCCGCCGGTTTGCTTGAAGTAATTGCCGGATACGCCCCGGATGATCCGACATCCGTAAACGTGCCGGTGGAACGATACACGGAACAGGTCAAAGGCGATGTAAAAGATCTCATCATCGGCTTTAATGAAGAATATTTCTTCAACAATGTTGATGAAGATGTGGAGAGATTCGTAAGAAAAGCGATCGAAACATTGATCGGACTGGGGGCAAAAGTAGAAGAAGTCAAAATTCCGGCATTAAAGTATGCCGAATATGCGGAGCTCGTGACATCCTTATCTGAAGCATCGGCAATTCACCACCGTGATTTACAGTCCCGTCCGGAAGATTTCGGCAATGATATCCGCATGCTCTTTGAGCTGGGCGAATTGTTCACGGCTGTTGACTACTTACAGGCCCAGCAACTACGAAGGCAATTAAAACAAGACTTTGAAAAAGCCTTTGAAAGAATTGATGTGTTAATTGCTCCGACATTGCCAATCGTCGTACCGGATATCGGGGAAGACCTGGTGGAGTTGAACGGTGAAAAAGTCGACCTGTTGGAAAACATTATCCGATTCACCGGCCCGGCAAACTTAACCGGCCTGCCGGCGTTAAGCGTACCCTGCGGCTTTAAAAACGGTTTGCCGGTCGGTCTGCAAGTGATCGGCCCGGCATTTAAAGAAGGGCTTGTCTTGAATGTTGGCTATGCCATCGAACAAACGAATCCGTTACAAAACAAAAAACCGGAAATTTTAATCACGCAAAATTAAAATGAAGGAAGAAGCCTGACAAAGGGTTGTCTCTTTTGAGGCAACCCTTTTCGTATCAGGTATATGGCGGGGAGATCCAAATGACAGCACTTTTACCGGTTATTATTTTTCTAGTCACGTTAATTCTAATCATTTGGCAGCCGAAAGGGCTTTCGGTAGGGGTGTCCGCTACAGCCGGGGGATTGCTTGCTCTGCTTGCCGGGGTTGTTTCCATCGCTGATGTCATGAACGTTGTTTCCATTGTATGGAATGCGACGTTAACGCTCGTTGCATTAATCATCATCTCTGTAATTTTGGATAAAATCGGCTTTTTTGAATGGGCAGCACTGCATATGGCCCGGATTGCCGGCGGAAACGGCTTGAAAATGTTTGTTTACGTCACATTTCTCGGTGCCGTTGTTTCCGCTTTTTTTTCCAACGACGGAACGGCCCTGATTTTAACACCGATCGTTTTGGCGATGGTCCGTTCCCTGGGATTTTCGGAAAACAGGTATATTCCATATATCATCGCATCAGGATTTATTGCCGACTCGACCTCCTTGCCCTTTGTCGTAAGCAATCTTGTCAATATGATTTCAGCAGACTTTTTTCAGATCGACTTTTTCCAGTATGCCCTGCGGATGTTTGTGCCCAACCTATTCAGTTTCACAGGCAGCGTGTTGATGCTCTATTTGCTGTATCGGAAACAGATTCCAAAACAATACGATTTGACCCGGTTAAAACAGCCGGCTGAAGCGATAAAAGACCGGCTGATTTTCCGCTGGTCCTGGGGACTTTTGTTTCTGCTTATCATCGGGTATGTATGCAGTGAAACGTTTGCTATACCCTTATCCATCATTGCCGGGTTAATCGCGGTTGTCTTTTTACTTTTTGCAGGGAAAAGTCCAGTGGTTCATACGATGGAAGTGGTGAAAAAAGCACCTTGGTCGGTTGTTGTCTTTTCCATTGGCATGTATGTCGTGGTCTACGGCTTGCAAAATGCCGGTTTCACATCCATCCTTGCCCATGCATTGGAGCAAGTATCCCATTACGGACTGTTTGCTTCAACCATGGGGACGGGGGTTACCGCCGCGGTCCTGTCATCGGTGATGAACAATTTGCCAGCAGTGATGATCCATTCGCTTGCGATCGCTGAAACCAATGAAGTTTGGCGTGAAGCGTTCCTTTATGCCAATATCATCGGCTGTGACCTTGGGCCGAAAATGACACCCATCGGCTCTCTGGCCACGCTTTTATGGTTGCACGTCTTATCCGTCAAAGGTTTAAGAATCTCGTGGAAGTATTACTTTAAAACAGGCGTGATTTTGACCGTCCCAACGTTGTTTATGACATTAACAGGGTTGTATCTCGTATTAAAATTGTTTTAAACAGTAAAAAATCCAAGAACATTCACCGTTTTTGGATTTTTTTCGGTTTTTTTATATATTCACCTCATCATTGAAAAAATCGATCATTGGCGGGTAACCGCCTTCCCCCATGAAAAAGGCAAAGATGATGAACAGGGCAAGAATGAAAGCGGAGACCCCGAACAATGCAAGAACAAATGACTTCTTTTCATTTGCAAACAGAACGGCATAGATGAAACTGAAGACCAAACCGGAAAATACTAACATACAGATGGAGTAAAAAATCAGGACTTTTTCGCTGAAGATCAACATGCCCAAGAAAAATAGAATTATAAGAATGACATACACGGTGAAAAAAGAAAAGTGGCTTTTTGTCATGACTACACCTCCAAAATGACCGCTGGTATTGGTGCAAAATCACTTCAACTAAAATCTTTAAAGCCATTTTAATCATTTATCACAATGGTTCAAGGGGAAAAAAGCCTAATTGATCGCATGTTTTTTATCAGGATCCGTTGAGTTGGAATTAGTCCGGGAATCGAGTCCGGTTTTCCGGACTTTTTTGAATGTAAACATATGTTCGCTGACAAATATATGTCACAACCATTTGTTATAATGGAAATAAAAGTCGGAATAATATATCTGTTGGAGGAAAAGGGTTTGGAACGGTTGATCCGCTTATTGCGCATCATTAACCTCATTCAGCACCGCCCCGGCATCAAAGCAAAGAGCTTGCGGAGCTTTGCGAAACTTCAGTACGGACGATTTACAGGGATTTAAAAGCTTTGGAATACGCGAATGTCCCCATCGTCAATGAAGGAAAGGGCAAAGGGTACCGGTTCATTGGCAAATTCCTGCAGTACCCCCTTGACTGGGACGAGGAGGAGTATTACAGCTTTCTCAACCTGCCCTTTGTATTACCGGAAAAATACCAAACGAAAGCCTTTCAAACCGCCTATGAAAAAGTTATGGCCGCTCATACCGCCGAGCGGAAACGGAAACAGCAGGCGAGTTCTGATATTGCGAAAGTGCTCCGGGACGGAAAAAGTTTTGATGATGAAACAGATGAATATGATATCCTTTCTAAAATAACGGAAGCGGTTTTGACAAAGCATCGGATCAAAGCAGTCTACCATACATACAGCCGGGATGTGATGACAAAACGAAAAATCGATCCGTATTTCCTTGTGCCCCGGGGTGACCGGTTATACGTCATCGGCTATTGTCATAAATCAGAAGAAATCCGCACGTTCCGGTTAAACCGCTTCCGTCAGGTTATGCTATTGGAAGAAACCTTCACCCGGGACCATGTCAACCTGGAAAAGCACCTGCAATATACATGGTCCATCATCCGGGGCAATAAACGAATCCGTTTCAAAGTGAAATTTTCCAAAAAAGTCGCCCGGTACATTAAAGAAGAAGAATACAACGTCCAGCCTGTTCTCACCGATCTCCCGGACGGAAGCCTTCTTTTTGAAGTGACGTTAAACCATGAGGAGGAATTCCTGCGCTGGCTGATGAAATACGGTCCGGAGGCGGAGATTATTGAACCGTTTGAGTACAGGGAAAAGATGCGGAAAGTGTTAGAGGAGTGGTATAGAGTGTATGATTCTTAAAATTTTATAATAATAAAATTGGAATATTTAACAATAATATATTGAAATATATTTATATCATAAATTATCGTTTGAAAAACGAGGCGATTGACATGATTGTTTACGAAGCAACAAAGAACGAATTTATTCATGATGTTTTTATGGACGAGGTTGTGGACAAAATTCATGAAAAATATACAGAAAAAATTGGCCGGGTCAATAAAAGTGAATTGCGGTCATGGGAAAATTCCTTGCTTTACATGTCCAGAGTATTGAATGATAGAGAAATACCGGATAATGCAGGGATAGCGATTGAATTCCGGATTCCCTATACGTCAAAAAGAGTAGATTTTTTAATTTCCGGAAGAGAAGATAAGAAAAATAATGTGGTAATCATCGAATTGAAACAATGGGATCATGTTGAAAAAGTGGAAGGCAAAGAAGCAATTGTGAAAACATTCATAAACAGAGGATTGCATGAAGTAACCCATCCATCTTATCAAGCATGGTCTTATGCAAAATTAATCGAGGATTATAATGAAACCGTTCAAAATGAAAATATTAAACTATATCCATGTACTTATTTACACAATTACCGGCTAAAAAAAGAGAATGATCCGCTTACCGATGAAGTATACAGTTATTATACAGAAAAAGCTCCGGTGTTTGTCAGGGGCGATGCCCAAAAACTCCGTGATTTTATCAAGCGGTATATTCAATACGGCGATGATAGAGAGAATTTATATAAAATTGAATACGGTCGGCTGCGTCCATCCAAATCATTACAAGACGCCTTGAACAGTATGTTAAAAGGAAATAAAGAATTTATCATGATCGATGAGCAAAAGGTTGTTTTTGAAAAAGCGCTGGCACTGGCTGAAAAATCTCAGGCAACCGGCCAAAAAGAAGTATTGATTGTTAAAGGCGGACCAGGAACAGGTAAATCAGTTTTAGCAGTCAACTTGCTGGTTGAATTAACGAACCGGGATTTTGTGGCGCAATATGTTACGAAAAATGCAGCTCCCCGGAATGTGTACTCGGCCAAACTGAAAGGGGAGTTCCGGAAAACGCGGATCGATAACTTGTTTAAGAGTTCAGGGAGTTATACCCAAACCCCTGAAAATGAATTGGATGTACTGATTGTCGATGAAGCACACCGGTTAAATGAAAAGTCAGGACTGTTCCACAACTTAGGTGAAAACCAAATCAAAGAAATCATTTTTGCATCGCAATTTTCCATCTTTTTTATTGACGAAAATCAGCGTGTAACATTAAGGGATATCGGTAGTATCGGTTTAATAAAAAAATTCGCCTATGAACTTGGGGCGAATATCACGGAGATGGAATTAAGTTCCCAATTCCGTTGCGACGGGTCCGATGGATATATCGCATGGATCGATGATGTTTTACAAATCAGAGAAACCGCAAATATTAACGATATGGGGTTGGATTATGATTTCCGGGTTTACTCCGACCCGAATGAAATGTTAAATGAAATCATTAAATTAAATGAAGAGAATAATAAATGCCGGGTAGTCGCCGGTTATTGTTGGGACTGGCTTAAAGATAAAAGGGACGATCCGGACCATTATGATATTGTTATTCCAGAATATAATTTTAAAATGAGTTGGAATTTAGGAAACACCGACACATGGGCTATTGATTCAGACTCTGTTTATCAAGCAGGTTGTATCCATACCTGCCAAGGTCTGGAATTTGAATATGTCGGCGTCATTATTGGCGATGACCTCGTTTACCGCAACGGCAAAGTGATCACAGATCATACGAAACGGGCGAAAACAGACCAGTCCTTGAGAGGAATAAAGAAGTTGATGAAAGAAGCACCGGAATATGCACAAAAAACCGCCGACCAAATCATCCGCAATACGTACAGAACCTTGCTAACTCGTGGACAAAAGGGTTGCTTTGTCTATTGTACGGATAAAAATCTAGAAAATTATTTTAGGGAAAGGCTTTTGAGGGTGAAAGAGTATGGGATGGACAGAGAGAATATATCAATAGCAGCTGAGAATAAAAGTAAATATTAACTATAAATTATTTCTAATTGATTGGATATTAAAAAGTCTGATCAGTTGATTTTTTAATATTCTATTATTATTGATTTTTTCTATAAAAAATTTTAAAATATAGTGTTCTCTGGGGCAAAAATCAGTAAAAATAATTAGCTTGAAATTTCTCTGATTTAAAAATACTCTGGG
>CALGYZ010000096.1 GCA_937934645.1 uncultured Bacillaceae bacterium | reverse complement strand
AGCCAGGATCAAACTCTCCAAAAAAGTTTGATTGCTCTGACTATCAAACGCTTTGCCTTGTTCAGTTTTCAAGGTTCAAATATTTTTTAGCGACTAGAATATTGTATTAAATAAATTCCATAATGTCAACTTATTTTTTGTTTCATATCTGTTTGCTCAATGTATGATAGCATATCGATATGAAATAGTCAACTTTTTTAAAATAACATTCTTTCTGAAGACAAATATTAATTTACCACGAACTTCGATTTGTTGCAACCCTTTTTTATAACTTTTTTGTTTTAACAACTCAAATTAAATGAACGCAGATTATCCGGTTCTTTATGATCACCTGTTTTTTCTGTCCGGCCTGTCTGAATTCACAGCAGTTTTACCGGCATTCATTTTGATACTCTCGAAAATATACTAATAGGTTACCCATGATCGGATGATATAAAAATAGAAGTAGAGGAATAAAAAGACTGTTTCTTATATAAGAAACAGTCTTTTTATTCTAATTAACGGTGCCGCATTAACGGGAACAGTAATACGTCGCGGATCGACGGCGAGTTTGTTAACAACATAACTAAACGGTCAATTCCGATACCTAATCCGCCCGTCGGCGGCATACCGTATTCCAGGGCTTCAATAAATTCTTCATCCATTAAGTGTGCTTCCTCATTACCTTTACTCCGTTCTCTCATTTGAGCTTCAAATCTTTCACGCTGATCAATCGGATCATTCAGTTCCGTAAACGCATTTGCATGTTCACGCGCGACAATGAATAGCTCAAATCGGTCTGTAAACCGGGGATCTTCCGGATTTTTCTTTGCAAGCGGTGATATTTCTACCGGATGTCCGTATACAAATGTCGGTTGTATTAGTTTTTCTTCTACTTTTTGTTCGAAAAACTCATTAATAATATGGCCTACTTCCATATGATCTTCTATTTCTATATCATATTCTTTCGCCAGATTCCGCGCCTCTTCCAGGCTCATTTCTTTCCAAAAGTCTACGCCGACATACTCTTTAATGGCATCTACCATATGAATTCTTTTCCATTTCGGAGTCAGGTCGACTTCATATTCGCCGTATTGGATTTTGGTTGTTCCCAACACATCTTCAGCTACATGGGCAATCAAGTCTTCTGTCAGGTCCATGACATCATTGAAATCCGCATAAGCTTCATAAATCTCTAGCATTGTAAATTCCGGATTATGCCTTGTCGAAACACCTTCATTACGAAATACCCGGCCAAGTTCATAAACTTTTTCCAACCCGCCAACAATAAGGCGTTTCAAATGTAACTCCAGGGCAATACGTAAATACAATTCCATGTCGAGAGCATTATGATGGGTAATAAACGGACGTGCCGCAGCTCCCCCGGGAATTGCATGCATGACCGGAGTCTCGACTTCCAAAAATCCTTTATTGTCTAAATAACGGCGGATCGATTGAATGATTTTTGTCCGCAAAATAAATGTTTCTTTACTTTCCGGATTCACGATTAAATCAAGATAACGCTGACGGTACCGTTGCTCAATATCTTTTAATCCATGGTATTTATCCGGAAGTGGACGAAGCGCTTTTGTTAGTATTTGAAAGTCATCTACTTTAATGGACAGCTCGCCGACCCGAGTTTTAAAAACGGTACCATGAACGCCGACAATATCTCCTAAATCAGCAGATTGGAAGAGTTCATACTGTTCGTCACCAACATCATCTTTCCGAACATAAATTTGAATTTGCCCCGACCGGTCCTGGATATGGGCAAACCCGGCTTTACCCTTTCCTCTTTTTGTCATGATACGTCCGGCTAATTTTACGGGGATTTCTTGTTCTTCCAATACTTCTTTTTCCTTCTCACCATAGGCATCAATCAGGTCTTTTGCACTATGCGTTCTTTCAAAGCGCTTTCCAAATGGATCAATACCTTTTTCCCGCAATTGTTCCATTTTTTGCCTGCGGACAATAATTTGATCATTTAGTTCTTCTAGGCTCATATATGATCATCTCCATTAAAAAAATTCAACTGTTCGAATGCTATATCATCAATATTCAGAAGAAAATCCATAAATATGAAAAACTGCCAGTTTTATACTGGCAGTATAATGCTCCAAACTCATTATAGGGAATCCGCAAACCATTGTCAAACTTGGCCAGAATAATATATTTACAGGATTTTTACAGGGAAAAACGTGTATACCGCTGATTACGGGAAGCGGAACGGACTCCCGGCACCGGACAAAGGGCGAGGGAGAATATTATAGGTTAAAATAAGCCCGATCCTCCTGTCCGATTTTACTAATGCTTTCCTATTTTCAACGAGGCTAATTCATCCACCCGGATATTCAGCTTTTTTGATATATCCCGGATTAATTCGTCAGATGGACATCTGGATCCTCTTTCAATCTCACCCAACACCGATACGGATATGCCTAATTCTTCCGCCAACTCCTTTTGCGTAAAACGTTTTAACTTCCGAAAAGCACGGATACGTCTTCCCCAGATTTCCGCTTCCATAACCGAACACCTTCTTTAGAAATAGTTTCCACAAGTTCCCCGGCGGTTTTGTTTAAACCGGGGAGGTGAACAGAATGGTCAATTTCTGCCAGGGGAATAAGCACAAACCCCCGTTCCTGCATACGCGGATGAGGAATGATAAGATCTTCTGAATCCATAATCAAATCATCGTATAAAATAATGTCGATGTCTATTGTCCTGGGACCCCAGTGAACAACCCTTTCCCGTCCGAGTTCCTTTTCAATGGACAAACATTTCTCCAGTAATTCACGGGGACCGTAATCCGTATGAACTTCAACGACCATATTTAAATAATCATTTTGTCCTTCCACACCGACAGGGTTCGTTTCGTAAACGGAAGAAAAATCTGTCACGTAAATCTTATTTTCGATTAATTGTTTCAAAGCCTGTTGCAAATAAAATTCTCTGTTTCCTATATTCGATCCCAGGGAAAGAAAAGCTCTGTGTTTCATTTTATCATCTTCCTGCAACATGTATTCCATTACCTTTGTCTCGTTATCTCCACCGCAACCGATTGATAATGTCCGGAAATCGGAGGATCAGGCTTAATTACCTTCACGGTGCAAATTTGTATTTTCTTAAAGCGGCTTAAAAGTTCATCGGCAATGTTTTCTGCAACTGTCTCAATTAAATTAAATGTTCTTCCTTCAACAACTTCTTTACATGTTTCAAAAACATCCGCATAATTTACCGATTCTTCCAACCGGTCGGTTTTTCCTGCTTTTTTTAAATCCAATTGCAATTTTACATCCACTATAAAGCGTTGGCCGAGTTTTTTTTCCTCAGGCAACACCCCGTGAAAACCATAAAATTCCATTTGCGATAAATATATATAATCCATCTTCTTTCCCCGCCAATAACATTATTGTTTTTCCTTTGTCAACACATCTATCATCTTTGCCATCCGGGACATTTCTTTTACATCATGAACACGGACGATATGACATCCTTTCATAATCCCGTAACAAACTGTCGCCCCCGTACCTTCCATCCTCTCGTCAACCGGAAGATCCAGCGCCTTTCCGATCATTGATTTTCTTGAAGTTCCCAATAAAACCGGATAACCGAGGGAAACAAGCTTATCCAGATTTCGCATCATTTCTAAATTTTGTTCATACGTCTTGGCAAATCCGATACCAGGATCCAAAATGATTTGTTCATCCCTGACACCGCGTTTTTTACAAATATTAATGCTTTCATACAAATCATATAAACAGTCTCTGATAAAAGACTGATAATTCATTTCCTCCCGGTTGTGGGTCAAAATAATCGGCACTTGATATTCGAATGCCACGTCGGCAATTTCCGGGTCTTTTTTCGCACCCCAAATATCATTAATGATGTGAGCACCTGCTTCTACGGCCGCTTTCGCTGTTTCCGCTTTATATGTATCGACGGACAAGGGAACAGATATGTTTTTCACAAGCTGTTCTATAACCGGGATAACACGGTCAATTTCTTCTTTCGCTGACACCGGATCAAAACCTGGACGGGTCGATTCTCCCCCGATATCAATAAGATCCGCTCCGTCTTCAATCATTTGAATGGCATGATTTAAAGCTTCTTCTTCATTTGTATATTTTCCTCCGTCTGAAAAGGAATCGGGTGTAACATTCAAAATGCCCATAACATACGTTTTTTCCTTCAAATCCAGTTCATATGTTCCTGCTTTTATAATATGCGACAATCAAAACACCAGCCTTTTTCCCAAGTCTTAAAATATTTTACCAAATCCGCAGGAAAAAAATAAAAAGAAAAAGGTTGTCCAAAAAATTTACGGGTCTGTCTTCCCGGCCGGAAGACAGCCCCCTATTTTCAGACAACCTGATTTTTCCGCAAAACCGGTTTCCAGGCTTTATTCAAAATCATATAACTTTGTACTCAAATACCGCTCTCCGTTATCCGGAACGACTGCAAGCACTTTCTTGCCTTTTCCGAGTTTTTTCGCCACCTCAAAAGCTGCATGTATAGCAGCGCCTGCGGATATTCCGCCTAAAATTCCTTCGTTGCGGGCTACTTTACGAGCGGCTTCGAAAGCTTCTTCCGTTGAAACAGTAATGACTTCATCATAAATGTCCGTATCCAGTACTTCAGGCACAAAGTTTGCGCCGATGCCTTGAATTTTATGAGGTCCCGGTTTTCCGCCGGACAAAATCGGCGAATCTTTCGGTTCAACGGCATAAATTTTAATTTCCGGATATTTTTCCCTTAATACTTGACCGGCTCCGGTAATTGTTCCTCCTGTTCCGATACCGGCGATAAAGGCATCCAGCTGTTCACCCATTTGCTCAACAATTTCCGGACCCGTAGTTTTTCTGTGTATTTCCGGGTTTGCCTCATTAGCAAATTGTTGCGGCATGAAGTAACCATGCTTTTCCGCCAGTTCCGTCGCTTTATTGACTGCACCTTTCATCCCCTCAGGACCCGGGGTTAACACCAGCTCGGCACCGTATGCACGCAACAGCCTTCTTCTTTCAATACTCATTGTTTCCGGCATAACTAAAACAGCTTTGTAACCTTTTGCAGCCGCGACCATCGCCAGGCCGATCCCTGTATTTCCGCTGGTCGGCTCGATGATGGTATCTCCTTTTTTCAGCAGTCCTTTCTTTTCCGCAGCTTCAATCATAGCCAGTGAAATCCGGTCTTTTACGCTGCTTCCCGGATTAAAAAATTCAAGTTTTAAATAAACTTCGGCGGAGTTTTCATCTGTTGAATTTTGCAGTTTTACAATAGGCGTTTTTCCTATCAGATCCGTAACACTATTTACATACTTTGACATACCGAACACTCCTAATTCCTAGTATTTTAATTGGTTTAATTACATTTTAGTCTTTTATCCTGCCGGTTGTCAATAAATTTGTAAAAAATCAAATTATTATTTTAATTCCCTGCTTGCCGGAGAAGCTCTTCCAGCTCATCCTTTGAGAACATGTACGTATTATTGCAAAAATGACATTGTACCTCCGCTTTCTCGTCTTCAACGATTATTTCCTGCAATTCTTTCTTCCCTAGACTAATCAATGCTTCGCCAAAGCGATCTTTTGAGCAGCTGCACTTAAATTCGACCGGAACAGATTCCAATATGCGGACATTCCCCCCGCCCAATATATGATTTAAAATCTCCTCGGGTGTCATTCCCTTATCAATAAGGACTGATACAGGTTCTACTGTTTTCAGGCGCTCTTCAATTTCCGTAATCGTTTCATCGGAGGCACCGGGCATCATCTGTATAATGAATCCGCCGGAAGCAGAAATTGTGTGGTCCGGATTCACCAGTACACCGACACCCACTGCAGAAGGAACTTGTTCGGATACGGCAAAATAGTAAGTAAAATCTTCCCCGATTTCTCCGGAAACAATCGGAACCTGGCCTGAAAACTGTTCCTTTAAACCTAAATCTTTAACAACCGTCAGTGTGCCGTTTGTACCGACAGCCCGTCTGACATCCAACTTACCGTGTTCATTCGTTTTAAAATCAACATGCGGATTTTGAACATACCCGCGGACCTCTCCATTTGTCTTTGCATCGACTAATATAATGCCGATCGGTCCGCCACCGTCAATTTTCACCGTAATCTTGCTGTCGTCTTTCAGCATTGCCCCCATCATGGCACCGGCTGTTAATGTTCGGCCCAATGCAGCGGAGGCAGTAGCCCATGTATCATGCCTTTTTTGTGCTTCGCTGACAGTATCAGTCGAACGTATGGCATAAGCCCTGACTTCCCCGTTATAGGCGATCGCTTTAACTAAATAGTCTCCCAATTGACGAACTCCTTCCAGTTATAATGATGTTTTATATTTATCTTAATTATTCCGTTTATATATCAGTTGTAAACCTTTTAATGTTAACCACGGATCGACAATATCAATTATTTTCGCCTCTTCCGCTATTAAACCGGCCAATCCCCCGGTAGCAATAACTTTTGGATTTTTCTTCGCCTGGGCTTTCATCCGTGATAGAATCCCTTCCACTTGTCCGACATAACCATACAAAATTCCGGATTGCATCGCTTCAACGGTATTTTTACCGATGATATTACCCGGAGGGGCAATTTCGATTCTTGGCAGCTTGGCTGCCTTCATATAAAGCGCTTCCGTCGAAATTTGAATACCCGGGGCTATGGCACCGCCCATGTAATGCCCGCCTTCATCAATATAACAATATGTCGTTGCCGTTCCAAAGTCGATGATAATCAGCGGGCTACCATACTCATGAATCGCGGCTACGGCATTAACAATCCGGTCGGCACCAACTTCTTTCGGATTTTCGTACTTAATATTCAGCCCGGTTTTTATGCCGGGTCCGACGATAAGCGGTTCGATACCGAAGTATTTGATGCACATTCCTTCCAAAGCATTCATAAGCGGGGGCACAACCGATGAAATGATAATCCCGTTTATACCGTTTAATGGAGTTTTCTCGTGCTCAAACAATGATTTAATAAGCAAGCCGTACTCGTCTTCGGTTTTATTCCGGTCTGTCCCGATCCGCCAATAATGTTTCAGTTCATCTTGTTCATATACCCCCAAGACGATATTTGTGTTTCCGACATCCATTGCAAGAATCATTGTGTCACCAACTTTGTATTTTTTATGCCATTTTTCTCCATGTGTGAAATGATCAAAAAAATATTACCATAAATAAGAAGGAAAGAGAAACCTTTCAAACCATTTTTATCAGTACAGCTCTGTTCTTACCTGCTCTTCAATGAAACGTTGGATAAAAGTACAATGTTAAAAGTTTTGCATAACAGTAAAAGTCCCCGCTGTTAATGAAGCCCATTTAAAATTTGAAAATGATTTTTAAACTACAAAAAAGCTGACTTAAAAAGTCAGCTTTTAACACGTTTATTTTACTTTTCGTCTTCTTGGCTTTGGTCCGATTGTTGTTCGTCGTCATCTTTTTTTATTTCTGATTCATCTTTTTTCGAAATATTAATTTTCATATCATTTTGTTTATTGTCGCCTGCATACGGCTTTGAATCATCCGTAACCGTTTCACCGGCATTTTCTTCCGGCAATGTGCCGTGTTCAAAAATATGACGGATTTGTTTGGCATCCAGGGTTTCCACTTTAAGCAAGGCCTGGGCAATGTTTTCCAGCTGCTCCCTGTGTTCGGTTAAAATGGCTTTGGCCTTTTCGTAACACTCATTAATAATACGCTGGATCTCTTTGTCAATTTCATAGGCAATTTTCTCAGAATAATTTTGTTCATTGTGCAAATCCCTGCCTAAAAATACTTGTCCGTGGGATTGACCGAATTTGATCGGACCAAGTCTGCTCATACCGAATTCGGTTACCATCCGGCGGGCAATCTCGGTTGCTCTCTGGAAGTCATTGGATGCACCGGTACTTACCTCGCCAAAGACAATTTCCTCGGCAACACGGCCGCCTAAAAGGCCGGTAATTTTATCCTTCAGTTCAGGGGCTGTCATGAAGTAACGGTCTTCTTTCGGAAGCATTACAGCATAACCGCCTGCTTGTCCCCGGGGAACAATGGTAACCTTATGCACCATTTCCGCATCATCCAATACAAGACCGATTACCGTATGACCGCTTTCATGGTATGCAACAATTCTCCGTTCTTTTTCAGAAATTACACGAGACTTCTTCGCAGGTCCGGCAATAACCCGGTCAGTTGCTTCATCAATATCACTCATATCGATTTTCTTCTTATTGGCCCTTGCGGCAACAAGCGCGGCCTCATTCAACAAGTTTTCCAAATCTGCACCGGAAAAGCCCGGAGTACGCATGGCTATTGTTTTTAAATCAACGGACTCATCCAGCGGTTTGTTGCGCGCATGCACTTTCAATACAGCTTCACGGCCCTTAACATCCGGACGGTCAACGGTGATTTGCCTGTCAAAACGTCCGGGACGCAACAAAGCAGGGTCCAGAATATCCGGACGGTTTGTCGCTGCAATAATGATAATTCCTTCATTGGAACTGAATCCGTCCATTTCCACAAGCAACTGGTTAAGGGTTTGTTCCCGTTCATCGTGACCGCCGCCGAGACCGGCACCACGCTGCCTTCCAACAGCATCAATTTCGTCAATGAAAATAATACAGGGTGCATTTTTCTTCGCATTTTCAAAGAGGTCGCGGACACGGGATGCACCGACACCGACAAACATTTCAACGAAGTCGGAACCGCTTATGGAGAAGAACGGAACACCTGCTTCACCCGCAACTGCACGGGCCAGTAATGTTTTACCTGTTCCCGGAGGCCCGACCAGGAGAACGCCTTTCGGTATTCTGGCACCGAGCTCGGAGAATTTGCGGGGATCTTTTAAGAATTCAACAACTTCAATAAGCTCCTGCTTTTCTTCATCTGCACCGGCAACATCTTTGAACCGGACTTTAATTTTTTCATTGCTGTAGAGTTTCGCTTTACTTTTCCCGAAGTTCATGACACGGCCGCCGCCGCCTTGGGATTGATTGAGGAGGAAAAATATAAAGAAAAGCAGAATAATAAACGGAATCATTGATGTTAACAACTGTACCCAGCCATTTGTTTCTTTGGCCATTTCAAATTCCATTTCCGTATTTGTTGCATTGGCCGCATCCTCAATCTTATCCAGTGTGGCCGGGTTGCTCCATACATTAACCGTAAAGGTTTCATTTTCTTCACTGTCTTTTAATTTACCGGTGATATAATAAACTTGTCTCTCCGGTTGAACGGTAAATGATGATATATCTCCGTTTTCAAGATGAGTAATAAATTCGTTATATGTCATTTTTTCTTCGGTTTCTTGTCCATCAGTAAAAATACTGATCACACCGATTAATACGAGTAGTAATAAAAGGTAAAAAATAGTATTTCTAAATATACGATTCATCCTTGACCTCCTCTCAAAGGAAACAAACTTATTAAATATTATCACAGGAATTCGGTGTATTACAAGTTATCGGTACCGATGCTGGCGAATGGTAAAACCTTTCGAAACGGTAACGTTTTATCCGGTTAAAAATTATAGAAATATAAAAAAGTTGCAAACGAAAATAATGTTTTTGTCGATACCCTTCCGGACACAAATTTTTCAATTTAAGAATAAACTTCCGGTTTTAAAACCCCGATATACGGAAGGTTCCTGTATTTTTCATCGTAATCCAAGCCGTAGCCGACGACGAATTCATTCGGAATGATAAATCCGGACCAATCGGCTTTCAGATCAACTTTTCTTCCTTCAGGCTTATCAAGCAGGGTAACGATTTTAATAGATTTTGCCTTTCGGTACCGGAACAGCTCAACAAGATAATTTAACGTTAACCCGCTGTCGATGATATCCTCAACAACGATGATTTCCCGCCCCTCAACAGAAGTATCAAGGTCTTTAATGATTTTTACTTCCCCGCTCGAAACCGTTCCGCCGCCGTAACTGGATATATCCATAAAGTCGATTTCCAAGTATATATCCATCCGTTTGATTAAATCGGCCATAAAAGGTAATGCACCTTTTAATACACCGATGACGAGCGGAAATCTGTCTCTATATTCCTCAGATAAAATTTTGGCCAGTTCGTTAACCTTTTGTTGAATTTCCTCTTCAGTTACCAGAATTTTTTCAATGTCTTGATTCATGCAATTTTTTCCTCCCAGGTTTCAGTCTGTTTTTATATATTGTAATATGATACTGCGATCAGAACGCCCGGTATGCTCGTACGATGACTTTTTTAATGACGGCACCCACAAAATGTTTCCGTGCCTGTCAGTTACGATCGGCCATTCATCCCGCTCCGGCCTCGGAATTTTACTATCGATAAATATGGATTTAATTTTTTTCCTTCCGTTCATTCCTTTAAGCCGGATCCGGTCACCGGGCTTTCTTGTTCTGACATACAGCGGAAAGGTCGTTTCCGGACCTAGACGAAAGGTGTCATTGCTTTCCTCAATCTCTTTATCCCCTGACTTCATGACTAATTGGTTTCCGTTTGGCAGGGTAATAGTTTCCCCTTTATTCCATTCGTAAATATACGTATCCGGTATTATTTTACCGGTAGAAAATATGCATTCACCGTATGAGCGGTAAACATGCTTATTTTCCGGTAAATCAATCCTTCCTGACGGATGGC
>CALGYZ010000095.1 GCA_937934645.1 uncultured Bacillaceae bacterium | reverse complement strand
AACATGAAATTTTCGTGAATAAACGTCGACATGGTCCCGCCTCCTTAGTATATAAGTATCCCAGAAAATTATTTATCTTTTGATGGAAACAGAATGCTTTTGGTTTAAGAGCTGCTCAATATCAGAACGCTGGAGGACATTTACATCTCCTTCGACAGTGTGCTTCAAGGCAAAGCAGGCAGTTGCAAATTCAATGGCATCCTGGGGAGGCAAATGATTAATCAATGAATAAATGATCCCTGCGGAAAATGCATCCCCAGCACCAACCCGGTCTACAATTTCCACTTCGATTTCATCTGACTCGTAAAATGACACTCCGTCCGATAATAATGCCTTCAGGCGGTTCCGGTTGACAGATATGCTTTCCCGGAAAGTCATGGCCAATTTTTTAATCGGATAGACCCTAAACAGCTTTTTCATAATTTCTTTGCTGGTTTCCACGGACCATGGTCTTTTATACCGGTCTTTAAGATCCTTTCCTTGTTCATCCGGTAATTGCAACGGTTCAATCCCAATACATACATCAACATCATGGATGAGCTCGCTCATTTTTTTTCGCGCTTCTTCAAAAGACCAGAGCGAACTTCTGTAATTTAAATCACAGCTTGTTGTAACACCGCATGCTTTCGCAATTTGCAGCGCCCTTTTTGTAATCTGGAATAATTCATTGTTCAAAGCCGGGGTAATACCGCTGACATGGAACCATTCGGCATCCTGAAAAATCTTCTGGAAATGATAATCATCCATTACCGATTGGGAAAAACTCGAACCGGCGCGGTCATAAATCACTTTGGACGAACGGATCGAATAGCCTTTTTCTAAAAAGTAAATTCCTAGCCGGTTGCCGCCGTAAATAATATGATCAGTCAGGACACCATGTTGTTTAAGATATTGTTCAGCGCTATATCCAAGCGGATTGTCCGGCAATTTTGTTACAAATTCACTTCTCAGGCCTAATCTTGACAAAGAAATAGCCACATTGGCTTCGCCGCCCCCGTAAACAACTTCAAAGTTATGTGCCTGTTCAATTTTCTGAAAACGGGGCGGGGATAGACGGAGCATAATTTCACCAAAGGTTACAATTTTTTTCATGTATTTTCACCACGGTATGCCTGGATTTTTTCCATAAATTCTCTGGCCGTTTTTTCTACAGAACTGTAATCCCCGTTTTTAACCCCTTTGGTCAATGCACTGCCCATACCGACAGCAAACGCACCGTTTTTGATCCATTCCCCGACATTATCAATGCTCACACCGCCGGATGGCATCATTTCCACATGAGGTACCGGCCCTTTCACATCTTTCATAAACGATGGTCCTAAATGGCTGCCGGGGAATAATTTGACGACATCCACCCCGTATGTTAATGCCTCAACAATTTCCGTTATGGTTCCGCAACCGGGAAGATATGGGATGGAATGCCGATTGCACATGAAAGCAATATCCTTGTTGAAATGCGGACTGACAACATAACGAGCACCGTGTAAAATAGCAACTCTTGCGGTTTCCGCATCCAAAACGCTACCTGCACCAACAATCATTCCTTCTTCACCTGTGTCAGAAAGCTCCCGGATGGCGAGTTCAGCCTGAGGTGTTGTAAACGTAATTTCTAAAGACCGGATGCCACCTTTGTAGGCATGTTTTCCGATTTCAACCGCATCTTTTTTTGTTTTTCCGCGGATCACCGCGACAGCATATCCTTCATGCATCTGTCTTAAAATCTTATGTTTGCGGATCATTTCATCACCTCATATGTATAACGATTTATCTTATTATTTGTTAAAGAATAAAAACTCATCCTATGTATACTTGTATACTACCATAGCCATAAAGGGTTTACAAGACAAACAGAAAAAATAACAAAAAATTTCGATGGCCTGAAGTCCCATACAGAAGCGATACCAGTTTTTAAAAAACTGGTATCGTATAATAGGGAACCGAATCTGATTCGAATTCAAAGTATTCTGCATACGGACTATCCGGAGATGTCAAGTTTTCCCATAATTTCATCGGAGCGACAATATGTTCTTCTACGATTTTTTCAATTTGATCCACTTGTCTGTTTTTCAAAATCTTGACTATTTTTTTATGCTGTTCGATCGCATCATCAAACGAATGTTCCATTTCAGACAGAATTCGGATCCGGTTGTAATGGGTACTGATTCTTTTAATCGCCAGCCAGATATTTTCTTTCCGCAGGCCCCGGTAAATAATATAATGAAATTCGTTATCCAGCTTATGGAATTCCCTTTCATTCTCTTTCTTACCAATCAACAATTCCTGATTACGGATATTATGTTCCAACAGTTGCATCGCTTCATCGGGAAGTTCCAGGCAGGCTTTTTTCATGATTTCCTTTTCAAGAATATAGCGCATAAAAGCCGCCTCTTCGATTAATTGGACATTAATTTTCGCTACATTGGTTCCGACTTGAGGAATCACTTCCACAAGGTTTTCTTCCCTCAACTTCCCTAATACTTCCCTGATGGGCGTCCGTGACACTTTTAAAACTTCCGCCAAGTCTATTTCACTTACAACTTGGCCGGGCTTCAATTCTAAAAACATAATCGCATTCTTAATCACACGATACGCATATTGTTTGTTATTTTCACCGGCCATCTTTGGTGAAATGGAAAACATGTACATACACCTCTATTTTATTATACTAGGACACAAGAGTTTTTGTAAACCTACACAATACCATTTTACATAAATGCAGCAAACATAGGGATAAAAAATAGTGTCTTTCCATCTATGGAAAGACACTCATGAACTTACTTTCCATAATCCACCGTCTTTAAATGCGTGTATCAAGCAAGCCACAATAGGCATCGACGGGACTTACACCTTTAAATTCAGATTTATCCGTTAGTTTTTCCACTAATACTTCAAGAGTAACTTTCCTGCTGTCATAAGTGTTAATATAAGTTTTTACTTGCGGTACGTCCGCTAAATGGAATGGACATTGCACCGATACAAAAATCGTTGGAACTTCATGAACATAGAACGGAATATCTGGAGTTCCTTTACTTGCCGGCCATACCGGTCTTTGGACCGTACCCCCGTGGTTTACGTTGGCAATATTTATGATTAAATCATAATGATCCGTTAAATCACGGATCGGACGCTTTTGTGCATACACATTGGCCAAGGCTTTCTGTCTTTCCTCCGGCGGAAGTTTCATAATTTTTTCTTCTGTCGACTCCCAAATCGTTACTTCAAATCCTTCGGCTTCAAGCAGTTCCTTCATGATGTCAACAGCTTTTTCTTTACTCCCGATTAATGCCCCGAATCCACCTTCGTGCCCTTTGACATCCACTAACAGTATTCGTTTATACTTTTCAGGGGTTACCGGCCAGATCTCTTGCTTATCTTTGACTAAAGTAATGGCCTTGTCTGCCACTTCACGGAATAATGCCTTATTTTCAGGTAGCCCAATTTTGGCCAATGCCTCTTTTTTCGGTGGTAAAATTTCCGTTTTCTTCTTCTTATGCAGACCGAGTTTAGCTTTTAAGCCAAGAATCCGCTCTAGCGCTTCCTGCAAGCGTTCTTCTGTAATAATTCCTTCTTTATATCCGTTCATCATATATTCAAAGTCTTCGTCCGGATCATTAAAGAATAAGAACAGGTCACAACCGGCAGCAATGGCCGTCGGAAGAATCCGGCTTCGCTTCATTGACGAGGTCATCGCAACCATGTGGCTGGCATCAGTAATCACGACTCCGTTAAATCCTAGTTTTCCCCGGAGCAGATCGGTAATCAGTTCTTTGCTTAAGGTTGCCGGAAGAAGTTCCTCATCTTTTACGTCCGGATTAAAATACCGTTGATATGCAGGCATATGAATATGGCCGGCCAAAATTGCCGGCAATCCGGCATCAATTAACCCTTTGTATACTTTTCCGAAAGTTTGGTCCCATTCTTCCCTCGACATGCTGTTTACACTGTATGACAGGTGATGATCCCTTTCATCGACACCGTCACCGGGAAAATGTTTTGCTGTCGGTGCAATACCGCTTTCCTGAATCCCTTTCATATAAGCTAGGCTCATTTCCAATACCAGGTCCGGATCGGCACCGAAAGCACGGCTGGAAATGATCGGGTTTCTCCAATTATATGTAATATCAACGATCGGGGCAAAGCTCATATTGCATCCGATCGCGGCCGCTTCCACACCGGATACCCTGCCCATTTCATAGGCATATTTTGGATCATTGGTGGCCCCAATTTTTACTTGCACACCGACTTCGGTTCCGTCTGTACAGGCGCCATTCCCGCCTGCTTCCGTATTAGCCGCGATTAAAAGTGGGATCTTGCTGTTTACCTGAAGAATTTTGTTCTGTTCATAAACTTCCTCAGCCGTTCCGGGATTGTAACGGACACCGCCAATATGATAATTGTTTAACACACTAGTTAAGTATTCTTTTGTACGGCTTGAACCCATGTTAAAGAAGAGTTGACCGATTTTTTCCTCAATGGACATCGATGCAATCGTTTCTTCCACCCAGCGGATGTCTTCATCCGATAAATGGAATGGTTTTGCCTTTAAGTCTACTCTTGTCATGCGAACTACCCCTTTTCTTCATCCTTTTTCATATTTATTCAAAACCTTTCCGGAAAGGGAAAGGTATATTGATCATCCACGTTCTTTCCGTTTTTTCTTTAAATCTCTTACTAATTGATTGGTTCGGTTTTTATTTAACGGATAAAAGAAAACGAGGATGAGGCAAATCGTAAGATAAAAGAGAGCGGGAACCAGTGTTGCTAGAGTATAAATTCCATTTAAAGTGGTTTCGGTTTGCTGCTCCAATACGGCATTGTAACCGACTGCGGCAATGGCGAATCCACCGACACCGCCGGCAACCGCCTGGCCAATTTTCCGCGCCATTGAAAAAACGGAATAGACGGTCCCGTCTTCACGTAATCCGGTAACGTATTCATGGTAGTCAATGACATCTGTCACAAAAGCCCAAATAATCAAGTTAAAGAACGCGTATCCGAATTGTCCGATTGCAGAAATGAACACGAAATCCATCCCCGACAGATCTTTCATAAAAAACAAGACAAAGTATACGACTGTGGCCAATCCGATGCCAAAAGAGGCAACTTCTTTTTTTCCGAATTTTTTTACCATCGGGGTGACTAATGGAATGGCTAAAAATGCTGTAACAGTTTGCATCAAACCGGTAATACTCAGCGCCTTTGTATTGCTGAAATAATCTTTAAACAAATAGGCATTCACCGTCTGAATCAACATCGTATTCACCATAAACAGTAGCGAAGCTAAAAGAATCCAGAGTAACGGCTTGTTTTTTCCCAGACCTTCGACCGTCTTTTGAATATTGAAGCCTGAACCATTGTTTTTCGGTGCTTCAATGCGTTCGACCGTTAATTTATAGCAAGCAAGATAACACATAATAGCAAGAATTCCGAAAATAACAGCAGCCATTAACATCCGGTTGGCATCCAATTTATTATCAACGTAAACAATCATCGGGCCAAAAAATGTAATAATCAAACTGGCCGACATTGCACCCGCACTTCTCTAAGTTGAAAGCTGGGTCCGTTCTACGGGGTTTTCCGTCATCACCGACGCCATCGAACCGTACGGGATATTAACTGTACTGTATAACGTTCCCCAAACAATATAAGTGACATAAGCCCAGGCAAGATAAAAACCGTCAGACATGCCGGGAATTTTAACAAACATCAATACTCCGACAATGACAAGCGGAAAAGACATCCGTAAAATCCAAGGACGGAATTTCCCTTGCGGTGTCGGTTTTCTCGTGTCGATAAACCGTCCCCAGGCAATATCGGCAAACGCATCCCATAGCCGGGCAATTAGAAAGAGAACACCGACCGCTGCAGCATTTATATGAAAAGCATCCGTGTAAAACACCATCAAGAAGGCACTGACTAAAATAAAAAAGAAGTCATTCCCGAAATCTCCGAATAAATAGCCGAGTTTATCCCGAATACCAAAAGGACGGATCTTTTGATCAGGTACTTTTAATTTTTCTTGTGGCAAACTCATTGTACTTCCTCCTAAAAGAAAACTGTTCGTAGTTATTATTTACTGAATGAAAAAAACTATCACTTATGTTGTTACACTGCAACCGTAATGATGTTTTAATGTGTATTTCTTCACATAATGTCCACTTCCGTTTTTTTAGGATACTTGTATACTAACATATCAAAAAAAGATGAAAACCCTTTTTTATGATTTTTAGATTGTTTTTAAAGAATGTTCAATCCTTTTCCGATGTTTTTTAAGAAAACACTTGCCTTCAACTGGATTTTTTTCACCAACATAATAAAAAAGTTGCCCGGTTTCAATATTTTCCGGACAACTTGTCTAATATTCAGGTTTTTTCTTTCCTGTTAAAAGATCGATAAATTCCTCACCGGAAATGGTTTCTTTTTCATATAAATATTTGGTGATTTCATGCAATTTATCGATATTTTCTTCCAGGATTTGAATCGCCTTTAAATGGCAATCCTTAATGATTGCCAAAACTTCTTCATCGATCTTGGCCGCAGTATATGGAGAAACGAGCAATGTTGCGTCATCACCCAAATAGGGGTTATTGAGCGTTTCAAGGGCCATCATATCAAAACTTTCACTCATTCCGTAACGGGTAACCATTGCTCTTGCCAATTTTGTGGCTTGTTCAATATCATTGGCTGCCCCGGTCGTGATGGAATTAAAAATAATTTCCTCAGCCGCTCTGCCGGCCATCAAAATCGTTATTTTATTCAAAGCTTCTTCTTTGCTCATGAGCACTTTCTCTTCTTCTTCGACTTGCATGGTAAATCCGAGGGCACCGGATGTCCTTGGTATAATTGTAATTTTGTGAACCGGCGCAGTATGGTCTTGCTTTGCCGCCACAATCGCATGTCCGACTTCATGATAGGCAATCCGTAGTTTATCCCTTGGGGACAGTACCGCATTTTTTCTTTCATAACCGGCAACAACGACTTCCACGGCCTCTTCCAAATCCTCCTGGGTGACATACGGCCTGTTTAACTTCACCGCACGTAAAGCAGCTTCGTTAACGATATTGGCCAGGTCTGCGCCGGATGCTCCCGGTGTCACCCGGGCAATTGCGGTTAGATCAATCTTATCGGCAGTTTTCACTTTTTTTGCGTGTACTTTTAAAATGGCCTCCCTGCCTCTTAAATCGGGTAATTCCAATGGAACACGGCGGTCGAATCTTCCCGGACGGAGCAATGCTTTATCCAAAATTTCCGGACGGTTTGTCGCAGCTAAAATAACAACTCCTTTTCCCGAATCAAAACCGTCCATTTCATATAATAACTGGTTTAATGTCTGTTCCCGTTCATCATTCCCAGCTACACTTCTGGTATTACGGCTTTTTCCGATCGTATCGATTTCATCAATAAACACAATACACGGCGCCTTTTCCTGTGCTTGTTTGAACAAATCCCGGACACGGGCGGCACCCATGCCGACAAACAACTCTACAAATTCCGATCCTGATATGGAAAAGAAGGGAACCTTTGATTCACCGGCCACCGCCCTTGCCAGCAAGGTTTTTCCCGTTCCCGGCGGGCCGACGAGCAAAACGCCTTTTGGAGCTTTTGCCCCGATTTCTTTATATTTTTCCGGATTATGGAGATAATCTATAATATCCTTCAAGGCTTCCTTTGCTTCATCCTGCCCTGCGACATCATCAAAAGTGACGCCTGTTTCTTTTTCACCGTATATTTTTGCTTTACTTTTGCCAAAAGTCATCGGACCGGCACCGCCTGTCCTCATTCTTTGTGAATATTGTCTGCCGATAAAAAATAGTAAGATCAAAGGTAATATCCAAATCAGCAAAAAGGTGAGAAGCGGGGAGTAGTCTTCCTGTACATTTTTCATAAATGTTATCTTTGCATTTTGAAGACGCTCAACCAATTGCGGATCATCAATGAGACCTGTACGGTATGTTTGTTCCTCTCCTCCGTCTTTCGTTGTAAACTTAATATATTCACCTTCCAACTCTACCGTTTCAACTTCACCTTTTTCTATCATTTCCAAAAATCTACTGTAATCGGTTTCTTCCGATAAATTGTCAGAATACCGAGGAAGCACAAAGAGATTAAACAAAACAACCACAACAATAAATATGATGAAATAGTACAGACCTGATTTCTTCTTTTTTGGCTCTTTCATTATATAATCCCCCGTGTTTTTATGTAAAAGTTCATCGCGGACTTCTGTTTCCGGTTTGAATACAAAAATGACAATAATTGGTCTTATATACATTTTACCATTTTAATTATGGAAGTTATTTCCTTCCAGTTAACAAAATTATAACAATTGCAATACTTTATTTGTTGTGGAATCGGAGGTTTTCAGTATACGAATATAATGCCTTCATTTTATCTCCATACTTTTATGAATTTTGTATAAAAATATCATTTCATAATATACCGTAATATATGATGAAAACAGTATGTTCATTAAAAATGTGATAAGATGATATTAATGTCATTCTCATTGAATAATCGATCTATTTAATGGTAAAGGAATGAAGCAGAAATGAGAGTAAGATCACAAATTCCCGCATATCAAAGAATTGCGATTGATATTGCCCACCGGATATATAACCAGGAATTAAAAGTAGGACAAAAACTTTACGGCCGGTCAACATTGGCCAGTGAGTACAGCGTTTCACCGGAGACGGTCCGGAAAGCAATAAAAATATTGGAAGATGTCGATATTGTCAAATCAACAAAGGGGAGCGGAGTAGTTGTCATCTCAAGGGAAAACGCGTACAAATTTATGAATCGTTTTTCCAATATGAAGAGTTTGAAAGATTTGGAAAAAGATATGAAAAATCTGCTTAATGAAAGAAAAAAGCTGGATACCGCATTAGTTGAAGTCATTGATAAAATCATTGATTATACCGGAAAACTGAGAAACATAAATCCCCTTGCACCGGTTGAAATAGAGGTCCCCGAAACAAGCCCGCACATAGGAAAGACAATCGGGGAAGTAAACTTTTGGCACAATACAGGAGGCACGATTGTTGCGATTAAAAGAAATGACCAACTCATTGTCTCACCCGGACCTTTTGCTACCTTTGAATCCGGAGATATCCTTTTCGTAATCGGAAATGACCAGGTTGTTCAACGGGTAACCCATTTTTTAAATGAATAGTTTGACAACAACCATTCATCACATAAAAAAAGAAGAGGAACATTCAATCAGCCCCTCTTCTCCTCTTTATTTATTCTAAATCTTCGATTGATTCTACATCCATATAAGACGGAACAACGAGTCCCGTTTTTGCCCCTTCCAGATTCGGTCCGAGCCCTTCCATTTGATCACCGTATTGTTCCAGATAATCTTTATGAGTCAGCGGTGACCAAACGGATACGGTCGCATCCACTTCCCCCTGGGCAAGAGCGGCATACATCGGCCCGGCTTCCAGCTGGACCAGCTCAACTTGATAACCTAAATCCTCCAGAACGGTTGCCACTACATTGGAACTGGCAATTTCCGAATCCCAGGCAACATAGGCGAGGGAAATGGGATCACCATGAACTTTTTCCGCACCTTTTATCCATTCTGCCACTTTATCACTGTTTTCATCCACCCATTGACGTGCAGCCATTTTCGGATCTGTTCCGTCATTGATTTTCACCATTACCGTTTCCATATCTTCCGGTTCCCAATAAAACTGGTCTAAAACCTTATAGGCATTTGGTTGATCATCTTTGAATCCTTTACGGGTATATGTTTCAATCGTTTCCGCTTCACCGTAAATCCCCTTTGGATCTTCCAAAAACTTTAAATCAAACTTGGCAAATTTCCAATGGGGTGTCCAGCCCGTAACAACAATCGGCTCTTCCTTTTCATATGCTTTTTGTAATTCTGTTGCCATCGCTGTGCTTGAAGATTCTTGTAAATCCCACTTTTCCAAATTTTTGTATTCTTGCAGTGCCTGTTCCGTCGCCTGCATAACGCCTGCTCCCGGTTCAATGCCGATAATTGTGTAGTCAACAGCATCACCGATCGTGCCTTCACCGTCATTACTGTTTCCGCCGCAGGCTGTTAGGATCATTCCCAATGATAATACGGCTGCAGCAATCATTTTCTTTTTAAATTTCAATAAAAACACTCCTTTAATTTTTTCTCGGTTTTATATTTTGGGAAATTCTATCTAATATAATGGCCAAAATGACAATGGATAAACCTGCTTCAAACCCTGTACCGACTTTAATTTGGGTAACGGCCCGGTATACATCCGAACCAAGACCCGGTGCTCCGACAAGCGATGCGATAACAACCATTGACAGTGATAACATGATGCTTTGGTTGATTCCGGCAAGAATGGTCGGGGTGGCCAGTGGCAATTGCACTTTGACTAACTTTTGCGCCGGTGTTGTTCCGAAAGCATCAGCAGCTTCGATTAAATCCTTCGGTACTTGGCGGATTCCCAAATTTGTCAGCCGGATCGTCGGCGGCATAGCAAAAATTACCGCTGAAATAATTCCCGGAACCAGTCCAATGCCAAAGAATAATATAGAAGGAATCAGGTACACAAATGCCGGCATCGTCTGCATGAAGTCGAGTATTGGGGTAATCACGGATTGCGCCCGGTTACTGCGCGACATCCAAATCCCGATCGGTACTCCGAGAACGATCGAAATAATAACAGAAGTTATAACGAGTGCCAGTGTGTCAAGCATCGGCTCCCAGTAACCCAAACTGTAAATCAGCGCCAGTCCAATCACCGTAAACAGGCTGATCGTCCACCGGCTTGTCCAATAAGCGATGCCCGCGAGAATTATTATTAAAACGAAGGCAGGAATTGCATTTAATATAAAAACAAAGAAATCTACAAAACCGCCAATTCCATCGGTAAGCAGGTCAAAAAACGGTCCGAAAGCATCCTGCATATAGCTGACTAAAGATTCAACCCAATCCGCAAGCGGGATTCTTGGTATATCCATATTACTCCTCCTCATTTCCGTTCAATTGAACACCGCGGCCGGACAGGGCTGCCAAAACAGCGCCACGGACGATGATTCCTTTTAGACGGCGTTCATCATCTACAACTGCCACAGGAATTACGGCATTTGCCGTTTTTTCCAATAAATCTTCTATTAATGTGTCCGGGGAGACGGTTATCAGTTCCCGGGTCATGGCTTCTTCCAAAGTTTGTCCTTTTCTTGCTGCATCCATTGCATCCTGGGCAGTGA
>CALGYZ010000094.1 GCA_937934645.1 uncultured Bacillaceae bacterium | reverse complement strand
CTCATTTTTTTATTGCCGTCTGTATATAAAAAATTTTCTCTTGTTCCACCATCAGTTCCGAAAGCTGGATATAAGCATGATAAAGGGCTGGCCGGGCCATGATAAATTCCAGACGGTCGCGGACATTTACGGGCGTTGCCGGGAACTGCTCCAGTTCCACAAATATATTTTTTAACCGGACAGGCTGTTCATTCGTCCAGAATACCAGCTTGATGAATAACGCAATTCCTTCAATCATCAATAATTTCGTTTCCTTGTTTCTCCGTTCTTTAAACAGCAAATCCAGACCGGCTTTTACCGATTGCCAACGCCCGGTGAGGCGTTTGACCGCCTCTTCCCCTTCCAGCCATGGTTCGTTGGTTCCCGCTCCCGAATAATACGCATGTTCATCCGGAAAAAAGTCTGCCGGCGTACGGGATTCCGCATAGAAGAAAGGATGATCCAATTTGTCAATTTCCGGCAACTTTTGTTTCACGGCCTTTCATCCGTTTTTTGCCTTCCCGGCAAAGGGATAATAACGGGCATTCCAGACAGTTCGGATTTTGTGCTTTGCAATGATACCGGCCGAAAAAGATCATCCGGTGATGGGTAATGCTCCATTCTTCTTTCGGAACTTTTTTCATTAATGTTTTTTCCACTTCCAAAACACTGTCTTTCCAGCGGCAAATCCCCAGTCGCTTGCTTACCCTTTCCACATGGGTATCGACGGCGATGGCGGGAACACCGAAGGCGACGGAAACGACCACGTTCGCTGTTTTCCTTCCGACACCCGGAAGTTTCATCAATTCGTCCCGGTCTCTCGGCACTTGTCCGTTATACTCTTCGATGAGCATCCGGCATAATTTTTGAATATTTCTCGCCTTATTCCGGTACAAGCCGATGGACCGGATGTCCTCCTGCAATTCTTCCACAGGGACGCTTATGTAATCTTCCGGTTTCTTGTACTTTTGAAACAGCGTTTTCGTCACCCGGTTGACAAGCGCATCTGTACATTGGGCCGATAAAACGACCGCAATCAACAGCTCAAAAGGATTGGAATGATTGAGTTCACAATGGGCATCAGGAAACATTTTTGCCATTTCATCCAAACAAAAGCGAATCTCTTTTTTTGTAAGCATCTTCCCTCTCCCTCAATTTTCCAGCCAATTATAAAACGGAACAGACCCAGTCTGTTTCCGGCTGTTTTGTTTTTTATTTCTTTGTTGATGCAAACGGAATTGTCTGCCGTGTTCTTTCGCCTGTTCGACTGTTTTTATGCCGTTTCTTTTCCATTCGAAAAGAATCCGGTCAATATAGCGGAAATTTAATTTTCCCGACAGGACAGCCTCCCTTAAAGCGGCGATAATCAGTTCGGGGCTGTGCTTGTCCCTGTCCAGCCACATCGTAATCGTTTCATATTCAATCGGGGACAAGGCCCTGGCAAATTCCTGTTCAAAAACAGAAAAGACATTTCCCTCTTCAACCGCCGTTTCGGCATTTTTTTGCTCCTGTTCCCGAAGGATATGGTGATCAATCAACCGGTTCCATAACGGACGCAATGAATATTTTTCATAATAAATTCCTTCATCCGTTTTCCCTTTCGTAATTTCCAAGTAACCTCTTTGAATGAGGGAACCGACAATTTGCGACAGCTGTTCGACGGACAGCGTCATCCGTCCGGCAATTTCTTCATGTGTCGGAAAACCGGTGCCCTTTTCCAAAAACGATTGGATTTGCAGGATCACCATGCACTCTGTGTCATTCAGTCCGATTTCTTTATAATACTGGAACAAAAAAGAAGGAATTGTAATAATCCCTTCTTCCACCCATGAAAGGAATGCTTCTTTTTTCATTATTTTGCACCTCGAAAATTAGTATAACATGAAATAACGGGTAAATAAAATCAGGACTGCTCCGACAATACCAGCAGTCCTGATTTTAACTCTCTGCTTATGAGAACGGCTAAAGAGATTACTTAGCCATTTTACTTTCGACAAAATTTTTGATTCTTTCCGCCGCATCCGCGAGCAAATCTTCGTTCGTTGCGTACGACAACCGGATATTGTCCGGCGCTCCGAAACCGCTACCCGGAACAACTGCTACATGGGCTTCACTCAATAACGCTTTGGCGAATTCATCAACCGTGTCATAACCGGTTAAACGGGCGGCTTCTTTTACATTCGGAAACAAATAAAATGCACCTTGGGGTTTTACACATGTGAAGCCTGGAATCTTGACAATCGCGTCATAAAATAAATTCAGGCGTTTTTCAAATTGTTTCCGCATGGTTTCGACAATTTCCTGGTCACCTCTGTATGCCTGAAGAGCACCGTACTGCGACGGGGTTGCTGGATTTGACGTACTGTGGCTGGCCATCGCCGTCATTTTTTGAATAATCTCTTCATCTCCGGCCGCATAGCCGATCCGCCATCCCGTCATTGAATGGGATTTGGATACCCCATTAATCACAACCGTTTGTTTTTTCAAAGCTTCGGAAATTTGTGCCATGGACACATGTTTTGTATCCCCGTAAATCAGTTTTTCATAAATTTCGTCGAAAACAATCAAAATATCTTTTTCGACACAAACTTCACCGATCGCTTCCAATTCTTCTTTTGTGTACGCCATTCCTGTCGGATTTCCGGGAGTATTGATAATTATAGCTTTTGTACGATCCGTTATGGAGTCAAGCAATTGTTCCTTTGTCATTTTAAATTGGTTTGATTCATCCGTTTCGACAAAAACCGGAACACCGCCGGCCAGTTTTACCTGTTCGGGATAGCTGACCCAGTAAGGCGCCGGAATAATCACTTCATCACCGTTGTCAATGACCGTCTGGAACAGCAAATACAACGCATGTTTTGCCCCTGACGTTACGATAATTTCTGACGGTTTGTAATTGATCCCCTGATCTTTTGAATATTTTTCACAAATTGCATTTTTTAATTCCGGTAACCCTCCGGCCGGAGTATATTTTGTATGTCCGTCGAGCAAGGCTTTGTATGCGGCATCAATGATCTCCCGCGGTGTATTAAAATCCGGCTCACCCGCCCCGAGCCCGATGACATCAACACCTTTTGCTTTTAGTTCGTTGGCAAGAGCAGTAATCGCCAACGTTGCAGAAGGTGTCAAGGTTTTTATACGGTTCGCAAATTCCATTACATGTTCCTCCCTTTAGTTTTCCACTTCTGTGTACATCTATTATGAAAATTTTCTCTTGCTTTGTTTATAAGTTGTAAATCCGGTACCATTCCCCTTTATAAAAATCAATGTACAAAAAACTGTACCGGTCTTCCATATCAATATAAGTAATTTCGTAGGCCGGAGAATCATTGACAACTCCTGGTTTGATATCAATAATTTTTTTCGGTCTTTTATCATTAGCAATGTTTAATGAGCCGCTGTTGAGAACCCGGATCGCTTCCTCTTCTGACAAACCATCATTTTTATTTACGATAATAATCTTATCTTGCGGATCATATGGAACACAGACGAAAACTTCCGTGCCTTTCCGATCTTTTCCGTCAATAACATAATAGGAATGTTTGTAATGAAACCAGTCGACCGAATTCACTTCCTGTAAATCCGTTTCCTCTTTTGCCCTTTGGACCGCTTTCTCCTTTCCATCGGTGACCGGGTCCGTTGCCGCTTTGTACAACCACGGTAAACCGATCATTCCCGATACAATAAACAAAGTGATCAATAAGGAGATTTTTTTTCCCATGGTTCACTCCTGTCCTGTTTTTCGTTGATGTCCGGCCTTCCCATGAAAGGACCGGAAAAGTTCCCGGTTCCTTTCATGCCGGTTTTATTGTCAAATGATCATAATTTCAGGCTGAAAATAAAAATCTTATTTCATTATACCAGAAAAAAGAAAATTGATAATGGGTATTTTCTAAATTTAAAAAAATATTGCAAGAGTCCTTAAAAATCAATAAAAGCAAACAACCGGGAATGAAATCCGGACGCCTAATCAACGATTGGGTCGATTTCCCTGCATAAAGTCCGGATGTCAACAGACTTTACCGGTACATCCGGCAATGAGCGTAAAAACATATAACCGTAGGACGCCGAGTAAATCCGCCGGTCAAAAACAATGAACTGTCTCCGGCGAGCATTCATTGCATAAAATTGATTAAATCCAGCTTTAAACTTCAGCACCGCTTCCGGTAATGACCGTTCAAAAAACGGATTTTTCCCTTTATTTTGCATAAAACGGGATTTTTTCCGGAACACCGGCTCATCTGGTGAAGTAAACGGAAGCCTTGTCATAATGACCGTCTCTGGTGAATTGGCCAATCCGGGGTTGACAAGATACGAATTCGTGGCAAAGAAAAGTGCTTTTTCAAACCGTCCGAACTGTTTCGTCAACCGGTTCACACTTCCGCCGGTCACACCCTGGGCTATAATGGCAAACTCATCAAGGGCGCCGCTTTCTTTAACGATTGAATATGCCTTTTTCAACAGCTCCATCGAATTAAACAATACTAAAACTTTCCCCTCGACAACAGTAGCAATGGAAATGATATGGGCGCTGATTTTTTCAACATACTCCTGTCCGCCGCTGTCATTCACATCGGGTAAATCGTCCATGACATACAAACCGACCTTCCCTGCCGGCGTATTGGATTGAAATTTTTCGTAAAGTACCGGAAAGTTTCCAAGGCCTAACTCATCAGCCATATATTGAAATGAATCATCAACCGTCAGGGCATGCGATAAAAACAAAACAGCTTTTTTCTTTAAATATAAACGCCCGGATAAAAATTCATCAATGAACATATCCCTCGAATGAATGACAGCAGTTGTCAGCGGGCTGCGCTCATCATACTCCAGCCAGATGATTTTCTGGTCCTGTTTCCATGTAAAATCTTCGTTTAATTGTTTTAACAGCAATAAATCTTCAAGCAATAAACCTAAATCGTCAACCGTCACTTGTTCCTCATCGGAAAGATCCCTGTACAACTGTAACAGCTTTTCATACCGCTTCTCCAAAAGTTCCATGACCCCGGAAAAATAAGCATATACCCGTTCCCAGCTGTATAAAATCTCTTTATGTTTTGCAAAATCAAGTGCTACGGAAACTTTTACACTGCTTCTGCCATTCCGCTGCTGTTTGGATATACAGAGGAGAAAAAATTCATCTACCGCACCAGAAAAAAGATTGACTTTTTCCTGGATTTCCATTCCCTTTGTTTTTTCATCCGGTACATATTTTCTCAAAATATCCTCTGTTTTTCCCAAAAGTTTTTGCTGGCCGGTTTGACCGAACTGATTAATGAAATATTTCATTTTCCTGTAACGGAAACGAAGACCGGCCTGCTTTGATGCATTGGTCGCAAACAAATGGGCATCATCAATTAAAATATGGTTGAATGAACCGAGTCGCCGATGACCATTCGACAAATCCGACAATAAATATGCATGATTCGTCACGACAATCTGTGCCTGTTGTGCTCTTTCTACGGCATCTGTATAAAAGTCATAGGATTCCCAGGGGTTGCCGTCCCCGGATACAGAATCCGGCGCTGCCGACAGCCGCCGTAAGAATTCCCTTCCGCCGGAGGAGAAATTTATCTCCTCCAAATCACCGGTGTCCGTTTCCGTCAGCCAGACCAATATTTGCATTTTGGCCATCACTTCATCATAATGGCCGGGAGTTTCCTTCAACAACTTTTCGAACTTCCACAAATTTAAATAATGATTTCTTCCTTTTAATATTTGCACATCCACTGGTAGTTGATCCTCATATTTCAGCAATGGAACAACTTTTTTCAATAACCTTTGCTGATTGTGAATGGTGGATGCGGCCAGTAGAACCGGCTCGTTTTTCATCAGTGAAAATAAAACTGCGGCTGCAAGGCTATAGCGTTTGCTTTCCAAGCTGGGATCTTGTTCAATCATGGCCAGCTCGCCGTTTTGCAGGGACGAAAAAATGCGTGAAAATAACGGTGAGCGGTTCATTTTTTCATTCAATTGTTCCTGTATGACCTGCCCTCTTGCGCAAAAGGGAGCCGTTTCATGGCTTGTCCGTTTATTCCGTTTCTTTAACGCGATTCCCCGGTATACATCAATACCGGGATCCGGCCGGTTGTTATGATTATTCGCCTTTTTTTCATATGCATCATCAATCAGCGTATATAGATCCGACTGTAAATGGACACTGAGTTTGCGAAGCTCTTTAAGGGTGACAGCAGGCAGCCGGTCAAGACGGTCAAGCATCGTCAAAAACCATTCAGCCGTGACAAAAGCATCGCTGTCCGCCCGGTGGGGACGGTCATGATTAAAACCGGCCGTTTCCGCAATTTCAGTCAACTTATAACTTTCCAATGTCGGCATCAAAATCTTGCTCATCTCAACCGTATCAACCACCGGACAATGAAGTTCCGGGATTCCCGCCAATTTCAGCTCTTCCTGTAAAAAATTGAAATCAAACTGGACATTATGGGCAACAAAACATGCGTGATCAAATAACTGAACAATACCCCCGGCTACATCCTTGAATACCGGTGCAGTTTGCACCATTTCCTGATTGATCCCCGTTAATTCCGTGATAAACGGGGAAATTTCCGTTTCGGGATTGATATATGTGGTAAAGGTCCGGACAATTTTCCGTTCCTCGATCACAACTGCAGCAAATTGAATGATCCGGTCTCCATTTTTCGGAGTATGTCCGGTTGTTTCCAAATCAACGACGACAAACTTTCTCAAATACAACCCTCCGTAAAGCAATACAGACAGTCCGAGCAAGAAAAACTACTTATACGGTTTCATATGTTTTAACATAATGAAATACACCGTCTGTTCTAAAGTATATTTTATGTACTCTTGTAAAACATATCATATAATCAACAAAACGAAAAGACTATAATTCCGCTTCAACCGCAGAGACAGTGGGAACCGGTGACATTTCTTCCGCACAAAAAAAGACATCCATTGAAAGATCAAATGGATGCTTTAAAGATGTGTATTTATTTAATAATGGTCTTTTCTTTTTCTTCACCGATCCGTTCAATGATGTTGTTATTTTCATCCAACACAACTACTTTTGGTTGATGGGTTTTCAGTTCTTCTTCATCCAGCATGCAATAAGAAATAATGATGACGATATCCCCCGGCTGGACAAGTCTCGCTGCAGCACCATTCAGGCAAATGGTTCCACTGCCGCGCTCACCGGGGATGACGTAGGTTTCAAAACGGGCACCGTTATTATTGTTGACAACTTGAACCTTTTCATTAGGAATTATGCCGGCAGCATCCATTAAATCCTGGTCGATGGTGATGCTGCCGATATAATTTAAATCCGCTTCCGTTACCCGTGCCCGGTGGAGTTTTCCGTTCATAACCGTTCGCAGCATGTAAACATCACCCTCAACATGAACCTGAATCCGGTAAATCAAAAATAATATTGTCGATCAGCCGGGCTCCTGAAAACTGAACGGCTAACGCAATAATGACCCGGCCTTTCAATTCATCAACCGGCTCCAGCTCCGGATAACTGTAAATTTCCACATATTCAACGGTACCGGAGACATGCTCCTCTAGATATGCTTGAATTTTCCGGATGACGTTTTCCGGATTCCGTTCACCGGATTCGATTAAACCTTTTCCTTTAAGTAAAGATTGATATAAATGCGGTGCTTCTACCCTTTCTTTCCTGGTTAAATTTACGTTGCGGGAACTTTTAGCTAGTCCGTCTTCTTCCCTCACCGTTTCTACCGGCCTCAATGTCACCGGCAGGTTGAAATCTTTGATTAAGCCGTCAACGACGGCCACCTGCTGGGCATCTTTCAAGCCGAAATATACGTGGTCCGGCTGGACAATGGAAAATAATTTAATGAGTACCGTGGCCACGCCGTCGAAATGGCCTTTCCGTCTTTTCCCGCATAAAACACCGGTTCTTTTCTTCACTTTTACTTCGACGGTCAGCTCATCCGGATACATTTCTTCCGCCGAAGGATAAAATAAGTAATCAACACCGGTTCCCCGAGCAAGCTTGGTATCCCGCTCAAAATCACGGGGATACGTGTCAAAATCCTCATTAGGGCCGAATTGTAACGGATTGACGAACACGCTGGCGACGACAATGTCATTTTCAGCCCGCGCTTTTTTCATTAAAGCAAGATGGCCGTCATGCAAATAGCCCATGGTCGGAACAAAGCCGACCGTTTTTCCGGCTGATTTCAGTTTTAATGTAATGGTTTGCATTTCTTTCACTTTTTGGATCACTTTCATTTTGCAATGCCCCCGTGCAGACGTTCCAAAACATCCTCTTTCATTGTGTAACTCGTTTCTTCATCGGGAAAGATGCCTGCTTTCACTTCATCCCGGTACTTTTTAAGCGCTTTAACAATATCCTCCTGAATATTCGCATAAGATTTTACAAACTTCGGCAGCCGGTCCACCCCGTATCTGACGGTATCGTGGAATACGAGAACTTGTCCGTCCGTAAACTGTCCGGCCCCGATCCCGATCACCGGGATTTCCAGCTCCTTTGTGATCCGTTCCGTCAATTGATAGGGAACACATTCGACGACAAGCATAAATGCGCCTTTTTCTTCGGCTTTTTTCGCATCCTCTATCAATCTTTTTGCATCTTCCAGCGATTTTCCCTGAACTTTGTAGCCACCCAGCACACCAACCGATTGCGGTGTTAAACCAATGTGGGCGCATACGGGAATGCCGGCGTCCGTCAAAGGCTCTATAATATCCAGTCCGTCTCCCGTCCCTTCAATTTTGACCGCATGAGCACCGCCTTCTTGCATGATCTTAACGGCGGTTTTCATTACTTTATCCTTCGAATAATGTGCCGTGGCAAAGGGCATATCGGTGATGATAAACGTATTTTTTGCACCTCTTTTTACAGCTTTTGTATGGTGGATCATGTCCTCTGTCGTTACTTCCATGGTTGAATCATATCCGAGCACAACCATGCCGAGGGAATCTCCGACCAAAATGACGTCAATTCCCGCTTTTTCCGCCAGTTTTGCCGTGGGATAATCATAGGCGGTGAGCATTGTGATTTTTTCTCCGGTTTGTTTCATCGTCAAGAAGTCCGTCGTCTGTTTCATTCCTTATTCCTCCTCTTTTGGTCATTAGAGGAGATGAAACAAAAAAATCCTTCCTGGCAGAAGGATTTAACAAAATTGCAGTTTCATCCCTCTGTCCCGGTCCTTTACAGGCTACAGGCAGATTTTTGACAACTGTATAAAATTGTACCGAGTGCCACTGGGTTAACGGATACCGCCCGAAAAGGTGCAGTTCCGTTAACCTTGCCACTATTATAACAAATCAAAATATTGATGACCAGAAAAAAAACCCGTCAATCCGGGTCAATATCAGCTGAATAAATGTGCATAATTTCACCGTCATCCCGTCTTAACAATAACGCCCCGCTGTCATCAATTCCCATGGCATAACCGGTATAATTTCCTTTTAATGTTCTGGCGGTAATTTGTCTGTCGATGGACATCGTATAGGTTTCCCATAATGTTTTCACTGGGGAAAAGCCTTCAGCCGTGTAAAGATTTAAAAGCTGTTCAAATTGATAACAGAAGTTTTGTAACAATTTGACACGGCTTATTTGTTTGTCCGCCTCAATTTTTAAAGAAGTTGCGATGTTTTGCAGCGTTTCTGGAAAATCCCCCGGATCCTGGTTTACATTCATCCCGATTCCGATAATGACCGACTGGACCCGGTTTTCCTCGGCTTGTAATTCCGTTAAAATCCCGCAAACTTTCCTGCCGTTTATGAGAATATCGTTGGGCCATTTGATTTGCGGTTTCAGACCTGCCGTCTGTTCAATGGCTTTGACGATAGCAACGGCGGTCAAAAGGGTCAGCTGGCCGGCATTTTGCAGGGGAATTTCTGGCCGGATGATGATACTGTACCATAATCCCGTTCCTTTTGGCGAATACCATTCCCTGACAAGCCTTCCCCTGCCTTTCGTCTGCTCATCAGCAACAATAAGCGTTCCGTGTTCCGCCCCTTTCACCGCCATTTCTTTCGCAATTGTCTGGGTTGAAGTCACGGTTTCATAGAACTTGAGGAAACGGCCGATTTCTTTTGTTTCCAGCCCGAGAAAAATTTCATTTTCCGATAATTTATCCGGTGCTTCCACCAGCAAATAGCCTTTTTTCCGCACGGATTCAATTTGAAACCCTTCTTTTTTTAACTCTTCAATATGTTTCCAGATGGCTGTCCGGCTGCAGCCGATTTCCCTCGCCAGTTTTTCTCCGGAAACATATTCGCCTTTTGCTTCCCGGAATGCATTTAAAATATCCTTCCGAACATTCGACTTCACGGATCTAACCACTCCTTAATCCGTTCCCGGTCATTTTCCACTTCCCGGTTAATCACCGCTTTTTCAATTTTTTCAAAAACGTCCTTCACCCATGGGCCGCCTTTTTTCTGATACCATTCCATCAGGTCATTTCCGGTCACTTTCAGCTCTTTCCGGTTCGTAATCGGCAGATCCCTTGCGATCCGCTTCAGCTTCGCTAAAGACAGTTTCTCATCGGTTTGTTGTATGGCGCAATATATTTTTTCCGTACTGTAACTCGTTTCAATGCCGAATTGATACACGGCATACTTTGTCCAGCCATTCTCTTTCCGGTATTGGAAGGCTTCGTATATTTGCCTAACCGTCCGGATCATTTTTACCGGCATTTTCCATTTTCTTAAAAACGGTTCCGGGGATTCTTTTTTTATGAGAATTAGTAACAGGGCCCACATTTCTTCTTCCGTCCAGTCCCGGGCATGAAGCAGACGGCCCGCCTGTCCGATTTCCCGTCCGTAACCGTCAAGTCCCGGGAGATACGGATAAAGATTGCGGTCTACAATCATTAAAAACGCCTGTTTCCGGTTTTCTCCAGCTAAAATTTTACTGAATTCGGCGTAAATCCGTTCAACGGAAATATGTTTCAACAAATGGCCGTATTTCTTCAATGCCATGTATGTGGCCCCTTCAACCCGGAAAGACAGCTGGCTAACAAAACGGATCGCCCGCATAATCCGCAGCGCATCTTCTTTAAACCGTTCCGCTGGTTTTCCCACCGTCCGGATCAATTTCCGCTGAATATCTTCCTGTCCGTGGAACGGATCAATCAGCTTGCCGTCTTTCGTCATGGCAACGGCATTCATCGTGAAATCACGCCGTTTTAAATCTTCGGTAAGCGACCGTATAAACTTGACCTCTTTCGGTCTGCGATAATTGGTATATTCACTTTCAGACCGGAATGTCGTAATTTCATACAACACGCCTTCATATAAGACACCGACTGTGCCATGCTGGATTCCGACATCTATGGTTTTCGGAAATAATTGCTTAATTTCATCGGGATAAGCGCTCGTCGCAATATCTACATCTTCAATCGGTTTGCCAAGCAAATAATCACGGACCGAGCCGCCGACAAAATAAGCCTGGAACCCGGCGTTTTCAATTTTTTCAATTAATGGCACTGCTTGTCTGAATTTTTCGTTCATATTACTCATCCATTCCCATTACGAAATCATAAATTTTTTCATATTGTTTTAAAATTTTCATGGCGGAAAATTCCGTTAACGCTCTTTTCACAGCTTCTTCGGAAAATTTCCGGTGAAGTTCCCTGTCCTTCAGAATTTCCAGGGAACGTTCACTAATTTCAACAATCCGGCCGACTTCGCAAATATACCCGGTCACTCCGTCCTCGATCACCTCGGGGATCCCACCGGTATTTGTCCCGACACAAGGAACGCCGCATGCCATTGCCTCAAGCGCCACAAGACCGAAACTCTCCTTTTCGGACAATAATAACAGTAAATCACTGATGGAGTATAGCCCCTCCAAATGGTTCTGTTTTCCCAAGAAGAGAACGTGCTGATTTAAATGCAATTCATCAACAAGCTCAACAATATTTGCCATGTCCGGCCCGTCACCAACCAGGAGAAGCTTGGCCGGCACCTCTTCCAAAATTAGTTTAAAAGCTTTCACCACATCTTGCACCCGCTTCACGGGACGGAAATTTGATACGTGAATAATCACCTTTTCATTTTCTTCAATTCCAAACTCTTTCTTTAAAGAGTGAAAACGGCTGTCCCTTTTATATGTCCGGTCATCGACGAAGTTGTAAACGGTCGATATTTCCTTGGCAGGAGAAATCAATTTGTATGTTTCTTCTGCCAAGGCGCCGGAAACAGCCGTAACATAGTCCGAATTTTCAATGCCGTATTGTATGGCTCTTTTTAAAGAACAATCCTGCCCCAAAACGGTAATATCGGTGCCATGCAACGTCGTGACAATTTTAAAATCCCGTTTGGCCATTTGACGGCCTAAAATTGCACAAACCGCATGAGGGATCGCGTAATGGGCATGAACGATATCAAGTTCTTCCCGGTCGGCCACCCCGGCAATTTTACTGGCCAATTCAATTTCATACGGCGGATATTGAAAGACCGAATAATCATTCACGTCAACTTGATGGTAATGAATGTTATGATCAATTTTCCGCAGGCGAAAAGGCACGCTTGAGGTAATAAAGTGAACTTCATGGCCGTTTTCAGCCAGAAGCTTGCCCAATTCCGTGGCAACAACACCGGATCCGCCAACCGAGGGATAGCAAACAATGCCGATTTTCAGCTTCATCTTCCCCCCCTCAATTGCCATTCCTAACATCTTTGATTACTTTGCGCCAGTTAATATCGCCTCTTTCCAACCCCCGGATCAAAATTTCCGCCGTGCCGAGATTGGTCGCCATCGGTACATTATAAACATCGGCCAGACGGATTAGTGCAGATACATCCGGTTCATGCGGCTGGGCAGTTAACGGGTCGCGCAGAAAAATAACGATATCCATTTGATTTTTTGCTATTAACGCACCGATTTCCTGATCTCCCCCGAGCGGCCCCGACTGGAACCGGTGGACGGGAAGGCCGGTGGCTTCCCGAATTCTCAGGCCAGTCGTCCCGGTTGCGTACAACGTATGTTTTTCAAGTATATGTTTATATGCGGTAACGAATTGTACAATGTCATCTTTCTTCCGGTCATGGGCAATCAAGGCAATATTCAATACAATTCACGCTCCTTGTCTCGCACTCAGCGGTCATCAATCCAAAATATTTTCCAGTCCATATACATAACCGTCCAGTTTCTTAACTGTTTCAATGGAGATTTTGATCCCCGTCATAAATGAAGAGCGGTTGTAAGAGTCATGGCGGATGGTCAGTGTTTCACCGTTGCCGCCGAAAAGAACCTGCTGGTGGGCAACCAGTCCGGGCAGACGGACACTGTGGATATGCATACCGTCAAATTCTGCCCCTCTTGCTCCTTGTAATTTTTCTGTTTCCTCCGGATGGCCTTGTTTTTTATACTCCCTTACGTCTTTAATCATTTCCGCTGTTTTTACCGCCGTACCGCTGGGAGCATCAAGCTTCTGGTCATGATGCATTTCGATGATTTCCACATCCGGATAGTATTTCGCCGCCATCCGGGCAAATTTCATCATCAATACAGCGCCGATCGCAAAATTGGGCGCAATAATGCAGCCAATTTTCTTTTCATTCGCCAGTTCTTTTAATTGTTCAAGCTCTTCATTGGACATGCCTGTCGTACCGACAACCGGGTGGACATTATGCTCCAGCGCCGTTTTGGCATGATAAAATGCAGCATCCGGAACGGTTAAATCAACGAGAACATCCGGCTTCGTATGTATGAGACATTCCTCTATGTCTGTATAAATACGGCAATCAGTTGAAGCACCTTCCAAAACTTCGGATAATTTTTTTCCGTCATTTTCCACATCGACAGCACCAACGAGCCGGAAGTGTCCGACACCGCTTACCATTTTTACGGCTTCACTTCCCATTCTTCCCCTCGGACCTGCAATCACAACTTTAATTACATCATTTGTCATGAGATTTTACCTCCTCATCAATTTTTGTCCATCGGCCGGCATCCCTTGTTTTAAATTTCTCCATCACTCTATTGTGAGCGTCTTCCAAATTAACACCGAGCGAGTTGGCAAAACAAATCAAAACAAATAATAAATCGCCCAGTTCTTCTTCCACCGTTTTCTCCGGTTCCCCGGGCTTTTTCGGCTTTTCACCGTAATAATGATTCACTTCTCTGGCCAGCTCGCCAAGTTCCTCCGTCATTCGAGCCAGCATAGCCAAAGGGCTGAAATATCCTTCTTTAAACTGGGAAATATACTCGTCCACTTCTTTTTGCAAATCATTCATCGTTTTCATATCATCACCCCGGAAAAAGGCATCTGCTTATTATCATACATTAATTATGTTACTCGAAAGCAAAGCCGTTTTACAATAATTTAAATATTTCTATCGTATAATAATATTTGGCGGATAAAACATAATAAAATAACATATTAAGTGCACTTGTAAACGAAAAATAATTTTTTAAAAAAATAGATAGAAAGGGATCGATACATGAAAATTTTATCTGCAAACTCATTGAAAAAAATTTTCTTCATCCTGGCAGGAACCGCAATCTATTCTTTCGGTCTTGTCCATTTTAATATGCAAAATCATTTGGCTGAAGGCGGCTTTACCGGAATTTCCTTATTATTTTATTTCTTGTTTTCATTCAATCCGGCGGTTACAAACCTTCTATTAAATATACCAGTTTTCTTTCTCGGGTGGAAATTTTTAGGAAGAAAAACATTCATTTATACAATTATCGGAACTTTGGGCCTCTCTTTCTTTTTGGAAGTCTTTCAACGGTATCAATTTAACATTAACCTAGAAAATGACATGACTTTGGCCGCTCTTTTTGCCGGTGTTTTTATCGGACTGGGGCTCGGCATTACCTTCCGCAGCGGCGGTACGACAGGGGGTGTAGATATTATCGCCCGCCTGGCACATAAATATTTCGGTATTCCGATCGGCCGCACCATTTTTGTTTTTGACGTCGGGGTGATTGTCCTGTCCGTTATTACTTACTTAACAGCCCGGGAAGGAATGTATACGCTTGTTGCCATATTTATCGGTACAAAAATTATTGATATCATCCAGGAAGGAACTTATTCAGGCCGGGGCGTGTTTATCGTATCCGATTATTACGGGGAAATTGCCGAGGTAATCAACAAAAAGTTAAAACGCGGCGTGACCATTTTCGAAGGTGAAGGACACTATACAAAAAGGAAAAGAAAGGTGATTTATTGCGTTGTTTCCAAACGCCAGCTTATGCGCTTAAAAAACGAAGTCACTTCCATCGATCCCAATGCATTCGTTACGATTACATATGTCAGCGAAGTGCTTGGACATGGATTCACGCTGGATCATGAAGGTAAACCGATCGATTCTTGATAAGAAAAAACAAGCTGTTTCTCCCGGGAAACAGCTTGTTTTTTCGTGTTCATGATAACATCCATTATTCTTCGTTCGCCATACCGATAAACATAAGAACAAACCGCAAGAGCTCCATTAATGCCACAGCTGCAGCTGCAACGTATGTTAATGCGGCAGCACCAAGCACTTTCCTTGCACCGCGCTCCTCGTCATTCCGGATTAATCCGAGGGAAACAACCTGGTCCATCGCACGGCTGGATGCGTTAAATTCAACTGGCAATGTGACAACTTGGAACAGTACGGCCAAGGCCATAAAGATGATTCCCAACAGGGCGAGTTCTGCAAGACCGAGCACGAAACCGACAATCAACAATATCCAGGAAGTATTTGATCCAAAGCTGGCCAGCGGTACCAAAGAGGAACGCAGCCGTAAAAATGCATAGTCTTCCTGGTCTTGCAGTGCGTGCCCGACTTCGTGCGCGGCAACGGCAGCCGCTGCAAGGGAACGGCCGTGATAGTTATCTGAAGAAAGACGTACAACTTTCGTGCGCGGATCATAGTGGTCGCTCAATACTCCACGGGTTTCTTCGATTTGTACATCGTAAAGTCCGTTTGCATCCAGTATTTTTCTGGCAACTTCATATCCCGTTGCCCCGGTTGAGTTCGGAACTTGTGAATATTGCTTGTATGCTTTTTGCACCCTCATGCTTGCCCAAATCGGAATGAGGGCTATTATTAAGAAGTAAATCAGAAAGCTAACCAATTTACACCCTCCTGTACGTTAGTTTTATTGAGAAATAATACATAAAAAATGCCAAAATTGTCAATTTTTCAGCTCATGCTTTCTTCTTTTCCGGTATTCCTGTTCCGCCCTGTATTTTTTCCAGCCGACATAAGATAACGTGATCAATATAATTCCGCCTGTTGAAATGATCACCCACCATAATGACGGATCGGCTTCATCTTCTTCGGTATGATCAAACAATGATTCCAAATCCCGTTCCAAAACTTCAACGGTCCCGATATCGGCTTCCCCGCCGAAAAACTCAAAAGAATACCGTTCCAGATATTGGATTTGCGCATTCACTTTTTGCACTTGTTCTACAGGAACATCGATCATCACACTAGGATATATTATATCATAAACGGATAAAAAATGATTTAATTCCCGGTGAAAGTTTTCCTGATCCTGGCGGAGAATCCGTTCTTTTACATTTTGGAACGCTTCAAGGACATCTGCCTCCATATTCGTCCACAGCGGTTCATGCTCTGTAATCACGGCATCTACGGCAAGGCGGAGTTTCATTAAGCTGTTTACTGCTTCCTCGTTAGTAAAATTCTCTTTATCCAGCAAGGCCGCTGCTTCCACATAGGATGCCGTCACAGCCCGCAACTCATCCGGATTCAAACCATCGGTATCTTCTAAAATATTTTCCATATGGGTAAGAACTTTTTTCGCTTCTTCATAACGTTCCACCTTGGAATAATGAAGGGCTTCATCCGCCATATCTGCCAATTTCAATAATTCCGGATCACCGGGTGATGCCATAGAAAACCGGACACCCATTATGAATACCGCCAATAGTGCGAAAAAGATTTGCTTCATACTTGTCCCTCCCGTTCCTATTAAAATGTATGTCGGAGTGGACAAGTATAGACCTCAAATAAGGAATTTTAATAGAGAATTTCTTTCCGTTTTTTCCGGATTCCGAAATAATAAGTGATTCCGATGGATGCAATGCTGAGCCAGAAAGTAAAATATCCGATTTGCGGAACAAAAGCATCCAGATCGCGATATTCGGGATACATAAAGAATACATAATCAATGACATCATTGTGCAATGTCCATACGGCCGCAATGATTAAATGAGCAGTTTTTATTTTGTAATAAGGAGAGTATAACAATGCCTGAACAGCCATTCCGAGATGAGAGGCCATTAACATATACCCCTCCCACGGCAGAGAGCCGGAGACAATCAGCGTTAAAATATTCATCACAACAGCCCAAATTCCGTACTTAAAAAGGGTGACCATAGCCAAAGCTTCAAACAGCGGCCAGTTTTTCTTCCATAAAAAAGCAGTTAAAACAAATACGAAAAAAAGGCTTGCCGTCGGGCTGTCGGGGACGAAAATTAAAAAAACGGGCGGTGTCTTTGCCAGTTGATATCCGTACCACATATACCCGTAAATCGTACCGGCGATATTAATCAGCAACAGAAAAATCAGAACGTTTCTTCTTGTTATGTAATAATGAATGAGTTCCAAACAATCACCTCATTTTTTATTATAAACATATTTATATATTAAATGAAAAAAGCCGGACGCAAATAACCGCGCCGGCATTTCTATTTTTCGATTTTTTTGATAAATTCGGCCATTCGCTGCAACTCTTCTTCCGTTCCCTGGAAAATATCCGCAGGCATGTTTCCGATCCCGTTCACGGAAATATCTTTGATTTCTTCAACAGACAGCTCCGTACCAACTAGCGGCGGTCCGGAGGCGCCTTCCAGGTTTGCCCCGTGGCAGCTTAAACAACCGTTCGCCTCAAGAATCTGATAGGCGGGATCCTCTTTGTCAATGTCGGCGGTTTCCCGGATTGCCCCTTGTTGTTTGGATGCTTCCCAATCATGATGGGCCGCTGCTTCCCATGTTAAATAAAAAATACCCGCAACAGCAAGCAGCATAAATCCGATGGCAAACGGGCGTTTCTTCGGGTGTCTTTCCGGTCCCCTGTCAAGAAACGGGGCCAGAAGAAGCGCGGTAAAAGCGAGGCCCGGAATAATCAAAGCGCCTATAACATTGTAAGGCCCGGAGGCATATGAATATTTCAGCAATTGGTATAAAAACAGAAAGTACCAGTCCGGCAGAGGGATATAGCTTGTATCCGTCGGATCCGCAATCCGCTCCAAGGGCGGCGGCTCAACGACTACAAGACACAGAAAGCCGATTAAAAATACCGCCCCGACCATCCACTCCTTAAGCAGGAAGTCCGGATAAAATGCCTCTGTTTTACCGGGATATTCAGAATAATCTTTTGGTATATTCGGTTTCCGATTTGCCGGCACGCGGGAATCACCGACAAACTTCATTCCTTTACCCCTTTGCAACTTCCATCCCCTCCTTTACACGAAAGCGGACCATCACAGCGGGCCGGAAATTCCCTGCTTCCGGATCATTAAAAAGTGCAATCCGATTAATCCGAGCAAAGCAGCCGGCAGGAAAAAGACATGAATGGCAAAGAAACGCGTCAATGTTTCTGCACCGACGATATATTCATCCCCGGAAAGCAATGTTTTCAACATTCCGCCGATCAAAGGCGTGGATTCCACAATATCCAGCGTTACCTTTGTGGCGTTGAGCGCTTTCATATCCCAGGGCAACAAATACCCGGTTAAACCTAAAGCAAGCATGACGAAAAAGATCAGTACACCGACAATCCAGTTTAATTCACGCGGCTTTTTATATGCGCCCTGGAAAAACACCCTGAGCGTATGTAAAAACATCATAACGATGACAATACTTGCCCCCCAGTGATGCATGCCACGGACGATTTGCCCGTATGCCACCTGGTTTTGCAAATAATAAACCGAATCCCACGCCCGTTCGATGTCCGGAACATAATACATTGCCAAAAACATGCCCGATAAAATTTGAATGACAACGACAAAAAAGGTTAAGCCGCCAAAACAATAGACAAAAGCACTGAAATGATGCGCGGGATTGACGTGCTCGGGTACTTCATGGTCGGCCACATCGCGCCACAACGGTGTAATATCGAGCCGTTCGTCGATCCAATTGTAGATTTTATTTAACACGTCTATACACCCCCTGTTGGTTCTGCCCGTCTGCTTAAATAAAGTACTCCGTCCCGTACTTCATATTTATAGCGGTCAAGCGGCCCCCGCGGAGGTGTACCCGGAACATTTGTCCCGTCTTTTTCATACAACCCTTTATGACATGGACAGAAAAACATATTCGGATAATTATCGTTGGAATTCCAGTCGACGTTACAGCCGAGGTGCTTGCATACCGGTGATAATGCAATAATTTCTCCGTTTTCATTCTTGTACACCCAGGCCGTTTGGGTGACATTGGACACATACCAGCCGTCTTCCTGTTCAAATTGGAAGTCGACACGGACGGGCTCATCGGTTAATTCATCGACTTTGATCTTCGTTGCGATGAAGTCTCCCCCCGCCTTTGCTTCCAGAACCGGGTCAAATGCCATGCGCAACATCGGCATCACGGTTGATGCAGCCATAAATCCGCCGACACCCATTAAAGTATAAGTTAAAAACTGGCGCCTCGTTACTTGTTGCTTTTGTTCCTCACTCAAACGAATCCCTCCTGTCCGGTCCTCAAGTTTCATTAGTAATATATGAATCTACTGTTCTGTTCATACTCATTACCGGTCCATCTTTTTCACCGGCCATCCAAAATTTCTTCAACAGCCGTGATAACTGGTCAATCTGTTCGTTAATCATAATCTTTTGATTATGGCGGTCCAATTGATGCATCGGAATTGCCGGTACCGGCAAAACTTTTACTCTTTTATCCGTAATAAGTTGTTGCGGTATTTTTTCAACAGTGAGAAAACAAATGTGTTGAAAGAATTCGGTTTCCAATACTTCCGTCCAATGGAGCAAAACATGGATGATGCAGTTGTCCCGGGATGCGCAATATATGAGCGGGGGCATTAACAGCACCCTTCCTTGAAACTGTTTCTCCAGCCCAGCCGAAACGAGATGGAGATATTCGCTTTCACCGGCATGATCTATGCAATTCTCTTGAAAGGATACCGGCATAACCGGAATAAGGACAGTGTCCACATATTCTTTCGAACGAAAAAATTTCTCCGCATCCACAGCCGTCCACCGCACCCGTTCACCCCCTTAAATTTGTGTACAAGTAGTTTTTACTATTTCAAATTATACAAAAATTCAAAATATTTTCAATGGAATAACGTCTGTATCCTGATGAAAATTTATTAAGGTGTCTAACCACAAAACATTCCGGATCACAACCCGATCCGGATGTCATACGTTCTGCGGTCTGGACACCTTATTCTTTTTCCTGTAGTATTTTATTGTATTGTTCCGTTAATTTTATAAACGTTTCTTCATCTTTTTTATCCAACGCTTCATCGATTTTTTTCTTTAATTGTTCCAGCTGGAAATTTTTAATTGACGCTTTTAAAAATTGACTGGCTAGTTTTCTGTCTTGTTCAGTTATTTGTAACACTTCAGGCATAAACGGGTTTTTCTCCAGTACAAGGGCATATTGATGGGATTTATTGGCGGATTTGAAATTTAATTGAATATAAATATCCTCATCGCGATTTAAACGGATATCGTGAAAAGATTTTTCCGCATCGGTCGTCATGACCGAGTCTTTATAAAACCGGAAAGGTACGTCGTCTACGCACTGGGTGCTCATAATCATTCCCCGCGGACAGTATTCCGCATGCTCGACAAAATGAACCTTTTCCATCAACTGGTCATGACTCATTAAGTAGTTTAAAATCCATACACATTCACGTCTTTTCAACTGATAGTGATTTAAAAACCAGCGGATGAATTCCTTTTTTTCATTCACGGAGACAGGAGCGGCCATTTTCAATCCCTCCTCTTTTAAAATAAATTCAAATGGTTCACCAATCACTTCCTTTTAATCTTTCCAAAATATCCAAATATTCGACGTTTGCCGGGTCCATTTTGTACAGTTTATTAAATATTTCGATAGCCTCGTCGTGAAATCCTTCTTGAAGCAGGAAAAATCCATAGTCCTGTAAAAATTCATCGTTTTCTTTTAAATAACTATATGCCCTGCGGTAGGCTTTTAATGCCTCATCATATCGTTCCTCTTCTTCGCAACTTTTTGCGTAATCCCAAAGGATATGCGGATCTTCTTCTCCTTCTTCAAGCAACGGTTCAACCAGCTCAATAATTTTTTCATAATTCTCTTGTTTTAAATATAGTTTATTCAACGTATAATATGCTTCAATATAGGACGGATCCAGTTCAATGGCTTTTTGAAAATAATGTTCCGCCTCTTCTTCTTTGCCGAGTTTCAAACAAATTTTCCCTGCATAAAAATACAATTCCTTTTGATACGGATTTACTTTTATGCCTTCTTTCACTGTCTCATACGAAGCGTTTAAATTTTCCTTATGTTCATAACTTCTCGCAAGGGGAAGATACAAACTGTAATATTCCGGATCAAGTTCTTTTGCTTCGGTTAATTTTTCAATCGCTTTCGAATACTTCCCGGCCTGGTATGCTGTAAATCCATACCCGAACAAGACATCGATATCCAATCTCTGATCCAGTGCTTTTTCATACAATGGAAGGGCCTTTTCGAAGTCCCCACCGGCTGAATATGTTTCGGCCAGCCGTTTATAAATGTTGATGTTACCGATTTCATCCGTTTCTTTTAGTACCTGTTCATATTTGTATACTGCCTGCTGAAATTTTCCGATTGACGCGTATAATTCGGCCAGCGCAAATTGGATCACAGGTTCTTCCGGCGCCAGCTTCTCCGCTTCCAGCAGTTTTTGTTCGCTGACTTCAAACAAACCCTGGGCTTCATAGAGATCCGCGAGTAAAAGAAGTGCCTCAACGTATGCGGGATCATTCCGATCCATTTTTTCCAGGGTGACTAATGCTTCGTCTTCATTGTTCATATCTATATAAACTTCGGCGATGGATACGAGCAGCCCGCCTTCTTCCGGATTGTTTTCCAGTACCTTTTCGTACAATTCCAGGGCTTCCTCCAAAAAGCCGAGATTCTGCAGCTCTTCTGCCAGTGCGTAACGTTCATCATCTGTTCCGTTAGTTAACACTTCCCGGCGAATGTGTTCTGCTTCGTCCATCTTTCCTTCCATGAGGCGCTGTATACATTGGTATATATTCATACTGAAAACTCCTTCTGTATCATTTTCGAATCCAAAAACTGTCCGCCGGAAACCGGTCCATGATATTTTGGTCTGAACCGTATTTCAAAACGGTCTTATGACAAGCTATGTATAAGGACCGGAATTTATTCGTTTTCCGGCTGAAATTTTTTCGGAAAATAAAAAATGGACTGCTGCACGAGCGTCCACTTTTACTGTATCATCTCTATTATATCCGCTGGTAAAAAAATGTTTCAAGCACTTCAAACCCGTATTGGGAGGGATTAAAGATTTGCTCCGTACTGCCGACAAAAAGCACGCCGCCTTTTCTCAGAGAAGCACTGAACTTCCGGTAAATTAAATCTTTTGCTTCTTCCGTAAAATAAATTAACACATTCCGGCATACGATTAAGTCATAGTTTTTCCCGTAGGGATCGGCCAATAGATTATGTTTCCGGAATGTAACCGTACGTTTAATCTCATCGCTGATGATATAGTGTCCCTGTTCTTTACGGAAGTATTTTCGTTTCATTTCCGAAGGTACTTCCTCTAGCGACCGCTCTGTATAAACTCCCAGCTTTGCTTTTTGCAAAGCATTTTCATCAATATCAGTGGCATATATTTTAATCCGAGACAGCGGCAGAAATTTGCTCAATATCATGGCAATGGTATACGGTTCTTCACCGGTCGAACATGCGGCACTCCATATTTTTAAATTCGAATTTTGTTCCAGTAATACGGGTAAAACTTTTTGTTCAAGGACTTCCCATCTTTGCCGGTTCCGGTAAAACTCCGATACGTTAATTGTCATCCGGTCCAGGAACGCATACAACACTTCTTTATCTCTGTCGATTCCCCTGAAAAAATCAGTAAACGAACAGTAACCCAGTTTTTCATAAAGGGATTTCAGCCTTCTTTTCATTTGCGTCTCTTTATAAAGAGACAAATCAATTCCGGTTTTTTGTTTAATTTTTCTGATAAAAACCTGATAATCGCGATCCATTCCATTCACCCGTAAATAATAATAAAGGGGCTTTCATACAGCCCCTTTGTTTAATAGATCCAGTTATCGATCAGCTTTTTGTAATCGATAAGCTCCTCTTCTTTGAAAAATAAAGCTATTTCTCTTTCAGCGCTTTCCGGTGAGTCGGAGCCGTGGATTACGTTTTTGCCTACGGTTACTCCGAAATCACCGCGGATCGTACCCGGTTGGGCATCTTTCGGGTTGGTGGTACCCATCATTTGTCTTGCCGTAGCAATAACATTTTCTCCTTGCCAAACCATGGCAAAAACAGGGCCTGAAGTGATAAAAGATACGAGTTCATCATAAAACGGTTTGTCCTTATGTTCGCCGTAATGTTTTTCAGCGACTTCCTTTGGAATTTGCATCAATTTTGCCCCGACCAGCTGAAAACCTTTCTTTTCAAATCGTGATACGATTTCTCCGATCAGATTTCTTTGTACCCCGTCTGGTTTAACCATTAAAAAAGTTCTTTCCATATCGATCTCCACCCGTTTGTATCATAATATAGTTTTGACCAAAAACATAATACCATTTGTTTCTAATCTTTGCAAATGTTTACATACTCACGAACAAGATTATTAGAAATTCCGTTTCCCGATAAAATTTAACATCGTTTCCATTAACGTTTTTGTCCGGTTGGCAGGTAATTCATAAAGAATCCGTTCCGCCTTTTGCAAATATAAATTGCTCACTTCCTGTGATTTCCGGATGGCATTCGTTCCCCTGATCGATTCAATAATGGGTTGGAACTCCTGCGGATTCATATATTCATGGACGCGGACAATCTTTTTTCTTAACTCGGGATCTTTAAGGGCGAACAGGACGGGCAACGTAATATTGCCTTGCAAAAGATCACCGCCGGCCGGTTTACCAAGTTGTTTTTCGCTGGCTGTAAAATCCAATATATCATCGACGATTTGAAAGGCCATTCCTGCATAATAGCCGAATTTATATAATTTTTCATGGATTTCTCTCGGCACACCGGCAGCAATCGCCCCGAGCTGGCAACTTGCCGCAATCAGGAGGGCGGTTTTCCGCTTGATCCGGCGGAAATACGTTGTCATTGACTGTTCGAAATTGAATTTGTCACGGATTTGTTCAATCTCACCCACACTCAGCTCAACCATTGTCTTTGACAATATTTTATGGGCTTCTTCGTCTTCCAGCCGGGTAATAATTTCCAGGGCACGGGCGAGAATATAGTCACCGGTATACATTGCCACTCTGTTGTCCCATTTTGCTTTAACCGTCGGCCGTCCTCTCCTTGTATCGGCATCATCAATCACATCGTCATGGATCAGAGAAGCCATATGGATGAGCTCGAGGCTGACAGCCACGTTCTTCACAACTTCAAAGTCATAGTTGCCGAATCTGGCTGATAACAGGACAAAAACCGGACGAATTCTTTTCCCGCCGGCTCGCAGATAATGTAATGAAGACTCTTGTAATAACGGAGAATCCGACTGCAAAGCCTTCTCCAGTTCGGATTCTATTTTTTTTAAATCTTTGCCTAATACTTTATAAACCGTTTTATAGTTCATTGTAAACACCCAGCTTGTCCACTACGATCATTTCTCCTCTTTTTTATGTCCTAAATGCAACGCTGCGACACCGCCAAAATACTTTTTATAGGTGACATCCGTAAAACCCGCCCGTTTAAACATGACAGCCAATTGTTCTGCATCCGGAAACGAGCTGGCGGATTCATGAAGCCAGGAATATTCGTTGTAACTTTTTGCAAATATTTTGCCTAAAACGGGCATAACGTAATGAAAGTAGGCATAGTAAATTTGCCTGAATCCGAACAGCGTAGGCTGTGAAGTTTCAAGGCAGGCAATGATCCCGCCGGGCTTTAAAACCCGGTACATTTCCTTTAACACTTGCATGTAATCGGGTACATTCCTTAATCCGAAACCGATCGTTACGTAATCAAATTGGTTGTCATCAAATGGCAGGTTCATGGCATTCCCGTGAATCAGCTTTGCATTTTTTATGCCGTATTGTTCCAACTTTTCACGGCCGACTTTAAGCATATTTTCACTGAAATCAAGGCCGATTACTTCACCTTCATCCCCGACGGCCCTGCTCATGGCAATCGTCCAGTCAGCAGTTCCGCAGCAAACATCAAGCGCTTTTTTGCCTTTTTGTACGCTCATTCTCTTCATCGTATCTTTCCGCCAGCGGATATGTTGGCGGAAACTGATGATCGAGTTCATTTTGTCGTACTTTTCGTATATATTCTGAAAAACACGGTGTACTTTTTCTTCTTTCGTTTCTTGCATTGAAAACGACTCCCTTTACAGAACCGGATTATAATGTTAGACCGGTATTTTCCTTTCCGGCTTTCTCTATATATTCGTCTATCCGGAGAAAAAACGTTTCCACCGCCGTAATGTCCCCGATCCGGTCCTGCATCTCATCATACATTTTATCAATATAATGATTAATTAGTTCATTTGCGCTTTCATTATTTTTGTGAAAATCATTTGAGGGCGCAGGAATTAAACGGTTGTCAATAATATAACGGATGTAGCGTTCTTTTTCTTTTAAGATCTGTACGATATGTAGCCAGTGGGTCGATAACGTTTCAGACAAACCGCACCGGAAATAATTTGCCAGTTTTTGATATATGGCCGTTTCCACCTGTTGCATACTTTTCATAAAATCTTCAAAAGTCATCACTTCCCGGTTATAGACCCGCAATTTGTACTCATTTACTGCCTTGATTCCTTCCGCCAGATATTGGATTAGTTTGATATTAGAAATACCGGAGAGTGAATGATAATATAAACCGCTGTAAAAATCGCCGGCAAGAACGGTCAGCTGCCGCTTTTTAAGCGGCATATATTCATCATCGTTTTTTACAAGATCATGGGTATCAAGGGCGGTCTGGATAAACATTACCGTTGATGCATAAGTTTCCAATTGTTCCGGGTGCAAGTCCCGGGACTTTAAAATTGACAGCAACAAATACAATTTATCGCGGTCTATTTTCGGTATTTCTACTTCCTTTGACAAATAAGAATGGTACATTTTATCGTATATTTTGTTTTCCATATCTATTAAAAACGTCTGCGACAACTGCAAAAAAATCACCCTCAAATATATGACTTAACAAGAGCAAACTATTTTCATTATAACATAATTAAAATTTATTTTATAAAAGTATTTCCTGTATTCATATAATTTCGGACATTAATTGTCTCCGCTGGTCACTTCACCGTGGGCAGTAAGGATCCGGGCATTGCCGCGAATTTTTATTGCCGACGTATGTTCAGTAAATTGGGCAATCATAACTTCACCACGGTCGAGCATTTCTGTATGATGGAATTTCGTATCCGATCCCCTCGTTAACCCGATGACATTCACCCCGTTTTCAAGTGCTTTAATCACCACAAAATCATTTGAATTGGCGTGTTTTTCCATCCAAGACACCTCACTGTTTATTTCGTTTTAATAAATGACAGAATTTCCTGTCTTTTTACCGCGTCTTCTTCAAAAAGTCCCCTGGCTGTCATCGTTACCGTTTTGGAACCGGGTTTTTTAATTCCCCTCATGGTCATGCACATATGCTCTGCTTCGACGACGACGAAAACACCGTGGGGATCGAGCTTTCTTTCAATGGCGTCTGCAATCGTCCGGGTGACGCGTTCTTGCAGTTGCGGCCTTTTGGAGACGGCTTCGACCGCTCTTGCCAGTTTACTCAGCCCCGTAATCCTGCCGTTTTTTGGTATGTATGCCACATGGACATGCCCGTAAAAAGGAACAAGATGATGTTCACACATGGAATAAAAGGGAATGTCTTTTACTAAAACAAACTCCTCATGTTCTTCATGGAAAATAGTCTCAAAATATTCTTCCGGATCCTGGTTTAATCCCCAAAACATTTCCTGATACATTTTTGCTACCCGTTTCGGAGTATCAATTAAACCTTCCCGTTCAGGATCTTCACCGATTCCTTCCAAAATCAGACGGACTCCTTTTTCAATTTTTGCAAAATCCATCTTGCTCATACATTGTTCCTCCTACATGCAAGAAAAATATTCAAACAAAAAACCTGTCTATCCGTCAAGCTGCTGTTCAGCTTATTTCATGCGGTATTTAAAGAAGATGCAATCTATTTCATATTAGCATACACAGGGACACGGGGCAAAGATGTAAACCGGAAGATCCCGGTAAGCAAAAAAATAAGAGCCTGTTTCGAGAACAGACTCTTTTGTTTTCCGCATATCATTTATTTTATGTAAGATCTTTTACTGCTTCTTTTAATGCTTTGCCCGGTTTAAACGCCGGAACTTTGCTTGCAGGAATTTCAATTTCCTCACCAGTTTGCGGATTCCGTCCTTTACGTGCGGCACGTTCACGGACCTCAAAGTTTCCAAAACCGATTAATTGAACTTTTTCACCTTGTTTCAACGCGTTTAAAATGGAATTAAAAACAGCGTCAACGGCTTTTGTCGCATCCTTTTTGGAAAGCTCTGCCGCTTCAGCAACAGCATTAATTAAGTCTGTTTTATTCATTCCATTCACCTCCTCCCGAAGATGACCAATGCAATGGACATTGCATCTATTAGCTGAAATAATGCTTGTTCTTTCGTCTTTCCAATGCTGGAAAGTATTACAAGAACAACCTGATAAAAGATTATCATAATCATGTTGTCATAGCAAGATTTTATCGTGATTCCTGTGAATTTTTTTACTTTTTCCGGTCTTAAATATAATATTTTAAATTTACTCTTTTTAATATCTTTTTCCATTTTTCGCGTTTTTTAAACATCTGTATATCATTCTGAAAAAATCCGGAAATGCAAAAAAGACCCCATGATTGTGGAGTCTTAAAAAATTATAAAATGATGGCAATTAGTCCGCCCGAACCTTCATTAATAATTCTCTCAAGAGTTTCCTTCAATTTATAACGTGCATTCTCCGGCATTAAGGCAAGTTTTGCCTGTATTCCCTCCCGGACAATAGAGTTTAAATTTCTTCCGAATATATCCGAGTTCCAAATCGATAACGGATCATCTTCAAAATCCTGCATTAAATAACGGACAAGTTCTTCACTCTGCTTTTCAGTTCCGATAATCGGAGCAAACTCGCTCTCTACATCAACTTTAATCATATGGATACTCGGAGCAACCGCTTTTAACCGTACACCGAAACGGGATCCCTGGCGGATAATCTCCGGTTCATCGAGACTCATATCTTCAATGGACGGGGCAGCGATGCCGTAACCCGTTTGTTTCACCATTTTTAATGCATCGGCCACTTGATCATATTCTTTTTTCGCATGGGCAAAATCCTGCATGATCTCAAGCAGATGATCTTTTCCCCTGATTTCAACGCCGACAATTTCTTTTAATACCTGGTCATATAGCTCATCCGGTGCATGCAGATCAATTTCAGCTGTTCCCTGGCCCATATCAATACCGGCCAGCGCTGCATGTTCGATGAATTCAAATTCCGTAAATGACTGGACGACACGGTCTACATCACGCAATCTCTTAATATCTTTTACCGTTTCCTTAACCGCTTCCTGGTAACTTTCCCGCAGCCAGTGGCCTTCCTTTAACACCATGACCCAGCTCGGTAAATTCACATTGACTTCAAGTACGGGGAATTCGAATAACGTTTCTCTCAGGACGTTATGAACATCCTGTTCCCGCATATTTTCCACACTCATGGCCAATACGGGGATATCGTATTTTTCCTGCAGTTCCTCTCTTAATACCTCCGTTTCGCGTGAATACGGTTCAGCGGAGTTGATGACGATAATAAACGGTTTTCCGACTTCTTTCAGCTCGTTAATGACTCTCTCTTCAGCCTCAACATAATTTTCCCGCGGAATTTCCCCAATCGTTCCATCGGTAGTAATGACTACACCAATCGTTGAATGCTCCTGAATGACTTTTCGCGTACCGATCTCCGCAGCTTCATGAAAAGGAATCGGTTCTTCGTACCATGGAGTGTTAATCATTCTCGGACCATTTTCATCTTCATACCCCTTCGCTCCCGGAACCGTATATCCGACACAATCGACGAGACGGACGTTGACTTCCAGACCTTCATCCACTTGCACGGTAACCGCTTGGTTCGGAACAAATTTCGGTTCGGTTGTCATAATCGTTTTACCCGCTGCGCTTTGCGGAAGTTCGTCCTGCGCCCTTGCCCGTTCTGCCTCATGTTCAATGTTCGGAAGGACAACCAGTTCCATAAACTTTTTGATAAATGTTGATTTTCCTGTCCGGACAGCGCCTACGACACCGATATATATATCACCGCCGGTTCGTTCAGCAATATCTTTAAAAATATCGAATTTTTCCAAAATATCCCCTCCCGTTCATCTGCTGGGATCATCTGATACACTCATTTGGACATTACATATTTATGATGTTGTCCACTTAACTTATGACTAAAATCTTCGTTAAAAATCCCCCCTTAAAGAAAAGTTGAAAACGATGAAATAAAATAACCCCTCTCCTACAATATATTTTTTCAGGAAGGGGGTATGCATGATTTTTATTTTTTATCCATGAAAACCGGTTCCCCGGAATCATCTGCGGTATACGGAAGTGAAAATGCAGGAACAAAGAGAGAATCTTCTGCCAGCAGCATCCGGAGGTCTTCGTTCCGGTAGTATGTATTGCTTTTCTTTTTCATCTGCTGGTACAAATCAGCGGCATAATCCACATATATATTTCCTTCACCGCTAATGACTAAGGGTAAATTTTGTCCGGTAAAAGGACTCTCGACTACCGGTTCTTCTTTATAGCCCAGCTTGCTGAAATCCAATGTGTATACATTGTGACTGATCTTTTTTTGAAACGGCGGATACGTTTGTCGCTTTATGCGGGCATGTAATTCTTGAATTTTATCGGCTATACGTAAATCGGCAAGTTTTACTTCCGGGTTTTTTTCCGTTTCAATAATGACATATTGATGGAAACCTCCTTTTTCATAAGCATTATCCGGAATTTCATGCAAATACCGGGGAACAAGCTTTTGGAAATCAACGGCATATTTAAGAAAAGGATCTGTTTCATGATGCCGGTCTTTGATCGGCAAAAGCCCGTCATGGTCATTCCGATATTCATTGACCGCATGTTGAACCTGCTTCACCTGCTCTTCAACGGGCATCCTGGATTGCGTTTCATTACCAGGATATAAACATGCGCTTAACATAACCAAACCAAACAAAAGTTTCACAATTACGGCGAATTGTTTCATGGCAGGGACACACCTCATCCATTCATTGTCGGACCGGAAATGACAATAAGAAATATAATAATTCCCGAATAAATCATTAAACTATACGCGATAAATGCCGTAATCACTTTTACAATTTTTCGTTTAATCTTGTAACGGCTGATGTAAATGAAAACCATGGAAATAAACATAAGCGCCATGGCAAAGAAAGAGATCCACATCTTTGTCATTGCCAATGACACAGGCTTTCACCCCATTTCCAGGTAGTTTTTCGTCCATTTTATCATATTTTTTGAAAATTCTGTATTAGGTAAAAATTTGTACATCTTTTGCTGCAAGGAACAGTTAATAATAAAAAAAGCTGAAAGAAAAAGGGGCGTTCTTTTCTTTCAGCTAAAATTTGACAATTGATACCCAACCCTTGCGAATTATTCATTTGTATACTATGCGTAAAAACGCTTTCCGTATCATTCGAAGGCCTATTTTCACGGAAAAATACGGCCCTTTCTGCGTTTTCGGCCAAATTACCGTTCTCCTGTCAATATGTTAACCAAATCTTCCATTTCATGGGTTTTCTTCCTGCCCATTAATGCCTCAACGGCTTCTCTCGGTTCCATATCCTCAAATAAAACTTTGTAAAGCGTATTTGTGATCGGCATTTTTACCTGATATTTTTCAGCAAGCTGGTAGGCCGCTTTTGTTGTCCGTACCCCTTCAACGATTTGCCCCATACGCTCTAAAATATCATCAAGCTTTTCCCCTTTACCCAGGGCATTACCGGTACGCCAGTTTCTGGAGTGCACACTCGTACAGGTAACAATTAAATCGCCGATTCCGGTAAGGCCGGAGAATGTCAACGGATTGGCTCCCATTTTCGTACCCAAACGGGCGATTTCCGCCAATCCCCGGGTCATCAAGGCCGCTTTGGCATTATCACCGTAACCGAGCCCATCAGAAATACCGGCAGCAAGCGCAATAATATTTTTTAGCGCCCCGCCCAATTCAACGCCGACCACGTCGGGGTTTGTATATACGCGGAATTTGTTGTTCATGAATAAATCCTGCACTTTTTCTGCTGCTTTCATATTTTTAGAAGTAACGACGACGGTCGTCGGATGGCGCTGACTCACTTCCTCAGCATGGGACGGGCCGGATAAAACAACAAGATCCTTCAACAGGGATTCCGGCACTTCCTCCTCGATCATTTCGGAAACACGCTTTAATGTTTCCGGTTCAATCCCTTTACAAACATGAATAATTGTTGCCGGATGATCCAGACATATTACCAGTTTTTGCATTACTTCCCTGACCGCTTTTGTCGGCACGGCAACCACAATATATTCACAGCCGGAAACGGCCTCAGCCATATCATGGTAGGCACGGATTTGATCCGGTAGTTTCACACCGGGTATGTACTGTTCATTCATTCCAGTCTCATTGATGACTTTTACTTGTTCTTCCGAAAAACTCCACAAACGGACTTCATGATTGTTATCGGCAAGCACAATGGATAAGGCGGTTCCCCAGCTTCCCGCCCCGAGCACTGTAACGACTTCCTGTGACATCCCTATCACTTCCTTTTTATTTTCTAGCTCTTGGAATAATTCTAATCGGTGTTCCGGCAAATCCGAAGGCATCTCGGATCCGGTTTTCCAAATAACGTTCATAGGAAAAATGCAACAGTTCCGGATCATTTACGAATAAAACAAAGGTAGGCGGCTTGACCGAAACCTGGGTCATATAAAATATTTTTAACCGTTTTCCTTTGTCGGTAGGTGTCGGGTTCATGGCAACTGCATCCATGATCACATCGTTTAACACATTTGTCTGGATGCGCATGGCATGATTTTCACTGACCAGTTTAATCATCGGAATTAATGTGTGCAGCCTTTTTCTCGTTTTTGCCGAAACAAATACAACCGGGGCATAATCCAAAAACACCAATTCATTGCGGATCATTTTTTCGAATTCATTCATTGTTTTTTCATCTTTTTCAATCGCATCCCATTTATTGACGACAATAATGATTCCGCGTCCTGCCTCATGGGCATATCCGGCAATCCGTTTATCCTGTTCTACAATACCCTCCTCGGCATTTAACACGACAAGAACCACATCGGATCGTTCGATAGCCCTGAGAGCCCGCAACACCGAATACTTTTCCGTGCTCTCATAAATTTTTCCCTTCCGGCGGATCCCGGCTGTATCAATAATAACATATTTATCATCTTCGTACGTATAAGGAGTATCCACGGCATCCCTTGTTGTTCCCGGAATATCGCTGACAATGACCCGCTCTTCCCCGAGAATGGCATTTACAAGGGAGGATTTCCCCACATTCGGACGGCCGATCAGGGAAAATTTGATCACATCATCGTCATAAGGTGAGTCTTCATCTTTTGGAAAATGTTTCACAATTTCATCAAGCAGATCTCCCAATCCAAGACCGTGGGTTCCCGAAACCGGAAACGGCTCACCAAAACCTAAGGAATAAAATTCAAAAAGTTGTTCCCGCATATCCGGATTGTCGATTTTATTAACCGCTAAAACGACCGGTTTGTTCGTACGGTATAGAAGATTCGCTACTTCCTGATCCGAAGCGGTCACTCCATCCCGGCCGCTTGTCACCATTAATATTACATCGGCTTCATCAATGGCAATCTCAGCCTGGGCGCGGATTTGCTCGAGAAACGGTTCATCCCCGAATTCGATTCCCCCGGTATCAATGACGTTAAATTCGATGTTCAGCCACTCGCCTTTTCCGTATATGCGATCTCTCGTTACACCAGGAACGTCATCGACAATGGCAACCCGTTCCCCGACAATCCGGTTAAAAAGGGTTGATTTGCCCACATTCGGACGGCCGACGATAGCTACAACTGGTAATGACATAACTCAGGGCACCTCGCTTTTTAGTGGAATGTGTACAAAAGAATAGCCGTCTCATTTTTATACCAGAGACAGCCGTAGATCCGTCAATCATACCAATTCATATTTGCGTATGTAAAACTTCAAGGCATAACGCCTGCCGGGATTACATAGGCCAGGCAAAGTTTTCTTTATTTTACCAAAAAAATATTCGTTTGCCAACGAAAGAATGCTTAATGTTTTAATGTTTCACAACGATCATCAGTTCATCGGTCAGTGAATGGGCAATCCCGTCAAGAATCGCTTCGAGATTCGCACCGATTTTGTACATTTCCTCCCTGCTTTCACAATGAAAAACGGCAATACCGCTCGGTGCCTTCTTCGGATTTGTCGTTATGACTGCCAGGATCATTTTTTCAACAGACGACATCGCAATCACTCCTTATGCGCCTTCCGTTCCGACGGCATGCGGATCGCATTTTCCAATGTCGGCGTATTGCCAATGACATCAATCGCTTTTTGAATGTCCCGGTTTTGCGGAAGAATAAAAATTCCCACCCTACCGTCTTCCAAATCCCGTTTTGCCAGGGGAACCAATGCCGGGGTGCCCGAATCACGGTATACCCCCAAAGCGATGGAGACATCGTGCAAAATTGCCTGCCGCTGGCCCAAATTGGCGATCGTGGAACGGGCATTAAAGTTTTTCGGCTTTAAAACAAATCCCATTCCGTATTTTAGGATTTCTTCCCTCCGCTCCGGTAAACCGATATTCATAATATAAATATCGTCCACATAAAGCCCTTCTCCTTCAAAGTGGGGATCGACGTACTCAATATCGACAATATCCTTAATTTTTCCACCGCCCATTAATATTTTCGAAATCCAAATGCAGACAACTGCCGCTGTGATAGCGGCATATATGTGAAAGGCAATATAAACAATCGTTGTCACCATTGCAGTAAAGATAACCAAATAATTCCTGCTTTCAAAAGCAATGGCAATACCTTCAATATAGGTGCTTCCGCGGGACACGAGTTCGATTTCATCCAGCCGGGTCAGTGTATTCCGTTCCATATTCCTTACTTCCCGGAACTGGCTCGCAGCAATCGTTAAAAACGTAATCGCCGTAATATTTTCCTCGATCAAGGCAGGCACAGCCACCGCCCCCAGGGCGGAAGCGATAAACCCCAAGGCAATGTGGACAATTTTCCCATGCAAATACGTCGGATATTGACGGTAATCTGTACGCAGCATAAACAAACGATCCACAATTCCGGCTATCATACCGAATAATACAGGAAAAACATATTCACTCATTCTAACACCTGTTTCTCCCTTTCCTGTTGTAATTTTTGCTGCAACAGCCGCTGCAATTGCAGCCATCCGTGCCAAACGGTCATTATGAGGCTTGCCGATATCAAATGATCCAAAAAAGAAAATGAACCGGCCGGGTAATCAATTTGAAAAGTATGTAAAACATAAGCATATATAAGATCACCATGAACCATACCGGTAAGGAGAACAGTCATTTTGTCGGAAAAATGTTTACATAAGATAGAAGATAAAATGGTGGTGATGATTCCAAACAGGATCTCATCATGAATAAAAAACCATACCGGGTCATAGAGGGAAAACATAAAATATATGCAGTAAGCCAGGGAAATGGTTAATACAGCAATCAGCATATATAATAACAGCCATAAACGTTTTTTGGCTAAAATTTTATAACCTACCAATAATAAAAAAACCGCTGCCAATGAAATTTCCAAGCCAAAAAAACGGAATGAAAAATGGGATAAAATGATTAAAATTAGAGAAAAGCAAGCAAGCGGATAACGGAGCTTGTTGTTTTTATCCATGATAAATGTGGCATAAATCCAAACAGACCATGTAAACCAAAAAAAGATAAACCCGTCCAACAGCTCTCCCTCCTATATTTCCCAGTATGAACGAAAATATGTATTTTAAGACATGAACAAGTCGGGATTCAGACCAAAAAAATAAAAAAGACTTGATTCCGCAAGAATCAAGTCTTTTCTTCTTATTATAATTTTAAATTTTTCAGTTGATCGCCGATCAATTCGCCGATTTGGAATCCGGATTCTTCTTTAGGAAGCTCAACGGATTCTTTATCTTCAGGCTGGTCTTCAAGCTCTTTAATCGAAAGGGACAAACGTTTTTCTTCTTCATTGACATCCAATACTTTGACTTTGACCGTTTGTCCTTCTTTCAACACCTCGTGGGGGGTGCCAATATGTTTATGGGATATTTGTGATATATGCACAAGTCCTTCTACTCCGGGGAAAACTTCGACAAAGGCGCCGAAGGATACGAGTCTCTTTACGGTTCCCTCGAGAACTGAACCGGAGGAAACTTTCTCGGCCAGTCCTTCCCACGGATCCGGCAGGGCTTCTTTTATTGACAGGGAGACCCTTCCTTGTTCCGGATCAACAGACAGAATTTTTACTTTTACTTCATCACCTTCGTTAACAACTTCAGACGGATGTTCAACGTGTTCAAAAGACAGTTGGGAAATATGAACAAGCCCGTCTACTTCCCCGATGTTAACAAAAACGCCGAAATCGGTAATCCGCTGAACCGTTCCGTCAATTATTTGTCCGGCTTCAAGGCTTTCAAGAAATTCTTTTTTCTTCTTCTCCTTTTCTTCCCTTACGACATCGCGGTGGGACAAAATTAACCGGTTTTTCTCTTGATCCAGGTCGACAATCTTAAATTGTAATTTTTTCCCTTTGTAGGTGGACAAATCTTCCACATAATGATCGTCAACAAGGGATGCCGGAATAAAACCGCGGACGCCGACATCGGCTACAAGGCCGCCTTTTACAACATCTTTAATTTCGGCCTCAATGTATTCACCGCTTTCAAATTTTTCCGAAAGGGTTTTCCAGGCTTTTTCCGCATCCACCCGGCGTTTTGATAAAATCAGCGCATCTTCTTCCACCTTTGTCACCATTAAAGTCAGTTCATCGCCTTCTTTTACGGCTTCAGCGGCATTTTCTATATGAAGGGCTGACAATTCCCTGATCGGAATAATTCCGTCCAGTTTGCTGTTTGGAACATTCACGAACACTTGCTTTTCCTCAACCTTTGTTACTTTCCCTTCAACAATGTCACCGACATTGTATGTTTGAACGTCTATTTCATTCATTGTTTCGTTATTTTTTTCTGTCATATGTATTCCTCCTTGAACTCAAACCATATTTATTATAAAGGAAAAAATTTCCTTTGCTCAACCGTATTACTTGATTCATACAAATGATTACATATATTGTATCAAAAAACATCCGGTATAGTCATGTTTTCCATTATTCCGGACAGTGTCCGCCGGAGAGGAAAGCTTACCGGTCCGGACAAAAATAAAAAACGGTAAAAATATAAAACTTACTTGATTTTTTGATGAACAAGTTCCATAATTTTATCGGCTACTTCATCAATGGAAAGGGATGTGGTATCAATTTCGACAGCATCTTCTGCTTTCTTCAGCGGGGCAAACTTTCTTGCGGAATCCATCTGGTCCCGTCTGGCAATTTCCTCTTTCAGCTGGTCAAGATCGGATTCAATTCCTTTTTCTATATTTTCCCGGTGACGGCGGCGTGCCCTTTCCTCCACACTCGCCCGTAAAAACACTTTCACTTCGGCATCAGGCAGTACATAGGTTCCGATATCCCGGCCGTCCATCACAACTCCGCCGGAACGGGCCATTTCCTGCTGTCTTTTGACAAGCTCTTTCCGGACATTTTCATGCTGGGAAACGATCGATACATGATTCGTGACTTCAGGCAGCCGGATTTCCCCAGTTACATCGATCCCGTCTACGAAAACTTTTTGTTCATCACCGTTTTTATCCAGCCGGATATCTGTTTTTTTTAATAGCTGGTACAGATGTTCTTCCCGGTGCAGATCAACGCCGTTTTTCAATGCTTTCCAGGTTAATGCCCGGTACATGGCACCCGTATCGATATATATGTATGATAGTTTTTTAGCAATGATTTTTGCCACGGTACTCTTGCCTGCGGCAGCAGGTCCGTCAATTGCAATACGAATCTTACTTGACATAAATCCCTTACCTCTTTCAATATTATTATTGATCTTGTGAATCCGTCCGGAAGATGTTTTCATCTTATTGTACCATAAATGTACGGACAGTTAAGAATGGCAACGCAAAATTCCATAAAATAAGCAGGTTAAAACCTGCTTATTCGGGATTGAATATTTCCAGGATATTCGTAAAGCTTTGTCCGGTAACCCCCTCATATAAGGCAAGATCGTTTAATACGGGAAACAGGGAAAAATGATGGAGTAAAATTTGGCAAAGAATTAATAATACCGCATGGATGATTACCAGCTTTACCAAAATTCTTTCTATCCTTTTCATCGGTTCCTCTCCAATACCTTTTAATCATAGTATTGTTGAGGAATTTGCAAAATATACTAAATCTTTGTTTCTTTCCTCCGGAGCGCAACCTGGGTTTCGTAACAAAACTGCAACAAATTTTGTTCATCTTTTGCCGACTTGTCCAGAAATTTTACGGACATTAAATTCCTTTTTACGTTCATTCCGGAAATCCGGATGATTTCGCACCGGAGTTTTAAGTAATTGTATTTTCCCGTTTTCCGCAGCAACACGAACCAGCAAATCAACTGTTGGCCCGGATAAAGAGGCAAGTTCTTCGGCACAAGAATTGAGGCGCCGCCTGCACTGATGTCATCCGTAACCGTGACAAAGGGTTTAAACTCACCGTGCAACGGATGGACGGCAACGTCAACCGTCCAGTTCACCCGGACAAAATCACGCCGCTGGATTCTTTTAATCTCCTCTTTTTCCGGTTTCGTGATTATTAAAAGGGGCACTTTTAATTTTTTTCTTTGGCCGGTTACGACTGCAGTGAATTGATAAGGCTGATCCTGATCACCGGTAAAGGATATGTTCAGACGGCTGCCGGTTTTTACATACAGCGTTTTATTTGTAACGGAATCAACCGGATAATAAATGAGGATCGAACCGTTATTCAGATCGGCGATTTTGCTTCTACATTTTATCACTTTTTGCTGGTTTTTAATTTCAATCATCAGTTCGGTCCCCGGTTTCAACATCGCTCTTCCCCCCTGCCACGCTCCCTAATTTCAATTATCGCATGGAATTGCCCAAACATCAACGCAGGGGGAAAATGAAAAAAGCGGAGAATATCTCTCCGCAAAATTCTATTCATCTCTTCCTGTTAAGTTTTCATAGATTGGCTCGGCCCTTTGTAGTTTCTCCACTTTTTCTTCCGTCCCGTCCATGGCGTTAATGAAAATCCGGTACGTATCATCACCGAGCACGCCTAAAAACTCATAACATAACACTTCATCATCAAGTTCATTGTTAATTACACTCAGACGGGATTCCATAATTTCCACATTTTTGTTAATTGCTTCTTTAGCTTCTTCTAAGGCGATTTCCGGTTCCGGTATTTTCCGGTTTTTATTGTTGGAACCTAAATATTCTTCAGCTGAAAAACCGATAATTTCCCCGTTATCCAATGCAACCTTGATTGTAACCATTTCAGGATAGATTCGCACATTGTTTTTTGCTGTGACAAAGGTAAATAACCCGGTATTGTCATATTGGACGCTTTCAAACAGTTCCATGCCGGTAAATTTATTCTCATCCAAAAATTGTTTGGCCCGGTTCGCCGCTTCATTTAAACTGATTTTTTGCTCTCTAATTTCCCGGTTTGTAATCAGCCAAAGAGGAAAGCCGCCTTTTTTTGTAATATCCATATTCGTTTCCCCGTTTTTGCTGCTTAAGGAAACACTGAAAAATTCATAATCCGAGCCTTTGCCGTTTGTTTCTATTTTCACTTTCGCCTTGCCGTTTATTTTGGAAAACTTCCTGGCGATTTGTTCAGCTTCTTTTTTTGTTATATTTTTACCGGGTAAATTCCGGAAACTTTTTTCCTTTTTTTCCATGCTGGTAAAAGCCGGACCTAAATCGGTTTCGGTAAAGCCTTCAACTTTCTTTTCCACGGTTTTAAAACCGTCAATAATTGTATTGTCAGCTGCTTCCCTGCCGTTTGCCAGGGCCATTTCAACATCCATCCATCGTAAGTTGTTTTTTAACACAACATGCTGTACTTTACGTAATTCGGTTTGAATTTCTTCCGCTTGTTTGTATAGCTCCTGCAGAACTTTATATTCCTCATCCGTCAAAGGCTCCTTTTCCAAATCGCGGATTGCCGCTTTATGACTGAAATTACCTATTTTCGCTAAAAACTCTTCTGTTTTATTAAAGGGAAGCAATGTTAACGGCAGTTGGCCGACGGACAAACTGGCTTCCGATGTCAGACGCCATACTTCCGTCAGGGCGGGAGATAAATTTGCTTTTGAATTCATCGCCAGCGTTGTTCCGATTTTATCATGCAAAATATCAATATTATACGTCAGTTCATGGAAAGCGCGCTGATAGTTATTTTCTGCATTAATTAACAACGCATTTTTTTCCTTATGCTCCTGATAACCCCATACACCAGTTCCGATCAATGCCACGGTCAGTAATGCAATCAGTGTATTCCGTATCAAACAATTCACCCCTTATTTACAAAAAATATGTTTTCCGATCCTTTTAATTTGCGGTCTTGTCCATATCCATCCGCTTGTCGCCGTATCCGGATTGAAATAGTACAATGCTTCACCCGTTGGATCCCAGCCGTTTATCGCATCAAGAACGGCCTGTCTTGCTCTTTCATTCGGTGTCAGCCAAATTTGACCATCACTGACGGCGGTAAAAGCACCGGGTTCAAAAATTACACCGCTTACGGTATTCGGAAAGGCGGAATTCTCCAGACGGTTCAATATAACAGCAGCAACAGCCACCTGCCCGATGTACGGTTCACCGCGGGCTTCACCGTAAACTGCATTGGCCATTAAATTAATATCGTTCTGTGAAAAGCCGTTGGGGACGTTTTTAGCAGTCGGACGGTTAGCCGTCTGTTGCGGGGTTCCTCCCCTGCCTCTTTCTCCTGTCTGCCGGGTTTGTTGTCCTTCGCCCTTACCACTTTTTTCCGCTTGTTTATTCAAATCTGTTCCACCGTAATGGGAAAATTTTTTTCCTTTCTTAATGTTTTCCTTAACGAATTGTTCATTAAAATCTGTTGCTGCCACAAGCTTTTCTTTTGTTTTTTGTCCTGCCAGGCCATCAACCTTCAAGCCAAACTCATACTGAAAGTTCCGTAAAGCCCAATATGTGCGCCAGCCAAACACGCCGTCAATATTACCGTTGTAAAAGCCTAAATATTGCAAACGGGATTGCAATTCTAAAACATCATCACCGACGGCACCGACTTGAATCACCTGTTCGGTAAATGCTTTTGTTTCTTTATGCACACCTGACGCTAATAGACAAGTACATAATATTATCATTGCGGCCAGTTTGATCACTCTTCTCCAAGCCATGTTTGTCCCTCCATGATGTTGTTTTTCATGTACCTATTTTTTGTTTGTGCAGGATTTTTATACAACGGTTGGAAGCCGTTTTTCCCTAAAAAAGAAAATTTTGTGAAAAAATAATCAAATTATTTGAATTTATTGTTAAACAGGTATATAAAGAAAGTGAGAGAAGGTCAAATTTGGTCAGCTTCCTCATTCCGGGGGGAGGGGATGTTATGTTTTCTGGCAGTTATAAAGATTTAATAAAATGTTTGTTTGTTGATTACAAAGAATTCGAAATCCGGGCCCCGAACGGAGAAATTTACAGATTTTCAACAAATGCTATGGATGAGGAAACATTTTCCGCATTCCGCAACAGTCTGGTTGAAGCGGTCAGAAAGAATGACCAGGAAGCATTCGAACGGGCTTGGAAAGATATCCGGATTTCCATTCAGGCAAAAAGAAAAGCGGAAAGGAAACTGGAAGAGTTCAAAAACGAACTTGAAAAATTATTCTCAAAAAACGATGTGCCGCATAAGGAAGCTGACCGGGGGAGTACAGCATCTGAAGGGAAAGATATGACTGAAGAGGACATCGACAAGCAAATTCAATCTTATGAGGAAAAAATAAAACAATTGAAACTGTTGAAAATTAAAAAGAAAAAAAAGAAGACAAAAAAAGAGATCCAGCTGGAAATTCAATACTACAAACAATTAATTGATCAAAAGTTGGATTTGTTTTCAGAACATACCGGGGATGAACAAATGAAGAAAAGGTTAGCAGAAGAAATGGCGGATTTAAGCAATAAAGTTAAGGAATTGGAAAAGAAATTGCATCATGCGGTGAAATAACCGCTCAAAAAAGCGCTGCACCATTGGTACAGCGCTTTTTATTTTTTCCGGGTCCCGTCATCTTTTCTCCGTTCAAAAAACCGGGGACCGATATTAATTATTACTGATTGTCCAGCTTTTCCCGCTCACGGATTGCTGCGGCAATTTTCCCGCCGTGAAAACGCCCGTTTTCAATAAAAATTTCATTGGCGTTATTCCCCGCAGCAATGACCCCGGCGATAAAAACACCTTCAATGTTGGTTTCCATCGTTTCCGTATTATACTGTGGTCTGCCGGTTTCCTCATCAATTTCAACACCGATTTTTTTAATAAAGCTATGATCAGGATGATAACCGGTCATGGCAAATACGAAATCGTTTTTGATTTCTTTTCTTTCGCCGTTAACTTCATACACGACCGAATCTTCTTTGATTTCAATCACATGGGCATTAAATACCATTTTAATTTTATTATTGCGCACAGCTGATTCAAACTCCGGCAATACCCACGGTTTGATGTGCGGTGAATAGCGGTCGCCGCGGTATAATACAGTAACCCGGGCACCGGCGTGCATCAAATTCAGGGCCGCATCCACACTGGAATTTTTGCCGCCGATGACAACAACATCTTGGTCAAAATACGGATGTCCTTCTTTAAAATAATGGGAAACTTTAGGCAGATGTTCTCCCGGAACGTTCATGTAATTCGGATTGTCATAATATCCGGTGGCAATCACGACATACTTCGCTTTGTACGTATCTTTGGACGATTCAACGATGAAAGAACCGTCCGGCTGCTTTGAAACCTTTTCTACCTTTTCATAAGATGCAATCCGTAGTTTATTGCGGGCAACGACTTCCCGGTAATAGGCCAAAGCCTGGTTTCTTGTCGGTTTCGGATTTTCCGTCACAAATGGAACATCGCCGATTTCCAATTTATCACTCGTACTGAAAAACGTCTGATGAGTGGGAAAACGGTACAGGGAATGAACAATGTTTTCCTTTTCAATAACAAGCGGATCTTTTCCGATCTCCTTCAGAGCGATTGCCGCAGCCAAACCGCACGGGCCTCCGCCTATGATAATACACTCTTCATTCCGCATAACAACTCTTCCTCCTTCAAAAATCCGGTGTTTCCGCTAAAGTGAATGCTTTAATGAAAAAGGCCGACCAAAATAGGTCAGACCTGTTTCAAAAAATATGTTATACCCAGCCACGGAAACGGCAGGCTTCTGCAAGTTTCCTGACTCCAACCATATAAGCTGCAAGACGCATGTTGATATTTCTTGTTTGCGCCATGTTATATACATTTTCGAATGCTTTCACCATCGTATTTTCCAGTTTTTCCTCGATTTCTTCTTCAGACCAGTAGTATCCCTGGTTATTTTGTACCCATTCAAAGTAAGATACGGTTACACCACCAGCAGAAGCAAGAACGTCAGGTACAATCAATTTTCTGCGTTCCGTTAAAATCTTTGTCGCCTCAAGCGTTGTCGGGCCATTGGCAGCTTCAACGATAATTTCAGCCCGGATGTTTTCCGCGTTTTCCTCGGTGATTTGATTTCCGACAGCAGCAGGAACGAGGATATCACAGTCCAGTTCAAGCAACTCTTTATTTGTAATGGTATCATCAAATAAGTTTGTTACCGTTCCGAAGCTGTCGCGGCGGTCCAGTAAGTAATCAATATCCAGGCCGTCCGGATCATAGAGAGCACCATGAGCATCGGAAATACCTATGACTTTCGCACCGGCATCATGCATAAATTTTGACAGGAAACCGCCGGCGTTTCCGAATCCCTGTACAACCACACGGGCGCCCTTTAAATCAAGACCGCGTTTTTTGGCTGCTTCCCGGATACAAATGGTAACCCCTTTGGCCGTTGCAGATTCACGTCCATGGGAGCCTCCCAACACTAACGGCTTTCCGGTTATAAATCCGGGGGAATTGAATTCGTCAATCCGGCTATACTCGTCCATCATCCATGCCATAATCTGTGAGTTTGTAAATACATCAGGCGCCGGAATGTCCTTCGTTGGACCGACCACCTGGCTCAATGCCCGTACATATCCGCGGCTTAAAGCTTCCAGCTCGCGGACTGACATGGTACGCGGGTCACAAACAATTCCGCCTTTACCACCGCCGTACGGCAAGTCAACAATTCCGCATTTCAAACTCATCCAAATCGCCAATGCTTTAATTTCTTTTTCGTTTACATCCGGATGAAAACGGATTCCGCCCTTTGTCGGACCAACAGCATCATTATGCTGCGCACGGTATCCGGTAAAAACCTTTGTAGTTCCGTCATCCATACGTACGGGAATTTTTACGGTAATCATGCGGATCGGTTCTTTCAGAAGTTCGTATACTTCTTCAGAATAGCCAAGTTTATCAAGGGCTTCGCGGATAATCGACTGAGTGGACTCCAAAATATCCGGTTCTTTTGTATTCATCTGTTTGTTACCCTTTTGGGTGGTCATATGTAAACCTCCTAAATTCACTATAAAAGAAAGATTATTCAAAACTAAGTATACACTTAATTTAGTATATTGCAAGGTAAAATGAACAAGATTATTATTCTTAAATTATATTTTTTATAAAAAACAAATGAGAGCCGTTTTAAAAACGGCTCAACAATCGAGAAAATATTTTCTTAAATATTTGAAGGCATTTTTTTCTAATATAACTTTTCCGTGCTCTTTAACATATTTTGCATCTTTGTTTGATTTTTCCCCGTATTCCGAAACAAGCGGCAAAATCCGTTCCTCCCGGTTTTCCACCGGAAATAGAAGATAGTACCGGCCATCGTAAAAATAAAGTGCGCCATCGTCATAAAAGTTGCCGATTCCCTTTGCAAGCTGGATAATATGTTCAATATCGTGAAACGAATACAAAAGATCCCCGTCCGGATTCGGTTCTCTTTTTTTCTCCGGCGCTGGGAACAAATAATAATCTATATAATAATCTTCTTCAAAAACCGTAAACAAGATGACGATCCCTTGGGGACCAACGGTTGTTACATCAATCAAAATTGTTCCTTCCAATGCAATGCCGAGCTCATCATGCGCCCGGTTAACCATCTCAAAAAACAGCTGGTGCCATTTCAACGAGTTTGTTGCTACATCTTCTTCGGATATTCCCCGTTCAGCTAGTTCTTCGGCTGATACGAAGATCTTGATTTGATTTCCGCCTGCCCTTTCCAACCACATTTTTCCGGCCTCCTGACTAATATGAGCACTCCTCTTACATCGTATGTAAAATCTTTCCGATTTGTTATTGACCGGTGCCGTTATGCCATCATTTATTTTCGTGGTATAAATTAATATCGTACTTTTCTTTCATTAATTTAAAAACAATATGCCTTTTCTCCCAGCCTTCTCCTTGCCATAAATCGCTGCTTTTATCAATTATTTCACATCTTAAGGCATGATATTCCTCTTCATATTTATCGACTTTCTTTTTTAACACATTCATATATCCGAACAAACCGAAACAAATGAAGAGAAACCAGACGTTGTTTGAATCGGAAACGTAGGCGGAAAACATAACTGAAGCTGAATAAGAATACAGAACGTAAATGGTTTTATACAAATACCATGCGTAAAGAAAAAAGGCAATTACCGTCAACCAGAGAACGGTAAAATGTAACCTTTCATATTTATCAAATTTCCTTTTTCTTTTCACGACATTTTGTAACATTTGTTTCGTTGCCTCATCGGTCCAAGGTTCCAAATTTTTAATTGCATCTTCCAATTTCCGGTCACCTCTGAAAAGCTTTTTTGATACAAACTATGGCCAAGCTTTTCAGGATATGCCTGTATTGGCGGGAAAAGACCGGTATATTTTATTCAAATTCAACACGGTCAAAATATTTATTGTTTTCAAGCGGGTTTTGATCGGGAAAAATTTGAAAATAATAAAGCAATCCGATGATGACCGGCAATAATAAAAAGATGAAGGCGAGAATTTGGATGAGCGGATTTTTTAATTTGCGCTTTTTCTTTTTCGCTTTTCTTTTCCTGCTGTGGTATTCCTTTCTCGAAGGCAATGATCCGGTTTCATATTCAGTTGCCTGGGTGAAATTTTGCCTTTCCCTATGTTCTTGCTCCATATTTATTCTCACTTCCCTTGCCAATTTATTTACGCACCGGAATCAATCTTGTTTTGCGGGATTTTTTGATATTTGATCAATAAGCCGAGCAGGAAATCAATAACAAAATGCATAAAGAAGGTTACGGCCAGGTTCCCCGTCCATTCGTAAATGATGCCGATAAAAAAACCTAAAAATAGAACACCGGTAAACAGAAAGATTTTATCCAAATACCGGAAGTGAATAACAGCAAAAATGACGCTTGCAACAATCAATCCGAATTTTTCCTGCAGTACGCCGCGGAATAACAGTTCTTCACAAAAAGCAACGAGTAAAGTCATGCCGGTTATATGCCAAACTCTTCTCCCTTTAAAAAGACGTTCATTGATTCCCCCGTCGTCAAAGTAATCATAGGGTAGCCACCGCAAAAGCAAATAATCGATGATAACGACGAGGAGACCGGCACCGCCCCCGACCAGCAAAATGGCGGGGACATCCGTAAAATCAAACCGTTTGAACAGTAGAAAAAAATCACGGAAAAAAATCCAGTTCAGAATGAAAGAAGAAACGAAAATGAGTCCCTGGGATAAATAAAAATTGATTAATAATTCCCGGTCAGACAACAAATGAATAAGATCTCTTTGCTTTTTCAGCACAATATTCCCCTTTCCTGTTACATTCGCTTAAAGATCTCACCAAGCCTTTTTTTCCATTGGAATGACACCTTGTTTTGAACGGCATGATTCCTGTCTTCATAAAACGAAAAATCAATTCCGCAATAGTCACAGCAATTCTCAATTGGTTGTTCTTTCTCTTCATTAAAAAAACGTAACAGTTTTTCCCTTTTGCAGCCTTGATGATGGATGAAACTGATCATTTCATTGAGCTTTTTATTTTTTATTTGTAAACGTTGATCAACAAACTTTTTCATCGCCTGCGGGAATGAAGACCGGTTATGCATTTTTGTATAAAACTTGCATAATAAACGCCACTGGACTTCGGAATAACCGCCCATCCCGGAATAGGTTTCTTCTATCCGGTCCCATTCCACCGGCTTAAATTGATTCTTTTCCAGCCATTTACAGAATGCATCAATTTGTTGTTCTGTCGGCAGTTCACCGGCAATTAATTGTTGTTGTAGAAACAAATCATCTTCTGAAAATAAAAGGATGGCGAGGCTCTTTTTCCCGTCCCGCCCGGCCCGTCCGATTTCCTGCACATATGCTTCCACCGTCAGAGGAGGATGAAAATGAATGATATAGCGGATATTTTCTTTATTGATTCCCATTCCGAAGGCGCTGGTGGCACACATAATTTTTAATTCATCATATAAAAATTGCTGCTGGAGCAAAATCCGCATTTCCGGATCCAAATCGGCGTGGTAAGATGCAGCGGGACCGAGAAACCGGCGGTTAATTTCGGCCGCCGTTTCATCTGCGAGCTTTTTACTGCTAAAATACAAGATTCCCGGACCTTCCAGCCGCCCGACCAGGTCAAATAATTGTTCCCTTTTTTCCGCATAGTTGGCGGCATGGATGACCGAAACAGCAATATTATGCCTGTCCGTAGAATATATATATTCCTTTGCCTCTTCCATATATAAATATTTTTTTATATCCCTCCTGACTTCCTCCCCCGCAGTCGCCGTCAGAGCAAGAATCGGAGGATTGCCGGCCAGTTTCCGGATTTTGCCGAGTTCCAGATAATCCGGACGGAAATCGTATCCCCATTGGGAAATACAATGGGCTTCATCTATAACAAATAAAGAAATCTCAATCTCCTGTAATTTTCGAATAATTAATTCTGATTGCAGCATCTCGGGTGATATGTAGATAAATTTGAAAAAGTGAAGATTTTTCAGCACAAAGCTTTTTTCTTCCGGGGACAGGAAGGAGTTAAGGGCGACCGCTCTTTTTTCCCCGCGCACTTTCATTTGTTCAACTTGATCCTGCATGAGGGAAATCAGTGGGGAAACAATTAAAACCGCTCCGGGCAAAATGTAACCCGGCAGCTGATAACATAAAGATTTCCCTGAACCAGTCGGCAATAAAGCGAGCGTATCCTGCCCTTCCAAAACGGATTCGATGATCTCTTTTTGTCCGGTGCGGAAAGAAGTATAGGAAAACTTCTCAAACAATATATGTTCTAAATCCATTGTTTCACCTTTTGTCATAATGTTATTGTTCCATCTTTGATAAGACAAGCCGGATTGAAAAATAATCCGCTTCAGGCAATGCTTCTTTTATTTTTTTTAATTTTCTCGTCTTAAGCCTGTAAGCCGTTTGGTTAATTTTTTGCTGCAGTTCAGGTAGAACATACGGATCAATGGAGAAGTTCGGATCGGTAATGGCGATTTCAACAATATGGTCTTCGATGGTGTTCCTTTTTAATTTTCTTAACCTGGAAATTTTCTCGATGGAATAGCCCATTTTCAAATATTGATACGTCTTCATCCCCGACTTCGTTAAAAAATGCCGCGGATGTTCAATTCTGGCAAGGGAGTATAATAACGGGTACTGCTGCTTCTCCAGCCGTAATTTCCGAATAATAAAATGTATGTAACTGCGAAACAGGAAATAATAATACACGTAATCCCAGGCATACAGGTTGGCAATTTGCACCGGCGTTAAACCCGGTTTTTTATGACCGGTAAGCCGGTACACAATGATATTCGGATCAAGTTCTTCACTTTCCATCTCTGCAAACAAACGGTAAAGTTCTTCATAGAAAGCATCGGCCAATTGTTGTTTGGTGTACTTTAACCGGATCTTCCGAAACCAATTTTTTACCCAATTTTGTATGAGATAATCTCTTTGAACGGGAAAAAATCTCGTCTCGTCATTGGCCCAGTTGGAAATTGTCTGGACAATCAAACTCAGCCGCTGCCAGAAAAGATTGTCCGTATCGTGGTAAGTCCAGCCGTCCAGGTGTCCGGGGAGCGGATACCGATTGAAAAGATCTGCTGACACTTTTCGTCCCGCTTCCGTAATTCCGGCAACCTGTCCGGTGATGGTAATCCACTTTTTTTGTTCAGCAAGAGCAACTGCTTTCTGAAAGTCTTCCCGGGACAGGCCGGGATATACAGAAAAAAGCTTTTTCATTCCGTACCAAACCGCATCCTGAATGGTTTGGGCTGATTTTTTTCCTTTTAATAAATAATACACAGCACTCATGCTGCGTTCTTTATGAAATCGCTCAACGCAGTACAAAAGAACCGGAATTAAATAGTTCATAAATCTCACCTTGTTTATATTTTACCATGGAATAGAAAAAAGGATAGCGGATATCCTGTTATTCTTTCCAATCGCCGTATGAAATTTTTTTACTGAGGATGCCGATCGTTTTTGACATATATTTGTCTATTTAGACACAAAAATGTAAAATCAAGTTCAATGTATTGAAAAGTCCATTATTGAGATTTAAAATGATATTGTTGTAATCTTTCCAAATACTAATTTTTGGAAAAGCAAAATCATGATCATGGAATATACATTGGAGGGTACATCATGGCTAAATTTACAATTGTAGATAAAGAAACATGCATCGCTTGCGGTGCATGCGGCGCCGCGGCTCCGGATATTTTCGATTACGACGACGAAGGAATTGCATACGTTGTCCTTGATGATAATGAGGGAACCACCGAGGTCCCTGAAATCCTGGAAGAAGATTTAATGGATGCTTTGGAAGGCTGTCCGACGGAGTCAATCCGTGTCAGTGACAAACCGTTTAACGGGGATCCGGATAAATTTGAATAAAAATATAAAAGGGTCAGATAAAATCTGGCCCTTTTATTGTTATTTGAAATTTCATTTTTTCTCTTCAATTATTAATGATGTACTAAAATCTGGATTACGATTTATTAAAAACAGACTGCTGTTTTAAAATCCAGTCCTGAATTTTTACAAACAGCAAGAAAAAGACAATGGAAATGACTATGCTCTTGATTAGGTTAAACGGTAAAATAGCTGATACAACAATTCCCTTCGGTAAATGGAAGTTCAAAAAATATCCGTACATTGGAAGGAACACAAAATAGTTCAACACACTCATGACAAGGGCCGTAATGACACTTGCCGTTGCCAGCGCTACCGTTAACCCTTTTTTTGTTCTCACTTTCATGTAAATATAATAAACCGGAAGGATAAATACAATCCCCGTGACAAAATTCGCAATATGGCCTACAGGAAAACCGGTTTCACTCCCTGTTGTCACCCAATGTAAAATATTTTTCAAGAGTTCGATCAAAACCCCTGCACCGGGTCCCATAATAATTGCACCGATTAAAGCCGGAATATCGCTGAAATCAATTTTCAGCCATGCCGGAAACATCGGCAGCGGGAAGTTAAGAATCATTAATACATAGGCTAAACCACTGAGCATTCCAATCGCTACAAAAGATTTGACCTTCATTTTCTTCATCTGTACCTCTCCTTTTGTGATTCATCTCACAAATAAGAGAGAAGACTGGTTTCGCTATATTTGTTTTTTCGCAATAAATAAACCCTGAAGATGGAAGATCTTCAGGGTGAGCGTACGAAGGCATAAGAGAGCATACGTTCGTCCGTAACGAACGCAATACGAAACCTTCATCTTCTCCCATCCAGACTATACTGTCGGCTTCGGATTTTCACCGAATCCTGTCTATGGTGTACCACAGACTCGCGGGCTTAAAGGAATGTCTCCTTATCACCGCCGGTCGGGAATTTCACCCTGCCCCGAAGATGAATCATTATTTTATTTTTAATTTTAATATACAACATAATTCGTAATTAGTAAAGTATTTTATCTCTTGTTTCCTAAAATTGGCTGATTATTATTTTAATTTCCTGGCCGGGAAAAATCAGGTCATCACTTATATCATTCCATTTTTTTATGGAATTAACCGTTGTACCGTATTTTTCCGCCAGTCCCCATAAAGTGTCTTCTTTTACAACAGTATGAACGATGGAATTTTCCTGTCCTACTTGTTTTGCTGCTTGTACAATACCTATCGTTCCGGCCGCCACATACTCACCGACTTCGCTTGTGCCGAATATGAGAAATGGATCGATTGAATTTTCTTTATTGACTGTCCAACTGTCAATATGTACTTCAAAATGCAAATGAGAGCCTGATGATTCCCCCGTGCTTCCCATTAATCCAATTAGCTCTCCTTTTTCAACAGACTGGCCTTCCTTTACTTTCCGTTCCGACAAATGAGCATAAACCGTCTCAAAGCCGGTATTATGCTTTATAAAGACGACATTTCCATATGTATCCGAGTAATAGGACTTTGTTACAACACCGCGGTCAACCGAGTATACGGGGGTTCCCGGTTCATCTGCAATGTCAATTCCTTTATGTTCACCGCTCCTTGAGCCAAAAATATCGGTTATGATTCCGTCCGCAGGCCAAATCCAGTCTGCCGTTTCAGCATAAAATTGTTCCGCTTTCGTGACGGTATGCTTGCCTGCGATAATAAACAAACTGACCAGAATCATCATAACAATTGCTACGAGCAGTCTTTTCATAAATTCAGCCATTTTTTCCTCCTGACCACAGGTGTGATTTTCGCCGGATCACCTTGTCCAAATTACAATATAATATTATGATAGATTCACTTAGATTTATTCATTCCTTTTATTTAATTTTTCAAGCACCGTAATGGGCATCTGTATTTCACCACAAAAAAACTGCATCCCGTTACGGATGCAGTGATATCAGTCTTAAATTGTACTTTATTTACCCGGTAAAAAGATAATGAACGTTGTTCCTCTGCGAAGTTCACTTTCGACTCGGATCGTTCCTTCATGCGCTTCAATAATATTTTTGGCGATGGCAAGTCCGAGGCCTGTGCCGGAACTGCCCCGTGTTCTTGCTTTATCGGCTTTATAAAACCGTTCGAAAATAAACGGCAAATCTTCTTCGGGTATACCGGAACCGTTGTCGGAAACTTCCATTTGTAATCCTTCACTGGTACTGTATACATGAATTTTTACAAAGCCGCCATCCCGGGTGTGCCGGATTGCATTGTCCACCAGATTCGTTAAAACTTGTTCAATCCGGTCCGGGTCAAAAAGATATTTCTCTTCTTCCGTCTCAACCTTCACTTCAAGATTAATTTGATGATCTTTGGCCATGACGGAGAATTTATTGCCGATTCTTTCAATAAATGGTTTAACGACTACCAATTCTTTATGAATGCCCATGTTTCCCGATTCCAGCCGGGCCAGATCAAGCAGTTCATTGACCAGTCTGCCCATACGGAGCGATTCCTCGTAAATGACTGTTGATATTTCTTTTCTTTCCTGTTCCGTAGAAGCAATATCATCCATCAGTGCCTCGCTGTAACCTTGCAGCATGGCAATCGGCGTTCGCAATTCATGGGACACGTTGGCAATAAAATCTTTTCTGATTTTGTCCAGTTTCCGTTCTTCCGTCATGTCCCTAAACACGGCAACGGCGCCGCGAATGGACTGCTCATCAAACTGTGGGGTTACAATCACCGTCCAATATTTACCGTGTATTTCCAGCTCGCCGGTTTGTTCTGTTCCTTCTGAAATGGACTCAATGATCAATTCTTTTAACTTTTGCGGAATTTCACTATCCTGATTTTCCTCCATCGTTTTTCTGCAATGCTCGAGAAAATCTTCCGCCGGCGGGTTGGTAACGACGATTTCCCCTTTTCTGTTAAACGTAATCACACCGTCGGCCATACTGCTCAAAATACTTGACAATTGCTCTTTTTCCTGTTTTAATTCGGTCATATTCACTTTTAATTTTCGCCTCATTTGGTTAAAGGTTACGGCAAGTTCACCGATCTCGTCATGGGTAAGGATCGGGACCTGAACGTCAAATTTCCCTTTGGCCACTTCAGCAGCGGACTCCCGCATTTTTCTGAGAGGTGCTGTAATTCTTGTTGACAGGAAAAAGGCAAAGACAGTAGTTAAAATGAAAGCGATAAGTGCCGACCATAAGATAATTTCGGCCGTTACCTGTTTCATGTCATTCATAACGTCCAGTGATTGGTAAACGTATACGGCACCATCCCGGTCAGGAATGAATTCCAAAGGCACTCCGACCATTAAGATTTGGTCATGTTTTTTACCAGGCACTTTCAAATGAATTTCTTTTGTAACCGTTTCTTGTTTTGTCAAAACTTTCTTCAGTTGTTGATCATTTTGAAAATATGCCAGTGAAAACCGCTCCGCATCTTGTTTGTCGGAATAGTATATATCTTCATCAGCAACGACAATTATGGCATTCGTCACATCTTCAAGTGTTTCCCAGGCCACATTTATGGCAAAGTCAAGATCTTCATCATGTTTTTCCAAAATTCCTGCGATTTTTTCCGCATTATTTGTTAATGAGTCTGTGGCCCAATTCACAAAAAAGCTGTTGAAGAATTGCATCATTAAAACTGACAATACAAATAATACGAGAAACACCAAAAGAAGAATCGTTGCCCATAGTTTTCCGACTACACTGTTCCAATTCCGTTTCATTCATTCACTACCTCGAACTTATATCCGACTCCCCATACGGTTACGATCATTTTCGCAGCTTCTTCGGATGCTTTGCTTAATTTTTCCCTGAGTCGTTTAATATGTGTATCAACGGTGCGCAGATCTCCGAAAAATTCATAATGCCATACTTCTTTCAGCAATTGTTCACGATTGAACACTTTATCCGGGCTTTTGGCCAGGAAGTACAACAAATCATATTCCTTAGGTGTCAAACTGACTTCTTTACCATCAGCAACTACCCTGTGCGCATCATGGTCGATTGTTAAATGCGGAAATACAAGGATATTTTTCGCAGTCGTATCCGTTTGCAGGAAGCTTGTTGTGGAAGCCCTTCTTAATAACGCTTTCACACGCAACACAACTTCACGAGGACTGAACGGTTTTACAATATAGTCATCGGTACCGGCTTCAAATCCCTGTACCCGGTTTGCTTCTTCCCCTTTAGCCGTCAGCATAATAATTGGTGTTGCCTTTTTCTCGCGGATCTCCTTGCACACTTCGATTCCGTCTTTTCCAGGCAGCATTAAATCAAGGATAATTAAATCATAATCGTTATATAAGGCCTTCTCCAATGCTTCATTACCGTCTTCAGCTTCATCAATGATATATTTTTCCCTTTCCAAGTACATTTTTAATAATCTTCTAATTCTTTCCTCATCATCGACAATTAAGATTTTTACATCTTTTTCCATAGAGCATGACCTCCCTACTATACATTGTACATCAATGGTCATTATTTTTCTATATTTAATGTTTTCATGAACAAATTTAGAAAAACAATTGATCATAGTTATCTATAATTATAGTATATATGTTTCTAATAAAAAAGTCTCCATAAAACGCCGTATGGAGACATAAAATGTTTGACAATATTGTCAAAATTTATCTTCTTGTTTCGTATTTATTTCAAATAAAATTCATTTGCATTTTTATATTAATATAATTTAAGCATAGGAATGCAGACCTGCAATGATTAAATTGACAAATACCAAGTTGAACATAATAATTCCGAAACCCGTCACCGCAAGCCATGCGGACTTTTCCCCGTGCCATCCCCTTGACAGGCGGAGATGCAGAAATGCCGCATAAAACAGCCATGTGATTAATGCCCAAACTTCTTTCGGATCCCAGGCCCAGAATCGTGTCCAGGCAACTTGCGCCCAAATCATACCGAAAATCAGTCCGCCCAGTGTGAAAACCGGAAAGCCGATTAAAACCGAACGGTAACTGATTTCATCCAGAAGATCGGAATTAATCCGCTGGACATACGGCTGAAACATTTGTCCCAGTCTTTTTCTGAAAACAAGGCGGATCAGCAGATACAGGACGGTGCCGATAATAAAAGACCAAATGACCGTATTTAATTTTCTTGCATCAATGAACGGAGGTGCTTCAAAAAGCGGTTCCATCCGGTTTCCAGTTACCATTTCCCATTCATTCGGACCAGTGATGGCCGGTAAAGTATAAACGGCGGTTGATTCATTTCCGTCTTGGTCCGTCCATGTAAATGCGACTTCGTATTCCGTTGCCCGAAAACCGGCGGTTGAAATGACAAACCCGATGACCACAACGATCAAATACATGATCAATTCTAGTAAAAAACGTTTCCATGAGCGTTGTTTCTGATCAATGGTTTTAATTAAATACATCATACCGGCAATAAAACTGATGGCCAATATACCCTGGCCGGCGGCCGTCGTCATCACATGCAGCGGCAGCCAGTAACTTTGCAATGCGGGAATCAGCGGCGTAATATCCCGGGAGAACATACTGCCGTATGCAATCATGATGATCACAACGGGCATCGTAAATAAGCCGAGAACCACCGTGCGATATAAAAAATATAAAATAATATAAGCTAAAACGATCATCATACTGAAAAAGGCAATAAACTCAAACATATTGCTGACAGGCACATGGCCGGCGGCAATCCAGCGTGTAATAAAATAACCGAGCTGGCAGAAGAAACCGACAATTGTAATGATGATTCCGGCTTTGCTGCTGAAAGAAGCCCCGTTTTTATACGGACTTTCTTCCAGCCCCTTCTTCTGTCTGATTGCCCCGCCGTAAAAAAAGACGGCGATCAAATATAATAAAAACGAGCAAAATAACAGATGACTGCTTGCTTGCGTCATTTGTGATCCCCCCTGTTTATTCCTCCCGGATTTATTTATTTTTTCGCCTGGTCATCCGGCATTGGTATATTTGTTCCGTGAACAATCTTTTCAATTTCTCTTTGAAAACCATACCAGTTTTTATTCGTATGTCCAGCAATATGCAAATAATCCTCTTCCGGTTTCAGCCAAATTCTGCGGTGAAACCAAAAGGAACCTTGAACCAGGCCTGCAAGAAAGATGATTCCCCCTAAAGCAATAATTGGCAACGATAAATCTTTTCTTACGGTTATTCCGCTTGCACTAACGGTCTCCAAAGATTGGAATTCCATTTTATATTCGTTCTCTCCGAAAGGTTCAACGGTTTGTTGAATGGCAGTAAAACTGATTTCCCCTTCCGGCTTATCGGGAGTTATCATTTTAAAAACAAAAGCCGGATTAACCGGATTCATCGATTTTGTCCGCGGTTCCCCGTCCGCCATTTCAAAATCAGGGAAATATCTGACAATTTCAACGGTATAATCGTCTTTTACTTCGTATGTTTCCCGGGGGTCATCCAGATCAATCGTGATATTTCCCAATGATTCACCGGTTTTTTTATCCGTCAACGCAAACGTCATTTTTGAAAATTGGTTTAACTCATAGCTTGACTGGTAAAGAGCGAAACGGTCAAATTTTAACGGATGGTTTACTTTAATTTCATAATCTCCGACTTTCTTCAGTTCCGGCTTTTCCCCCGGCAGCTTTTTATCCGCTTTGTATAACGTAACATTGGTTTGATAGTTTTTTACAATTGCTCCCTTTTCCTCCAGTGCTTTTTTATACACTTCCCCATCTGTTTCGTCGTACACATCAATAATAAACCGGTGATTTTTTATGTAATATTCCTGACTGGTACCGGGAACCGCTGCAGTTTCGTCTTCTTTAATCCATAAAAATTCATTAACATAAAAACCAGGAATAAAACGCAGCATCACACCGATTAAAAAAATAATTAATCCGATATGGTTTACGTACGGGCCCCAGCGGGAAAACCTTCCCTTTTCCGCAAGTATATTTCCGTTTTCTTCTGATATCCGGTACTTTCTTTGTTGCAAACGCTCTTTAATTTTTTCAATGTCTTGTTCATTAATCTTTTCGATCGCAGTTTTATTATAGAAACGTTGCCTGTTCAAAAAAATAACAGTTCTCGAAATTTTTTGATTTTTTAATGCTTTGTACAACGGGACTGCTCGGTCGAGGCTACAAACAACCAGTGAGACACCGATAAAGGCAATTAACAGCATGTACCACCAGGAACCGTATAAATTATGAAAACCAAGTAAATAATACAATTCACCAAACCATCCGTAAGTCTCCCTGTAATATTCACCGGGATCGGACTGGATATTGATATTCCCTTCCTGCGGTAAAATGGTTCCGATGGCAGAAGCAATAAGCGCAAGAACAATTAATGTGACTCCGACTTTGACGGATGAGAAGAAATTCCAAATTTTATCGATGATTGTCCGGTTATATTTCTCTGATCGTCTTTTTTTCCCCTCATAGCGCATATCCAAGAGCTTTTCTTCCTTGTTATATAACGCTTTACCGCAAGCCTCACAAAAAACCGTTCCGTGGGGATTTACATGCCCGCATTCACACTTTGCATTATCCAAAACAACTTCCCCCTCTTATTCCGGTTTAATCCTCTCCATAAAATCCCCAATCATTTCTTCTGTCATCGGCTGTTCAATATAATCAACGATTTTTCCTTCGGGGTCAATCAAAAATGTAGCCGGCAACGGATAAATTCCGTATGCTTTTTGGACTTCACCGCTTTTATCAACAACGATCGGAAATGACAGTTGATACTGCTTCGCAAACTTTTCAATGGCCAGATCCGTTTCACCGACATTGACCGCCAGTATTTCTACACCTTGATCTTTATATTTCCGGTATTGCTTTTCCATATAGGGCATTTCTGTTTTACACGGTTCACACCAAGTCCCCCAAAAATTTAAAAACACCCCTTTTCCCCGGTAATCCGACAGTCGGTATTCATTTCCGCGGAGATCCTGCAGGACAAAGTCGGGCGCTTCCTGGCCGACCGCGGCAGTTTCCCGTTCATCTGTTTTACCATTGAGAAACAGAACGGAAGCAATACTTAAAACTAGAACCGATAAAATAACCGTCCGGATGGCAAGCCGCCGTTTTTTTCTCACCCGATCCCCTCCCCTTTCTGTATGAATCTTACCGATGATCTTCTTAGCAGCCTATGGTAAATGAATATAATCAGCTGCATTCTCAATGCAGCTGATTCAGGTCAGTGAACCCTGTTTCGCCAAAACAATTAATTGCTTGACTTCATGGGGAGTCAACGGACGAAAGTCACCGGCATTTAGACCTTTTAACGTTAAAAAGCCAAAACGCTCCCGTTTCAGCTTCAATACCGGATAGCCGATATGCTCAAACATCCGCCGGACTTGCCGGTTACGTCCTTCGGTGATCGTTATTTCAATAATCGCCGTCTTTTTTTGCCGGTTGGCGGATAAAAATTTCACTTTGGCCGGGAGGGTCATTCCGTCTTCGAGTTGAACTCCCTTTTGTAATTGCTTTAAATCCTGTCTTGAGGGAATGCCCTTTACCTTGGCAATATAGGTTTTTTCAATTTTATATCTCGGGTGGGTCATTAAATTGGCAAAATCTCCGTCATTGGTCATTAACAGTAAACCGGAAGTATTATAATCAAGCCGGCCGACCGGAAATATTCGTTGTTCGACATGGGGGAAAAAGTCCATAACCGTTTTCCGGTTTTTATCATCTTTTACCGTCGTAACGACTCCCCGGGGTTTATAAAGTAAAAAGTAGACAGGCTCTTCCCTTTCTACTTTGATTCCGTTCACTTCGATATAATCATCGGGACTGACTTTAACTCCCAACTCTGTAACTACTTCACCGTTTACCTTAACTTTTCCTGCTTTAATTAATTCTTCTGCTTTCCTTCTTGATGCCATTCCGCTCCGTGCGATCACTTTCTGCAGACGTTCCAATCAGCCAACACTCCTTTTTCCGCTGTCTGTTGTTGCAATGATGTGTTGCGGGAAATTTTGTTTCATTTATTCCGTTACAAAAGTTGGAAGTTAAATCATTTTCCTGCTGTACTATTCTTGAATTATGCCATAAAAAGGAGCTAAAAACAAAATTTTTCACCGGCGTTTTAACTTTTTTCAGTTTTTGTATATTGAAAAATAAAACCGGAAAGGACAAGCTCCGGGTCATGAAAGGGCCGAACCGAAAAAGATCGATACAACGGCAAAGCTGACGATATAACTGATAAAATCCGCAATTAGTCCGATTTTCAACGAATCCCCTATTTTTTTAATCCCGACCGCACCGAAGTAAACGGTTAAAATATATAAAGTTGTATCAGTGCTTCCTTGCATGACGGACGCCAGTCTTCCGATAAATGAATCGGGCCCGTATGTTGCGATTAAGTCACTTGTCACCCCCAACGCCGCATTTCCTGAAATCGGCCGCAAGATTGCCAGAGGGACGATTTCTGAAGGGATCCCGAAAAAATCCAAAACAGGCCGGAACAACCCGACGAAAAACTCCATTGCACCGGAAGCACGGAATACAGAAATGGCCACCAGCATGCCGGTTAAGAAAGGAATGATGGAAAACGCAACTTTTATTCCTTCTTTGCCGCCTTCAACGAACAGCTCATATGCCGGTACTCTCTTCCATGTTCCGTAAAGCAAAATAAATCCGATTAATACCGGAATAATCCATAATGAAATTCCTGCGATGATTTCCATTATTTCACCCTTCTTCTGTTTTTTCGGTTGTAAATCCACCGGTCAATCAAAATCGCGCATACGGTGGAAGCGGTAGAAGCAATGATGGTCGGAACTACGATTTCTGCCGGAGAAACCGAGCCGTAATTCATCCGGATGGATAAAACGGTAGTCGGGATGATCGTAATACTTGCCGTATTAATGACCAAAAATGTTGTCATCGAGCGGGAGGCTTCATCTTTCCCACCATTTAATTTCTTTAACTCTTCCATTGCCTTAATCCCTAAAGGAGTCGCTGCATTGCCCAAACCGAACATATTCGCCGTCATATTCGACAGGATATATCCCATAACCGGATGATTGTCTGGTATATCCGGAAAAATTTTTTTCGCAACCGGCCGGAACAGATTGGAAAATTTGTCAAGTAAACCGGAGTCCTGGGCGATTTTCATCAAACCGAGCCAAAATACGAGTATGCTGATGAATCCGATGCATAATGTGACCGCCTCCCTTGCACCTTCAAAAACTGCTTTGTTCACTTCTTCCATTGTTCCGTTAAACATAGCAAAAACAATACTGGTAACCATTAAAAAAACCCAAATTAAATTAATCATAAATCCTTACCCCTGTAAACGAGTTGAATATTTGTTTAAAATATTTTTTTATCGTTCCGTCTTTTTCATCACGGTGTTTATAATAAACAGGAATCGAGCGGATTTTTTGTCCATCAAAATAAACATCAGCCTTACCGATGATTTCTGGAATTCTTTCTTTATTTTCAGCCCAGCCTTTTTTCGGTTTTTTCAACCGGTAATGTACTTCAAACAAATCTTTTTCTTCTTCCTTAATCGGATACACAAAATTACGTGCCAAGTAGGCTTCATCTTTATACACATTGTTGTCGATTTTTTTAATTTTTCCTGCGGGCAATACCTCATAATAGTCGTAATGGTCGAAAACATATTCAAACATGCGGATATGATCCGTCCAATCGGATTGTGACGGATTGTTCAAGGTAACGGCGATCAAATCCATTCCGTCCTTGGAAGCTGTGGACACAAGTGTCCGTTTTGCCCTTTTTGTATAACCGGTTTTTCCGCCGGTTGAATACTTATACAACTCCGTAAGAAGACGGTTTTTGTTGACCCATTTTCTTTGCCAGTCTCCATTCGGATCGGGTGCATAATGGACTTTGGCCGCAGAAATTTTGCGGAAGGTTTCATTTTCCATGGCATATTTTGTCAAAATGGCCATGTCGTATGCCGTTGAATAATGATCTTCATGATCATCCAATCCGTGGGGATTCGCGAAATGCGTGTTTTTCATGCCGATTTGTTGTGCTTTTTCGTTCATTAAAAATACAAAACCTTCCACACTGCCGCCGACATGTTCGGCAATGGCCACCGCAGCGTCATTTCCGGAACGCAACATTAAGCCGTAGACTAAATCCTCCAGTTTAATTTTTTCACCCGGCATTAAATAAACAGATGATCCTTCGGTTCTCACCGCCTGTTCGCTGACCCGGACGGTTTCATTTAACTTCCCCGATTCGATGGCAATAATCGCGGTCATGATTTTCGTTATGCTGGCAATTCTCCGTTTTTCATGAATGTTTTTTTCATAAAAAATTCTTCCGGTTTTTTGATCCATCACAATGGCGCTTGGAGAGGTGACATCGATCCCCCCGACGCTTGCATGGAACGAAGGACATAATGTAAAAAAAATCACGATACCAGTCAAAAGCCCTGTTAATGTTTTTTTGCCGAACCCCATTCCCGTCCTCGACTCCTTTGGCGTTTTGTACAAGTTTATGGTTTGTCCCGCCCAAATATGATAGAAAGAAAAAACCGGGCCATTTCCAACCCGGTTCATTACACGTCTTCATTTCCGGCAGACAAAGTTTCGAAAAACAAGTCCGCTTCCTCTCCGAGAACATCATCTGTCTCCGGTAAAGGGGGCAATTCTTTCAAATCTTTCAAACCGAAGTAATCCAAAAACTCTTTCGTCGTACCGTATAAAATGGCTCTTCCCGTTCCTTCCGCTCTGCCGACTTCCTGAATTAACCCCCGTGAAATCAGCGTCTGCAGCGGCCGTTCTGTTTTCACTCCCCGGATTTCTTCAATTTCTGCCCGAGTGACCGGCTGTTTGTAAGCAATAATCGCCAACGTTTCCAAAGCTGCCTGGGATAACGTTTTTTGCGCCGGGGATTCCACCAGGCGCTTTAAATAAATGGCATGTTCTTTTTTCGTGGCCAGCTGGTATGTACCGGCAACTTCCAGCAAAGTGATTCCCCGTCTCTCGTCACTTTCATAGTCCGCTTTCAATTCATCAATCAATCGCTTTACTTTTTCATCGCTGATTTCCATTACATTCATAATTTGCTTTAACGTCAGTCCTTCATCACCTGCGGCAAACAATAAACTTTCCAAAACACCAAGGTCATTTGTCATCGTCAAACTTCCCACCTTCTTTTTCCCTGCCTGCAGGACGGATCCAAATTTCTTCAAAATTCCTTTCCTGATAAATAACAATTTCATTTCGTTTCATTAATTCAAGTATGGCAAGAAAAGAAACGACAATATTGTTTTTATCCGGGTACGGGAATAAGTGAAAAAAGCTGACCGGCCGGTCCGTTCCGGCTAACAATTCGCAAATTTCGTCCATTCGTTCTTCCAAAGAAATTTCTTCACGGGTAACTTTTGCCCGAATTGGCTTTTGCAGCTTTTTTCTGCGCATTAATTTATGATAAGCACCCAGCATATCATATAACGTAACCTTTTGTCCCCAGGCATCCGGCAGGCCGGAAGCAAAGTCCGATAAGTCACTGGGCGGTTTCGTAAACAGCAAAGTCCGTTCCTTTTCTTTTTCTTTCAGTTTCAACGAGGCTTCCTTGTATTTCCGGTATTCAATCAATCGTTCCACAAGTTCCCGCCGGGGATCCTCATGAATATCTTCCTCATATTCTTCTTCATCAACGGATTCCTCATATGACGGCAGCAGCATTTTACTTTTGATTGCCAGAAGTGTCGCCGCCATGACAAGATATTCGCTGGCTACATCCAGTTCTAGTTCCTGCATCGTATGGATATATAATAAATATTGTTCCGTAATTTCCTGCATGGGGATATCATAAATATCAATTTCCATCGTTTTAATCAGATGCAGCAATAAATCCAGCGGGCCTTCAAATCCTGCTGTTTTAAATTTCATAAAAACCACCAACACTCTGTTTATCACAAATACAATAGGCAAAAAATAGAATTTACATAACGATAGTTCCCGGAAATGTATATACCGGGCGAAATATTTACGAAATAAAAAGACTGTCCTAATTTCACATCTTCCGTTTTGGAAAATGCATATTAGGGCAGTCTTCAAAATTATTTAATCACAACGTTCAAAAAAAGATGCGGTTTCGGGTCCCGGAACAATATGTGCATCAGGATACATATCTCTCAAGGCTTGAACCATGCTTTTTGCGATTCCTTGTCCACGGTGGGACGGACTGACTGATATATGCTGAACTTCCAAAATATTATTATCTTTCTCTGAAACTCCGATTATGCCGACAATATCATCGTCCAGCTTCCATAAAAACAGATGCCACTCTTCATTCTCTTCGTATTCTTTCATTGTCTGTTGCAGTCTTTTTAAATCTTTTTCATTCGGCATAAAAGAAAGCAAACCCATTGCAATCTTTTCGAATGATTTTTTATATCGAATTAACATTTTAATCCCTCATTATACAAAACTGTACTCATCCTGCTTTTCATAATGAGATGAAAGGATATATTTCCGTTTACCGGTTGCCGCAAATCCAAGGCTCTTGTTTTATTTTACTATAACCGGCTCTGTTTTTCTATGTTCTTTATTAAATTGTAAAATTCAGACCCTTTCAGCTATCTCTTAATCGGTTGATATAAAGGTTGATCAAGCTTGATGAGATCTTCGTAACTTTCCCGTTCTACTACGAGCTTGGCCGCGCCGTTTTCAACAAACACGACCGCCGGCCTTGGGAGCCGGTTATAGTTGCTTGCCATGGAATATCCGTAAGCACCGGTACAAAATACGGCTAAAATATCTCCCGGCTCATATTCGGGCAGAGCAATATCCCAAATAAGCATATCACCGGTTTCACATGCTTTACCGGCGATTGACACCACTTCTTTATCTTCTGCCAAAACTTTGTTGGCAATAACGGCGTCATATTTTGCGTCATAAAGAGCGGGTCGGATATTGTCACTCATACCGCCGTCAATCGCAACATACTTCCGGATGCCCGGAACTGTTTTCGTTGCTCCCATGGAGTACAGCGTCGTTCCCGCTTCCCCGACAATGGATCTTCCCGGCTCAATCCATATTTCCGGAAGCGGAATGTTGATTTCTTCCGCATGTTTTTTAACTTCATCAATAATGGCTGTAACATATTCTTCAGGACGGAGCGGCTCGTCTTCCTCTATATAGCGGATTCCGAATCCACCGCCGGTATTTATAACGGAAGGAATGTAGTTCAATTCCGCTTTCCATTGACCGATATGTTCAAACATCTTTTTAACGGCCAAAATAAAGCCTGTTGTTTCAAATATTTGCGAACCGATATGGCTATGAATGCCGAGCACATTGAACGTGCCGGTTGCAAGTGCCGTTTCCAGCGCCTGTTTTGCCTGCCCGCTTTCTAAATCAAAACCGAATTTGGAATCTTCCTGGCCGGTTAAAATATAGTCATGGGTATGGGCTTCAATACCCGGGGTTACCCTTAACAATATATTCGTTTGCACATTCATTTGTTGACATAAATCATGCAAAATTTGCAGTTCATAAAAATTATCAACAACAAAACAGCCGATGCCGTATTCCAACGCCATTTTCATTTCGGCAATGCTCTTGTTATTCCCGTGAAAATGAATTTTTTCGGCAGGAAAATTTGCTTTTATTGCTGTATACAATTCTCCGCCGGAAACGACATCGAGGGAAAGACCTTCCTCACTCATCAACTGGAAAACGGCGATGGAAGAAAATGCTTTACTTGCATAGGCAACCTGCGCCCTCACATTTTCTCTCTCAAAAGCCTGTTTAAATGTTCTCGCCCGCTCCCGCATTAATTGTACATCGTATACATAAAGAGGTGTGCCGAATTTTTTTGCAAGCCCGACCGTATCGCATCCTCCGATTTCCAAATGGCCTTTAGAATTAATCGTCATTGTTCCGTGTAACAGCAATATTCTCACCCCTGACCGGATCTATGTCGTTCATTTCAATTATGAAAAAACTTTATCATAATCATCTTTTTTATGCAATGGACAATCATCCGGTTTATCATTCAGAGAACAAAATAAAGTTGGAAAATAAGTAAATTTTTCAAGCGAACTATGCAACAGGCTGCTTTTTACGGTTTCTCGGCTGTACAATGCTGGGCCTGATTTTGGATCCGGGTGTTGACCTGCGGAGTATAATTTGCGAGAATGCCACCGGATGAAAGGGGATAAACGGCCATAAATACGGGGTTTTTAATGAACGGATTTGTGCCAAAAAGATGATAAAGAGCGTTGTTCCCACGACTAGACCCGGTACTTTAAAAATGGCCACAAGAACAAGAATCAATAATCTTGCTATTTTATTGGCCACACTTAACTCATAACTCGGCGTTGCATAGGTGCCGATTGCCGAAAGCGCAACATATAAAATGATTTCAGGAATAAACAGGCCGACCGTTACCGCAATTTCACCAATAAGTACCGCCGCAATTAAACCCATTGCCGTCGATAAAGGTGTCGGCGTATGAATGGCCGCCATCCGCAGCAATTCAATGCCCAGGTCACATATAAATATTTGGACGATCACCGGCACATGGGATTTTTTATTCGGTCCGATATAATCAATGGTTTCCGGCAATAAATCCGGTTCTAAAACGAACAGGAGCCAAAGCGGTAAAATAAACAAAGAAGCCAGTATTCCAGCAAAGCGGACCCACCGGATAAATGTTCCGACCGCCGCAGACTGCCGGTATTCTTCCGCATGCTGGACATGGTGGAAATATGTAGTCGGTGTAATAATCACACTCGGTGATGTATCCGTCAAAATGAGCACATGGCCTTCAAGAATATGGGTTGCCGCAACATCCGCCCGCTCGGTATACCGGACTAATGGAAAAGGGTTGTACCCCTGCTTTACGATAAATTCCTCAATCGCCTTATCCGCCATCGTGATGCCGTCAATTTCAATCTGTTTAATTTCCTTGCGGATCGTCTCAATCAATTCCGGGTTTGCCACATCTTCTAAGTACCCGATGACCACATCACTTTTGGACCGCTCCCCGACTTTAACAATTTCAAATCTGAGGCGTTCATCACGGATTCTCCGGCGGATTAATGCTGTATTAATGATAATATTTTCAACAAAGCCGTCCCGGGAGCCGCGGATGACTTTTTCCGTGTCCGGCTCTTCCGGCTGTCTGCCCGGATAGCTTCTCGTATCCACAATGAACGCTTTCTTTTCGCCATCAATTAATATGGCAATCAATCCGGATAATACCTGGTCCACTACTTCATCCATCGTGGAAACTTTTTCAACCGAATGATGATTGATCCGGTTTTCAACAAGATCAAATAAATTCCGGACCGATATCGTCCTTTGTAATTCATTGATATGAACGAGTTCTTCCAGTGTCCGCAAAACAAATAAGGTGTCAACAAGCCCATTAACATAGTACAAATGGATCTCCCGGTCCAAAACTTTTATTTTTCTTACGCCCAAATCAAAACTTACATGCAAACCGGCCCGGTCCTCCATAAATTTTTCGACATCCGACAATCTTCCGGGAATCGGTTGCTGGTTGTTTTTTACTTCCTTCATGCTGCCCAACACCTTTCTAAACGGAGTGTGTATTCATGCTTATGCCGGCTGTCATGGGTCCTTTTTACGATCCAGTTGAAAAATCGGGAAAATAGAGCCAGTGAAACAGCGACCCGCACATTTTTCCTAAAACAATAGCCATCAATAAATAAATTAAGCGGTCATCCAGATTCATCCGTTTAAACAAAATCGGCAATACGTTCAATGCTTCATATAAAGCTGCGGCCAGCATTCCGACGAACACTCCGTGAAGGAGGCCCGCAATGATTGCCGTAAAAGAATGAACGGACAACTGAAAGTTCTGCAGTCCGAATAAGCCGCCGGCAACCGCTCCGAGCGTCACGGCCCACTCGTAATGCACAACCATCTTCATCGTCTTCGTCAGTTGCATTAATCTCGGGATAACGCCAAGGACGGTAATAAAAGCCACAAAACCTGCCCCGACGGCAAACCCGCATGCAAATCCGGTAAAAATGATTAAGAGAATTTTAAACCCCATTATTCATCAATTCTTTTCATGTTTTCTTTCTTTTCATTAAAAATTAAATATTGATCAATGCTCTGCTGGTAATTGAACATTTCCACTTCCAACGGACTCGGTTCTTCGTTAATCCGCTTTTTGAACAAATGATTAAAAAACAAAATCATGCCCAAACCGATCCCGATCGAATAAGGAATCTGGATTAATAATGGTTTCGGGTCTTTAATACCCGTCATGAGAAAAAACAGTTTTTCATGTACCTTTTGCATACTGACATCTTCATGGAAGTTCATGATCGAAATCGCCGAACCGGTAAATAACAATAACCAGACGATAAGAAACACCGGAACGGACATTTTTTTCTTCTTCATAACTACTTCAACAATGGTCTCTTCTGGACCGATCAGCTGGATATCATCAACACCTGTTTTTGCGCGAATCATTTTAATCACTTTAAATCCGTCGATAATCACGATATTACGGTCTTCTTTAGTCACTTGATGAACGACCAAATTGTCTAATGAATCCAACATTTCCCCGGGTGCATTAATTAAAGCGATATCTTTAAGAAAAACCGCCGCATTTTCCCTGACCTGAACACGGTTGCGAAGACGGATATAGACCGTTTGATTCACCCGATCACATCCTTTTTTGTCTGTTTATCCAATAGTATTGGTTCGGTGATTCTATTTATGAAAGGCAATTATTGACAAGAAACGGGAAAAATAAAAAACCAAATGAATTAGGGATCCATTTGGTTTTTTATTTGTTTCAATATTTTCTTTTCCAGACGGGATACCTGCACCTGGGATATGCCCAACCGGCTTGCGACTTCGGACTGGGTCTGATCATTATAATAACGCAAATATACGATCAGCTTTTCCCGTTCATCCAGCTTTTCAATCGCTTCTTTTAACGCGAGTTTGTCAAACCAGTTCTCATCGTTCTCATCGGAAATTTGATCCAACAATGTAATCGGGTCGCCGTCGTTTTCATAAACGGTTTCATGAATAGAAGTCGGGGCCATCACCGCTTCCTGTGCAAGCAAAATTTCATCGACGGGTATTTGCAAATAATCGCTCACTTCTTGAATAGTTGGTGTACGGCCGAGTTCTTTAGATAAATCATCTTTTGCCCGGCGGATTTTATTGCCGGTTTCTTTTAATGAACGGCTGACTTTTATTGTTCCGTCATCCCGGATAAATCTTTGAATTTCACCAATAATCATCGGAACAGCATAGGTCGAAAACTTTACATTATAAGACAAGTCAAACTTATCCACTGATTTTAATAGGCCGATACAACCGATTTGAAACAAATCGTCCGGGTCATAGCCCCGGTTTAGAAAACGCTGCACGACGGACCAGACGAGGCGCATATTTTTCTCGACAATTTTATTTCTCGCTTCCTGGTCTCCGGCCTGGCTCCGTTTAATTAACTCTTTAATTTCTGCATCCTTGATTTCTGTTTGACTTGTTCCTTTCCTAACCTCCACATCCATTGGCAATACCCCTTAATTGTACACTGCTTTTGTGTTGGACAATTTTTTTTTCAAACGGACAACGGTTCCTTCATTCGGACGCGATTCAACCGTCATTTCATCGACAAAATTTTCCATAATCGTAAATCCCATACCCGAACGTTCGAGTTCAGGTTTCGTTGTGAATAACGGCTGCTTTGCCTCCTCAATATCCGGAATGCCGACCCCTTCGTCACGGATTTCCAATTCGACGACCTGGCCTTTCAGCCAGACAGATATATATACGTAACCTTCTCCGGTATTTTCATAACCGTGAATAATGGCATTTGTTACCGCTTCAGAAACGGCCGTTTTAATTTCCGTCAATTCATCCATCGTCGGGTCTAATTGGGCAATAAAGGCAGATACGGTTACTCTAGCAAAAGATTCATTCTGGCTGAGGGCGCGAAATTTCAAATGCATTTCATTATTCATATTTCGCAACCCCCAATCTTTGAAGGGCCATTTCTTCCGACTGTTCAATCCGGATAATTTTAAACAAGCCGGACAAATCAAACAGGCGCTCAATCGTCGGGGTAATGGAACAAACGATCATTTCTCCGCCGGTTTGTTTAATTTGTTTGTATCTGCCCAAAATCACCCCGAGACCCGAACTGTCCATAAAGTCCAGCTGTTTAAGATTTAAAATTAAATAACGGATCTGATGAGCCTCAATCGCCTGGGAAACTTCTTCCCGCACCTGGTCGGAAGTATGGTGGTCCAGCTCCCCGGCTAACCGGACAATAAGAATTTGGTTTTCTTTTACATCCATTTGCACGTCAAGACTCACTATACATTGCCTCCTTCTTTTATGTATAGTGAGTCAATTCGAGGTGGATTGTGTAAAATCCTTCCATGCGACAAAATTAGAAGGAAATCGATCTTTTACTCATCCGGTTTTTGTAAACAGACCCAAGACGCGTTTATACAAGGTCCACCATCCTGCCGTTTTCACGTTCTCACCGGCAACAACGGAATTTTCCGCTAGCACTTTGCCGTCCTTTTTCAAAAGAATTTTTCCTACTTCCTCTCCTTTTTTCACCGGGGCTTTAATTTTTTTCAATTTCAATTCTGTCTCTACATCATCCAATTTTTCGCCTTTTTTCGTTAACAGAGAAACACTTTCTCCGGAAGCGACTTTTATTTTTTTCCTTTCCCCTTTTTCAAGAGGCACTTCGCCGATCACATCACCCTTTTTAAAGTATTGTTTCGATTGAAACTGACTGAATGCATAGTCGAACATGCGGGATATTTGTTTATTCCGCTCTTTGGAAGACGGAGCGCCGAAGACAACAGCGATCACCCGCATATCATCTTTTTTTGCCGTAGCCGTCAAACAATATTTCGCTTCGCTTGTATAGCCGGTTTTCAAGCCGTCAACGCCCGGATAAAATTTCACCAGCCGGTTCGTGTTGACGAGCCAGAATTTATTGTCTGTATCTTCCCTTAAGTAAGCTTCATATTGTTTTGTATATTTCGTAATTTCTTCATACTTTAACAGCTCTTTTGCCAAAACCGCCATATCCCTGGCACTGCTGTAATGATCTTTCGCAGACAATCCAGTTGAATTTTGGAATTTTGTATTTTTCAGTCCAAGTTCTTTTGCTTTTTCATTCATCATCTCAACAAAATTTTCTTCAGATCCGGCAATTTTTTCAGCCAGGGCAACTGATGCGTCATTTGCCGAGGCAATGGCAACGGCAAGAAGCAGTTCCTCGACGGTCATCTCTTCCCCTTCTTCAAGAAAAATTTGCGAACCGCCCATGGAAGCCGCATATTCGCTCGTCCACACTTTTTCATCCAGCCTGATTTTTCCCGTCTCAAGAGCTTCCATAACTAAAAGCATCGTCATAATTTTTGTCATGCTCGCAGGGGGTAATTTTTCATCACTGTTTTTCTCATATAAGACTTGCCCTGTATCCCTTTCAATTAAAATGGCTGATCTGGCATTGTCCGCCAAATCCGTCTTTTTTTCCGCGGCAAGACCGGATGACGGACTCAGGGTTGCACCTATGAATAAGGCAGTAATCAAAAGGATTATGAATCGTTTCATAATTTTCCCTCGCTTTTGTTGAAATCACATATCATGCATCCATTTTTTCCAATCTCAGGTTTTTTATACAAATTTTTTCCAATGCATTGGTTTTCCTGCTTCATAATAAAAAAGGAAGCAGCCGGGAACCGCAATGGGTTCCGGTTGCTTCCAAAAGCCGTCTATTCTTTTCCCTCTTTGATTTCCTGTAAAAAACTTTTTCCGTATTTTGGCATGGGGACCCGGAAGTTATCAGCAATGGATGCACCGACATCGGCAAATGTTTCCCGGACAGGCAATTCTTTTCCACCATCCATCCGAGGGGAATAAATGAGCAGCGGCACATATTCCCGCGTATGGTCTGTTCCGTGATGTACCGGATCATTGCCGTGGTCCGCCGTAATGATTAACAAGTCATCACTGGTCAATTGTTCCAATACTTCAGCCAGGCGCAGATCAAACTCTTCCAGTGCCTTGCCGTATCCCACCGGATCCCTCCGGTGGCCGTACAACGCATCAAAATCCACCAGATTTAAAAAACACAAACCGGTAAAATCTTGTTTCATTTGGTTGAGCAGCTGGTTCATCCCGTCCATGTTTGACTTCGTCCGCACCGTTTTCGTTACGCCTTCGCCGGCGTAGATATCAGTAATTTTTCCGAGGGCGATACAATCCAAGCCATGATCTTTCAACTCATTCATGACCGTCCGTTCGAAAGGCTTCAATGCATAATCTTTCCGGTTTGCCGTCCGGGTGAAGTTTCCCGGTTCGCCGACAAAGGGACGGGCAATGACGCGGCCGACCTTAAACCGGTCATCGAGTGTTAATTCACGGCAAATTTCACAAATTTTATACAGTTCCTCCAAAGGAACAACATCTTCATGAGCGGCAACTTGCAATACCGGGTCCGCCGATGTGTATACAATAATTGCTCCTGTTTCCATATGTTCTTTGCCCAATTCCTCAATAATCACCGTTCCGCTTGCCGGTTTATTCCCGATTACCTTTCGTCCGGTTTTTCTTTCAATTTCATCAATTAATTCCTTTGGAAAACCGTTTGGAAATACTTTAAACGGTTTTTCAACTTTCAGTCCCATAATTTCCCAATGACCGGTCATCGTATCTTTCCCTTTTGATGCTTCCCGCATTTTCGTATAAAAAGCAAGCGGCCGTTCCTGTTTACGGATGCCTTTAATTTCTTTTATATTACCGAGCCCCAGCCTTTCCATATTCGGCATATGCAGACCTCCCGTCGCCTCGGCGATGTGACCGAGGGTATCCGCTCCTTCATCACCGTATTCAGCAGCATCCGGAGCCTCACCAATCCCTACGGAATCCAATACGATCAAAAATACTCTTTTAAAATCATATCCCGTCATATTCATTCCCCTCTTTCCACTGTTCCAGATCATTAAAAATAGTATATGTGTATACGGAATTGCTATTTCATTTACCCGCCCTTTTCCGGAAAATTCATATTAAGGTGTTTCGATTGTTATTATAAAATAAAAAAAGCCGCAATACGCAGCTTTTTTCTATGCCCTCGGATGGAACCGCTTATACACGTCTTTCAATCTTGTTTTTGTGACATGGGTGTAAATCTGGGTCGTCGAAATATCTGCATGTCCGAGCATTTCCTGTACCGACCGTAAATCAGCACCGTTTTCCAGCAAATGGGTAGCGAAAGAATGCCGCAGTGTATGCGGGGTTAGTTCCTTATGAATCCCAGCTTTTTGCGCCAACTGTTTGACAATTTTCCAAAACCCCTGCCTGGACAACCGTTTACCATGGTGATTCAAAAATAAGGCCTCTGTGTTCTTCCTCTGCTTCAACAATTGCGGCCTTGCTTTCATCAGATAGTTTTCCAGCGCTTCCGTCGCATGTTTACCAACCGGAATGATCCGTTCTTTATTTCCTTTTCCGAAACAACGGACAAATCCGAGCTGTAAATGAATATCATTCAGATTCAGCCGGATGAGTTCACTTACGCGCATCCCCGTTGCATACATCAACTCCAGCATGGCTTTATCCCGGATTCCCAAAACCGTCGATAAATCCGGGGCATTCAGCAAAGTCTCAACTTCGCCGGTGCTTAAAACCTTCGGAAGTTTCATCTCCGTTTGCGGTGTTTCAATCAACTCGGTCGGATCATGGTCCGTGATGCGGTCCCTGATCAGGAAATGATGAAAGGAACGGATGGATGCAATGTGTCTGGCTATCGTGCGGGAAGATTTACCGCTGTTTTTTAAAAAGCTTAAAAATTTCATAATATCTGCTCTTGTTACTTTGTTAATATCCGTGATCTGTAAATTCTTCTGCAAAAATTTAATATACGATGTTAAATCACGGTTATATGATTCGATCGTATTTTGCGCCAGTCCTCTTTCCACAACTAAATAGTGTAAAAAATCCTCTTTATAATATTCCATCATCTGTCACCGTCATTACTCCCCACTTAAATAAAACAAAATCAGCCGGTCCAGCCATGGAACGTTGTCTTCCAGACCGTCTGATACCACTTTTACCGCTTTTCCCTCTGGTTCATCATACCGGTCATGATTCCTGTATTCCTCGCTTAACCACATCATAACATAATAAAATAGAATCGTGCAGCCGGTAAATAAAATAAAAACTTTCAGGGTATGTAGAAACAACTTGATTGCTTTCATTTTCTCCAGCACCTTCTTACAATTTTATACTAGTACAAACTTATGCCGGAGAATTCCGATTTTATACACGGATTTAAAAAGAATCGTATAAAAATTATACTACTATTTTCCTTTTTTCTGGCATTCGCGGCAAATTCCGTGAAAAGTAAGCCGGTGATCTTTAACGATAAAGTGCCAGCGTTCCTCTACAATTTCTTCCACGTCATCCAATAAATCTTCCTGAATCTCCTCTACTGAACCACATTCAATACATACTAAATGATGATGGAAGTGATTCTCCCCTTCTTTACGCAAATCGTAACGGGCCACCCCATCGCCGAAATTCACTTTGTCTACGATTTTTAATTCCGTTAACAGTTCCAAAGTCCGGTATACTGTGGCAAGCCCGATTTCCGGATACTTCTCTTTAACGAGGAGGTATACATCTTCCGCACTTAAATGATCCTCTTCGTTTTCCAACAATACCCGGACAGTCGCTTCCCTTTGAGGTGTTAATTTGTAACTGGATGAATGCAACAATTTTTTTATTTTTTCCAGGCGACTTTCCATCCTTATTGCCCCTCCCTCGCCAATGTATTCCCATTATAACAAAAATTTAGTCGTTTTTAAAATAAAATGATTATCAATTACAATTTATAATTATTATTTTATAATAACCATTCTTTCTGATTATCAGTTGCTATAATGACAAAATTCCTTTCATAAAGTAAGGCGTAAAGTATCCTTCAATAAACGCCGCGATGCAGAGGAACAATACCGAAGCCCCGAAAAACAGACAATATCTGATCAACATTGGTGCAAACGGCTGATAGAAGGTTTTGACAAATAATTTCTTTGTCAATTGTAATGAAAAAGAAACGGATACTACGGCAACGACGATAAAAACCGGCAAGATAATGATGTTTTGTGGAACAATGGACGCAACGGACAAAAAGAAACCTTTCCAGCCCATTTGCTGTACAAAAAAGCCGATCGTAAAGCCGACAATCATGCCTTTCAAAAAAAGCAATATTAAAATTAACGGCAGGCCGATCATTGTTAAACCCATGATCCACATCAGCCCGGTATATTTTACGTTATAACTCAGCGAATGAAAAAAAATCTCTTTCGCTTCTACCATTTGGTCTTGTTTTACTTGGGAAAAAAACTCATTTATAAAATAAAAGAGATCCTCTTTTTGCGTAACATTTAAACTATTAACCAGAATGGCACCGAACACAACCCCCATGAAAAGAAGAACCGTATGAAAAATATAATAAGAGGAATACTCATGCAAATGGTTTTCTAGAAATCCGGACTGCATTCTTTTCTTCATTTCTATTCTTCCTCCTTCAAACGACTTACTAGATTGTATGAGCCGCCCGAAGGAAGTATTCAAAAAAGAAAAAGAAACCTCTCACCTGCCGGTAGCCGGACCCGGTTCAACCGGGACGGCTGCTGTCTATTTTTCCGTAACGTCCCCCGCCGCCTGCACGTACCCGGAGTGTTCCTTCCCTTGCCTTTATAATCAGTTCCGCCGTTTTTTCCGGCACAATTTCTTTTAATTCATGAATTGCGGCCTCATGAATCACCGCCATCTCCGTGCCGAAACGGTTTAACAATTTTTTTAATGTTTTCGGCCCGATGCCCGGCAAAAATTCCAGAGGCACCTGGTGGACGTAAGGCGGCCGTTCAGGAAAATGTTCAGCGTCGGACAGTTCACGGATCCGTTCGCTGACTCCCTTTGTAAATTTGCGGGAACCGCAATTCGGGCACGTTTTATCCTTCCCTTTTACCGGTGTAAAACATTTCGCACAAGTCGTTCCGTAATATTTTCCTAAAAGCGGATCCAGTCCGTAGTTGGCTAATATTTTCCGTCCGTCCGCATTCTTTAACGCTTTTTTCATTTCGGAAAAATCCGGGCGTTGAAGCAACAATGCCTGATATTCACGGGCAATCTTCGGCAATGAGTGGGCATCGGAATTTGTTAAGTACGGATATGTATGCAGCTGACTTAAATGATCGGCCATATATGTATCACTGCTTAATCCGAGCTCGACCGCATCGATCCATTCCGGGTCGAACACTTCTTCCAAATGTTTTTCCACACCTTTTCCGAACAAACTTTTAAACGGCGTGAATACGTGGGCAGGAATAAACAAACCTCCCAGCTCTTTAACTTTTTCCTGGAGTGCACGGCCGGTTGTATAAATCTGCTGTGAGCTTAAATGAATATTTTTCAGTTTTGTTTCCAGCCAGTGGGAAAACTGTTTCATTTGCGTGATTTCCGGAAAATAACAAAGCACATGGACCGGCCCTTTACAGGAAGAGTCATAAATTTCCAGTTCACTGCCGGGGATTAACGTCGTTTTTCCTTCATAAAGAAGTCCGCCTCCGTCGAGGGGAATGAGTCTTTCATCTTTCATAAGCTCTTCAATCTCGTCGATTACTTCCGGCGAATGACAGTCGATCACGCCAACGATATCAATCCCCTTTTGATTTTTCACCGTCTGTAAAATGTTTGTTAATGTTAAGTTTTTTGAGCCGGTGATTTTTACCGCACGGCCGGTTTTCGTCCGGCCGATATGAATGTGCAAATCTGCAAAATATCTCTTCATTCTTATTTCTCCATCATTTTTAAAATTTTCCAGTACTGCAGTGCGTAAACAGTTTTCGAATCGTATATCTTTTTCTCTTTCATTAATTGCAAAGCTTCATCATAGGTAACTTCCAGAACATCGACAAATTCATCCTCGTCCAATTGCAGACGGCTGTCCTTTTTCAGTCCTTCTGCAAAATATAAATGAATCACTTCATCACAGAATCCCGGCGACGTATAAAAAGAGGTAACATACTTAATTGACCGGCACGTATATCCGGTTTCTTCCCCGAGCTCCCTTTTTGCGGTCTCCTGCGGATCTTCACCCTCTTCTATTAAACCTGCCGGAATTTCTACCAATGTTCTTTCCAAAGGTTTGCGGAATTGTTCCACGAGCACGAGTTTTCCTTCATCCGTAATGGCGATTACGGCAACCGCCCCGGGATGTTCAACAATCTCCCGCGTACTCGTTTTTCCGTCCGGCAACTGTACCTCGTCCACATATAATTTAACAATTCTTCCTTCGAAAATTGTATTCCTTTTTAATGTTTTTTCTTCCAAATTCATTTTTTTGCCTCCAGTTCTTTTCCAACAACATTCCTCATATAGTTTACCATAGTTTTTTCGGGACAAAAAACAAGAAAAAACCGGGGTGGGATTCCGTGAAAAGAATCATCTTATCAGGAAAACTATGGGAAGTAAAATATTGGTTAAAAATGAACAGCCGCAAATATATGTACGTATCGGACTGGATTGATGACCTGAACCGGCCGACAGTGAAAAAAGGAAAAAAAGCCGCCGTTTACCCGTTCCCGAAACGCAATCCCTCCTGACCTTTCGCTTTTCGCGGAGCGAGGAACATATTAAAATAAAATATAGCAGCAATTGAATTTTGAGGCAGAAAGGTTGATGGCATTGGAAAAACAAAGACTCGGTAATTCTGATCTGTATGTATCCAGAATCGGGCTTGGCTGCATGTCTCTCGGCACGGATGAAAAGAAAGCGGAAGAAATCATCCATGCCGCGCTGGAAGCAGGCATTAACTATTTTGACACCGCCGATTTGTATGACTACGGGATCAACGAGGAAATTGTCGGCAAAGCCCTCAAACCTGTCCGGGATCAGGTGTACATTGCAACAAAAGTCGGCAACCGCTGGAATGAAACAAAAGACGGATGGTTTTGGGATCCGTCAAAGAAATATATTAAAGAAGCGGTAAAGCAAAGTTTGAAACGGCTCGGCACGGATTATATTGACTTATATCAATTGCACGGTGGAACAATCGATGATGCGATCAGTGAAACAATTGAAGCTTTTGAAGAACTGAAGGAAGAAGGGATCATCCGTTATTACGGAATTTCATCCATCCGCCCCAATGTCATTAAAGAATACGCCGAACGATCGAATATTGTTTCGGTCATGATGCAATACAGCATTTTAGACCGGCGGCCAGAAGAAGAAGCCTTTCCCGTATTGAAAAAACACGGCATTTCTGTCGTCACCCGGGGAACGCTGGCACAAGGCCTGCTCAGCAACGCATCGCTGAAAAAAGCTTCCGGTGCCATAAAACAAAATGGTTACCTGGACTACAGCTATGAAGAACTGCAATCGGTTATCCCCCGACTGGAAGAAATAGCCGGAAGCCGAGGATTGACGGCACTGAGCATACATTTTTCCCTGTCCAATCCGGTCGTTGCCTCCTGTGTCATCGGGGCAAGCTCGGTTTCTCAATTAAAAGAAAATATTGCCGCGCTATACGAACAGCCCCTGACGGATGAAGAGCTCGGACAGATTAAAAAACTGACAAAAGCGGAAGGGTATAAACAGCACCGGATTCACAAAAAATAAATCAAAAAGACGCTCACCGGCATGGTGAACGTCTTTTAGTTTTTTACTTAAATTGTCTCCAGTCCAGATTGCTCTCATTCAGCAACTCTTCAAAGGACTTGTTTTTCTCCCGTCTTCTTCGTTCCTCCCTTTTCCTTGCTTCTTCCTCTTCTTTTTTCTTGCGTTCCAACTCTTCAAGATCCTTTTTCGTTTCCTTTAATTTTTGAATCAATTCTTCATCGAGTGCATCTTTCAGCGTCGGATTTTTATTGATCCGTTGTTTTTTTCTGCTCATATAATCCCCCTCCACGGGTATTTTCTGTCCATTTTTTATGTAGAAAAACGATTTTCCGAATAAAGACACCGGTATTTTCTCAAACTACGGTTAAACCTTCGGGAAAGGAGATTAAAAATGGGTAATAAAAATAAGAAAGGTTACAGTAGTCAAAAGGGAAAGCCGGGTACCGATACCGTCAAACAGCAAATTGCCGTTGAAGATTTAGAGAAAGCCATTCATCCGACAAAACGGCAGAATACACCACAATAGTTCTTGAAGGCGGAAATCCCCAGTTTCCGCCTTTTTCTGTTATATCTCCTTTCATTCCTCTCCCGCACGGGTTTATCGGCTGTTATAATAGCAGATGATCAAGCGTAAATAATCCGGGGTAAATTTCTGTGAAAAAACGGACGGTTCTCAGCCTGGCTGCCATAATCGGCTCCGCTTTCTTCGGTTTCTATTTTTCCAACCGCGTTCTTTATATAAAGAAAAAAAGCGAGCAGAAAATTATTGAACGGGAAACAAAATTACATCATTTTGATCCGGCCGTATTTTCTTCCCTGCCGAAAACAGAAGTTTGGATTCCTTCACCGAACGGATACAATATTCATACCGTTTTCATCCGTCCTTATCCGGCGAAACGGTTTGTCGTTTTCAGCCACGGTGTAACGGAAAATAAAATAAGCTCGCTGAAATATGCGAACATTTTTCTGGAACGCGGATTCAATGCCGTGATTTATGACCAGCGGCGGCATGGAAAAACCGGAGGAAAGACGACAAGTTACGGTTATTTTGAAAAATATGATTTACAAGCAGTCGTCGACCGGGTGTTTCAAGAAGAAGGAGACGATGTGCTCGTAGGCGTCCACGGTGAATCCATGGGCGCGGCAACCGCTCTGTTATATGCGGGGGAACTTTCCGGCCGGGCCCATTTTTATATTGCCGATTGTCCCTTTTCCAATCTTAATGAATTGCTCAGCTACCGTCTTTCATGTGAAATCCCGTGCCTCCCCCCGAAACTGCTCCTTCTGGTCGGTGATCTTTTTTTAAAACTCTGGGGTCAATTTTCCGCAAAGGATGTATCACCGATTAATGTGGTTTCCCGGATTCAACAGCCGGTTCTGTTTATTCACAGTAAGAAAGACGACTTCATTTTGCCGTCGATGACTGAAACCCTGTATAAACAAAAGAAAGGGGAAAAAATGTTTTTTTCTTGCCGAAAACGGCGGACATGCCCAGTCCTTGAACGAAAATCGTTCCGATTATGAGAAAGCGGTTGATGTATTTTTGGAACAATACGTCTATTAACCTGTACAAAAAGGGCTGTTCCAATGAACAGCCCTTTTCATAAGCGGAGAAGGTGGGATTCGAACCCACGCGACGGTTGCCCGTCCTAACGCATTTCGAGTGCGTCCCCTTACAACCACTTGGGTACTTCTCCGTAATCTATCGACTTCCCGCAGCATTAAATATTATATAAGATTTTTCCCGTTTTGTCACGGATTTTTTATTTTGGAATTCTTTTAGGAAACAGCAGGAACATGTCCCGTAACCCGGTTTATTCCTCTTTCATCCGGATGTCTGTAATTTGGTCAACGGGAACGGAATAGCGCTTTCCCTCTTCATTGACGAGGGAGAACCGCCGGTAAAACGGGTCGAACGAGCGGATATACCCTTCAACGGTTCCATGCTTTTCGTATCTATTATATTCAATGATGACTTTCTTCTGCAACGCTTTTGCTTCGGAGACCCATTCATTAAACAGTTCCAACTGCTGTTCGTCCGGTTGTTCCGGTTGTTCCCGCAAATCCTCCTTTTTCCATTCACGCAACATTTTCACATGTTCAGGAAGCATTAATGATGTCCATTTGATCCGACCCCGGTCGCGAATCATATTCCTTCTCCTTTCTTTCTCCGTTATGCCTTATGGCCGCCGACAAGCCGAGCGCGTTTTCTTGCCGTCCCCGCTTCGGTGTAGGAAACGGCCCGCAATAACGCATCAGATCCGAAACGGCGGCGGATGCCGTCAACGGCATAGCCGAGTTTTTTTCTCTTCCATAAATCCGGTTGAAATAAATTAAGCTGAAGACAGTCATCCGGAACAATATTGGAAAGGGTAACGGAAATTTGCCGCACCGTCCGTCCGTCATAATGTATATGAAAAAGGTCCAGGCAAACATCGTATAAATCCATGGTAATATTCGTCGGTTCCCCGATCGTTTTTGACCGGTAAAATCCGCCGCCCCCTTCCTCACGGCTGTAACCAATTCCGAGACTGACCGTCCGCCCGGCGCTTTTCGCCTCCCGGGCCCTTCTTGCCACTTCCTCACACATTTCCAAAATCACATGTTTGATTTCCTGTTCCTTCTTATAGTCCCGCAGTAAAATCTGGCTTTTTCCGAAACTCACCTGTCCCTCCATAATCGGAGCGCCGATTTCGGATAAATCCACCCCCCATGCGTGATAATAAAGCTGGTTGCCCATAATGCCGAATTCCTTCTCCAGGCTGTCAAGGTCATAATGGGCGAGCTGGCCGACGGAAAAAATGCCCATATTGTTCAATCTTTTTTCCAGCCGCTTGCCGATCCCCCACATTTTACTGAGCGGGGTAACCGGCCATAATTTTTCCGGCACATCCTCGTATGTCCAGCGGGCGATTCCGGTCTTTTTTGCCTCCAAATCCAGTGCCAGTTTGGCCATGAGCATGTTCGGCCCGATTCCGATGGCACACGGCAGCTGAAATTCCCGCATTAAATCATCTTTTATTTTTTCAGCAATTTGGAACGCATCACCCCATAATAAGTTGGTTCCATCCACTTTAATAAAACTTTCATCAACACTGTAAACATGAATGGCTTCTTTTGGCACATACCGGTTCAACAAACGGGATATTTCAACGGATACCCGCAAATACGTGGCCATTTTCGGTTCCACAATATGAATACGCGGATCATCAGGCACTTCAAACAGGCGGGAACCGGTTTTAATGCCGAACTCTTTTTTCATCTTCGGTGACGCGGCCAATACGACACTTCCTTCGCGTTCCCGGTCACCGATAACCACCAAATAACATTCAAGCGGATCAAGTCCGTGCATCACAGCCGAACAACTGGCATAAAAACTTTTAATATCGATGCATAATATTTGCTGATCCGGCAGACGGCTGTAATCCGCCATTTTCTTCAACTCCTTTACGAATGAATGGAACAGACAGGAACACACGTTCGGTATTAGTATATTCTCTATTGTATAAGAATATACGTTCGGTTTCAATGGCATTTTTTAACAAAAAACGTGTATGATCCATATTTTCATACAGGTTGCCGCCAGAATGATTGTTAATTGTAATACGCATTGTAAATTTTAAAAACTTCATGTTCCAGTTCGTTCATGCTGATAATCCCCGCTTTACGCATAACTTCCTTTCTTTCCAAAAAAAGCAGAATGGCCGGTGCGGAAAACACCATAAACCGTTCGGCAATTGTAGGAAGTTCACAAGCATTAATATGTACCGGACGGATTTCCGGATAATTCTTTAACATCTGTTCCACTTTCGGTGCGAGTGCATGGCAAACACTGCAATCCGGACGAGAAATATAGAAGATCACCATCTCATTTTTTTCCAAAATAGATTGAACCTCATCCATTGTTTTCATTTCCTTCATCGATCACACCCCAAACATTTGCACTTTTCCATATTGTGAAAAAAATCCTGACAGGAAAACAATCTTACATATGTTTCAGGTTGAGGAAGTACATATTCAACATAACTGCAAAATGCCGATGATGCAAACGTTCCGCTGTTTTTTGTTCAGATTTCATATGGCGGAACACCGCTGTTGGCTAAAAAAAATTACCGGCTATAATAAATGAATATCTTTAGCTTGACCGGCAAGCAGAAAAGAGAAACATATTCCGAACACGACCGAACCAGTTTATGTAACCGCATTCATAACAAAAAAGGAGGGAACGTTGTAAAAATGGCACAAGTAAATGTGAATGAAATGATTGAAACAGCGAAATTTAACAAATTTCACGGAATTCTGCTTTTTTGGAGTGCAATCATTATGCTGTTCGACGGATTTGATTTATCCGTTTACGGAGCCGTCGTCCCTGTCATTATGGAAGAATGGCAAATATCACCCGTTGAAACCGGAATGATCGGCAGTTATGCATTAATCGGAATGACGCTTGGCGCGTTAATCTTCGGAACGATTGCTGATAAATTGGGAAGAAAAAAGATTATTTTAATATGTGTTTTCCTTTTCAGCCTCTTTATGGTGCTTGCCGCTTTTGCACCGAATGCCCAGTTATTCGGGTTATGCAGATTTATCCAGGGGCTCGGCCTGGGAGGCATGATGCCGAATGTCATCGCACTCGTCAGCGACTATTCACCGCGGGGAACCCGCAGCCGGATGATTGCATCCATTATGGCCGGTTATTCCATCGGAGGAATTTTGGCGGCAACGTTAAGTATCGTTTTGATTCCGAAATTCGGCTGGGAATCGGTGTATATTTTCGGCGGTCTTCCGATCTTGTTTATTCCTTTTTTAATCAGGCAGCTGCCTGATTCAATGGAGGCGCATTTTGCAAGAAAAGAATACGGACACATAAAAGAAATCTTAATGAAAGTCCAGCCGTCTTACCAGCCTGGGGAAAATGAACAATTTATTCTGAACCGGGTAAAAAAATCTTCTTCAAGTGTTGCATCACTGTTTGCTAAACCCCGGACGGTCACAACGTTCATGTTTTGGATCACCTATTTCATGTCCCTTCTCATGATCTACGGGCTGAGTACGTGGCTGCCTAAATTCATGAGTACAGCGGGATTCCCGCTCGGTTCCAGTTTGGGCTTTTTGCTCGTCCTCAATGCCGGAGCAACGGTCGGAGCCTTCTTTATGGGCTGGCTTGCCGATCTATGGGGAGTCAAAAAGTCGCTCATTATGTTCTATTTAGTTGCAGCGGTTATGATTTTCGGTCTCGGCTTATCCCAAAATATTATCCTTTTATACCTCATTGTGGCTGTTGCCGGAGCAGTGACGATCGGAACCCAGCATCTGACCAACTCCTATGTATCCCAGTACTATCCGGCATCCATCCGTTCAACCGGTCTTGGCTGGGCACTCGGTATCGGCCGGATCGGCGGGATACTGGGACCGGCCATCGGCGGATTTTTAATGGCAGCCAATTTATCCCTGCAGTTCAATTTCCTGGCATTTGCCCTTCCGGGGATCATCGCTGCCATTGCCGTATCATTTACGAACAGGCATCCGGAAGAGACGGCCGTCGCCAAAGACCAAGCAACAACGGCACTGTAACGCCGCAAGCCGCGCATTTCCCGGTCCTTCGCTGCCGGTCACGGGAAAATGCTTATCCTTATCCAAATAAAAAAGCAGTCCGGAAATATCATCCGGCTGCTTTTTTATTTTAGTCCGCCGGCGCCGGGACCGTGATCTTTGTTTTAGAAACGGACACACATTTACCGGAAGCTTCATAAAATCTGTTTCAATTCTTCAATAAACCGGTCCATTTCCTCGTCCGTTCCGATTGTCACCCGGATATATTCCTTGATCCGGGGTTTTTCAAAATACCGTACGTAAATTTTCTTTTCCCTTAATTGCTCAAAGATCCGTTTGGCATCAACAGAAGAATGTTTGATAAATAAAAAGTTCGTTTTTGAAGCTAAAACTTCAAAGTCTAAATCTCTCAATTGTTTTGCCGTCCGTTCACGGGTCCGGA
>CALGYZ010000093.1 GCA_937934645.1 uncultured Bacillaceae bacterium | reverse complement strand
AAAAATAAAAGAAGATCTTACTACGAATGGAGGGTTGAGCTTTTACGGAGAGCCATTAAGTGAAGAAGCGAAAGAATCTTTGCTTGAAGCCATTGAATATGCGGTGCGAACTGCTCAACGGATCAATAAGAAGTACATTCCTAAAAAGCACAGGAAAGACAATTAGGGATGTGAGCCGCATAAATGAACTGGATCCAGAGAGAGATAGATAAAATCATAAAGAGACATAAGACCAATTGCCCTTTTGAAATTTCTGATCAGAAAAACATCCATGTCGTACACTGGGATTTACATGAAGAAATCTGGGGCTTTTACCGATATGAAAGACGGAACCGCTTTATTTTTATTAATGACAACCTCGAATCTTACCTCAAACGATACGTCTGTGCCCACGAGCTCGGGCACGCTGTCCTTCACACCAAGATTAACACACCATTTTTAAAAGCGAATACATTTTATTCAGTTGACAGGATTGAACGGGAAGCCAACGAGTTTGCCGTCAATCTATTACTCTGCAATGAAAATTTGCAAGATTATGAAACAAAATATGACCTTATGTGTAAATGTGGCATTCCATATGAAATGGAAAGATTAATTAGTTGAGGGGGAATTATAATGAAGTTTTGTCCAGAATGCGGAACAAAAGTCGAGGGAATGAAGTTTTGCCCGGGGTGCGGGTATAAAGTGGCGACTGCTGAAACAAGCGAGATCAAGCCACAGAAACAAGAAACGAATGTAACTGAACAAGAAGAAAAAGTAATCCTGGAGTTTTCAACCTTCATGTTCGGCATTGATGAGAAGATGAAAGAAAAAGGGATCGATAAAATACCGAATAAAGAAAACTACACCCTCACAACCGAACGTCTTTTGATTGAGAAACTCAGAATGAATATATAAAAAATTACCTTTAGGGGCTTTTTATTTTAACACCATGCGAACATACATTTGCAAGGAGGAGATATAAGTGAAGGATTTAATTTATTTGGATACGGACTATATTCACTCTTTTATCTCACAAATTGAAGGTGGGTTGCCTACCAACATTGATTTAGAAACCGGTGAGGAAATAGCAGAAGAAAATGAGTTGCAAACGGGAAGTGGTAGAGAGACAACAATTGGTGGGAAACTAACATTAGGGGAACTTGAAATTCCTTTAGTGTTTAAAGCGCCTTCAGGAGAACTTTCAGCTTCAATTAAACCAACTATTACTTCATCCGAAAGAATTTCCCTTAGTCAATTGGAATCAGGAAGAGAAATTATATCCAAAAAACTTCATGATGATGCTCTAAAAAGATTTGAAGAATACATGGAAGAAGCTAAACTGTTTAAAACCAGCATAAACAATGTTAAACAGGGAGAATTTATTAAAATTGAGTCCCACTTTCAGATTGTTGATTTCAATTTTATGAAAAAAGCTTTTGATCCCGAAAAAATATTAAGTTTTGTTTATCATGATCAAGAAGAAAATTTAAAACAATTAAAAGAAAAAGTAAGCGAATCAAAGAATGGTAAAGAAAGAAATCTTGCAAGAGCTCAATTACGAGAATTAGAAAACAAAATTTTAACTGGTAAAAAAAATGATAAGAACGTTTTTACATTTTTAAAAATTTCATTAGAATATATGTTGGATTTTCTTCCAACCGCAACATTTTTATTAGCTGAAAATCTTTTAGTTCCACTGAAACAGAAGTTTTTACGCGAATCATCTAAGGATTTAACGTTTAAATATGGATCTAAAAACATGGATTTAAAAATAGTTATAGTTGGAAAAATCACAAGACAAGTGACAGATGTAACTCTACCGGACTTTTCGCAGGAATATTCATTTTTAGAATTTGGTGAAGTGGTAAATTATCTTTTAAAGGAAATAGGTGTACTACAAAAAAACAATTTTATAGTTTCACCAATTGCTATTTACTTCGAATGAGCCTAAACTGTTCTCTTCTTTTTTTTTCATGTCTCTCTTCATTTCCAACATTCGGCGAGATATATCTTGATAGTTTTCCTTGACAATTCGGTCTTGGACATGAACTTCACGGAACATTTTTTCAAAAACACTGTTCACTTTACTTTTATTCATTTTAATTCCTCCCTCTATTTATATATTATGTTCAAAATAAATATATGTAAACATTAATTAACTGGGTGTACATTTCTTGTACACCTAAATTTCCAACATTAAACCGAACATATTTTCGCTATAAATCATTATACAAATGTTCGCAAATATCCGTAAAATAAAAATTAAAATAGTCAAAGGGGGAACGTTAAATTGGCCAGGGGATATTGCAGGCAACGCGGCAAAAATCGGTGGCAGTTGGAGGTCGACCTCGGATCTTATATTGATCCGAAGACGGGGGAGAAAAAGAGAAACAGAAAATATAAGACTATAACAGCTAAGAATCAAAAAGAAGCTGAGACAAAACTCGCCCAATTCATCGCTGAATTAACCGGCGGCGGATATTTTGAACCCGAAAAAATTAATTTTGTTGAATTTGTGCAAAAAGAATGGCTGCCTAAATGCGGGAAAGAGCGTCTATCGCATACAAGTTTGGATGTTTATATAAGATTATTAGAAAATCGTATACTTCCAGCGTTCCAATATTTGCGTTTAGATCAAATTAAGCCCAAACATATAGTTGATTTTTTACATAATCTTCGGGAAGATGGCATGCGCTTAGACGGAAAAGAAGGTCCATTATCGGACTCATCAATCGAATATCATTACCGTGTTCTTAATAATATATTTAACTTTGCTGTTGAAATGCAATTTATCAAAGAGTCGCCACTTAAAAATGTACCCGCACCAAAAAGACGGCCGAAAAAAGTTGAGGTATATACATTGGAAGAAACCCAAAAATTATTAGAATTCTTAAATAATGAACCGTTACACTGGCAGATCGTTATTAAATTGGCCGTAACGACCGGTATGAGAAGAAGTGAATTATTCGGATTGGAATTCAAACACTTCGATTATGAGAATCGAATTGTTCATGTTGAGCAGGCTTTAACTTATACGAAAGACGGCGGATTTCAAATACACGAAATTAAAAAGGGGAATGGTGAAGCCAATAAAAGAGATATAGTTATTTCTGAGGCGTTGATTCCTGACATCAAAAAATTAGAACTGTTGCGCAAAAAAGAACGGTTAGCCGCACCAAAACCGTTATGGCGCGATGGGAAATATAATTTCTTATTGGCTCACGAAAATGGAAAACCTTACAATCCGTCATCCATAAAAAACTGGTGGAAGAGGTTTATAAAGAGACACAACCTAAAATACATCAATATTCATGCCCTTAGACATACCAGCGCAACACTATTAATAAACCAGGGCGTTCATGCGAAGATTATTTCTGAACGCCTTGGTCATGCGGATATCCAAACGACAATGAATATCTATGGCCACTTTCTCAGACAAGCCGACGAGAAAGCGACACAAAAATTAGACGAGGCCCTGCTACTAAAAACAGAAAATAGAGGAAGTTGACGTTCTTTTTTTGACGGCAGTTTGACGGCAAGTTGACGGCAAGATTTTTAATTTTTAATGGTGCAAAATGAATCATGGTGAGTTGAAAATGTTGTCAAATTAAGCTTTTTGGGGTTTGTGAAATCCCAAAAAAACCTACAACTCTACATTCGGGACGTAGGAGTCGCAGGTTCAAATCCTGTCATCCCGATATCCAATAAAAA
>CALGYZ010000092.1 GCA_937934645.1 uncultured Bacillaceae bacterium | reverse complement strand
TCCTCTTTTTTATTCGCCTTCGCCGGTTTCTGACTCTACATTTTCAGCCTGTGGGGTTTCGTCCTGCCCCGCACGGTTCTCTTCAGAATCCTTATCCTTTTTCCCGTTATTTTTTTCCTTCAGTTCAAAATACTTTTCCAATGCTTTTTGTGCGATATTGTTGGACGGGTTTATCGGAAACGGCTGGCTGTTACCGTAATAAGAGTTAGGAACGACAACGGAAATTGCTACTTCCGGATCTTCATACGGTGCATAACCGACGAAAGTCAAATTATAAGTTTGGACACCGTCAACCCAGCTTTGCGCCGTTCCGGTTTTTCCTGCTACGGTTACTGGAACGTTATGGAAGTATGCCCTTGCCGTTCCGCGGGGGCCGTTAACGACCCGCCAAAAGCCTTTCTGAACCCGTTCGATCCATTCCTCTTTCATATCCAGCCGGTTCAATACGACTGGCTCGGTTTCTTCTATAATTGGACCAATATCCCGGCGGTTTTCCGTCGGTTCACGGATTTCTTTAATTAATCTCGGCTTCATCCGGTAACCGTCATTAGCGATTGTAGAAACATACTGCGCCAGCTGGATGGGCGTATATGTGTCATATTGCCCAAAGGCTAAATACATTAAATGACCGGGCATATCCGGAGTCCGCTGAATTCCGAGAACTTCATTGGAAAAACCGATCCCCGTTTTATTCCCCAGACCAAACTGAGCATAATATTTTCGCATATCCGTAATTTTATTCATATCAACATTTAATCCGCCACGGTAACGGTACGTATCCCCTGCAACAGCCAACGCGATTTTTGCCATATAAATGTTGGAAGAACGTTCCAATGCAGTTAAGTCATTAATGGCACCCATCGTGGATACCGATGAGATCCGCGTACCGTCTTTAAAGACCATGGGCTCGTCCACTAAAACAGAACCGGGCTTAATTACCCCTGTTTCGTATCCCATCAGCACCGTTGCTCCTTTAACCACCGAACCGGGTTCAAAGGAAGCCGTAAATGTACCGTGGGCATAATCAAGAAATTCTTTTTTCGATTTATCATATTTCTTTCCGGCCAATGCCAAAATATCCCCGGTTTTCGGGTTCATCATAACAACGAAAGCCTTATCCAGATAAGTTGTGCGCGGATATTGGCTTAACCGGCGCAATTCTTCCTGAATAATATTTTCCACTTCTTTTTGTAATTCCATGTCAATTGTCAATACGACATCTCTTCCGCTCTGGCCGTTTGAAATGACTTCAATATCGACAATTTCACCGTTTTTATCGGTAACTGTCTTCACTCTCGCCTTGGATCCCTGCAAAACATCTTCCAGCGACTCTTCAATATAGCTGTATCCGACACGGTCATTTAGACCGTAACCTTTTGATCTGTAATAATTGACTTTATCTTCCGGTAAGCCTTCCTTAACACTTCCGAGCATTCCACGGAATACATCTTTATAAGTGTATGCCCGTTTCCAGTCAGTCGTCACTTCAACATTTGGTAAATTTCCGAGGTTTTCACTGACAATGGCATACTCTTCATCGGTAACACCTTCATTTTTTACAATGGTCGGTGTTAATTCCGTGGCCCTGGCAATTTTCCGGAAAATTGCTGCTACGTTTATGTCAACCGTTTCCAGCTCTTCATCCGTGATCCGGTCCAGTTTCAACTGATAAAGTTCTTTATCGGATAATTCTTTTTCTTCTTTTTTCGTCACTTTACTTTTTCCGTTTTCATTTTCCAGAAGCCAAAGATCTTTCTTGTCCCGTTCTGTTACTTTTTTCTTGTCCGCCTCCGGCATTTCAATCAGCCCGCCTAATTTTACCGCGATTTCATATAATTCTTCGGGCTTCGGATTTTTTGGCGGTGTATACATAATCGCTTTTTGCGGAACATTGTAGACAACCTTATTGTAGTTTCGATCATAAATTTCCCCGCGGGGAACCGCATGATTTACGGAAATTTCGTCTGTCCGTTCAACTTGTTTTTTGTATTCTTCCCCTTGTACAATTTGTACTACCCCGAGACGCAGTACAAGAACGGAAAATAGCAGAAAAACAACAAAAAACAATATATTCATACGGACAGGTATATGACTTCTTTTTTTCTTCTGTTTATATTTTTTCACGAACTTCACCCCTTTCTGCGGCAGATATTTATAATCAGGGCTCTGTTTTTCTATCATAACTATTGTATTGTATTTACTTGTTTTTTTCTAGAAAAATAATGAAATAGAATTGTTTTTGTTCCTTCTTAACATGAACATTAAAAGAAAACAAAAGAGGGGGTTATGATACGACCCCTTTCAGTTGAATATGGCGGACGAATAAATATATAAACAAATAACCAGATCCGAAAACAACTAATAAATACGGCAATACTGTTTTCAGCGGGAAAAAGGAAACGGCTATTAAAAAGATCATGATGGCCGCCGCTCTTCCCCCGTTTAAAAATAATTCTTTAACAACAATATACTCAATTCGCATTTCCCCTGCCCGCCATCCTTTTCCGATAACATCATACGAAGCGGATAAAAACGGCACGAGCACAAGCGGATATGCAAAGGCAATTAGTGCCGAATAGAGTAAAAACATAGTGTATGACACATTACCGATGATGAGAAATACCGAGAGAGACAATAAACATCCTCCGGAAAGAATGGCCTTTTTCCGGTCTTTTCTTTTTATGTAACGGGAAGCCAGAAAGTATGTGATAAAAGAAACGATTGAATTGACAAACGCATATGTCCCCAATGCCATTTCACTTCCGGTGACAAGATAAACATAAATGTTGATGATAAAAGCAAAAGTTCCCTCCCGTATTCCTTGAAAAAAAGTGGCATTGGTGACCATGCGCCAATTTTTATTATATTTCCGTTCTAATATAATACGAGCAAAAAAATAATCCCCCCTGGCAGACCGCTTTTTCATAAAAAAACTTAAAAAAGCCGCGCAGGCAAAAAGGATGAGGGAGACGGCAAAAATCACCGTATATCCGGTAAAATGTTTGAATCGGGAAATGATATATCCCGCCAGCAACGGGCCGGCCATTCCTCCCAAAGAATTTAAAATTCCTAAAAAGCCGTTAAAAAAATCCCGGGTTTCCGGCTCGGTGATTTCAAAAGTCAATACATTATAAGCCAGCCAATAAAACCCGTAACCGACTCCAAGAAGGGCACCGAGCAAAATCAACAACCTTTCCGCCTGATGTCCACTTAACAAAACGGATACGAAATAAACCGCTAAGAAAATGACCCCTAAACGGAGAACAATGATGCGGTCAATTTTTTTGGCAATCCTTCCTGCCAAAATAAATGCCAGCGGCTGAACGAGAACAATGGTCAAATTATAAATCCCAATCTTGAAAAAGTTCTCTGTATGTTTCCATAAATAAACATTTACAAAAGTGTTGGACAAGGCAACACTTAAAGAATACAGACCGCCGATCATCAGTAAAATGATTAAATCTTTTGATAAATGAGTTGTACCGAATAAAGTTCTGTTTTTAAGTGCGTCCATTGATAAACTCCCCTTTACAAACATATTGTTTGTATTGAACGGGGAGATATTCGTTTTTTCAAGATAAAAAAACAGTAGCTTTCCGCTACTGTTTTTAATCATGTAATATAATGTTATTTGGCAGCTTTATACCGCTTTTCAACTTCGTCCCAGTTAACGACGTTCCAGAATGCGGAAACATATTCAGGACGGCGGTTTTGATATTTCAGGTAATATGCGTGCTCCCAAACGTCAATGCCGAGAATCGGAGTTTTACCTTCTGAGAGCGGTGTATCTTGGTTCGGTGTGCTTGTTACTTCCAATTCGCCATTGTTGACAACCAGCCATGCCCAACCGGAACCGAAACGGCCGATCGCTGCTTTTGTGAATTCTTCTTTAAATGCTTTGAAGCTGCCGAATTTTGCATTGATTGCTTCCAGAAGCTCACCTTTCGGCTCTCCGCCTCCGTTCGGTGACAAGATTTGCCAGAACAACGTATGGTTGTAATGTCCTCCGCCATTATTACGTACAGCAGTACGGATGTTTTCCGGAACTTGATCCAGGTTGGACAAAATTTCTTCAATGTCTTTATTTTCCCATTCAGTTCCTTTAACAGCATTATTTAAATTCGTAACATACGTATTATGGTGTTTCGTATGGTGAATGTTCATTGTTTCCTTGTCGATATGCGGCTCAAGTGCGTCGTAATCATACGGTAATTTTGGTAATTCGAAAGCCATTGAAAATTCCTCCTTTTTATGTATTCCGCTTTAGTATTACTAAAGCTTGTAACATTAGATTAGCAAATTCAGGAAGCATATTCAAATGTTATGCCTTAAATTTCAAAAAAATTACATTGACATTTTATAAATAATATATAATCATTGACTCCTTACTTTTGGCGATTTATATCGTTTTTCAATCGAAATAATTTATGGGATAATATTATCAATAAAAATTCGCAAGGAGGCATTGAAAAGTGAATATATTTCAGCAATTTGTGAAAAGCTTATATTCTCCGAAAGATATCGCAGGTTTCCGGAATCAAAAAATCGGTAAAACCATTCTCTACATAACCATTCTATCCCTTTTTGCCATGCTTCCGGTATTTATCCATCTGATACAGACCATGAACTTGCTCGTCCATACGGTAGAGCACACGTTAAAAAATGATGTCCCGGATTTTGAAATTCAAAACGGGCAGTTAATTACTGAAAACAAACAGCCGATCATTATCGAACAAGACCATAACGTGTTTTTTATTTTTGATAATACTGGTGAGTACACCCCGGAACAAATTGAAAAGGAAAAAAATAATACTGTAGCAATTTTACGCAATCATTTTGTCGTCCAGATAAACGGTCAGACGGAAACCCTTCCCTATTCAGACCTTGGAATTAATAAAATAGCCAAAATGGATTTGGAAGAAATGGTTGATTCTGTAAAGCCTTTTCTCATTGTCTTTTATATAATATTCTTCATACTGTTTCTCGTTATTCAATTTGCCACACATCTCGTTGCCATTACCGTTCTCGCAGCAGGAGGTCTTTTGTTTAAAAATTTAATGGGAAGAAAGGTTCTGTTCGGGGAATTATGGAATATGAGCGCCTATGCAATAACGTTGATTACGGTATTTTTCATCATCATGGACTTCCTGAAAGTAACGGTTCCGTTTGCAACACTGATCAGATGGGGAGTTATGGGGATCATGCTGTTCCTTGCCGTTAAAGAATTGCCGAAAGTAAAGACCGTTTAACGGTTCTCCTCTGCCGTTGATTGAAATATGCATAAACAAGCAATCTATGAATAAAATTTAATAGATTTAAAATTCGGATATATCCGGCAGAGGTGAGTGATATGAAAAAGCTGTCCGGAATCATTCTTTTTTGTCTTCTTCTTTTCGCCGTATATATTGATCTGACGAAAGGAACTCTTCCAAGTCGGTTCATTCAAGAGGAAACATCGGTTACAGACCATGAAATACCGTATATCGAAACGCGTACAAATCCCGGGGATACACTGTTATCGTTAATCGAGCAGCAGGGCGGTTTTCCAGATAATGTTCCCGTAGACACAATGGTACGTGATTTCATATATTTAAACGGTATCAAACCGGAAAATATGGTGCCGGGGGAAATTTATAAAATTCCGGTTTACGGCCAACATACCTACTTAAATGATGCGCGGTAATCTTTCTGTTGCTACTTAATCCTGATTATTGATAGAATATTATCGTAATAGAGAAAAATTATATCCAAAAAATCATAACTTATGTGATAAGGGAGAGAAAAAATTTGGGTGAAATTATACATCGCACGAAAACCCGACCGGTAAAAGTAGGCGATCTTACCATCGGCGGGGATAATCATGTATACATTCAAAGTATGACGACGACTAAGACCCACGATGTTGAAGCAACGGTGAAACAAATTCATCAACTGGAAGAAGCAGGCTGCCAGATCATCCGCGTAGCGGTGCCGGATGAACGGGCAGCGGAAGCAATTCCGGAAATAAAAAAACGGATTCATATTCCCCTCGTGGCGGATATTCATTTCAATTACAAACTGGCCTTGAAAGCTATAGAAGGCGGGGTTGACAAAGTCCGGATCAACCCGGGGAATATCGGACGCCGAGAAAAAGTGGAAGCGGTTGTGGAAGCGGCCAAGAAAAAAGGCATTCCGATCCGGATCGGTGTAAATGCCGGTTCTCTGGAAAAGCACATTCTTGATAAGTATGGTTATCCGACAGCAGACGGAATGGTGGAAAGCGCCCTTCATCATATCCGGATTTTAGAAGAGCTCGATTTTCATGATATAATCGTCTCCTTAAAAGCTTCGGACGTTAACCTGGCGATCGAAGCTTATGAAAAAGCAGCGAGAACTTTTGACTATCCTCTCCATCTTGGAATTACTGAATCCGGCACCCGTTTTGCCGGAACGGTGAAAAGCGCTGCAGGACTTGGTGCGATTTTAAGCAAAGGAATCGGGAATACACTGAGAATTTCATTAAGTGCCGACCCTGTCGAGGAAGTAAAAGTGGCCAGAGAGTTACTGAAAGGATTCGGATTAATATCCAATGCGGCGACTTTAGTTTCCTGTCCGACATGCGGCCGGATTGAAATTGATTTATTCAAAATTGCCAATGAAGTTGAAGAGTACATTCAAAATATAAAAGCACCGATCAAAGTTTCCGTCCTCGGTTGTGCAGTGAACGGCCCAGGAGAGGCAAAAGAAGCGGACATCGGGATTGCTGGCGGCCGCGGAGAAGGTCTTTTATTCCGCAAAGGAAAAATCATCCGTAAAGTCCCGGAAGAAATCATGGTGGAAGAGTTGAAAAAGGAAATTGACAAACTGGCAGAAGAGTACGAGAAAAAAGGAGCTGTCACCAAATAATATACACATGGAAAAGGATGTGCTGTATGCACATCCTTTTTGCTAAAAAAACGGGGCAATAAATAAACCGGTAACAACGGATAAAATACCAATGCCGATCGCCCAGTTGCCCGTACTTTTCCCTCCGCGGCCCCGGGCAACTAACCCGAGGACAATGCCCGTAATGCCAAAAAACGCAGGTGCCGTAAAAAGAGATAAAATGGAAAAGCCAAGAGCAGTATAACCGGCTATTTTTCCTCCCGTATCTGGACTTTTTTCCATTCTTTCAGCCGGCCGGAGCGGTTTAGTAAGTTCCATCGCGTATTCTTCATTGTAGTCTTCATATCCGGAATAAACTCCGCTTCGTTTTTCCTGATCATTTTGATTTTTCATGCTCTTTCCTCCGATTATAAATTAGAGCATTTTTATCGTCCCCACTGCACTGGGAAAGAAAAACAAGCAATTATTACTATTTGAGGAAGAATATTTTTCAAAAAAAAGAATCATACGTTGTGTATGATTCTCTTTTACATGCGTGGTTTTACCGTGCAGGACTACAGCTGTTACAGTACCCGTAAACTTCAAATTTATGGTCGGCTATGATACAATCACTTAACTCACCCTTCACTTGCTCCATCGGGCATGTTTCCAACTGTTTTGTTTTTCCGCATTCTATGCAAATAAAATGATGATGATGTTCATCTTTTGCACATGTAAAGCGGAAATGCTTTTCTCCGGATAAATTCGTCATTTCCAATATTCCTAATTCGGAAAACAGTGCCAAATTCCGGTAAATCGTGTCAAAGCTCAAATTCGGAAAATCCGCTTTCATTCCCTCCAGTACTTCTTTTGCAGTTAAATACTTATCTTGTGACGCTAAAAATTCAAGCATTTGTTTTCTTTTGTCGGTATTTTTATATCCATGTTCTTTTAACAATTGGATAGCATCCCGTACATTCATTTTTTCCACTTCCCGAATTGATTTATTTCCGGATGATACTTATATTTTTGGAAAATAATTGTAATCATGAGGATTAACGCAGATATGACAACAATCGTTCCGCCGGGTGCAATATCCAAATAAAAAGCAGCAATAAGACCGATAATGACCGCAATTTCGCCGAAAATGACCGATAATATAATTGTTTGCCAGAAGCTTTTGGCAATCCGTATGCTTGCCGCCACAGGCAAAGTCATCAATGAAGATACTAATAAAACACCGACAATCCGCATCGATACCGCGATGACAAGTGCAACTAAAATAATAAATACAAAATGAATGAATTTGCTCTGTATGCCGGAAACCCGGCAATATTCTTCGTCAAAAGAGAGGATAAATAGTTCTTTGTACAGCCCGATTATGGCAAGCAAAACGATGCAGCTTATCATAATGATAACATATAAGTCTGTTCTTGATACAGCACTAACACTCCCGAATAAGTAACCGAATAAATCGGTTGTAAACCCGTCAGCAACGGATATGAAAACAACACCGAGGCCGATTCCTAAAGACATAATCACCGGAATAGCCAGTTCTTCATAATGTTTATAAACAGAACGGAATTTTTCAATCAGTAAAGCACCGGCAACGGAAAAAAACATTCCGCCGTACAGGGGGCTGACCATTGAAAAAGCCGACCAATATTTTCCCAACAGCAGGCTGAAAGCGATGCCGGATAATGTAACATGACTTAATGCATCGGCAATCATGGCCATTTTTCTGATAACAATAAAAACACCGAGCACCGGTGCGGTAATTCCGATTATGATCCCTGTTATAAAAGCATTTTGTAAAAACTCATATTGAATTAAACTTTGCATCATGTCAAATCCCCCATAATCATGTCGATGTCATCATGGAATTTCAACCCCGTGTCCGAATAAAGATGTAATTTCTTTCTTTCCAAGCTTGTTAAAATCAGCAACACTGCCGTGAAAATGCAATGTGCGGTTTAAACAGGCAATATGGGAAACCCGGTTTACAACTGTTCCGATATCATGGGTTACCAGTACTAAAGTCATGTTTCTTTCCCGGTTTAACCGCTCCAGTAAATCGTAAAATTGCATTACATGTTTTACATCTACACCAACCGTAGGTTCATCGAGAATCAACAAATCGGGATTTCCAACGATTGCCCTAGCAATAAAAATCCGTTGTTGTTGTCCGCCGGAAAGTTCACTGATGTTCCGATCCGCGAACTTTTCCATTTCCACAGTTTCCAAGGCATTCATGACCAGCTCCTTTGTATTTTTCGGAAAAAAACGGAATAACCCCGTCTTTTTCGTTAATCCGCTGCGGACAACTTCAAAGACGGTGGCGGGAAAGCCGCTGTGAAAGGAGTTTGCCTTTTGGGACACATACCCGATTTGCTCCCGTTGCCTGAAATACTCTAAAGGTTTGCCGTAAAGAAATATTTCTCCTTCCTGCACTTTTAATAACCCGAGAATCAGTTTTATTAAAGTTGACTTTCCGGATCCGTTCGGTCCGATTAATGCCAGAAAGTCACCCTTATGGATTTGTATATTGATATTTTTCAAGACATAATCATACTCATATCGATGATAAAGATTTTTTATTTCAACAACCGGTGTATGTTCCATTTCATCACCTGTTCCGATTTTACAATTTTTTATTAAAAGATGATTTTCGTAATGATTCCGATTAAGCTTTAATCAGTATACAAAATATCCAATGATCTGTAAAGATTTTTATTATTCCGGGAACTTTTTTGTTATATTTACATAATGTACTTTGGGAGGGGTTTATATGAAATTTTTAGAAAATATTATTAATATGAAAATAAACGGAATTACCGGGAAAGAATTACTGAAATATGCGAGGCAGTTTAACATTAATGTAACCTTGGAACAGGCAGAGCAAATTGCAAAATTTCTGCGGGGGAAAAATTTTGATATTTTTAATGACTTCGACCGGACAAAAATTATAAAAGAGATTGCGCACGTTGCCGGGCCGCAAACAGCAAAAAAGGTTAATCAGTTATTTATTATGTTAACGAAATAAGAAAGATCAGGCTCTGATTACGTAGTAGCGGTGCCCTATTTTGGGCAAAATCGACAGAGCCTGATTTCGACATGTTTATGACATGTTAATCAGCCATAATTTTTTCAAGAACATGTTCATCGAAAGTTTTGTTTCTCAACATTTCAATTTCGTGTTTGTATGGCGGCTTTTTATTATTTTTATCCGTACCGACATATGGTGTTTCCAAAATTTTCGGTACATCCTTTAATTGAGGATGGTGGACAATATAACAAAGTGCGTCAAATCCAATATGCCCGAAACCGATATTTTCATGCCGGTCTTTACGGGCACCCTTTTCATTTTTACTGTCATTTATATGGACGACTTTAATCCGGTCAATTCCGATAATTTTATCAAATTCATTTAATACGCCGTCAAAATCCTCTTTTACATTGTAGCCGGCATCATGGGTATGACATGTGTCAAAGCATACGGATAAACGTTCATTATTCGTAACGCCCTCAATAATTTGCGCCAGTTCTTCAAACGTTCTTCCAATCTCAGTCCCTTTTCCCGCCATTGTTTCCAAGGCGATTTGCACGCTGGAATCTTCCGAAAGCACTTCATTCAATCCTTCAACTATTTTTTTAATTCCTTTTTCTGCTCCCGCTCCGACATGGGATCCTGGATGCAAAACAATTTGTTTTGCCCCGAGGGCTTCCGTGCGCTGGATTTCCTTTTGCAAAAAGTCCACACCGAGCCGGAATGTCTGCGGTTTCGTCGTATTGGCAATATTGATAATGTACGGTGCATGAACAACGATTTCTTTTATCCCATGTTCTTTCATGTGTGCTTGGCCGGCTTCAATGTTTAACTCTTCAATTTTCTTTCTTCGTGTATTTTGCGGTGCACCGGTATAAATCATGAAAGTGGTTGCTCCGTAGGATACAGCTTCTTCGCTGGCGGCAAGGAGCATCTTGCTGCCGCTCATCGAAACATGTGAACCAATTTTCAGCATCTCGTTCCCCTCTTCTCTTTCAACTTTTCATATTGTAACAAGTACATCATAATCTCTACATTTCCTGTCATTTTTCCAAACGCAGGACCATTTTTATATTAAAAAAGAATGTTTTCTTTAAAGTTGGCCGCTTTTAGTATTATACATAAATCAGAACAATTTCTCTACAAATTCGAAATCAATCTTGTTTACTAACGCTTTTGCGGAACGTGCATATTGTAATAAGAGCAGAAAACAGGAAGGTGGGATACATTGAGACCGCCCAGAAATTCCCGGATGGCCGGACATCCCTTTAACCGTTCTTTTGCGCTGCCTTCAGTAAATCAACGGGGGTTGTACCGGGGAGTTCCAAGACCGGTACGACAACCGCATTCTTTTTTATTCCGTTCTGATCATGAATTCCGGCACCATCCCGGTAACTTTTTAACCCGGTTGTTCAGCGGCAGGAAAAGTTCCGCTCCACAAGCCGGTCCATTTCGTTTCGGAACAAATTTACCTGTACAGGAACAAACCGGTATTGGCAGTATTTTAAATCCGGAATCGATCTCCAGGTTTTTGGGGCAAACCCAGCAAGTAATAAGGGCCGGTCAACAGATCAGTACGATGGTCCAGCAGTACGGTCCGCTGATCCGGAATCTGCCGGCACTGTGGAAAATTTACCGGGGGTTGAAAATGGACGACTCAGAAGAGGAAACGGAAGAACAGGAAACAACAGATTCTGAACTTATTCCTGACGAAGAAATAAAAAACATTAATGAAAAAATTGCCGTTCCGGAGGACGGAGACATGGACGATTTTACTGAACGAAAACCATCAAAGAAACATGAACTGAAGAAAGAGGAGCATGCAGCAAAAACAAAAGAAAAAAGAAAGCGGGAACAAAAATATATAATAAAAAAATCTGTTCCTAAATTGTATATTTAATTGGTGATTTTCGCTTGGATTCCACAAGCGGATTTTTTTATACTTCTTTATTCATACCACATACAGCAATTTTTGTTTTATTACGAGATGTCAGCTATAATAGATTTATAGCTTTTATGAGGAGGTACCAACATGGAAGTCATTAAAGTATCCCCGCGCGGTTACTGTCACGGTGTGGTTGATGCAATGGTCATCGCCCGTAATGCCGCTTTAGATAAATCTTTGCCAAGACCGATTTACATTCTCGGTATGCTCGTACATAACCAAAATGTAACCAAAGCATTTGAAGAAGAAGGAATCATTACACTGGACGGAAAAAGCAGAAAAGAAATATTGAAAAAAGTGAACGGCGGAACCGTTATTTTTACCGCCCACGGCGTTTCACCGGAAGTACGCCGGCTGGCTCAAGAAAAAGGACTGGTCACCATTGATGCGACATGTCCGGATGTTACAAGGACCCATGACTTGATCCGGGAAAAAACAAATCAGGGATATGAAGTAATCTATATTGGAAAAAAAGGACATCCCGAGCCTGAAGGTGCAGTGGGTGTTGCTCCGGGCCGCGTTCACCTTGTTTCCACTATGGAAGATATTGACAATCTTCAAATCTCTGCCAAAAAAATTATTGTTACGAATCAAACGACGATGAGCCGGTGGGATGTAGAGGAGTTAATGGATTATTGCCTGAAAAAATATCCACAAGCAGAAATTCATAACGAAATATGCCAGGCCACGCAAATCCGCCAAGAGGCTGTTGCAAAACAAGCTGGTGAAGCGGATGTACTGATCGTTGTCGGTGATCCGAAAAGCAATAATTCAAACCGGCTGGCTCAAGTATCTGAAGAAATAGCCGGTACAAAAGCATACCGGGTAGCGGATGTAACGGAAATTGAAATCGAATGGATAAAAGATGCAAAAAAAGTTGCCGTCACGGCCGGGGCATCAACTCCGACGCCGATTACAAAAGAAGTGATTGAATTCCTGGAGCAATTCGATCCGGATGATCAAAGCACCTGGGAGAGGGAAAGAAAGGTACCATTGTCAAAAATTCTGCCAAAAGTAAAAAAACCGGTTAAAAGAGAAAATCAAAGGGTGTGATGACTCACACCCTTTTTGCTTTCTTTATACAAATTGAAATGGCTCTGTATGGACACTTGAAGGAATAAAACGGACATCCAGATTCTTTTCGCCGCACATTTTGCGGAGTTTTTCCGCAACGACTTCTTTCATTACTTTTTCAACGTTATGACCGGGATCAATGATATTTAATCCGTCCATTTTTGCATCAATTGCCGTATGATAATATAAATCACCAGTGATAAACACGTCCGCCCCTTTACGGATCGCTTCCCTGTAATATTTTCCTCCGTCCCCGCCAATGACGGCGACTTTCCGCACCTTGTCAGACAAGTTTCCCGTAACACGTACCTGTGGGACATCAAGCGATTCTTTAACAAATTCACAAAACTCTTTTAATGTCATTTCTGTTTCCAGATGACCGATTCTTCCAAGACCATAGACAGGCCCTTTTAATTCCTGTGGATAAATATCGTACGCCGGTTCTTCATAAGGATGGGCATCCAGCATCGCTTTGATCACTTGCTTTTCAATCGTTACCGGATATACCGTTTCGATTCTTTCCTCTTCAACCGCTTCAATCCGGCCTGCTTCACCGATAAACGGATTGGTACCTTCCCCGGGCAGAAACCGGCCGTAGCCTTCGGCGGAAAAGGAGCAATGGGTATAATTTCCAATTGCGCCTGCACCTGCATCGCCGAGGGCTTTACGGATTGCTTCCGCATGGGATTTCGGTGCAAAAACAACTAGTTTCCTCAATTGGACTTCATATGTTGGGACAAGCACTTCCGGATTTTGTATTTTCAATTTTTCACATAACATGTCGTTGACACCGCCGTCAGCAATGTCCAAATTCGTATGGGCGGCATAAACGGCTATATCATGCTTAATCAATTTTGTAATTATGTTTCCATAAGCATCTTCAGTGCGGATTGTTTTTAACGGATGGTAGATGAGCGGATGGTGGCTGATGATTAACTGGACATTCTTTTCGATTGCTTCATCCACAACTTCATCGGTCACATCAAGGGCAATTAAAATATTTTTTACCGGTTTGTTTAACGTCCCGATCAGAAGTCCGATTTTATCTCCGTCCAGTGCCAAATGTTTCGGTGCAAATTGTTCGAACAACTGAATGATTTCATTGCCGTTTGGTTGCTTCATCAGTAAATTCCTCCTCATACCAGCGTATATATTTACTTAAGCGGTTTTTCTTTTCCATGGCTTCCTCATGATCAACCGCATTTTCCAACTCGCGGATAATTTTTTTCCATTTGTTATATTCATTTTTCCATTTCGTTTGAAATGCCGAATTTTTTTCTTTCAATAAAAACGGGCCAAAAAAAATTTCTTTATCCTGCTCTTTGGAATACGGATTGCTTCCGTCACCCGGTTCAGCAATCAAAATTTCGTAAATGTGGCGATCTTCCTGAATTATGGTTTCACCGGTCAGTTCCCAATTATTATTTATTAACCAGCTGCGGACGGTATCGGCTGCTATATTTGGTTGTAAAATTATCCGTTTTACTCCTTTTAATTTTTCTTTTCCTTGTTCCAGAATTGAAACGATCAACGTGCCGCCCATACCTGCAATCGTTATACAATCCACCCCGTCATCATTACGGATCACAGACAATCCGTCGCCTTTCCGCACACGGATAACATCGCCGTATCCGGCTTCCTTTACATTTGATAATGCGGATTGATACGGACCGTCTGCAATTTCTCCTGCAATGACTTTTTTTGCCAGTCCTTTTTCTACTGCAAAAACAGGCAGGTAAGCGTGATCCGATCCGATATCCGCAAGCACACTGTTTTCTGGTATGTATTGTGCTATTGTTTTCAAACGCTTGGATATTTTGACCATTAATCAGTCTCACCATACTTTCTATGGAATCTATATATAAAATTACAGGAATTTGGAAGGAAATTCAATTCAACAAAAAAGCATCCATCAAAAAGTTATGGATGCTGCATGAACCTAATTTTAACATTTAAAAATTATGTTCCTCGCTTTTATTCTAACGTAATCAGCCATTCAGTCATATCATCCAAAACCTCTTCCGGTACGAGATCCCCCGGCATGGCACCGCGTCCATTTTTTAATACATCTTTAATTTCTTCCTCAGATAAACGCTCTTCAACGTTTTTTAATTCCGGTCCCATTCCACCTTCATATTCCGTACCATGGCAGGACATACATGAGCTCGTATATATTTCTTCAGGCGTTGCTGCTGCCGCGGAATCTTCACTTCCGCCTACTGATTCTGCTTTATTCTTCTTCATGTCAGCCAGTCCGATGAAAGAGAGTGCTACCACCAATCCCAGCCCCAATACCATAATTAATAAATAGGGAATAAGTGCATTTTTTTTCATCCCTCTCTCCCCTTTGCCGTTCTTGTCCATCTGTATACTGACTATTCATATTTTACTTTATATTCAAAAAAATAAAAACCCATTGCTGATATTTTCAGGAGAAATGAAAATCAAAGTCCTATTTGTCTGGCGATCACCATTCTTTGGACCTCTGATGTTCCTTCGCCAATTTCGAGAAGCTTGGCATCACGCATATATCTTTCCACATGATATTCTTTCATATATCCGTTTCCGCCGTGGATTTGAACCGCGTCCCTTGTGACTTCCATGCACATTTCAGATGCAAAAAGTTTGCACATTGCTGCTTCTTTCGTAAACGGCCTGCCCCGGTCTTTCAGCCATGCAGCTTTATATACCATATTCCGCGCCAATTCAATCTTCATGGCCATATCTGCCAGTTTAAATTGAATCACCTGGTGATCAGCGAGCCTTCTTCCAAATTGTTTTCTTTCTTTTGCATATTGCAATGCTCTTTCATATGCACCGACAGCAATTCCGACAGCCATTGCACCAATTCCGATTCTTCCGCCGTCAAGAGTCCTTAAAAATTGTTTCAACCCCTCGCCGCGTTTTCCAAGTAAATTTTCTTCAGGTACTGTGACATTTTCCAATACTAATTCGGTCGTATTCGAAGCATGTAATCCCATCTTTTCATAATTGTCGTAAATATAAAATCCTTCAGCATCTGTCGGAACAATAATTGCACTGATTTCTTTTTTTTCATTCTTCCATCCCGTTACGGCTGTTAACGCTAAAAATTTTGCATAACTGGCATTCGTAATGAAGCATTTATTCCCGTTAATCACAAACGAACCGTCCTTCAGTTCTGCAGTCGTTCTTGTTCCTCCCGCATCCGATCCCGCTTCAGGTTCAGTCAGTCCGAAAGCTCCAAGGGACTCACCCATGCACAGAGGAACTAAATACTTTTCTTTCTGCTCTTTTGTACCGAACAAATTGATCGGCTCTCCGCCAAGTGAAATATGGGCAGAATAGGTAATTCCCGTAGAAGCACAAACTTTGCTCAGTTCTTCTACAACAATTGCAAAACTAATTGTATCCGCACCGGCACCGCCATACTCTTCCGGAAAGGGAAGTCCCATCATACCTAATTCAGCCAGCTTTTTAAAAATATCTTTAGGAAATTCCTTTTTCCGGTCCCTTTCCAAAACATCTTTTGCCACTTCTTCCTGTGCAAACTCACGAATCGTATCCCGGATCATCAGCTGCTCTTCCGTCAGCTCATAATCCATATCCCTCTCCTCCTTTATTCATTTTGTACCAATCTCCCGTATATATATATGTACATGTTCCTGTTTTCATTATTAGCAATTGATTTTACACTTGTTAGAATATATAATGAATTCAAATATATTTTTACAACGCTTTCATTTTCTTTCATCCGGTATTTGCAAATTGAAACGGTTTTCTTTAAAATATATCTCAAGAAATGTTAATGCTTTATCAAAAAATGTAAAAAAAAAGCGGTTTGCCTGATGCAAACCGGCTCAGAAAATTTTATTCCAAAAAGTCTTTCAGACGTTTGCTTCTGCTTGGATGTCTCAATTTTCTTAATGCTTTCGCTTCAATTTGGCGAATTCTTTCACGGGTGACTCCAAAAACTTTTCCTACTTCTTCCAACGTCCGAGTACGCCCGTCATCAAGACCAAAACGGAGACGCAATACATTTTCTTCTCTGTCAGTTAATGTATCCAGGACATCTTCCAGTTGTTCTTTCAGCATTTCGTATGCCGCATGATCCGAAGGTGATGTCGCGTCCTGGTCTTCAATAAAGTCACCGAGATGGGAATCGTCTTCCTCCCCGATCGGTGTTTCCAATGATACGGGCTCTTGGGCAATTTTTAAGATTTCACGGACTTTTTCCGGAGTTAAGTCCATTTCTTCCGCAATCTCTTCCGGTGTCGGTTCTCTGCCCAAGTCTTGCAATAATTGACGTTGGACACGGATCAGTTTGTTTATCGTTTCCACCATATGGACCGGAATGCGGATCGTCCGTGCCTGGTCAGCGATTGCCCTTGTAATTGCCTGACGGATCCACCAGGTTGCATAGGTACTGAACTTGAACCCTTTCCGATAATCAAACTTTTCAACAGCTTTAATTAAGCCCATATTTCCTTCTTGGATTAAATCGAGGAAGAGCATTCCGCGGCCGACATATCTTTTTGCGATACTGACAACAAGTCTTAAGTTGGCCTCTGCCAATTTTCTTTTAGCCTCTTCGTCGCCCTCGGCAATACGTTTGGCAAGCTCGATTTCTTCTTCGGGAGTTAAAAGATCGACCCTGCCGATCTCTTTTAAATACATCCGGACCGGATCATTAATCTTTACGCCCGGGGGAACACTCAGATCATTCAGATCGAATTCCTCTTCTTCTTCATCTTCCGTTTTTTCAGCATCTTCTCTTTCTTCGATCAGTTGAATTCCTTCTTCCGTTAATTGGTCGTAAAACTCATCCATGTGTTCAGAATCCAGATCAAATTTCGACAATTTGTTCGCAATGGTATCGTAGGAAAGTTCTCCCTGCTTTTTACCCAACTCCATTAATTCATCTTTCACTTGTTCAAGAGTAAGTTCGGCATCTTCTCTGGAACGTGCTGATTTTTCAGCCATTAGTTCCCCTCCTTCCAACAATCAAACAGTTAAAGTGATCTTTTTAATTTTATGATTTCATTTGCAATTTCTGCTGCTTTTTTAAAATTTTTTTCGCGTTCAGCTTCCTTGCTTTCTTTTTCCTTCTCTTTTATCTTTAACAATATATGTTGATTCATCACATGTTTAATATAGTCCTGAAATTCCCTGTCGGATACTTCGTTGCCGGCGGGAATCATGCCGATCTCGACGACAAGCTGTTTCAAATGTCTGTCATTGATAAAGTTAAGAAAATGGTTAAGATCAGGCTCATTTCCTTCTTCATAATATGCATATAAGTAAGTAACAATCGCCTGATGGTCATCTACGGAAAAAGGTGTTTCCTTCAATGTATTCCGCACCCGTTCCGTAAATGAGGCACTTTTTAGCATATGGGCAATCAACATTCTCTCTGCATTTACAAAACGGTTTGGCAGTTGTTTATTTATTATGACGGGAGAAAATCGTTTTTCTTTTTCTGTCCCATTTTTGTTTCGGGTATTTTTTTTCAGTTCATAATATATTTTTCGTTGTTGTTGTTTTAACGCATCCAGAGACAATGAGAACTCTTCGGCCAATTGCCGTATATATACATCTCTCTCAATGGCGTTATCAATCTTTGAAAGCTCCCGAAGTACCTGATCAATATATAAAATTTGATCCGCTTCGTTTTGTAAATTTTTCCCCCTCCGGTAATATTTCATTTTGAAAGCCATAAATGTAATGCTTTCATTGATTACCCGGTTAATAAAAGATTGTTTTCCTTTTTTCCGGATGTATTCATCTGGATCTTTTGCATCGGGAAGTATGGCAACTTGGACAAGGCAACCGGAATTCTGGAGCATTTCCCCTGCTTTTAATGTCGCCTTTTGTCCCGGTAAATCTGAATCAAAACACAGGATGACCCGTTCAGCATTTCTTTTGATAGTATGAATTTGTTCATCCGTAAGCGCTGTTCCCATCGTACATATACTATGTTCAATTCCCGCGCTGTATGCTGCTATGCAGTCAGCAAAACCTTCAAATATGACGACGGTCCGTTTTTTACGTATTGCGGGCCTTGCCCTGTGGAAGTTGAATAAAATTTGTCCTTTGCGAAAAATCGGGGTTTCGGGACTGTTTAAATATTTCGGTTCACCGCCGTCAATCACCCGGCCGGAAAAAGCAACGGTATTTCCTTTGTGATCCGTTATGGGAAACATAATTCTTCCCCGGAAACGGTCATAATACGACTCATTCGTTTCACTTTTTATAACGAGCCCGGCTTTTTCCAGCAATTCTTCCGAAAATCCCTTTGATTTCAAAAACTTTAAACTGCTGTCCCATTCATCCAGGGAATAACCGATTTGAAACTCTTCAATGATCTCTTGGGAAAAGTTCCGTTTTTGTAAATATTGTAATGCTTCCTGTCCTTTATTCGTATTGACAAGCAGATGATGATACAGCTGCCTTAACAATTCATGGGCTTCCATCATCTTCTCATGCTGATCCGGAACTCTTCTTCTCGAATGAGAGTAGTTAATTTGCAACGGAATGTTTGCGCGGTTTGCTAATTTGACGGCTGCCTCTTGAAATGAAATGCCTTCGATGTCCATTAAGAATGAAAAAACATTTCCCCCTTGACCGCAGCCAAAACAATAAAAAATTTGTTTTTCCGGGGAAACTGAAAAAGACGGTGTTTTTTCATCATGGAAGGGACATAAACCGAAATAGTTCCGTCCCTGTTTTTTTAAATGGACATATTCGCTAACCACATCAACAATATCAACGGATCGGCTGATTTCTTTGATCTTATCCTCAGGAATGCGTGCTGCCATGAGAACCTCTCCGTACACAATATTAATAATTCGATTTAAAATTGAAAAATCCTGCATCTTTCGACATTTTTTTGTATAAAAAATCACCGGGGGAAATGGGAAAATTTATGGAATGGTGTTATATTTTACGGTCAATATAATAATTCTACATACCTCTGTATATTCCTTCCTAGATATGCATTTATCATAAAAAATCAAAAAATAAGCAGCCTTTTTGCTTTATTAACATCTTTTGCAATAATCATGTCGAAAAATATAGCCCCGTTGATATTAGAAATCCATTATTCAGTTTATTCTTAAATAGCTAAGTCTAAACATAAAACCTGCAATTTTTTATTATAATATAAACAAATTTTTTTTCCACACATCAAAACATATTAAAGGGCTGTAGCCGGCAATTGTGTACAGACGTTCACATCAACACGGAACAGCCCTGATTCGATTTGTACATTATTCGGAAACCGGAGAAAAGCATGTTGAATTTATTGCAATTCAGACCCAAAGGGGGAATGCATGATCATCCGGGGATTCGGATCTTTTTTTACCTGTATTACTCATTCAAATAATTGACGATAATATTTGCCGTTTCTTCAACAGCTTTATTTGTTACGTCAATTAACCGGCAACCGATTTTTTCTGCAATTTTATGGAAATAATCCAATTCCTCTTTAATTCTTTCCATCGTCGCGTATCTGGAAGTTTCACTGAGACCGAGGGAGATGAGCCTTTCTTTCCGGATATGATTTAATTTTTCAGGACTGATTTTTAACCCGATGCATTTTTTCGGATCAATTTTAAAGAGCTCTTCAGGCGGTTCCAATTCTGGTACAATTGGAACGTTGGCCACTTTATACCTTTTTAAAGCCAGAAATTGTGAAAGCGGGGTTTTCGACGTACGGGAAACTCCGATGAGGACAATATCCGCCTTTAATATTCCGTTCGGATCTTTTCCATCATCATACTTTACAGCAAACTCAATCGCTTCAATTTTTTTAAAATAATCGTCATCCAATTTCCGTACAAGTCCCGGTTCATTCCGCGGAGTCACACCTGAAGTTTCTTGAAATTTGTCAATCAACGGTCCTAAAATGTCAAAGGCGAATATATTTTCCTTTTTTGCCTGTTCTTGTAAATATTTTCTTATTTCTGGTTTTACCAGGGTATAAACGATGAGTGCTTTATTTAATTTAGCAAGGGATATCACTTCATCAATGGTTGAAAAGTCTTCGACGTACGGAATCCTTTGCATCTCAACGGTTGCCCCGTTAAACTGGCTCATGGCAGCCCTTGTCACCAGTTCTGCAGTTTCCCCTACTGAATCGGATACGATATATATCGGAGGATTTGCCATTGGAAAGTCATCATCTCCTTATTTATCATCTTTGAATAATGTAACAAAAGCCCTCGTTATATTAGATTTCGTTACCCGGCCGATGACTTCATAGCCGTCATCCTTTTCTTTTACGACCGGCACTGCATCGATTTGTTTTTCCATCAATTTTTCCGCAACGTCAATTAATGCGTCATCATTTTTGCACATGGCGATATTCGGCATTCTCGTCATAATAATATGAACGGGTACGTTATTCAGATCTTGCTTACCGATACTAGCTCTCAGACAGTCTTTTCTGGACAGTACTCCGGAAAGCAAATTGTTATCATCCACAACAAATAATGTGCCGACATCTTCCAAAAACATGGTAACAATCGCGTCGTATACAGTTACATTTTCGTTCACAACCACTGGCAGTGACTTATATTCACTGACCTTTATTTTTTTTATGCTTTCGGACAAAAGTTGTGTCTTACTTTTCCCTGTATAAAAATAACCTACCCGCGGTCTTGCATCCAAAAATCCGGCCATTGTTAAAATGGCTAAATCCGGGCGCAATGTGGCCCGGGTTAAATTTAATTTTTCAGCAATATGTTCTCCGGTAATCGGTCCGTTTTCTTTTACGATTTCCAAAATTTTTTCTTGCCGTTTCGACAGTTCTATTTTTCTCACCACCCGAATTCACAAAAAATACATAGTATACAATTAATAATTATATACTATATTTACTTTTCATACCAATTGTGTCATGTTATTTCCTTAATTCT
>CALGYZ010000091.1 GCA_937934645.1 uncultured Bacillaceae bacterium | reverse complement strand
TTTTTTATAAAAAGGCTTGACTTTTAAAAATTAATTTAATGCAATGCTACTGATCCGAATTTGTTTTAGGTCGCAGCACCCAGGGGGATGCCATCCGAGCATATAAAACAGTCGCCCCGGGTACGAAATGGTATTACGTCGGCTATCTCGGGATGATTACATGTTTTATTTTGCTTTCTTATTACAGTGTCATCGGCGGCTGGATTATCAGTTACATTATCAATACGTTGACGAGAAGATTAAACGGACTGAAAAGCGTTGAATATTCCCGGTTATTTGCGGAAACGATTTCCAACCCGTGGATCAGCATCAGCGTGCACTTTATTTTCATGTTCATCACGATTGCCATAGTGGCAAAAGGTGTGCAGAAGGGGATTGAAAAGGCCAGTCAGCTGATGATGCCCGCACTTTTTATTATTTTTGTCATCCTTGTGGTCCGGTCGTTAACATTGCCGGGAGCCCTGGAAGGGATCAAATTTTTATTTTTCCCGGATTTCTCAAAAATCACCGCGGAGACCGTTTTACTGGCTTTGGGGCAGGCGTTTTTTACATTAAGTGTCGGGGTTTCCGTTATGGTTACATACAGTTCATATGTGCCAAAATCCGCCAATTTGACGAAATCTGCCCTGTCCATCGTGATGATGAACATTTTTGTTGTTATTCTCGCCGGGTTGGCGATTTTCCCTGCAGTATTTTCCTTCGGTTTGGAGCCGGATGCGGGTCCGGTGTTGTTATTCGAAGTTTTGCCGAATATATTTAACCGGCTGCCTTTCGGAATGGTATTCTTTTTTGCCTTTCTCGTACTATTTTTGTTTGCGGCCTTAACTTCCGCATTTTCCATGTTGGAAGTCACCGTAGCCGTTATTACGAAAGGGGATCCGCAAAAGAGGAAAAAATGGACTTGGATTACCGGCGCCGCCATCTTTCTTGCTGGCATTCCGTCGGCTTTATCCTATGGTCCTTGGAGCGATATTCTGATTTTTAATAAAATTATTTTTGATGCGGCGGATTATTTGGTAAGCAATATTTTATTGCCTGCCGGTGCGTTGCTCATCGCATTGTTTGTACCGAATAAAATAGACAGAACCGTGTTAATGAAGGAACTTGGCACGGGTACATTGCTGCCGCAACCGCTTTTTAACACATGGTATAATTTGGTGCGTTTTGCGGCCCCGGTGGCCATTACCGCCGTTTTGTTTGAACTTCTCGGATTTTGGGATACCCTGTCCGTTGTAATGAAGGAAGTGCTCTCATATTTAGGCTGACTTGCGTCACTTTCCCGGTTTTCCCTTAAGGCTGATGCCTTAAGGGATTTTTTTACAGAAAAAAGACCCAGATCAAAACCGGAATCATAATGGAACTGAAAATGGCCGTTAAAATCATTCCCGCCGAACCGGCCGATCCGGATTCCGGACTATGTTCAAGAGCTTTAGTTGTACCGATCGCATGGGAGGCGTTGCCGTAGGCCATACCCCGCGCCAGGTCATGGTCAAATTTGCATAATTTGACTAAATACGGTCCGATGACCGCACCGGTAAATCCGGCAATCATGACCAATACGGCGGTTAAGGACGGAATTCCGCCGATCTGGTCTGAAATTTGAATGGCTACGGCAGTTGTAACCGACTTTGGCAATGAAGTTAAGATCATTTCTTCCGTATACCCGAGCATCCATAAGAAAAAACAAACAGTGAGGAAGTTCACGACAACCGCTGTAAAGATGCTTAAAAATACCGGCCAGATATTTTCCGAGAGCAGTGCTTTATGTTTATAAAGCGGGTATGCCAGGGCGACAATGGACGGCCCGAGGAGCGTTTGGATCCACTTTCCGCCGGTCATGTAGGTTTCATACGGAATATTAAACAGTAATAAAAACAAAATGACGAGAATAGTTGACATTAAAGTCGGATTGAAAAGCGGCCGTTTAAAAGTGGTATACATTTTTTTGGCAATAATAAAGGAAACAATGGTTAAAATTATCATTCCGACTGCTGTTAAAATTTTCATGCCATATAATTCTCCTTTTCTTTAACCGTCTGTTTCGTCCCTTTTTCGCAAATATATCCCGAACCGATAAAAACGAGGCATGTGCTGAGTATGATGGCCATAACAAGCAGGATCCCTTTGCCTTGAAAGATATGAAAGTAATTCATGATCCCGACGGTTGCCGGTACGAAAAAAAACATCATTAAAGATAACAAGAGATTGGCCCCGTCTTTCACCCAGTTTTCCGGTATGATGTTTAGAGTTAACAAAAGGAAAAGAAGCAAAAGACCGATAATACTTCCCGGAATGGGGAGATTGAACCAATTTTGGATGAATTGACCTGCGAAATAAAAGAGAAAGATCAGAGCGGTTTGTAAAAACGTTGTCAAAACTCTCACTTTTCTACCTCCCGGGATTATATGTAATGATCTGATAAGTTTATTCCATTGTATCACCGGCAATTTTTGTTTCTCAATGTTAATGAAATATAAAGAATGAGAAATGAAAAAAAACGATCCCACGGAAAACGTGGGATCGTTTGTAAATATTAGTAAATCGGGTGACCTGCTGTCAGTACCCAAATGGATCCGAAAACAATGACTGCTGCCATAAAGATGGCATAAATGGTGTGTACAACTTTGGAATCCCGGTCTTCACCCTCGGTCATATGCATGAACATCACGAGCTGCAATCCTGCCTGGGCAACAGCAAAAGCAGCAAGGATAAGCATGATCGTTCCTTTTGGAAGCGCAGTTTTAAAAGCAACTAAAAGGGTTGCCAACGTTAATGCAAGTGAGATTAAGTAACCGACGATATGACTATAGGGGAAGGATTTTTCCGTGTTCATATTAGATTAACCCCCCTACATAGATGAATGTAAAGATAAAGATCCAAACAACGTCAAGGAAGTGCCAGTAAATTCCCCAAATATGAACTTTGCTTGCCGTTTTCGGTGTAATGCCTCTTTGCAGCATTTGAATGATCAGGCAAATTCCCCAAATCAATCCTAGGGTTACGTGGGCACCGTGGGTTCCCAGCGTAGTTAACAAGCTGGATGTAAAGGCGCTGACCTGAAGTGCTGCGCCGACTTCCACATAATGGATGAACTCCCTGATTTCCATGAACAAGAAGCCGCCACCCAGCAAAAGTGTGATAACGAACCATGTTACCAGACCTTTTACACTTCCTTGGCGCATTTGATGGATAACAAGTCCGGCAGTAAAGCTGCTGGTTAACAGCAAGAGCGTCTGAATGACCACGTCTTTGATGACGAAAATTTCTGCTCCGGACGGTCCATTAGCCGTTCTTGGATGAAGAACGCCGTACACTGCAAACAGAGTAGCAAACAGGGCAATTTCTGCGGCAATAAAAATCCAGAAACCAAGTATATTCAGCTTCCCCTGTTCCGACTGGTATTCAGTCGGAACAGGATATTTTACTAATTTGCTTTCCATTTGGAATCATCCCTCCAGGTGCGCTCTTTCTCGATGATTTCTTCCACAGGAACGTAATAACCCTCGTCATAGTCGAAAGAGCGGTAAATCATTCCTGCGAAGAAGAGAGCAGCGAAAATATAGAACAGGACTTTCAGTTCGAATACCAGGAACAGCCCAGCAAGGAATGCCATCATACCCATATAGAAAGGCTGTCCGGAGTTATTCGGCAGATGGATCGGCTTAATATCTTTCGGTTCAAGCGTCAGATACTTATCCCCATTTTTCTTCATATCCCAGTAAGCGTCAACGTCACGGACTTCAGGGATGACTGCAAAGTTGTAATGCGGAACAGGCGTTGCCGTAGCCCACTCCAGCGTTCTTGTATTGCCCCACGGATCGTTTGCGGTCGTCCGTTTGGCATAACGTGTACTCCAATAAATGTTGTAAGCAAAAGCGACAAATCCTGCTGCCATAATGAACGCACCGACTGCAGAAATGAAGTACAGCGGGAAGAATCCGGATTCTGCAGAGTACGTATACATCCGTCTTGCTGCACCCATTAATCCCAGCAAATAGAACGGGAAGAACGTCAAGTTAAATCCGATGTTAAACAGCCAGAAATGCCATTTTCCGATTCTCTCGCTTAACTTAAATCCGAATACTTTCGGCCACCAGTAGTAAATCGCTGCGAATACGGCGTACACAACGCCCGGAATTAACGCATAGTGGAAGTGACCGACAAGGAACAGTGTGTTATGGTATTGGAAGTCTGTCGCCGCCATACCGAGCATAACACCCGTAACCCCACCGATGGTAAAGGTCGGGATAAAGGCGAGTGTCCACATCATCGGTTGAGTAAACTCAATCCGGCCTTTTCTCATCGTAAAGAGCCAGTTAAAGATCTTAACTCCCGTCGGAATGGCAATTGCAGCCGTTGTGATTGAGAATACAGAGTTAACTGCTGGTCCGACACCCATTGTATAGAAGTGGTGGACCCATACGAGCATACTCAATACAGAAATGATAACAATCGCAAGAACCATGGACGTATATCCGTAAAGGCGCTTTTTCGTAAAGGTCGCAACAATTTCTGAGTAAATACCGAACGCCGGTAAAATAACGATATACACTTCAGGGTGAGCCCATAACCAGAACAGGTTGGCCCAGAGCATATCGAGACCGCCGGCTGAAACTGTAAAGAAGTGAGCGCCGTAAATACGGTCTAATGCACCCAGTAACAGAGCAATCGTAAAGATCGGGAATGCGATAACGATGATCAGGGATGTGATCAGCGTTGTCCACGTAAACATCGGCATTTTCATTAATGTCATGCCGGGTGCGCGCAATTTCAAGATGGTAACGATAAAGTTAATACCTGTCATTAATGTACCGAAACCGGCAATCTGAATGGCAACCATGTAATAGTTGTTACCAATTCCCGGTGTAAATTCCTTACCTGCCAGTGGGAAGTAGGATGTCCAGCCTGCATCGGGTGATCCACCGACAACGAAAGAAATGTTAAAGAGCAATGCACCTGCAAACGTCAGCCAGAAGCTGAGCAAGTTCATTTGCGGAAATGCAACGTCCCGTGCACCGATTTGCAACGGTACGACAATGTTCATGATCCCGATTAACATCGGCATAGCCATGAACAGGATCATGATTACGCCGTGGGTGGTAAACACTTCGTTATAGTGCTGGGCATCCAGGAAAGTATTCTCCGGCACGGCTGTTTGTGCCTTCATCATGAGGCCGTCAACTCCGCCGCGGAAGAACATCAGGACACCCATGATCATGTACATAATACCGATACGCTTATGGTCAACGGAAGTCAACCATTCTCTCCATAAGTAGCCCCACTTCTTAAAATAGGTGAGCCCTACGACGATACCAATCATCGTCAGCACAATAGCGATTTGTGAGGCCAAAATCAACGGATCGCCGGTAACTAAAATCTTATCCCATTTAATGTCCACTGTGGCCACCTCCATCATTACTTCCGGCACTGTGTTGTTTGATCACCCGGTCATGTTCCTCATAAAAGGTTTTACCAGGATAACCGTAGTCGAGACGGTACATCTCAGGGTTTAAGTATGTTTTGGCATGGTGGTCACCATGGTCAACCCATTCAAGATGAGTATTGGAATATGTTTCTTTACCCATATGTGACGGTTCAAGTATTTTTGCATACATTTCCTCTGTCAATTTCGGAGCGTTTTGCTGTGCGTCTTTTACCCAGGCATCAAATTCTTCCTGGCTCATAGCATTCACTTCAAATTCTTGTTCCGTGAATCCCTGGCCGTTGAAGCTTGTATTTCTGCCCCAGTATGTTCCCTCTTCTTCAGCCACAGCAGTCAGTTCCACTTCCATTCTTGCCATTGTGTATTTTTGGCCGGCAAGCTGTGGAATCCAGAATGATTGCATGGTTCCCGCCGAAGTTAATTTGAACAAAATGGGGCGGTCTACAGGAATATTAATATAGTTAACGGTTTCAATGTTTTCTTCAGGATAGCTGAAGATCCATTTCCAGTCCGCTGAAGTTACATGGATCACCAACGGTTCTTCATCTTCATATCCTTCGGGTACTTCTTCCAGATCATACAAAGTTGTAACCGTAGGAATCATAAGCAAAATAACAATGATAACCGGAATGGCCGTCCAGATTGTCTCGACAACTTTGTTGCCTTTCTCCTGTGGCGGTTCATAGTTTTCATTTTCAGGACGGGCGCGGTATTTCCAAACAAAGATCACAAATAAGATATAAACTACAGCCACGATGAGTCCAATCCAAAACAGAGACCAGTTAATTAAATCAAGGATTTTTTGCGCCTGCGGTCCCTTTGGATTAAAAACGATGACTTCAGCCAGTTCACAGCCACTCAGCAAAGTGACGAGAAAGACTGAAAGAGCCGACAACAACAGGCTTTTCCTCTTTTTCATATGACTCTCCCTTTCTTCAAAAATAGTAGAATCTAAAAAAGCAGAGCACAGCCAATATTTTTGCTGATTGTGTTAACAAATCAGACAAAAATATTGGCTGTTTTACAAAAATGTTACAACGCTGGTGAATAAAAGGGAAATCATTTTACATTTCAGCGAACTGAATTATCACAGTATAGTTAACACTACACATATATTGTAAACCAAAAAAATGGAAATGGAAGCTCTTAATTGTTACAAATTGGTTAAGGATAAAAATGTCATTTAAAGAAATTATGTAACAATAATTAAGTTTGTCGAAAAAATTCTGGGAATTGTTAACGCTATTTTACAAATTTCGGCATGAAATGACAAAAAATATGCTTTTTTTGTTAATATTTGTAACAATTATATTTTTGGTCCGGTTTCACATACTATGAGTGATATTCTTTCTATTGAAAGAATATCGAATCCTGCCAGGGAGTGATCCGATGCGTTTTAATGACCGAACGGAACCGACATCCAGGTTGTTCCGTCACAATTGGACAAGGCCGAAACGCTTTAAATCACAGGTAAACGGTCAAACACAAATGACATTGGATAAAATTATTTTGAGAAGTGATGCAAAAGCTCATCGCTGGTAGGAGAGGAAAAGGCGGGATTGAATCCCGCCTTTTTCATGCCGTCCTTCCGGAATTGCCGGATTGATGATATGATATAAAAGAATTTGTCTGGAGACCGGTTCCTTTGGATTCGAATAAACTTTTCGGAATATAAATATATTTGAATATGTACAAGTTTAAAGGTGGGTAAAAATGGAAGGCTGGATTACAGATATAATGGAACAATTCGGTTATATCGGTGTGTTTTTATTAATTTGTCTGGAAAATATTTTTCCGCCAATTCCCTCTGAAGTAATTCTTACCTTCGGCGGCTTTATGACAACGAAAACCAACTTAACCGTTTTGGGCGTCATCATCTGGGCCACCGCTGGGTCTGTTGCGGGAGCAATCATTTTATACGGAATCGGACGGATTGTGGATATTGAAAAACTGGAGTATATTGTCGGGCGCTGGGGACATATATTAAGGATAAAACAGGAAGATGTCCGTAAAGCGGACCGCTGGTTTCAAAAATACGGCTATTGGACCGTGTTCTTTTGCCGGATGGTCCCTCTGATCCGGAGCTTGATTTCCATTCCTGCAGGCATGTCCCATATGAATTTTCCTTTGTTCCTCTTTTTCACGACCATCGGTACAATCATTTGGAATTCCGTTCTCGTTGCTTTAGGGGCGCTTTTGGGTGAGTCCTGGGAAATCGTCGTCTATTACCTTGATATCTACTCCAATATTGTTTACCTGCTGATCGCACTTTCGGTTGTCGCTGTTATCGTTTATTTTTTCCAGCGCTCAAAAAACCGGAGATAGATTATGTTTCTATTTGAAAATGAGGGAGCTTTCATGATGGATCTTGTCGGGTTTATAAAGGCGTTAATTTTGGGAATGGTGGAAGGGTTAACGGAATTTGCCCCGGTTTCATCGACGGGCCATATGATTATTGTTGATGATCTTTGGTTGCAGTCAAAAGAATTTTTAGGTAGCGGTTATGTCGCCAACACGTTTAAAGTTGTCATTCAGCTCGGCTCGATTCTTGCAGTCGTTGTTGTATTTAAAGAGCGAATTCTTGATTTGCTCGGTCTGGGAAAGAAAGTTTATAAACTGGGGGATAAACCTCCGGCCCGATTGAGGCTGTCACATATTATCACTGGTTTGCTCCCAGCGGCCGTTTTAGGTTTCTTTTTTGAAGACATCATTGATGAATATTTATTTTCTGTTAATTACGTTGTCCTGGCATTAATTTTTGGTGCCGTGCTTATGATTATTGCTGACCGGTACAGCGGTAAACGCCCTTCCGTGGAGACGGTGGACGAAATTACATATAAACAGGCGTTTTATATCGGTTTGTTTCAGTGTTTATCGTTGTGGCCGGGTTTTTCCCGCTCCGGTGCAACGATTTCCGGGGGAGTCATCATGGGGCTCAGCCACCGGGCAGCTTCAGACTTTACATTTATCATGGCAGTACCGATTATGGCGGGGGCGAGCTTTCTTTCCCTCGTAAAAAATTGGGAATATTTCTCGGCGGATGCCTGGCCGTTTTTCGTCACCGGTTTTATCAGCGCCTTTATCTTTGCACTTGTGTCCATACGTTTTTTCTTGAAATTAATCAACCGGATTAAACTGGTGCCGTTTGCGGTATACCGAATTGTGCTCGCATTGCTTATTCTGTTCTTTCTATATATGTAACGGAGGAGCAAAGAAAAAAGGATTTGCCGGAAGAAGTTTCCGGTCAAATCCTTTTTTTAATTAAGAGGAGACTTATTTATGTTAGGGGGAATGTGAGAAAAGCTACATGGACGGGGCTGCCAAAGGGAAGGGGCAGCCCTTTAATATGAAAAGGAAGGAGAGCCATTACATTTTTTAATGTAACGGATAATTATGAAAAAAGTATGAAAAAACAATGAATGAAACATGAAAATAAAAAAAGTTGATATTTTCGGATGCAAGTTTTAATTTTTAAATGAACGGAATTTTTAAGCCGCACACAGGAGTGATGGACATGAATGTATTAGTAATAGAAGATAATGAAAATGTTTGCTCGATGATCGAGATGTTCTTTATCAAAGAAGGAATTAAAGGGGAATTTGTCCATGACGGCAAAGAAGGGTATGAGCGGGCGGTCAGCGGAAAATGGGACTTAATTATTATCGACTGGATGCTTCCGGGAATGGACGGGGTAACGATTTGCAGGAAAATACGGGAAAATAAAAACCGGGTGCCGATTATTATGCTGACGGCAAAAGATTCGGAGTCCGACCAGGTTCTCGGCCTTGAGATGGGAGCGGACGATTATGTGACAAAGCCGTTCAGCCCGCTGACGTTAATGGCAAGAATCAAAGCGGTCACGAGAAGGGCAAAATATGCTAGCGAGCAAAAAACGGAGGAAAATATTATAGAATCCGTTCATTTTAAAGTGAATAAAGATACGCGGGAAGTGTTTCTGAACGGCGAACCGGTGCCGAATTTAACACCGAAGGAATTTGATTTATTGTTGTTTTTCCTGCAACATCCCCGGCAAGTATTTTCCCGGGAGCAAATTTTGGACCGGGTGTGGGGATACCAATTTTATGGTGATGAGCGGACAGTCGATGTCCATATTAAAAGGTTGAGAAAAAAACTGGAAAAGGAAAACCAGCCTTTCTTTCATACGGTTTGGGGAGTCGGCTATAAATTTGACGAGCAGGTGGAACAATGAAGTTCAAATTTTTTCACCAGCAAATGCTAAGCCACTTCGGAATTTTAACGATTGCGTTTATCATTTTAAGTTTACTCGTTTCCCAATATGTGGAAACGTTAGTATATAAAAATAAAGAAGAAGAACTGGTCAATTACGGTGAAAACATTTTAGAAGACCTCGATTCCACCCTCTTTCCTAACACGATTTTGCTGCGGGAGTATGAGAAGGTCCTGGAAAAGCGGAATATTTTCCTCACGATGTTTGATGCTGAGGGACAAATCATTTATCCCCCGGATAAAAACAATGTCCAAATAAAATTTACCAATGAAGAATGGAGAAAAATTAAAAAAGGGGAAAAGGTTATTGTCCATGTCGACTTTAACCGGTTTGACCAGGCGGTATCCCTCGTTATTTTACCGTATAAAAAACACGGGTATTTACTGGGCGGCATTGTGCTGACGGCGCCGGTCAGCGGATTGAGGGAAATCGTCAGCGAGTTTAACCAGTATTTAATCATTACTGTGGTGTTCGCCCTTTTCATTTCGTTTTTCATCAGCTTCGTCCTTTCAAAAATCCACGTACGGAGAATTGACCAATTAAAGAAAGCGACATCCGCAGTTGCCAAAGGCGACTATACCGTGACGGTCAGGGATTCGGATTTTGATGAGATCGGTGAGCTGGCAAAGGATTTCAATAAGATGGTTGAACAATTGCATAAGTCGCAGGAAGAAATTGAAAGCCTGGAAAACCGCCGGAGACAGTTTATTGCGGATGTATCCCATGAAATGCGGACGCCGCTAACGACGATTAGCGGGATTATTGAAGGAATAGCCAACGATATGATCCCGGAAGAGGAAAGGGAGAAAGGCCTGAATCTCGTCCGCCAAGAAACGAAACGTCTCATCCGCCTCGTCAATGAAAACCTGGATTATGAAAAAATCCGTTCCAATCAAATCCGGTTGCAAAAAGAAGAAATTGACCTGCGGGAGATCTTGGAAATCATAAAAGAACAATTGACGATGCAGGCGAGGGAAAAGAACAATGAAATTGTAATCGAAGTTGAGGGTGAGCCTTATGTTTATGCCGACTATGACCGACTCGTGCAAATTTTACTGAACATAACAAAAAACAGTATCCAGTTCACGGAAAACGGATCAATCATTTTACGCGGTCGTATGAGCGGGGAGGAAACGGTCATTGAAATTGAAGATACGGGCATCGGCATTGATCCTGCGGATATTGAAAATATATGGCGGCGTTTTTACAAAGCCGATCTGTCGAGAAGGTCAAATCCATTCGGGGAATTCGGCCTCGGGCTATCGATTGTAAAACAATTGGTGATTTTGCATGATGGAAAAATTGACGTTGCAAGTGAAAAAGGCAAAGGAACAAAATTTACGATTTGGCTGCCGGTGAAATCCACCGGAAATATGGAGGATGAAAATAAAAAATAAAGCATATGATTAAGGGAAAATAGATTTCCGTGCTAACATAGGAAACGTATATTAAACATACATAGTACAAACGGGGTGAAATGATGAAGATTGAAGTGTGGTCGGATTATGTCTGCCCATTTTGTTACATTGGAAAACGACGGCTGGAAGCCGCTTTGGAACAGTTTCCCCATAGAGATCAAGTAGAAGTGGTTTTTAAAAGTTTTGAACTTGATCCGGATTGCAAAACGGACTATTCCGTGAGCATCCATGAGCATTTGGCGGAAAAATACGGAATCAGTGTCGAGCAGGCAAAGGAAATGAATGAGAATGTCATCCGGCAGGCTAAGGAAGCCGGACTCGATTATAATTTTGATACGCTGTCTCCCGAAAATACTTTTGACGCCCACCGGTTGGCAAAGTTCGCGGAGGCCAGAGGAAAAGGACATGAAATGACCGAACGGCTGTTAAAAGCGTACTTTATCGAATCCAAACGGATTGCTGACCATGAAACATTAATCCGGCTGGCGGAAGAAGTCGGCCTGTCGCAGGAACAAACGGAGAAGATGCTTGCAGGGGATGAATACGGAGATGAAGTCCGTGCGGATGAGAAAGAAGCAGCGCAAATCGGCGTTCGCGGGGTACCGTTTTTTGTCATCAACCGCAAGTACGCTATTTCCGGGGCACAGCCGGTTGAAGTTTTTCTCAATGCGTTTCAAAAAGCATGGGAAGAGGAGGATCAGCCGTCTTTTATCGAAATGTCCGGAAATGAGGATCAGGGGGGAAACTGCGGCCCGGACGGATGCAAGATTTAAATCCGGCAATAAAAATCTTATAGCCGTGACACAGAAAATTCATGTTGAAATTCACCGGTAGGACTCCGGTCGGATTTCAACATTTTTTTATATTACTGACAGTTTGTTGAATTCGCTTGATGGCGCTTTAAAAAGTGATAGAATAGGTAATAAGTTTCAATTTTACATCGGAACCCGGAGGAAGGTCATAAATGATGAAAAAGTTAAATAACAGCTTTAAACTGTTACAGTTTCTTGACAATTTAAAAATACGAACGAAATACCGCATTGTGTTATTAGGGACTATTTTCCTATTTTTCCTTGCGTCCTTGTTTACCGCTTACCGGATAATCCAATTAAATGAACAAGTTAGTGATATCACATTACAAAATCAACTGGCAGGGATTATAAACGTACTGGCAATTACGATCGTGCTCGTTACAGTTATAGGTGTCGCTTTATTTTATTTGATCAGCCGGACGATTGAAAAAAGATTGAGAGCGGTCGTTCATTTTGCCGAGGAAATTGCCCACGGGAACTTGCAAGTGGAAAACATGGATTCGGAAGCTAAAGATGAAATCGGTCAATTAAGCAAAGCGGTAAACATGATGAGGGACAATTTATATGCGATGATCAGCAAAATTCATGATGTGTCCGATCAAATATTGGAACGCAGTAAACTGCTGGCGGAAAATTCGGATGAACTGCAAAAAGGCGGATCGGAAATCGCTTCGACAATGGAAGAACTGGCCGCCGGATCGGAAAACCAGGCTTCATCCGCCAATGATTTATTTGATAAAATGCAATCCTTCATGGAAACCATTGCCGATGTCGTATATAAATCTCAGGATGCCAAGAAAACTTCGGAAAACATGACTGAACTGACGCAGGAAGGCAGAAGTTCGATGAACAGCACCATCCAAAAGATGGATGAGATTAACAGGAAAATCCATGAATCATTGGATATGGTCAAAGGCTTGAATGACAAGATTAAGAATATTAATCAGCTGATTGTCGTGATCAAGGAAATTGCCGATCAAACAAATTTACTGGCATTAAATGCTTCCATTGAAGCAGCCCGAGCAGGAGAACACGGCCGGGGCTTTGCGGTTGTAGCGGAAGAAGTGCGGAAGCTGGCAGAACAAGTGAATGCATCCATCAGCAATATTAACGAAATATTAACCTCAATCCAAAATGAATCCAAGAATGTGCTCGTTTCCCTTGATGATGGATACAATCTTGTCAATGACGGTACAGGGCAGTTGAATGAAACCGGGGAAGTATTCGGTGCGATGTTAAAGTCCATCGATGAGGTAAGCGATGAAATCGAGTCCATGTCCGGTCTGCTGTATGAAGTGCTCGATTCAACGAAGCCGATTACGAACTCCCTCGAATCCATTGTTTCCATTACCCAGGAATCCGCGGCCGGAATTGAAGAGGCATCGGCAAGCGTACAAGAAGCAAGTGACGCCATTAAAGACATCCATCAATCCGCCGCAACCCTTGAAAAAGAAATTGAAAGCTTAAATCAATCCGTACAAAACTTTAAAGTTTAAAAAGCCGATACTGTACAGATCCTGTTTTTCAACAGGATCTTTTTTTATCGGGAAAAATAGAAAAAGGGATTGCAACGGGAAGAAAAAAATGTATAATTAAAAACTGTAAAAAATATAGTAAACATAATGTTTAGAAATAGGAAACTTTTTTTATCAGAAGTTTACTTATAGTAAACGGAAAATGGGGTTGGAAATATGAACAGGGGTATAGGAAAGAAGATCAAAAACTTACGGTTGAAAAAAGGCTTGACCCAGGAAGAGTTGGGTGAGCGGACCGATTTAACGAAAGGATATATTTCCCAGATCGAACGGGATTTAAGCTCGCCGTCCATCGATACGTTCTTTTCTATATTGGAAGTGCTGGGCTGTACGCCGAAGGAATTTTTTGATGATTTCGATATGAACCAGAAAGTGGTGTATGACGAAAACGACCGGACGGAATATACCGATGAGGATTACGGTTATAAGATTGAATGGCTTGTTCCCGACTCGAATGAACATGAAATGGAGCCGATCCTTCTTACGTTATGGCCGGAGGGGAAGTTTAAAGAATTTGAACCGTCTCTGTCCGAAACTTTTGCTTACGTCATTGAAGGACAGATTACTGTAAAACTCGGAAGAAACGTATACCACGCCAAGACAGGGGATACCGTTTACTTTCAGGCTTCCAGTGAACACCAGATAATGAATGATTTTGACGGCATTTCCAAAATACTATTAGTGGCCACCGAATCATATTTGTAGTCATTATTCATAAAGGGGGAAAACCGATGGCTGAGACGATTATCCGCTTTGAAAACGTAACGAAACAATATGACGATGATCCGCCGATCCTCGATAATGTCAGCTTTGAAATGGAAAGAGGAAAGTTTTATACTTTGCTGGGACCATCGGGATGCGGTAAAACAACAATCCTGCGTCTGATTGCCGGGCTAATTGAGGCAACGAGCGGAAAAATTTATATTAACGGTAAGCTGGTGAACAATGTGCCGGCAAATAAAAGACAGGTGAACACCGTTTTTCAGGATTACGCGCTGTTTCCCCATTTGAATGTGTATGAAAATGTTGCCTTTGGTTTAAGGATAAAAAAATTAAACAAGCGTGAAATAGACCGGAAAGTAAAGGAAGCGCTCCGTTTTGTCAACCTGGAAGGGTTTGAAAACCGTGAAATCCACGGAATGTCCGGCGGCCAAAAACAGCGGGTGGCCATCGCCCGGGCAATCGTGAACGAGCCGGAAGTATTATTGTTGGACGAACCGCTGTCCGCGCTTGATTTAAAATTACGGACAGAAATGCAATATGAACTGCGGGAATTGCAAAAGCGGCTCGGGATTACTTTCGTATTTGTTACCCATGACCAGGAAGAAGCCCTGGCTATGAGCGATGAAATTTTTGTGCTCAATGAAGGGAAGATCCAGCAGCGGGGAACGCCGGTGGACATATATGATGAGCCGATCAATCGTTTTGTGGCGGATTTTATTGGAGAATCCAACATTATTAAGGGCAGAATGATCCGCGATTTTCTCGTTGAATTTGCCGGTAAACAGTTTGAATGCGTTGACCGGGGGTTTGAAGAAAACGAACCGGTAGAAGTAGTCATCCGCCCCGAGGATTTAGTCATTACATCCGTAAGCGAGGGCAAATTTAAAATGAAGGTGGATTCGGTTTTATTCCGCGGGGTCCATTACGAAATTTGCGGATATGACGAGAACGGAAATGAATGGATGATTCATTCGACGAAAAGGGTGAATCCCGGTGAAGAAATCGGCCTGTATTTCGAACCGGAAGCCATCCATGTAATGCGGTACGGTGAAACAGAAGAAGAGTTTGAAGCAAGACTGGAAAGCTATGAAGACAGTAAAGGTGAATAAAATGGAAAAGAAAAGCAGAAATATTTTTTTGATTCCCTACATCATCTGGATTGCTGTATTTGTCATTATTCCAATTATTCTCGTCATTTATTACTCATTTGTGGATATTCACGGCCATTTTACGTTGGCCAATTATAAAAAGTTTTTTACGCCGGTCTATTTAAAGATGGCATTGACCTCTTTCTGGTATGCCTTTTTAATTACGGCCATCACATTGCTCATCAGCTACCCGACGGCTTATTTATTAACGAAAACGAAGTATAAGCAGATCTGGCTGTTGCTTATTATTTTGCCTTCATGGATTAATTTGCTACTTAGGGCATATGCCTTTATCGGGCTTTTCGGGCGCCACGGGCTGGTCAATGCCCTTTTAGAAGTCATGGGAATCGGCGAAAAGCAATTGTTATTTACCGATTTCAGTTTTATTTTTGTATCTGTTTATATTTTCATTCCTTTTATGATTTTGCCGATTTTCAACGCGCTCGATAAAATCAATCCGTCATTGATTGACGCATCGAAGGATTTGGGCGCATCGGGCTGGACGACATTCCGCCGGGTAATTTTCCCCCTGACGTTTGAAGGGGTAAAGGCCGGATGCCAGGTGGTGTTTATTCCGGCTTTGAGCTTGTTTATGCTGACGCGGTTAATCGCCGGAAACCGGGTGATCACCCTCGGGACAGCTGTTGAACAGCATTTCCTCGTCACCCGGGATTGGGGTATGGGCTCTGCCATTGCTGTGTTTCTGACCATCATTATGGTGTTGACGATGCTCATCACCGGAAAGCGGAAGCGGGTGATCAAAAGTGAAAAAGCTTAAACCGTCGACCATTTATTTACTGATTATGTTGCTCATTCTTTATGCCCCGATTTTTTATCTCGTCTTTTATTCGTTTAACAGTGGCGGTAAAATGTATGCTTTTGAAGATTTTACCCTGGAATGGTACAGGGAATTATTCTCCGACAAAAGATTGCTCATCATTGTGCTGAATACCGTGATTATCGCCCTGCTTTCTTCCGGTATCGCAACAATCCTGGGGGTAACCGGTGCCATCGGGATCTGGTACTTGAAAAAGAAGCAGGCGGAGAAAGTTTTGTTATCCTTGAACAATATTTTAATTGTCAGTCCGGATGTGATCATCGGTGCATCGTTTTTGATTCTGTTCACGATCGCCGGTATTAAGCTCGGTTTTACCTCGGTGCTATTATCGCATATTGCATTTTCCGTACCGATTGTGGTCTTGATGGTGCTTCCGAAGCTACAGGAAATGAGTGCTAGCCTGATCGATGCGGCCAAAGATTTGGGTGCCGGACGCTGGTATATCTTGACAAAGGTACTATTGCCGTATATTACACCGGGGATCTTTGCCGGCTTTTTCATGGCATTGACTTACTCCCTCGATGACTTTGCTGTTACATTTTTTGTCACGGGGAACGGATTTTCAACGCTTTCCGTTGAAATTTACTCTATGGCCCGACAAGGCGTATCCCTGACGATCAATGCATTATCCACAGTTTTATTCCTGTTTACGATTTTGCTCGTCATCGGTTATTATTTCATCTCGAAAAGAAATGGCCGTCTGGCCGGATTGGGGGCGAGAAAATGAAAAAACTCATACAGTTTTTTTCTACCGTATTTTTGGTCTCCTTTGCCCTCATGTTCCTTGTTAACTATCTGAATACATCGGAAGGGTATGCTGGTAGAAATACGATTACCGTTTTTAACTGGGGAGATTATATTGATCCGGAGTTAATTAAACAATTTGAAAAGGAAACGGGCATTAAAGTCATACTGGAAACCTTTGATTCGAATGAGGCCATGCTGGTAAAAATTCAGCAGGGCGGAACGGCGTATGACGTGGCAATTCCGTCCGAGTATGCCATTGAAAAAATGAAGGAAGAAGATTTGTTGATTAAACTGGACCATTCCAAACTCCCGAATTTAAAAAATATTGATGAGCGTTTTCTTGATCTTCCCTTTGATCCTGGAAACGAATATTCCGTCCCGTATTTTTGGGGAACGGTGGGCATTGTGTACAACCCGGACATGCTCGGCGGTCGGGAGTTTGATAGCTGGAATGACTTGTGGGCGGATGACTTGAAAAATCAAATTGTCCTGGTTGATGGGGCCCGGGAAGTGATCGGGTTTGCCTTGAACAGTTTGCATTATTCGTTAAATGATACGAACAAGGCGCATCTTGAAGAGGCCAAAAACAAGTTAATCCGCCTGCAGCCGAATATTAAAGCAATCGTGGGCGATGAAATCAAAATGTTAATGGTCAATGAAGAAGCACCGGTTGCCGTCGTCTGGTCCGGAGACGCAGCCGATATGATGTGGGAGAATGATAAGCTGGATTACGTTGTGCCAAAGGAAGGATCCAATCTATGGTTTGACAATATGGTCATTCCGAAAACGGCAAAAAATATTGACGGAGCTCATAAATTTATTAATTTCATGCTCGATGCGGAAGTGGCAGCACAGAACACGGAGTATGTCGGTTACGCAACGCCGAACAAAGCAGCCATGGAATTGCTGCCGGATGAAGTGGTCAATGATGAACGGTTTTATCCACCGCCGGAATTGACGGATAAGCTGGAAGTGTACGAAAATTTGGGTCAGGAAATGCTTTCTTATTACAATGAATTATATCTGGAGTTTAAAATGCACACGAAATAAGCCTGCGGAACCGTCCGCAAGGCTTATTTCATTTTGGTCATGTTTACGGCATAAGTATGAAATGAATTTGAAAAAGAGGGACAGCTGGCGGAAAAAATATTTTACCAGGAGCGGTCTTATGGTATAAATAGTATAGCGGTCCCGGAATTTGTTTAATACTGTTTTATAAAGGAGCAGATTGATATGCATAAAAAATGGATGGCTGTCGTTTTGGCTGTTGTTGCGCTTTTTTCCTTCAGTTTGTTTCAGCCTGTTTACGCAAGTGAAGGGAATAACGAGAAAGTAATCGATGAGAAATACGGCCCGGCCGTTGTCGTATTGGGTGAACGGTTGTCGGAAGCTCAGAAGGAAGAGACAAGACGCATGTTAAAAGTGGATGAAGAAGCGGAAGTAAGGGAAATCATCGTTACCGGTAAGGATGCCGCGAAATATATTAACGGCGATCCGAATTCAAACATGTATTCTTCGGCAAAAATTAAACGCCTGGAAGAAGGAAAGGGCATCCGGGTTGAGCAGGTAACGCCGGAAAATATTACCCAGGTGACAAACGATATGTATGCTAATGCGTTGATCACGGCAGGAGTGGAAGATGCCCATATCATCGTGGCCTCACCGGTGAAGGTAACAGGGCACTCGGCGTTAACCGGCATTTTCAAAGCTTATGAAGTGACAGGCGAAGATTTGGATACCGAACGTCTCGAAGTGGCCAATGAAGAGCTTGATGTGGCAACCCAGCTTGCCGAAGAGGCGGGAATTTCCGAAGATGAGGTTAGCCGTCTGCTGACGGAAATCAAAAAGGCCATCGGTGATGAAAAACCGGCAACAAAAGAAGAAGTCGAACAAATCATAAAAGAACAGCTGGATCGGTTAAATATTTCCCTGTCACCGGAACACGAGCAGATGCTGATAGACCTGTTCAACAAAATCCGCGATTTGGATATTGATTTTAAAGCGGTTAAAGACCAGCTGGATTCATTGGCGGAAAGCATCCAGAAAAAATTGCAGGATTCGGATATTGAAATCGACGAAGGGTTTATTCAATCGGTGATCAACTTTATTAAAGATATTTTTCAGGCCATCGGTGACTTTTTCCGAAACTTATTCAGTAAATAATGAACTGGAATGCGGCCGCCCCGGGAGTACATTTGCGGTATTCCCGGGTTTTTTCTGTGTCAAAACGATGATCCGGCCAGTGGAAAACGTTGCGGAATCATACATAAATAATAGAGTAACGGCAATGGGTAACGATATAATATAAAGTATGAAATGATATCGTATAACGGTGCCGGAAACGGAGGGAATAAGATGAGCCATTCAGATGATCAAGAGAAACGGTATGAAGAAAACCGACTCAGGCGGGTTCTGAAAGAAATCGGCCGTAAAATGGAAAAGATCGAAGAAAAGACAGGAAACTTGAAAAAGGACATTGTGCATTTACGGAAAACTTTTTGGGAAGATGTTACGGTGAACATCGATGATCCGGACGATGTCATTGAAACCCATACAAGCATTAAACAGCAAGCCGAATTTTTATCGGAAAGGGAGCGGAGCCACGGCCAGTTTTATAAACAGTATAAAAAACTGGAGCGGTTGAAATTTTCCCCGTATTTCGGCCGGATTGATTTTGTGGAAGACGGGGAAGGAAAAAGCGAAAAAATTTATATCGGATTATTTTCTTTAACCGATGAGAATGATGAAAAATTCCTCGTCTATGACTGGCGGGCACCGATCTCCGGGATGTATTATGACTTTGCGCCCGGCCCGGCATGGTATGAGACGATGGACGGCAGGATTCACGGCGAAATTCGGCTGAAAAGGCAATACATCATCCGGCACGGTGAATTGAAAGGGATGTTTGACACCGGAATTACGATCGGGGATGAAATTTTGCAAACCGTTCTCAGCGGCCGTGCCGACACACAAATGAAAAGCATCGTCGCCACCATCCAAAGAGAGCAAAATGCCATTATCCGGAATGACCGGAAAAAATACCTGGTAGTCCAGGGGGCGGCTGGAAGCGGGAAAACATCCGCAGCGCTTCAGCGGGTGGCCTACTTATTGTACAAGTACCGGGAAAAATTAAGTGCGGATAACATTCTGTTGTTTTCACCCAACCCGCTGTTTAACAGCTATGTATCGACGGTGTTGCCGGAACTCGGCGAAGACAACATGGAACAAACTACCTTTTACCAGTATTTGCGCGATCGGCTGAAAGAGTTTGACGTTGAAGATCCATACGGACAAATGGAATATATTTTAAGCAAACCGAAAACGGAAGAGTATGAAGTCAGGAAAGACGCCATCCTGTTCAAAGCCGGGCTGAAGTTTAAACAGCTGATTGACGAATATGTCCAATCCCTGGACAGTTCCGGCATGTTGTTTAAACATATTTCTTTCCGTAAAGAAATTTTTATCACCAAACAGGAATTAACGGACTATTTTTACTCCCTCGGCAGCAATATCACCATTCCGAACCGGATTCAGAAAGTAAAGGAATGGATTCTGGAAAAAATTGCTGTAAAAGAGAAAGAAGAAAAAACGAAGGAATGGGTTCAGGAAGAAGGGGAACTCCTGGAACGGGAAGACTATGTCAGAGTCTACAAAAAACTGCAAAGGAAAAAACGGTTTTCCGAGAAAACATTTGATGACTTTCAACGGGAAGAACAGCTGATTGCCGATCTCGTTGTGAAAAGAAAAATGGCCCCGCTGCGTAAAAAAATCGAGAATCTGGCTTTTGTTGACTTGCGCGGATTATACGGACGGTTGTTCCAATGGATTAAGGAAAATACGTCTGCCGCATTGCCGGAAACATGGGAGGACATCGCCGGGCAAACAGTGCGGATGTTAAAGAAAGGAAAACTGTATTATGAAGACGCCACGCCGTTTCTGTATTTAAAGGATAAATTGGAAGGAAAGGTGACGTATAGGAAAATCCGTCACGTATTTATTGATGAGGCGCAAGATTATTCTCCATTCCAATTTGCCTATTTAAAGGAAATTTTCCCTTTCAGCCGGATGACGATTTTAGGGGACGTCAACCAGTCCATTTTCCTCCACTCCGCCGGTAAGAAAAACGGTATTGACTATGCGGAGAAACTGTTCGGGAAAGAAGACCTGGAAAAAATGGTGCTCACAAAAAGCTATCGTTCGACAAAACAAATCATAGAATTTTCCAAAGGAATATTAACCGGTGAACATCCAATCATTCCGTTTAACCGGAACGGTAAACGGCCGGTCATCCATACAGTGAAAACAAAAAACTCCTTGCACGGAGGGATTTTGGAAACGATCCGCGGGCTGCAGCAATCCGGGCATGAAACCATTGCCGTCATTACAAAAACGGACCGTGAAGCGAAAAATGCGTATGAGGTACTGAAAGACCAAATCCCCGTCCATTACATCCGGAAGGAAACATTGGCCTATAAAAAGGGAATTTCCATCATTCCCGTTTACCTCGCGAAAGGAATTGAATTTGACGCGGTCATTATTTATGATGCTTCAGAAGAAGTGTACCGCGAGGAAAATGAAAGGAAGTTGTTTTACACCGCCTGCACCCGGGCGATGCATGAACTGCATCTGTTTTCCAGAGGCGAATTAAGTCCGTTTTTAAAAGCAATCGAACCGGACCGGTATGAAATTATTGCCGATTAAACAGTCCAAAAGAAGGGATGCCGTACAGGCGTCCCTTTTTTCTTTTCCGTAAAACACGTATACTAATATTAATTTTCGACTTTACAGATTTATTAAAATAGATGAAAACATTTAACAAGAAAATAAAATAAATATTTTTTAAAAAAAGGTGTTGTATTTTTATGCATGCATAGGTATAATAATTCGTAAATTGTTGTTGGGAGCTGGTTCAAGTGAAGGCAGGGATTATCGGGGCGAATGGTTACGGGGGAGCCGAATTAATCCGGATCCTTACACATCACCCCCTTATTCAAATCGAAAAAATTGTATCCCATTCGACCCGCGGGAGAAACATTTTGGAACTGTACCCGCATTTGCACGGAATTATGGATCAAACATTGGAAGAACTGGATGCCGGTGAACTTGCGGAATTGGATCTATTGTTTTTTGCAACACCGGCAGGGGTCACGAAGGAAATTCTTCCGCAGTTTTTGGAACAAGGAGTAACCTGTATCGACCTATCGGGCGATTTCCGCCTTAAAAATACAAAAAATTATGAAGAGTGGTACAGAAAGTCGCCGGCAGAACAGAAGTATGTGGAACAGTCCGTTTACGGATTGACGGAAATATACCGGGATCAAATTAAAGAAGCCAAATTCATTGCCAACCCCGGATGTTTTCCGACGGCGGCCCTGCTCGGGCTGATTCCGGCGTTTCAAGGTAAACTCATTAATCCAAAAACGGTTCACATCGATGCTAAAACCGGTGTATCCGGGGCGGGCAGAAAAGCAAGTATGGCCAATCTGTTTACGGAAGTGAACGAAAATGTGAAGGCGTATAAAGTTACTGAGCACCAGCACATACCGGAAATTGAACAGGCTCTCGGGGAGTTTACGGATGAGCCTGCACCAATTTCATTTATTACCCATTTAATTCCTATGACAAGAGGAATTATGTGCACCATGTACGCAGAACTGGAAAAGGATGTAACGACGGAAGATGTCCGGGACTTTTATCTTGAAACGTATGAAAAAGCCCCGTTTATCCGCATCCGGCCGGCCGGACAGGTTCCGATGACAAAGGAAGTACTGGGAACGAACTTTTGTGATATCGGTGTGAAAGTTGACAAGCGGACCAACCGGCTCATCATTATTTCTGTCATCGACAACTTAGTGAAAGGTGCAGCCGGCCAAGCGGTGCAAAACATGAACGTCATGTTCGGCTGGGATGAAGATACAGGACTGAAACATTTGCCACTTTATCCGTAACTGGAGGTAACACATATGGGAATCGGTCAAATGGATATCGTAAAAGACATTCAAGTCATTAACAACGGAAAAATCACGGCGCCGGAAGGTTACTATGCCGGCGGCCTTCATTGCGGCATCAAGCGGAAACGGCCGGATCTCGCCTGGCTGTATTCTGAAGTTCCGGCCGATGCGGCAGCCGTCTACACAACGAATGTGTTTCAGGCTGCACCGCTGAAAGTGACGAAAGAGAGCATAAAAACGGACCGGAAAATCCAGGCGGTGATTGTCAACTCCGGAAACGCCAATGCCTGCACTGGTGAAGAAGGTTACAAAAATGCTCTCCGGATGCGGGCGGCATTTGCCGATCATTTAAATATCAATGAAGATCTCGTTGCAGTCAGTTCTACGGGCGTGATTGGCGAACAGTTGCCGATGGATAAGATATTGCACGGTATTGATCAAATCAGTCCGGATGAACGAAATCCCGATCTGTTTGAAAAGGCGATTTTAACGACGGACACAACACAAAAAAGCGCCGGCGTTCAGCTGGAGATTGACGGAAAGCCGGTAACCATTGCCGGCGCGGCAAAGGGCTCTGGCATGATTGAGCCAAACATGGCAACAATGCTCGCCTTTATTACAACCGATGCCAAAGTCGGTGGAGAAGCTTTGCAAACAGCATTGAAAACTGTCACGGATAAAACGTTTAACATGATTACCGTCGATGGTGATACGAGCACGAACGATATGGTTCTGCTCATGGCTAACGGACTGGCGGGGAATAACGAACTGTCCGCCGGTCATCCGGAATGGCATAAGTTTCTCAACGGGCTGGAAATTGTCTGCCAAAAGCTGGCAAAGGACATTGCCCGAGACGGGGAAGGTGCGACAAAGCTGATATCCGTTCATGTCCGGGGAGCGGCCAGTAATCGTGATGCGAAAAAAATCGCCAAAGCGATTGTCGGGTCGAATTTGGTAAAAACAGCCGTATTCGGAAAAGACCCGAATTGGGGCCGGATTATTTGCGCCATCGGGTACAGCGGGATCGAAACTGCACCCGCAGGTTTAAATCTTACGATCGGTCCCTGGCAGGTGCTGTCAAACGGCTCACCGGTCAACTTCGATGAAAATGCGGCGAGCCAATATTTTGAAGAAAACAGCGAAGTCGAAATTTTCGCGGATCTCAACAGCGGCAACGGCAAAGCAATGGCATGGGGCTGCGATTTAACTTATGAGTATGTAAAAATCAACTCCCTTTACAGAACTTAGCTGGAGGTCGAAACATTGTCCTATTTTGTGATTAAGTGCGGCGGAAGTGTGATGGATTCACTTCATCCGAGCTTCTATCAAAATATTGTCGGAATGTTAAAACAAAATATGAAACCGATTATTGTGCACGGCGGGGGACCGGGAATCTCCTCCATGTTAAACAAGCTGAAAATCGAAACATCCTTCGTTGACGGCATGCGTGTGACAACGGACGATGTACTGGATGTTGTGGAGATGATTTTGTCCGGTTCCATGAACAAGATGATTGTAAGGAAACTTTTGGAATACGGCGGGGACTCTATCGGGATCAGCGGAGTTGACGGGAAGCTGCTGCAGGCCGGGCCGGCCGGTTCCATCGAAAAGCTCGGTTATGTCGGCAAAGTTCGTAAAGTAAACAGAAAAATGGTGGAAAATTTCCTCGATAACGATGTGATCCCGGTTGTTTCTCCGGTGGCCATAGATGATGGCGGCCAGCGTTGGAACGTGAATGCTGATCTGGCGGCTGCGGCCATTGCCAAAGAATTTAAAGCACCGTTATGCTTGGTGACGAATGTACCCGGAATTTTAAAAAATGAACAGGTTCTTCCGGAAGTGTCTACCAGGGAAATTGAGCAACTGATCGAGGATCAAGTCATTACCGGTGGAATGATTCCTAAAGTAAATGCCGTTAGGGAATGTTTGAAAGAAGGCATTAATAAAGTTGTTATTTTGGACGGTACGGAAAAGAACGCCCTGAAGCGGTTGTTAAACGGTGAAAAGATCGGAACGTCCGTTTATTTTGAACCAAGTTTTTCAAAAGTATTATAATGTTTTCACACAAAGGAGAATCGGCATGGAAGCAACAAAGGAAATGGCGCTCATGAATACGTACAGCCGTTTTCCGGTCCGGATTGTCAAAGGAAAAGGCTGTTATGTGTGGGATGAGGAAGGAAACAAATATTTGGACTTTACATCCGGAATCGCCACCTGCAATTTGGGCCATGTTCCGGATTCGGTAAAGCAAGCGCTCGAACAACAGCTGGAACAAATATGGCATTGTTCCAACCTGTACCATATACCGAACCAGGAAAAACTGGCCAAAATCCTGGTGAAAAACAGCTGTTTTGATCAGGTGTTTTTCTGCAACAGCGGTGCAGAGGCAAACGAAGCGGCCATTAAACTAGCGCGGATGTATGCCAGCGAAAACGGCCGATCACCGGAAATTGTCACGTTCCGCCAATCTTTCCACGGCCGGACGATGGCCACGTTGACGGCAACCGGACAGGAAAAAGTGCAGAAAGGGTTTGACCCGCTCGTTCCGGGATTTACCTGGCTACCGTATAACGACTTTGATGCGCTTGAGCGGTTAAAGGAAATCCGTCCGGCTGCGGTTCTGCTTGAACTTATCCAGGGGGAGGGCGGAGTGATTCCGGCTGACCCGGACTGGATCGACAAGCTTGAAATGATTTGTAAACAGGAAAAAATTTTGTTGATGATCGACGAAGTGCAAACCGGGATCGGAAGAACCGGGAAGTTGTTTGCCTATGAGCATTACGGAATTGAGCCGGACGTCATGACGCTTGCCAAAGGACTCGGTTCAGGATTTCCGGTCGGGGCTATGCTGGCGAAAAAAGAAGTGTCATCGTTATTCCGGCCGGGAACCCATGCAAGTACGTTCGGGGGCAATCCGTTGGCAACGGCTGCGGGACTGGCGACAATGGAACAATTGACCGAAACGGATCTTCTTGCGGCCGCCCGGGAAAACATGAAACAGTTTGAAGAAAAACTGAACGGATTGAAGAACGTTTATCCTTTCATTAAAGAAGTGCGGGGAACAGGATATTTGCTCGGTGTGGAAATCAACGGCGAGGCGGGAAAAGTTGTCCGGCTTGCCATTGAAGAGAAACTGTTGATCTTAACGGCGGGGCCGGCTGTCATCCGCATTTTGCCGCCCCTCACAGTGGCCGGGGACGAAATCAACCTGTTCTTTGACCGGTTTAAAAAGACACTGGACAAATACTTGGAGACTCTGGAGTAAAGGGGAGACCAGGATGGAAATTCACAATACTGCGGAAAAAAAGCTGCAAAATAAAGATTTTTTAACATTGGGAGAGCTGACAACGGAAGAAATATTATTTTTACTGGAAGATGCTCTCTATATGAAAAAGCTGCAAAAGGAAAATAGACCCCATCCTTATTTAAAAGGAAAAGTACTGGGGATGATTTTTGAAAAATCATCAACGCGGACGAGGGTCTCCTTTGAAGTGGGCATGTACCAGCTGGGAGGAAAGGCGATTTTCCTCAGTTCCAGGGATATGCAGCTGGGCCGGGGAGAAACGATCCACGATACGGCCAAAGTGCTGTCCCGGTATGTCGACGGTATTATGATCCGTACGTTTGAACACGAAAAAGCGGTGGAACTTGCCGAGCATGCTACGGTTCCTGTCATTAACGGACTCACGGATACCCATCACCCGACCCAAGTACTGGCCGATCTGTTGACGATTTACGAACATAAAGGCCGGCTAAAAGGATTGAAAATGTGTTATATCGGCGACGGCAGTAACAACATGTGCCATTCACTAATGGAAGGTGCCGTGAAAGTCGGCATGGACATATCCATTGCCTGCCCGGCGGAATATATGCCCGATGAAGATATTTTAAACAAGGCGAAAATGTCGGCGGAAGAAACCGGGGCACTAATCGAGATTGACGAAAATCCGTATAAAATGATCGAAGACGCTGATGTTGTCGTAACCGATGTGTTTGTCAGCATGGGCCAGGAAGCAGAAAGGGAAACGAAGTTAAAGAAATTTTCTTCATATCAGGTGAATTCCGCTTTATGCAAGTTTGCCAAAGAGGATTACATTTTCATGCATTGCCTGCCTGCCCATCGCGGAGAGGAAGTTACCGAAGAAATCATTGACGGGGATCATTCGGTTGTGTTTGATGAAGCAGAAAACAGGCTTCATGCACAAAAATCCGTTTTAAAGAATTTGCTGTAGCATTCGGAATATTTTTTCTATATTATGAATAAATATACAAATCGACAAAATTATATACAAGGAGTGATTGGACCGATGGCCAAAGAAAAGATTGTGTTAGCCTATTCCGGCGGTTTAGATACATCTGTTTCAATAAAATGGCTTGAAGAAAAATACGGATTCGACGTTATTGCGTTATCTATTGACGTCGGCGAAGGAAAAGATCCCGGATTATTAAAGGAAAAAGCATTAAAGTCCGGCGCTGTTAAAGCGATCACCATTGACGGACAAGATTTACTGGCGGAGGAATATATTCTCCCGAGCTTGAAGGCGAATGCGTTATACGAAGGAAAATATCCGTTATCGTCTGCCCTCAGCCGTCCGCTAATTTCCAAACTGCTTGTAGAAACTGCGGAAAAAGAGGGGGCAACAGCCGTAGCCCACGGTTGTACAGGGAAAGGAAACGACCAGGTCCGGTTTGAAGTTTCCATTCAGGCATTAAATCCGGATCTGAAGGTGGTCGCTCCGGTCCGGGAGTGGGGAATGACCCGGGATGAGGAAATCGAGTTTGCGAAAAAACACGGTATTCCGATTCCTGTTGACCATGATAATCCGTTTTCCATTGATGCGAATATTTGGGGCCGTGCTTGTGAAGCAGGCGTTTTGGAAGATCCTTGGAATATCGCACCGGAAGAAGCTTTTGAATGGACAAACCCGATTGAAAAAACTCCGGATGAACCGGAATTTATTGATATTACCTTTGATCAGGGAGTACCGGTTGCCCTGAACGGAAAAACGATGAAACTGGCGGATTTAATTCAGGAGCTGAACAAAATTGCCGGCAACCACGGCGTCGGCAGAATCGACCATATTGAAAACCGTCTGGTCGGCATTAAATCACGGGAAGTGTACGAAAATCCGGCTGCACTTGTATTGATCAATGCACATAAAGAAATGGAATTTATCACATTGCCGCGGGAAGTCATCCAATTTAAACAGCAGCAAATCGAGTCCCAATATGCCCAATTAATTTATGACGGACTCTGGTATTCTCCGTTGCGCAAAGCTATCGATGCTTTTGTCGAAGAAACACAAAAGACGGTAACAGGAACTGTGAAAGTGAAACTGTTTAAAGGAAACCATCAGGTTGTCGCCTGGAAGTCACCGTACAGTCTCTACAATGAAGATTTAGCCACCTATTCGCAAGGTGACGCATTTGACCATAATGCCGCTGTCGGATTTATTAAATTATGGGGAATGCCGACGAAAGTGTTCGCAGAGATTCATAACAAAAGTGAAAAGAAATATGAGGAAGTAAAAAGCGCCAAAGCAAAATAAATGCTTTCCGGCAGGACAACCAATTTGTTCTGCCGGATTTTTGAAAAACGGATGACCGGCAGTACAGAAGTTTGGAGGTGCCTGAATGAGTAAATTATGGGGCGGGCGGTTTACGAAAGAGACAAATAAATTGGTGGAAAAATATACGGCATCCATTGAATTTGACCAAAAGCTGAGCATGGAAGATATTGAAGGCAGTCTGGCCCATGTCGAGATGCTCGCTTCGTGCGGAATTATCCCGGAAGAGGAAGCGGAAAAGATTAAAAGAGGCCTTCTGAATATTAAAGAAAAAATTGAAAACGGGGAAGTTTCTTTTTCCATTGAAGACGAAGACATCCATATGAATATTGAACGGATGTTAATTGAAGAAATCGGTCCCGTGGGGGGGAAACTCCATACCGGGCGGAGCCGGAATGACCAGGTCGCAACCGATATGCATTTATATTTACGGAAACAAACAAAGGAAATCATCAGGCTGATTGAAGAGGTACAAGGGGCTTTGCTCGGACAGGCGGAAAAACACGTGGAAACGATTCTTCCCGGTTATACCCATTTGCAACGGGCCCAGCCGGTCAGCTTTGCCCACCATTTGCTGGCGTACTTTTGGATGTTTGAACGGGATAAAGAAAGATTAAAGGACAGCCTGAAGCGGATCAACTGGTCACCGCTCGGTGCCGGCGCACTGGCAGGCACAACGTTTCCGATCGACAGGAAACTCACGGCGGAGCTTTTAGGGTTTGACACGGTTTACCCGAATAGTTTGGATGCGGTAAGCGACCGGGATTTTATTTTGGAATTTTTATCCATTGCTTCCATCCTGATGATGCATATATCGCGTCTGTCGGAAGAATTCATCTTATGGTCAAGCCAGGAATTTCAATTTATCGAGCTGGATGATTCGTTCTGTACCGGATCGAGCATTATGCCGCAAAAGAAAAATCCGGACGTCCCGGAACTACTCCGCGGAAAAACCGGCCGGGTTTATGGCAATTTAATCAGTTTGTTGACGGTGTCGAAGGGTCTCCCCCTGGCATATAATAAAGATTTGCAGGAAGACAAGGAAGGAATGTTTGATACCGCGGAGACGCTGGCTGGATCCTTGAAGCTGCTAGCACCGATGATTGAAACGATGACCGTAAAAAAAGATAAAATGTATGAAGCGGTCCGGCAGGATTACTCCAATGCCACCGACCTTGCCGACTATTTGGCGAAAAAGGGCGTCCCGTTCCGGAAAGCCCATGAAATTATCGGGCAAATTGTTTTATACGCAATCCAAAATAATAAATATTTGCTAGACTTAACGCTGGAAGAATATAAGCAGTTCAGTGAAATTTTTGAGGAAGATATTTTTGAAATCCTTAAGCCGGAAAATGTCGTCAATGCCCGGAACAGTTATGGGGGCACCGGATTTGAACAAGTCCGGGCTCAACTAAAGCTGGCGGCGGAAAAATTAAACAGCGGGAATGAATGAAAAAAGGTTCCGAATCTGTCATCAGGTTCGGAACCTTTTTTTGCTTGTGCCCGTTGCATAACAATCCCGTTGCTGACAAAAACTAGGAAAAAAACGGGAGATGATATTTTGACCGCTTCTATATTTTTATCCGTCTTCTTGGCTGTTTCCCTCATCACCGGCGGGCCGTTCATGCCGGATCGCGGCCATCCTTTCCTTACAAGGGAGCCGGTGGAGCCTCCTTCCGGTCACATGTCATCCGCCCCTGCCAGTTTTTCCCTGGTGGAAGTGAGCAAAGACAGCGGCTGGAAATCGTATGTACCCGGCGAAAAAGTCGGTAAGAATCAAGAAACCGGATCCCCGTCCCGGAAGAAAGGAAAATTAACAAAAAGTGAAATAAAGGAATTGGAAAAAAACTTAAGTGAAATAACCCGGTTAAAGAAACAATTGTTAGATTTGTATGTAAAGTACGGGATCATTCCGGAAGAAGAAGGGAAGAAAGCGAAAGCGCGGATCGACAAATATTATGAACGGATGAAAAAAATCATTTTATGCCCGTCCTACCGGAAAAAAGACAGGCCAGTGCTGGACCAGGTGGAGTGACATTATCGGACGGCAGGCATTCTGTGTTGCCCAAAAGTACCAATCCATGTAAACTATATCAAGAAAACAACTTTTACCGGTACAATTATTTTTCCGGCTGCAGGAGGAATAAAGATGAAAGACCGCATGTTTTCTGATGATCCCCGGTTTAAAGTGGCCAAAAGAGAGGCCTGGATCGGGGTCGGACTTGTCATTATTAACTTTTTATGGTGGTTTGGTTTTGCTTACGGGCTGGGGTCAAGGGAAGCAGAGGAGTATAAATATATACTCGGATTTCCCGATTGGTTTTTTTTCAGCTGTATCCTCGGACTTGTATGGATGTCCGCCCTTGTCATTTTCACCGTAAAAGTATTTTTTAAAGAAGTTCCCTTTGATGATGAAGAATAAATTTTCCTTTGGTTTTGAAAGGTTGCAGGAAAGCGGTGTTTTTATATGAGTTGGAATACAGTATTGCCAATGATTGTATTTTTATTGATCGTGTTTGCCGTCGGATTTTGGGCGGGCAAATTCGTCTCACAGACCGATTCGTTTTTGCAGGAGTATTTTCTCGGAAGCCGTGCAATGGGCGGTTTTCTTTTGGCGATGACGATGATGGCAACGTACGGCAGTGCCAGCAGCTTTATCGGCGGTCCCGGTGTCGCTTATTCAACCGGTCTCGGCTGGGTGCTGTTATCGATGGCTCAGCTTCCGGCCGGTTATTTTGTATTAATGGTTCTGGGTAAAAAATTTGCCATCATGGCCAGGCAATATAAGGCCGTCACGCTCATTGACTTTTTAAAAAGCCATTATAACAGTGATCGGGTCGGCATTTTGGCCGCGCTGAGCATTATTATATTTCTTTTTTCATCCATTGCCGCCCAGTGGGTTGGCGGTGCCCGGCTGATTGAATCTTTACTCGGGATTTCCTATACAACGGCTTTAATCATTTTTGCCCTGTCGGTTATGATTTACGTGGTCATTGGGGGCTTCCGTGCGGTCGCCATTACGGATACGATTCTCGGTTCGGTCATGTTTTTCGGTACCTTGATTTTACTAACGGCGGTTATTATTGCCGGGGGCGGGGTAGGAAATATTATGGAGCGTTTAATTGAAACGGATCCCGATCTTGTCCGTCCCTTTGGCGCCGACGGGGAATTAACCCCGCTATATGTTTCGTCTTACTGGATTTTAGTCGGTGTCGGTGTTGTCGGACTTCCGCAAATTGCCGTCCGTGCCATGAGTTACAAAAATGCAAAGGCGATGCATCAAGCGATCATCATCAGCACGGTTTTTGTCGGCATTATTATGCTCGGCATGCACCTTGTCGGAGTGTTTGCGCGGGCAATTATTCCGGATATCCAGATCGGGGATTCGGTCATGCCGGTTACGACGATGGAAGTGCTGCCGCCGGTGCTTGCCGGTATCGTCTTGGCTGCTCCGATGGCGGCAATTATGTCTACGGTGAACGCGCTGCTGATTATGGTCAGTTCCGCGATCGTAAAGGATATTTATTTAAGCTATATCAACCGGAATGCGGATGATCAAAAAATCAGGCGGGTCAGCTACCGGGTAACCGCCCTTTTAGGTGTGGCCGTCTTTATTATGGCCTTGTCCCCGCCGGATTTTCTCATTTGGCTGAATTTATTTTCCTTCGGGGGGCTGGAGGCCGCATTCATCTGGCCGGTCGTTCTGGGACTTTACTGGCGGAAGGGAAATAAATATGGCGCCGTATATTCGATGTTTGCCGGTACCGGTTCGTATATTTTACTCCATACGTTTTATCCGGATGCTTTCGGTATGCATACCGTTGTGATTCCGGTGATCCTGTCATTCCTTACGTTTGTATCGGTCAGTCTGCTTACGGAACGGAAAGCGGCGCAAGAGCCGTTACGGAAAATATCATAAAAACGACCGGAAGCGTGGTTCCGCCGGGCTTTTTCCATAAAAGCACGCAGTAAATAAAAAACGGGGAAAAACATTTTGTTTTTCCCCGTTTTGTGTCGTTATTCTTCATCTTCACCGATGATCCGGACCTCCCGTTCCAGGGTGACGCCGAATTTTTCTTTGACGGTTTTTTGCACATGTTCAATCAGGGCGATATAGTCGGAAGCCGTGGCATTATCTACATTCACGATAAATCCGGCATGTTTTTTGGAGACTTCCGCCCCGCCGATCCGGGTTCCCTGAAGGCCGCTGTCTTGGATCAGCTTGCCGGCGTAATAACCGGGCGGGCGCTTAAATACACTGCCGCAGGACGGATATTCCAGCGGCTGCTTTGATTCCCTCCGGTGTGTTAAGTCATCCATTACCGCTTTGATTTCTTCATAGTTTCCTTCTTTTAACCGGAAAATGGCTTCCAGAACGATGTCCCCGTTCGTTTGAATTTTGCTGGTGCGGTAACCGAGCTTCAGGTCGGCGGCCGGCCGGCGGATGATGTCCCCTTCTTTCGTAACGACCAAAACACTTTCCAAAACGTCTTTAACTTCGCCTCCGTAAGCGCCGGCATTCATAAATACCGCCCCGCCGACGGTTCCCGGTATTCCGCAGGCGAACTCCAAACCTGAAAGCCGCGCTTCAAGTGCCGCTCTCGAAGTATCAATAATAGATGCGCCGCTTTGGGCGGTAATTTTCGTTCCGTCTGCGCTAATTTTGTTTAAGCGGATTAAGGACAACACGACACCGCGGATTCCGCCGTCCCGGACGATTAAATTCGATCCGTTGCCGATTAATGTCAGCGGGATCTGTTCCTGCCGGCACAGCTTGACAACATTTTGGACTTCTTCATAAGTTTCGGGGGTGATGAAGAAGTCCGCTTTTCCCCCTAATTTTGTATACGTATGGTTTTTTAAGTACTCATCCCGGAGAATGTTTTTCTCATTTATGATATTTAACAATTGATTATAAATTACATCGCTCATTATCTGGTCATTCCTTTTCAGGTAAAAATAAAATTTGTGTCATGATGAAAAGAACTTACTCTTATTTATATTACGGTTAAAATAATCATTTCGCAATAGTGTACAGGGAATGTTTTTAACATTTTGTTCAACGGGCGGGGTGTAAATTCGGAAAAACGGATTGAGCTACAGGTATGCTTTTAATATTATCGTTGTTGTTATCTCATTTTCTAAGTAAAGATACGGAAGACCATTAATTTAGTTTACATAGATTTCAGGAAGTGATGTCATGAAAATTTACGAACCGGCCCCTGGTCATGACGGAATTCGGATATTGGTTGACCGCTTTTGGCCGCGGGGGGTGAAAAAGGAAGATGCTCGGCTGGATTACTGGTTAAAGGATGCGACGCCGGACAATGAACTGGAAAATGGTTCGGCCATAGGCCGGAACGGTTTCCGGGGTTCCGCATCCGCTATATCGAAGAGCTGCGTAATGATGAGGTGAAGTCCCGGAATGTGGAGAAAATATGCAAAATGCTCAGAAAAGAAAACGTCATTTTATTATACGGGGTAAGGGACCGGATCCATAACCATGCGGTGGTGTTAAAGGAAGAAATCTTATCCGGGATGGAACCATAAAGCCCCGGTACGTTCCGGGGCTCCGTTTATTTGTTTACATTTCCACCGCTTGTTTTGCCAGTACAAACCCGCCGATCAAACCCGCATCATCTTCCAGGCCGGGGCGGACAATATAATGATCCGTTTCTTCTTCCAGCACTTTATGGGATATGTATCCGTTTAGCACCGTTTTTACTTTTTCCCTTATGAGTGGAAAGATCGTTTTTTGACGGGAAACGCCGCCGCCAATGATAATTTTTTCCGGCATTAAGATCAGTATATATTGGACAAGTGCCTGGGCGATGTAATATGCCTCAAGCTCCCAAACTTCACTTTTTTCCGTTAATTCAATGCCTTTTTTCCCCCACCGTTTCTCAATGGCAGGACCGGAAGCCAATCCTTCCAGACAATCGTGATGGAATGGACAAACCCCTTCAAAAGGATCATCCGGATGGCGCCTGACGATAATATGCCCCATTTCCGGATGGGAAAATCCTTGCAACAACTGCCCGTTTACAACCGCACCGGCTCCGATGCCGGTACCGATTGTGATATAAAGACAGCTTTCCAACCCCTTTGCGGCGCCAAAAGTATATTCCCCGAGCACCGCCGCATTGACGTCGGTCGTAAAACCGGCCGGAATCTGTAATGCATCGCGGATGGTTTGTAAGATGGGATAATTTTGCCAGGCGGTTTTTGGGGTGTTCAGAATGCGGCCGTAACCCGGATCCGTCTTTATTACTCCGGCCGGTCCGAATGAGCCGATGCCGATTGCATCCACTCTATTTTGTTGAAAATATTCCAAAACTCGGGGGATCGTTTCTTCCGGGGTTTTTGTCGGGATTACCGTCCGGTCGAAAATTTCCCCTTTTTCATTGCCGATGCCGAGAACAAATTTTGTTCCGCCGGCTTCGATGGAGCCAAGTATCATTTTTAATCCTCCTTATTAATACCGGAAACGTTTAAACAATTGTAAATGAATAATTTTTCCCGGTCTTTAATAGATGATAATAACGGGACAAGCCGAAATCCTGTCCCTTTTCCATCGTAAAGTTTAGGGTGAAGAGAAAGCAACCGGTTATTTAACTTTTTTTATGACATCCGTGTTAACCATATAAAACGGCATAAGACCTGTATATTCACAAAACTTAAAATTTGCTATAATGAAAAATAAGTTTCTATTACAATGTAAAAATTTGTTAATAGTGAGGGATCGTTCATGAGTTGGAAAGAGGTCGTTCAAAAATGGCTGGATGAAGAAAACCTTGACCCGGTGTTAAAAGAGCAATTGGAACGGATGAAAGCTGATGAAAAAGCGTTGGAAAATGCTTTTTATAAGGAGCTGGAATTCGGTACCGCCGGAATGCGGGGGGAAATCGGCCCGGGAACGAACCGGATGAATATTTATACTGTGCGCAAAGCATCGGAAGGGCTTGCCCGGTACTTGTTGAGTAAAGATGAAGAAAACGCAAGGCGCGGTGTTGTGATCAGTTACGATTCCCGTCACATGTCCCCGGAGTTTGCTCTTGAAACAGCAAAAACCATCGGGAAACACGGTATAAAAGCATATTTATTCAAAGAGTTACGGCCAACGCCGGAACTGTCTTTTGCCGTCCGTCACCTGAAAGCGGCAGCGGGTGTCATGATCACGGCGAGCCATAATCCGCCTGAATATAACGGATATAAAGTGTACGGTGATGACGGGTGCCAGCTTCCGCCAAAGCCGGCAGATGAGTTGATTACATACGTGAACGGTGTGGAGGATGAGCTGCATATCCCGGTGGCGGAGGAAGAAGAGCTGCTTAATAACGGGCTTTTACAATACATAGGCGAAGAAATTGATGAGGCATATTTAAATCATGTGGAAAAAATCCGTTTAAATAAAGACGTAATTGAAAAAGTTGCGGATGATTTCAACATCGTTTTTACCCCTTTGCACGGTACGGCAAATCTCCTAGTACAAAAGGGGCTGGAGCGTTTCGGCTTTAAAAATGTAACCGTTGTGGAGGAACAGGCACAACCGGATCCGGAGTTTTCAACCGTAAAATCGCCCAACCCGGAAGAGCATGCCGCCTTTGAACTGGCGATTCAGTACGGCAAAAAAGTGGATGCGGATATTTTACTTGCCACGGACCCGGATGCGGACCGTCTCGGTGTGGCAGTAAAAAACGATGACGGTGAATATCAAGTATTAACCGGCAACCAGACAGGTGCCCTCATGCTCCATTATTTGCTGTCCCAAAAGAAAGAAAAAGGCCTGCTTCCGGAAAACGGCGTTGTTTTAAAAACGATTGTTACGTCCGAACTCGGCAGGACGATTGCGGAAAGCTTCGGTGTGACAACGGTTGACGTATTAACGGGATTTAAATTTATCGGTGAGAAAATCAAACAATATAACGAAACCGGACAATATACGTTTCAATTTGGGTATGAAGAAAGTTACGGTTATTTAATCAGCGACTTTGTTCGGGATAAAGATGCCGTCCAGGCTGCGCTTTTGGCCGCTGAAGCAGCAGCTTATTACAAAGCCCGGGGAAAAAACTTATATGACGGTCTAATGGACATCTTTGAAAAGTACGGATATTACCGCGAGACCATTGAATCCCTCACGTTAAAGGGCAAGGACGGGGCCGAGCAAATTGCAACGATTTTAGAAAGCTTCCGCACCAATCCGCCGGAAGAAATCGCTGGAATTCCCGTCATCGCATCGGAAGATTATTTGACAGGTGTGAGAAAGGACTACAGAAGTGGAGAATTAAGTCCGATTTCCCTGCCAAAATCCAATGTATTAAAATATTTTCTGGAAGACGGCTCCTGGTTATGTGTCCGTCCGTCGGGAACCGAGCCGAAATGCAAGTTTTATTTTGCTGTTAAAGGATCCGGCCTTGAAGAAAGCGGGCAATTATTAAAGCACTTGCAGCAAGCGGTAATGGAAAAAGTCCATGCCATGGTTCCGTGATTTGAACTGCGGAAAAATCGTTTATATATGATGGACAGATGAAGAGCCTGTTGATCAACAGGCTCTTTTGTCAGGCCTTTTATATACCGGACCGGGTTTTCAGTCCGGAGATAATATGTACATTTATTGGTGAAAACCGGATACGGAGCCGGAATAATGTGAAAATTTTTACAAAAAGAATGGTCAGTATAGTTTTTTCATTTGTGCAAACTGTAATGGATAAAAACAAAAGTGACTGCAGACAGGAAGGTGTTTTATGTGAGTATTTTAGTGTTGGGCGGAGCGGGATACATTGGTTCCCATGCCGTTTACCAGTTTATTGACCGGGGATATGATGTTGTTGTCGTTGATAATTTACAAACCGGACATAAAAAAGCTATTCATCCGGAGGCCAGGTTTTATGAGGGGGACATCCGGAACCGCGAATTTTTAAAGAATGTATTTATGAAGGAAAAAATTGACGGAGTCATTCATTTTGCCGCAGACTCACTTGTCGGTGAATCAATGGAAAACCCATTGAAATATTACGATAACAATGTATATGGAACACAAGTGTTGTTGGAGACGATGCGTGATGCCGGGGTGGGAAAGATCGTATTTTCTTCCACGGCGGCAGTGTACGGTGAACCGGAATCCGTTCCGATTACTGAAGACATGCCGGCAGTTCCGAAAAATCCGTACGGTGAAACGAAGCTGGCGATGGAAAGGATGATGACGTGGTGTGAAAAAGCCTTTGGCTTGAAATATGTTGCTCTGCGCTATTTTAATGTAGCTGGTGCCCGGTCAACAGGTGAAATTGGTGAAGACCACCGTCCGGAAACCCATTTAATTCCGATTGTATTGCAAACGGCCTTGGGAAAACGGGATGCCATTACAATTTTCGGCGATGATTACCCGACGGAAGACGGTACATGTATCCGGGACTATATTCATGTTGAGGATTTAATTGATGCCCATATTTTGGCGTACGAATATTTGAACAACGGCGGGGAAAGTTCCGTGTTTAATTTAGGGAGCAGCCGTGGCTTTTCGGTAAAAGAAATTGTCGACATGGCGCAAAATGTAACCGGAAAAGAAATTCCGGCAACAATCGGTAAACGACGTCCGGGGGACCCAAGCATTCTCGTTGCATCATCGGAAAAAGCAAAAAATGTGCTCGGCTGGAAACCGGAAAAAACGAATATTGAACGGATTATACAAGATGCGTGGAACTGGCATGCAAACCATCCGGACGGATACGGGGACTGATTCCGGTAGAAAAAGTAAGCAAAACCAGATAAAATAACTGTTAGAATCTTTTTTCGCATGTTTTTAACGGGCCGCGTTCCTGCCGTTATATTGTCTTCGTTGTGGGGGTTAAACGGCGGCACATGAAGGAATGAAGAATTTTTTACATATAACAAAGGGGACAGGGGAGAAGTTGGCACGGATTAAGGATATTGCCGAAAAATCAGGATTTTCAATTTCTACGGTATCAAGGGTGTTAAATTTTGACCCGGACCTATCCGTATCCGATGAAACGAGGGAGAAAATATGGCGGGCAGCGGAGTCGCTGAATTATCGAAAACGATTTAATCAGATCAAAGAAGAAGCCCGCCCGCTCCGGGTCGGCCTCGTCTGTTTGTATCCGCGAAACGAAGAACTGGAAGAATTATTTTATTTGTCCATCAGCTCGGGGGTCGAAAGCCGCTGCCAGCGGGAAGGCATCAGCGTCTTCAAGTTTTTTTACGGTCATTTTCACGAAATCAAAGCTTCCGGAGTACAGTGGATCATCGCAGTCGGCAAGTTTCATAAAAACCATGCCGACCGTCTGGCTGCAATTACAGAAAATATTATTTTTGTTGACAGCAACCCGGATGAAGGGAAATACGACGTCGTGCTCGTGGATTTTGAATATGCAACAAAATCCGTGATTAACTATTTAAAAGAAAAGGGCCATACAACCATCGGATATATCGGTGGTAGGGAACTCATTCCCGGCGAATCGGACCGGCACGTTGATTTGCGGGGAAAAATTTTCCGGGAATATATGCAGGAACTCCGGATGTACAATGAAGCATTTATCTATACAGGAAATTTTACGACTGAAGACGGATATCAATTGATGAAAAGTGCCATCCGGGAACACGGTGAACAGTTGCCGACCGCCTTTTTTGCCGGAAATGACCAGATGGCTGTCGGATGTTTAAGGGCTCTGGCAGAGGAAAACATTCCGGTGCCCGAACGGGTGAATATAATCGGGCTTAACGATATCAGCATTGCCAAGTATGTGTATCCGCCATTGTCGACAGTCCGTGTTCACAAAGAGGAAATGGGGAAAGCGGCGGTCAATTTAATGATTGAACGGATCAACGGACGGAAAGTGGCCAAAAAAGTTTTTATCGGTACGGAATTAATCGTGAGGGAAAGCAGTTTTTGAGCGGATAACCTTTTCCGCCGGTATTTAACAGGGAGAGATCGTTTTGTCAACATGGTCAAGATGGGGGTATTTTCCTGCCTTCTGTCCGGATGACGGGATAGAGCTGCCTCCGGCCGGGAAGTGTTCACCGACTATGCGGCCGTTAGAAATCGCCGTCATCCGCTGTTATGAGCAAAAAAACGGAATGGAAAATTTATATTATTTATCCGTCTATACAGGGTTGCAAAGGTATTGCAAGGCGAAAAACATCGTGATCAGCAATTATTTTTATGATGAATGGAAAGAAATTTTACCGGAAGGGTTTGACGGAATCATTGCCCTCGGTAAATTTGACCGGGAACAGGCAGAGTTCCTTTCCCGCCGGCATGATAAAATTGTATTTGTTGACAGTTCCCCAGATGAAGACCGCTTCGATGCGGTGATCATCGATTATGAGCGGGCTGTCGGCAAAGTACTTGATTATTTACTGAATGCCGGCCACCGGGCAATCGGGTTAATCGCCCAGCGACCGGCAGTGGAATTTTCCGTGATGGGAATCCATGAGTGTGTGTACCGGACGTATATGGAGAGGATGAATCTCCTTAACGAATCGTATATTTATTTATGTGATTATGAAATAAAAAACAGTTATTCCTTGATGAAACAAGCGATTCAAGATCACGGCGGCAACCTGCCGACGGCTTTCTTTATTGCCGATGATGAAATGGCGGCCGGGGCTTTAAGGGCGCTTGCCGAAGAAAAAATACCGGTACCGGACCGGGTGAACGTGGTCGGATTTTACGGATATTATATCGCCAAGTATACAACTCCCGCATTGACAACAATGAATGTCTTTCCGGATTTGATGGGCCAAGAAGCCCTGAACTTGTTAGTCGAAAGAATCAACGGCAGGAAAGTTGCGAAAAAAATTACCATCGCAACGAAATTGGTCAAAAGGGAATCGAGTTTTTAAACTAAATAATCTATGCACAGATCGTTTTTTATTTGAAAAATTGTTTATTTCCATTCTTCAGATTTTTTTGCATGTATGCTAAAATGTTAACTATCTCATCCAGGAAGAGGTTATGCGTATGATGATCAGCTTGATTATTATTTTGCTGCTTGTGCTGTTTTTGCCTTTTACGGTTAAAATTGTCGAGCGGAATTTGGAGTATTTCTTATTTATTATGGGAATTCTTGCGGCGGCGGTCAGCGGTGTACTCGACCGGGAACTTTTGATTAAAGCACTGGAAGACCCCGTAAAGATTACATTGGCGGTCATTATCGCCGGTCTGTTGTTTAAATGGTTTCACAGACAATTGGGACAGGCTATTGATACGGCCAGCCGGAAAATCCCGTTTCCGCTGTTTATTGCATTAGTCGTCATCGGCCTCGGTTTAATATCGAGCATCATAACGGCGATTATCGCCGCACTTGTGCTTGTATTAATCATCAGTAATCTGTCGCTGGAAAGACGGCACGAAGTTCTCATTATCGTTCTCAGCTGTTATTCCATCGGTCTTGGTGCCGCGTTAACGCCGATCGGTGAACCGTTATCCACCATTGTGGTCAGTAAAATGAACGAAGATTTCTTTTACTTACTGGAACTGGCCGGGATCTACATCATCCCCGGGGTCATCGCCCTCGGTATTTTTTCTGCGTTCTTAATCAAGCGCCGGGAAGGCTTGGGGTTACAAACCGAGCAGCAGGAAGAAACGTACGGGGAAATTTTCATCCGCGCGTTGAAAATTTATTTGTTCGTGTTCGGTTTAACAATGCTCGGCGCCGGTTTTGAACCGTTAATTAACGCATACTTGCTTGATTTGAACCCGAAAATTTTATATTGGATCAATATGTTATCCGCCGTATTGGATAACGCAACATTGGCAGCCGCTGAAATCAGTCCCGCCATGGCTGAAGAAACGATTAAAGCGATTTTAATGGGCTTGTTAATTGCAGGGGGAATGTTAATCCCCGGCAATATCCCGAACATCATCGCAGCCGGAAAATTAAATATTTCCAGCCGCGAATGGGCGCGTGCCGGTGTGCCGATCGGTTTAGTTATTATGGTTATTTATTTCATCATTATGTTCTTTATTTAAAAATATTAAGGGCCGGTCCGGAGGGAATTCCCTCGGGCCGGCCCTTAAAATGTTGCGCATAAAACTTATCGTCGATTACAATATAATTGAAAGGTTGGCTGAAAAAAACCTTAACGCAGGAAAAATCATTTTTGTGGTTATTCGACACAAATCGGGAGTGGTCAAGCGTGCGGACGATTATTCATTTTTTTATCCGGTTGTTTTTTGCAGTTTTTGCTTCCGCCGTTACCTTGCTGATCAGCATGATTTTAAGTGACGGCCCTTCTTTTATGCCGTATTTGCTGGCTTTTGCCGCAGGTATTGTCACTTATTACGGTGTGAAACTTTTTATGTATATCCGTTTTTTGAGAAGAAACGGATTAACGAGAAGAGAATATAAAATTGTCGAACGGAATCTTGATGAGGCAAAGAATAAAATCTACCGTCTGCAAAAGACGTTCATGAAGATACAAAATTTGCCCCATGCCAAACAAAATTTTGAAACGATGCGGGTGATTCATAAAATATATCATACGACAAAAAAAGAACCGCGGCGTTTCTTTCTTGTCGAAGATTTTTATTATTCCCATTTGGATTCTCTCGTCGAACTGGCGGAAAAATACACTTTTTTGGCTTCCCAGCCGGCTAAGTCCCTTGAATTAAAACGCTCGCTGGCGGAAACGAGGGAAACCATGAATGATGTGGTAAAAATGATTGAAAAAGATTTGCATCACATGATTGAAGGGGATATTGATTCCTTGCTTTTCGAAATGGACGTCGCGAAAAAACGAATTGACCGATCATAAAAGGAGGATAACAGATGCACGGGAGTGAAAAGAGTAAGGAGCTGGATGAGCTGCTTTCGGATCCGTTCATGAGTCCGGTTCCGGGTGATGAGGAAAAAGCGGGTGAAAAGGTGGACAATCCAATCCAGGCACCGGAAGCAGATTTATGGACAGTGGAACAAACGGAGAAACCAAAAACGTTAATTGAAACCCTCTCCGATGAAGATAAACAGCGCGCCTATCATTTGGCGGAACAAATTGACCCGAAAAACCGGGCGGCGGTCAGCTTATACGGGACAAAGGCCCAGTCTAAATTAGCCGATTTTTCGGCAAATATTCTTAATCACGTCAAAGCAAGTGATGTCGGGGAAGTCGGTGAGATTATCTCCAATCTTATGAGTAAGCTGGAGGAAGTCGATCCCGAAGAATTGCAGGTGGAAAAGCGCGGATTGTTTTCCCGGATTTTCGGTAGGGTATCCAGAACTGTCAATGAAATTTTATCCAAGTATCAAAAGACGGGAGCGCAGATTGACCGGATTACGGTAAAGTTGGAACATTGCAAAAATGCCCTGATGAAAGACAATCAAATATTGGAACGGTTGTATGAAAAAAATAAAGAATACTTTCAGGCTTTAAATATTTATATTGCCGCCGGTGAGATTAAACTGGAAGAACTTCAGACGAAAATTATTCCCGAGCTGAAGAGAAGAGCAGAGCAAACCGGTGATCAAATGGCATATCAGGAAGTAAACGACATGCTTCAATTTTCCGACCGGCTGGAGAAAAGACTGCATGATTTGAAACTCAGCAGGCAAATTACCATTCAAAGTGCGCCGCAAATCCGGATGATTCAAAACACGAACCAAACATTGGTGGAAAAAATCCAGACATCCATTACTACGGCGATCCCGTTGTGGAAAAACCAGGTGGCGATCGCTTTAACATTACTAAGACAAAAGAAAGCGGCAGAGGCGCAAAAGCAAGTGTCCCAAACGACGAACGATCTGCTGTTGAAAAACTCGGAAATGTTGAAAACAAATGCCATAGACGTGGCAAGGGAAAATGAAAGAGGTCTTGTGGATATTGAAACATTGAAGAGAACCCAGGAAAATTTGATTGCTACTTTAGAGGAAACATTGCGAATTCAGGCGGAAGGCCGGCAAAAACGGCAGCAGGCAGAACAGGAGCTTGTTACGATGGAAGAGCAATTAAAACAAAAACTATTGGAAATCCGCGGAGAATAAAAACGGGACTGCCAAATTGGAAAAGGCAGTCCCGGATTTTCCTTAGTACAAGATCCGGCTGTGTTGAAGCGGGATTTTTTATTCGTCCGTATCCGCGGAGAACATATACCGCTTATGGTAGAACCGGATGCTGAACACCAGCCCCATGGCCAGCATATTTCCCATTAATGAACTTCCCCCGTAGCTGAGAAAGGGAAGGGGAATACCGGTAATGGGCAGAACCTGGATCGTCATGCCAATATTTTGGAATACGTGGAAAGCGGTCATGCTGATAATTCCCGCGCATAAATAGGAATTATATTGGGAATTGGTTTCAAGGGCGATTTTTATTAAATGATAAATGAGCAGGAAAAATAAACTGATCACGACACTGGCCCCGATAAAACCGAATTCCTCGGCAATAACGCTGAATATAAAGTCGGTATGCCGTTCCATCACGTAAACTTCTTTGCCCATATATCCCTTGCCGAAAATCTCCCCCGAACCGATTGCCTGCAGCGATTGAATTAAATGTAGGCCTTCATTGGAAGAGTAACTGTAAGGGTCCAGCCAGGCATAAATCCTTCCGTACTGATACGGACTGACAAAGCTTCTTAAAAATTCCGGAAAATAAAGCATAATCCCGATTACGCCAACGGCCAGGGCGGCCGTAATGGAGAAGGCCGGCAAAATAATTTTCCATGTAATGCCTGATACGAGAATCATCCCGGCGGCAATGGCAATTATCACAAGACCGGTACCCAGGTCGGGCTGCTTCAAAATAAGAAGAAGCGGGATGATTGCAGTGATGCAGATTTTAATAAAGAGCCGGAAATCTGATTTCACCGTTTTCACCGGATTTTTTTGGTGATGGTCGGAGATCAGCCGGCTGATCGCCATAATTAAGAAAACTTTCATAAACTCCGACGGCTGGATGCTGCCGATTCCCGGAATCTCAAACCAGCTTTTGGCGCCGTTCCGTATCGGTGCGATGGATCCGGGCGCAACCATTAATAAAGCCAGTAATAAAATCCCGAAGCCGTAAAAAATCCAGGAAAGTTTTCTATATTGATCCGGATCAAGAAGCATGGACACAGCAATAATGACTGCACCCACGATATACCATTGAAGTTGTTTAATCATAAAGTTGGCTTCATATTGTCCGGATGTTTGCGCACTGGAAATCGCGATTAAACTCACGATAAAGAAGAGAAACAGAATAAACGCCAGAGTCCAGTCAAAGCGTTCATTTCCTGTGTTTTTATTTTCCATCTCGGTCACCTTTTCGTAAATTCATCATTGCAACAATTCTCTTATAAAGTATACATTATAACATGGAGTTCAATGCTGAAAAAAATATTTCCGCATTTTTTATTATAATCCATTTGGACAATGGAGCCAAAATAAAATTGAAGCAGCGGGAAGTATTGAACAGGGGATTGGCTTATGATGAAGGAGAACACGGACAGAAAAAAAGAGACTATCCGTCGGAAAAAGAAAGCTAACAACTGAATCAATATCCGGAAACGCTTGGATATTGAAAAAGCGGTCAGCTCTTTGATCAGGATAGTCCCGGTTAACCTTTTTCGCCCGGTTAGATCGCTTCCGTTTCCGCTGAAGCAGTTACTTTAATCGGTTGGAGGGGATGTTCACCGGCCTCCTCTGAAACGAGTTTCGTAGTTTCAATATATTTTATTTGGTGATCTTCCATTTCCAGTACTTTAAACTGGTACCCTTCGTATGTGATCGTGTCGCCTTCTCCGGCTTCAAAGTTTTCGGTCAAAAACCATCCGCCGATCGTATCGACATCCTCGTCATTGATATCAATGGAAAGCAGATCATTGACTTCGCTGACTAACACCTTTCCGTCAAAAATATAGTGATCCTGGGAAATCTGCCTGATCAGCGGGATTTCATCAAGGTCAAATTCATCACGGATTTCCCCGACAATTTCCTCCACAATATCCTCGACGGTAACGAGTCCGCTTGTCCCGCCGTATTCATCAAATAATATCGCCATATGGGTTTGTTCCTGCTGCATTTTTACCAGCAATTTGTGGATCGGAATCGTATCGATCACACGGATGATCGGCCGGATGTATGATCGGACGGATTGGCTGGAAAGATCATCACCGGAAATGACCGATGTCAGAAATTCTTTAATGTTAATAAATCCGACAACGTGGTCCTTGTCACCGTCAACGACCGGATAGCGGGTAAATTTCTCCGTCCGGGCGATGTCCATTAACGAATCAAGGGGTTCGTTAATATCTATGCTAACGATTTCCTTTCTCGGAACCATGATTTCCTTGGCAATCCGGTTATCGAAATCAAATATTTTATTTACATATTTAAACTCTGACTGGTTAATTTCGCCATTTTTGTAGCTTTCACTCAGGATCATCCGCAATTCTTCTTCCGTATGGGCGTTGTCATTTTCCGTCATCGGTTTCAATCCGAATGCTCTTACGATTAAACGGGCAGAACCGTTTAATAGCCAGATGAGCGGATACATAATCCGGTAGAACCAAATGAGCGGTCTAGCAATGCCCAGCGTAATTTGCTCCGCTTTTTGAATGGCAAAAGTCTTTGGCGCCAACTCCCCTACCACAACATGCAGAAAGGTCATGATGATAAAGGCAATGGTGATGGATGCCGCATGGGATACTCCAGCCGGAATTGAAATGTTGGTAAACAGTTTGGAAAGGATGGACTGGAAAGTCGATTCACCCAGCCAACCGATACCAAGGGCGGTGACGGTGATTCCCAATTGACATGCGGATAAATATTCATCCAGATTACTGATTACTTTTTTGGCAGCGATGGCGCTTTTTCTGCCTTCTTCCACCAGCTGGTCAATTCTCGATGTCCGTACTTTGACAATCGCAAACTCAGAAACTACGAAAAATGCAGTTAATGCGATTAAAATGGCGATCAATATCAGCCCGACTATATCGTCCAATAAAATCCCCTCCCCGATGATCCCGGGCAGGGAGTTCACCTCCTGGAAAATTAAAAAGTGTTAATTTTATTTTATAAAAAATCCTCCGACAATTAAAGAAATTCACCTTATATTTTACGGAAAAAAGGATTCCTCCTTTTTGTTAGTAGTTTACTATACACCGGATTTTTTGTTAATGGTATAAAACGGCCGGCCGCACATTCCGGCCGGCCGGTCATTCCCCGGAGACCGTTTCAACCGCGGGAATGTTCAACCCGTACACGTTAAAAAATTTTTCTATTTATATATATTATAATTTTCAGAACAATATTAGTCAATGAAGTGATTTAAAATTTGGAAAATTCATACAATAAAACAGACAGGGAAAAATTCCCTGTCAAAGGAGTTTGTCGATAAAAATTGTGGCAATGGTAAAGTAGGTGATCAACGAAAAAATGTCGTTTAATGTTGTAATTAACGGTCCGGAAGCCACCGCCGGATCGATTTTTAACCGGTACAAAATTAACGGAATGATCGTGCCGGATAAAGTTCCGATAATGATGGTCAGAAACAAAGACAATCCGACAACAATTCCCAAATAAAAGTTTTTCTGCCATATGAATGCAATGAGCGAAATGATGAGTCCGCAAACGATGCCGATCATCAACCCGACGAAAAATTCCCGGATAATCAGATTGAAAATGGTTTTTTTGTCATGATCCTGGCCGGCCAGTCCCCGGACAACGACGGCCAAAGACTGTGTGCCGGTATTTCCGGTCATTCCGGTAATCATCGGCATGAAAAAGGCTAAAGCCACAATCAAATTCAACGTATCTTCAAAGAAACTGATAATACTGCCGGAAAATACCCCAATAATTAATAAAAGAATCAGCCAGGGGAGTCTGCGCCAGGCAGCGATGGAAGCTTTTGTTTCAAAGTCGATTGCTTTACCGGCTGCAGATAATTTTTCGATATCTTCGTTGGCTTCACTGATAATAACATCCAGCATATCGTCAAAAGTGATAATACCGAGCAGTACGTTGTTCTCGTCGACAACGGGAAGGGCAAGGAAATCATACCGTTCCAAAATAGTTGCGGCTTCTTCCTGGTCCATGTATGCAGGTACCGATATTACCCGTTCAAACATAATATCTTTGATTTTATCGTTCTCGTCGGCAAGAAGGAGGTCCCTGTAGGAAACAACCCCGACAAGTCTTCTGTGGTCATCAATGACGTACAGATAGCTGAGTGTTTCGGCGTATTCGGCAAAGTTTTTCAGCTTTTCCACTGCTTCCCGGACCGTATAGTTATTTCGGATCCAGACGAAACGGTTCGTCATCAGCCGGCCGGCTGTTTCTTCCGGATATTTCATGATGTTTTGGACGATCGCCGACTCTTCATGTTTCATCTCCACTAAGAGCGATTCTGCCTTATGTTTCGGCAGATTGTGAAGAAGCGTGGCGAGGTCGTCATTGTCCATTAAGTTTAAAACATCGCTTTTTCTGTCAATGGTCAGTTTGTTTAACATCTCAAACTGCAAATCTGTATCTTCGATTTGCTGAACCACGTCGGCAAGCAAATCATTGTCTAAATGAAATAAAAACCGGGTTTTTAATTTTTTGGGCAGTTCTTTGTATATATTTGCAATGTCGTACGGCTGCAATTCATTGATTAACTTGATTAATTCCTGCCTCTTACTTTCCCGCAATAACTTTACAACCGTTAACAACAGTTGTTCTTCCGTCATTAAATTTGCCATGTCGGTCGGATCCCTCCTTCTCGAAGACAATTGTACAAAGATGAGCATATCAAAGGGCGGATTTTTCTAGTGTCATTTTCACATATACTAATGAAGATTACAAGGCTGTTCTTGGAACAAATATCCATTTATAAAACCGCCCGGGATATAGGATATGAATCAGCCGGATGATTGGTTCCGGATTCCGGGATAGTTTTTCGGAATAACAAATGAGACGTTTGTATATATGTGCAGGAACATCATTGTAATATATTTGAAAAACAAACTTTACGAAAAAACAGTTATAATAAATATAATACCATTCGTTTCGGAAAAGGGTCGTGACCGGGGTAAAGAGGATGACCTTTGGAGGGGAAGGGGTCGGCATTAAACGCACACTTATGTTTTTTGACAGCATTTGCAGGGAGATGAGGAATGGTGGCCAGGTACGATGAACGTAAAGGCTTGATATATATATTGGTAAATACCCGGGAACATTATGTCCTGTCCAGCGGCTTTCATTTCGGGGAATTTGTCCGTTCACTGAAAAAACCGCTGACGAATTTATTATTGCTTAAACATAAATATGGTGACAGCCAGTACCATCACAAAACCCGGCTGGAGTACGTATTAAAAAACCAGGTAAAAGTGCTGACAAAAAGAGATCTCCATAAGTCGGAAGAGTTTTGCTGGATTGACTTTGATGATGTATACAATCTGGATACGATTGAACCAGAAGAATTGGCACAATTATTATATCTCGGACATATGAAAGAACATTTGACTCCCCCGTTTTTTCAAAATATCAACAACCGGTTCGTGTACCTGACGGAATGCGACGGCTTGCTGAATAAAGTTTATTACCGCTACTGGTCTGATTTTTACGATGTTCTCGGCGGAATATTGACATTAAAAGTAAACGAAATGAAGTTTGACTCATTGATCGGGTTCCGGAAAAAGCGGGTTCTGGTTCCGGTTGAAAGGAAAATCCTTCACCATTTAAACTCGGCCTTAACGGAAGGAATTGTTTTTTCACTCCACCATTCTCATACACGCGGGGACATCCGCATTCCGTTCCGGGTAGTCGGTGATTTTAATGATATGGATGAGATGCTGGAACAGTATAAAAGTAAATCGAAACAAAGGCCGGACGGGGAAATCGTCTTTGACCGGAAGAAAAAAGAATGGTACTTACAGAACTGACATGGAATAAAATGGTGAGGCTCCTCACCATTTTAAATTTTAGCAAAAACCAGCAGTTTAAGACAATGTACAGATTTATGAAACGGGAATCATATATATTAAAAAATTGGGAAAAAGCTCCTCATCGCCATGGAATTAATGATAAAATATATTGGAAAATTATAATAAAATAAATCAATTTTCTAATAAAAATGTTGGAGGCATACTATGAAGAGAAAGGTTTATCTGTTATACGGCGGAAAGTCGGCGGAACACGAGGTTTCCATCCGCACCGCTTTTGCGGTAATCCAGGCGCTGGACTTTAATAAGTATACAGTCATCCCGGTTTATATTACAAAGCAGGGACAATGGCTCAAACATGATGTATTTAGCCGGCCGCCCGAAAAAATGGAAGAATTGCTGTTGCAGACGGACCGGACAGAAATTTTGCCCCCGGCACTCTTTGCCTTTGAAGAGGGGGATGAACCGGTTATTTTCCCGTTATTGCACGGACCGAATGGGGAAGACGGAACGGTTCAGGGACTGTTTGAAGTATTAAATGTTCCGTATGTCGGGAACGGGGTACTGGCATCCGCGGCAGGAATGGATAAAATCATTATGAAAAATATCTTCAGGGATGCCGGTTTAGATCAAGTCAATTACATTCCGGTCATTCGTTCCGAATGGGAACAAAACCCTGAACAGGCATACGATGAAGTTGAAAAGAAACTGAACTTTCCGTGCTTTGTAAAGCCGGCCAATTTAGGATCCAGTGTCGGTATCAACAAATGCCGTAACCGGAAAGAACTGGCCGCCGCGTTTGAGGAAGCGTTCCAATTCGACCGGCGAATCATCGTTGAACAAGGTGTAGAGGCACGGGAAGTGGAAATCGGTGTCTTAGGAAATGAAAATCCGGAATGCTCCGTTGTCGGCGAAATTATTCCCAAGGCGGACTTTTACGACTATGAAGCAAAGTATGAAGATGACAGCACTTCATTGATTATCCCGGCGGAATTGCCGGAAGAAACCGTTCGCAAAATCGAAAAAATGGCCATCCGTGCCTTTAAAGCGCTCGATTGCTCTGGATTGGTGCGGGCGGACTTTTTCGTGACAAAATTTGGCGATGTGTTAATTAATGAAGTGAATACGATGCCCGGATTTACACCGGTAAGCATGTTCCCGCTCTTGTGGAAACATTCCGGTCTGGAGTATTCCGCATTAATCGACCGGTTAATTGAACTTGGCTTGGAACGGTATAAGGAAAAACAAAAAATTAAATATACGCTTGATTAATCAAAATAACGGAACAAAAAGGGGCCGGGCTGTTCCCGCTCCTTTTTGTTTTGTCTTATGAATGGGGGTTGAACAATGATTGAAAAAACCTTAGGAGAAATTGCCGGCTGGACCGGTGCCGATATCGGCACTTCAGAAATAGCCGATGTAAAAATTAAAGGCGTTTCCATCAATTCGCAGACGGTGGTCAAAGGGAATTTATTTATCCCGTTAAAAGGTGAAAGACGTGACGGGCATGAATTCGTGAGTCAGGCTTTTGAAAACGGAGCGGCTGCTTCATTATGGCAAAAGGACGTACCGGATCCCCCTGAAAATGTTCCCCTTTTATTTGTCGACGATACGCTCGGTGCCCTGCAGCAGCTGGCAAAAAAATACCGGGAAAGCTTGCCGCTAAAAGTTGTAGCCGTCACCGGCAGCAACGGGAAAACAACGACGAAAGATATGACGGCGGCACTTTTGTCAGCACGGTATAAGGTTCAGAAAACTTTGGGGAACTATAACAACCATATCGGGCTTCCGCTAACAGTTTTAAGTTTAAAAGAAGAAACAGAACTGGCCGTTGTGGAAATGGGCATGAATCATTTTGGTGAAATTGATCTGTTGACAAAAATCGCCAAACCGGATGTTGCCGTCATCACGAATATCGGGGATGCCCATTTGCAGGAACTTGGTTCTCGGGAAGGCATAGCGGAAGCGAAATTGGAAATATTGAACGGACTAAAAAACGGCGGTCTGTTTATTTATCCCGGCGACGAGCCGCTGATCCGGAAAAAACTGGGGGAAAATTCCCTTCCTTTTGAAATCCGCACATTTGGAAAAGAAAAAACCAACGACATCTATGTGACAAAGTTGGAAGCGGATGAAAACGGGTCGGTGTTTACGGTTAATCAAGCCGAATTAACATTCCGGTTGCCGGTGCCGGGGCATTACAATGTGTTGAACGCCCTTGCCGCGATGCTCGTAGCCCGGCATTTCCAAGTTTCCTTTACTGAAATCAATGATGCTTTTGCCCGGATCCGGCTGACGGAAATGAGAATGGAGCTGTCCCCGGGAATAAACGGTTCCCGGATTTTGAACGATGCCTATAATGCAAGTCCGACATCCATGAAAGCTGTGATCGATTTTGTTGCTGGACTGACCGGGGTGAAGAAGAAAATCGCCGTCCTGGGCGATATGCTTGAACTCGGACCGGAGGAAAGGAAATATCACCGGGAAGTCGGCGAACATATTGATCCGGAAAAGATTGATTACGTATATACTTACGGTGGACGGGGAAAATGGATTGCCGAAGGGGCCCGAACCGTTTTACCCGCATCACGGGTCTTTTCTTTTACGGATAAAAAGGAACTCATCCGTCATTTGAAACCGAAACTGGAACCATCGACAATCGTATTTGTGAAAGCGTCCCGGGGGATGAAATTAGAAGAAGTTGTAAAAGGAATTACCGAACCAACGGATGGAAAAAATTAAATAATCCCAAACCTCCCTTTAAGGATGGATTGCATCCTTAAAGGGATTTTTGTTGCATTATCTCCCGTCCATCGGAAAAATGCTGGGCATTGCATGGGTAAAAAGTTATAAAAGATAAAACCGGACGGTAATATTCGTGATTCGAAATGGAAATTATGTTAATGTATACATATTCTTTTCTGGATGCCGTTTTTTACCAAACATTTTCAGGAGAAGAAATTTTACCGGCGTCCTGTCTGAAGCAGTTTTGAACGGACAGAACGTTGAAATAAAAGGAGTTTGAAAACATTGGGAAAATTTGAAGACTTACAAATCAGCACAGAAACGTTAAATTCGTTAAAGCGGATCGGTTTTGAGGAGACGACACCCATTCAGGAGCAGGCGATCCCGCTCGTTTTGGCAGGAAAAGATATGATCGGCCAAGCTCAGACCGGGACGGGAAAAACAGCAGCTTTCGGAATTCCGTTAATTGAAAAAACCGATGTCAACAACCAGAACATCCAGTCCCTGGTCATTGCTCCGACGAGGGAATTGGCGATCCAAGTTTCCGAAGAGCTGTATAAAATCGGCTATGGAAAACGTGTCCGGGTTTTGGCGGTATTCGGGGGCCAGGATATATCCCGGCAAATCCGTGCATTAAAAAAGAAACCTTCCATAATTGTCGGAACACCCGGCCGTCTTTTGGACCATATTAAACGCCGTACGATCCGGCTCGACCATATTCATACCGTCGTCCTGGATGAAGCTGACGAAATGTTGAATATGGGCTTTATCGATGATATTGAAAAAATATTGGAAAGCGTGCCAGACGGGCGGCAAACCTTACTCTTTTCCGCCACGATGCCCGAAAGGATCCGCCAAATTGCGGTAAAATTTATGAAAAATCCCGAAATCGTGCGGGTGAAAGCAAAAGAAATGACCGTTCCGCAAATTGACCAGTTTTTTATTAAAGTGGAAGAAAAGGATAAGTTCGAGGCGTTGACGCGCTTATTGGATTACCAGTCCCCGGAACTGGCTATTGTATTTGGCCGGACAAAGCGGCGGGTGGATGAACTTTCTGAAGCGTTGACGATCCGCGGATATACGGCGGAAGGAATTCACGGGGACTTAACCCAGGGCAAACGCATGCAGGTTTTGCGCAAATTTAAGGAAGGCTCGATTGATGTATTGGTGGCGACGGATGTTGCTGCCCGGGGATTGGATATATCCGGCGTCACCCATGTCTATAATTTTGATATTCCCCAGGATCCGGAGAGCTATGTTCACCGGATCGGGCGTACCGGTCGGGCCGGGAATACAGGCATGGCGGTAACATTTGTCGTTCCCCGGGAAATGGGATATTTGCGTACGGTGGAAAAGACGACGAAAAAACGGATGAAACGGATGGAAGTACCGTCCGCGACGGAAGCCATGGAAGGGCAACAGCGGCTATTAATTGAGAAAATCCATCAAACCATCGACGAACATGATTTATCATTTTTCAGAAAAGCCGCGGAAGAGCTGTTGGAACAATACGATGCCGGAACCATTATATCGGCAACATTTAAGTTGCTGACAAAAGAGCCGGATGCAACACCGGTGAAAATAACACACGAAACTCCCCTGCCGCTCAAACGGGATTCTTTCCGGTACAAGAAAAGAAGAACAAGAAGAAGAAAGGGGAAACGGTCTGCAAGGTAAGTGTACAAAAGCAAAGCGGGGGCATTGCTGCCTCCGCTTTTTATTGCTGTTAATATTGTTTCTTGTTTTGCCGGAAATTTTCCCTTATGATTTTTTTAAAGCCGGGGATGATAAACACAAAAATGCATCCGAAAAAGGTGGATAAAATGACGATCGTCCGGCTTGGATATGCAGCAATGAGTATTCATTTGAAGAATGCTTCCCCTTCCCAAACGATGACTTATACCCATTTTTCAAAAATGGTCGGTCAAAATGAGGCCATCCGGAAGCTGGAGACCATCAGCCGTTCCAATTTAGGCAACTGCCTGCGGTTGTTAAAGTATAATCTTGAGCATGATATCCAATTTTTCCGTTTAAGCTCGCGGCTTATTCCGCTGGCCACCCATAAAGATCTTTCAGAATGGGATTATATGGCCGCCGTTCAGGATGTGCTGGACGAAATCCGTTTCTTTTTATCAAAAAATCCCCAGATCCGCGTCGATTTCCATCCGGAACACTTCGTTCTGTTGAATTCACCGCGGGCGGAGGTGTTTAATCAATCCGTAAAAACATTGTTTCACCATAGAATTTTACTGGAAGGAATGGGCATTGATCCGGAACACCGCTGCGTTATTCATATCGGAGGGGCATACGGGGATAAAGAAAAGGCGCTGGAACAATTCCTTGTCAACTGGGGGTTTGTTCCGGAACGTATTCAACCGATGATCATGCTGGAAAATGACGATAAAATATTTACTGTCCGCGATACTCTGTATTTATGCGAAAAAATCGGTTTACCCTGCGTGTTCGATTTGCATCACCACGAAGTCAATAACAACGGGGTAAGTTGGGAAGATGATTGGGAGCGTATTGTCCAAACTTGGGAACATTCCTCCCTGCCGGTTAAAATTCATATCTCCAGTCCCCGGTCCGAAACAAATGTAAGGGCGCATGCGGACTATATTGATCCCGTCCAAATTGACCGGTTTCTGCAAACGGTCAAAGGAACAGTGGAGCAATTAGATATTATGATTGAAGCAAAAAAGAAAGACGGGGCGCTGTTCCGGCTTATAGAGGATTTAAAACAAACGGGCAGGTACGAATGGCTGGACCGGACGAACTTTATGATCCGGTAAACCGCAATGTGCACTAGCAGAACGCAACCGGCAGTTCAGCAGTGAAGGCGGGGGAAGCATTTGATCGGGAGGTTTTCAGATGTTGGGAGAACCGGAGAACCAAATTTCAGAAAGAGCAATGACTGTTTGGAGAATACAGGGACTTATTTTATCCTTTATTTTTCTCATTCCGGTAATCATTTTTTCCGTTTTCAGTTACTTTTTCCATTGGCCGGTATGGATGATTGCCTTGCTTTTTGTTTTGTGGCTGGCCGGACTTTGGTTTTTTGTCATTTTCAGTCCGAAGCTGCGCTGGAAAATTTGGCGCTATGAAGTCCGGGAACAGGAAATTGAAATTCAGCACGGGCTTTGGATTATTAAAAAAACATTAATTCCGATGATCCGCGTCCAGCATGTTGATCATACCCAGGGGCCGTTGTTGAAAAAATATCAGTTGGCGACCGTCCAAATTTCAACGGCGGCAACCACGCATGAAATTCCTGCATTGGATGAACAGGAAGCAGAAGAGTTGCGCCGGTTGATATCGGGACTGGCAAGGGTGGCCGATGAAGATGTTTGAGAAAAAGCGTCTCCATCCGGTTTCCGTTTTCCTTTTTACGATGGGGTATATCAAGGAAGCCATTTTTCCGATCCTCATCGCCTTTGTATTGGGGGAAAGCGGCGAAAATGCATCCGTTTTGGAACTGTTTATCCGCTTTGGCGTACCGGCTATTATTGTTGTTTTGATTTTGGCCGGTTCCTTCTTCAACTGGCTGAGATTCGTTTATTGGCTGGAGGATGACGAGTTCCGGGTTGAACACGGTGTTTTCATCCGGAAGAAAAGGTACATCCCGCTTGAGAGGATTCAGAGCATACAAATAACAGAAGGAGTATTGCAACGGATTTTCGGACTTGTCAAAGTCCGGGTCGAAACCGCCGGCGGCAGCGGATTGGAGGCTGAAGCCGAACTCGTTGCCGTCACAAAGCAGGAAGCAAAAGAGATTCAGGATTATATTAAGAAAAAGAAGGAAAATAACTGGGATGTTTCTGCGGTGCCGGAGGAGGCCGAACTTAGTGAAAAAGAGAATCAGACGATTTTCCAGGCAGATACGGCAACTATTTTTATTTTGGCGCTGACAAGCGGCGGGGCCTTCGGTGTTATGGCGGCCGCTGTTGCGTTCGTGTTGCAATTTGATGAATTGATTCCCTATGAAAAAATTTTTTCTGAAGCACAGTATTTACTGGCTGAAGGTGTGTCTGCAGTCATCATCATGCTGTTGATTGCCGTAGTTATTGCCTACTGCATTGCCATATTGCAAACAATGATCAAATATTACGGGTTTACCGTTGAAAAAAATGAAAAGGATCTCATCATTACCCATGGATTATTGGAAAGAAGAAATATAACCATTCCCATCCGGCGGATCCAGGGAATTGAAATTGCTGAAAATCCGTTGCGGAGCATATTCGGTTATGCGTCCGTTTATGTCATTAATGAAGGGGGATCCGGTGAAGATTTTCCGGGAGCGGTGATGTTGTGCCCCCTTATTTCGAAACAGCAAATTCCCGGAATGATCAAAATGTGTTTACCGGGATATGAAACGGATGTTGATTTTATATCTGTTCCGGAACGGGCGAAATTTCGTTATATGTTGCGTCCGGTATACGTTATTTTATTACCGGTCCTTGTGGGAGGATACTTCTTTCATCCCTACGGTTGGTTGTTCTTCCTTGCCGTTCCGTTTTTTCTGTATCTCGGCTATCGCAGTTATACGTTCGCCGGCTGGAATATTATGGGGGATCAACTGGCGCTACGCAGCCGGTTCATCCGGTCAAGAACGGTGTATATGTACAAAAATAAAATCCAGTCCCTGGAAAACTCGGCAACACCGTTTCAACGGAGAAAACAATTACGGACGATTACAGCACACGTAATGTCCAGCTCAATGAAAGTAAGGGACCTGGATGTTAAAGACATGGTACAGGTCTACCAATGGTACAGCCGAGAGTAATATGTCCTTTTAGAAAACCGTTCCACAGGATGTGCTGCCGGTCTCATCACAATATTGCTCCGCCGGTCCGTACCGGCGGAGTCACATTTTTCTGGCGAAAAAAAATCCACAGACGCATCCCCAAAGAAAGCCGCCGAGATGCGCATAAACATTCGTATCCGGATCGAAAAATGTCAACATAAAAGCGAAAAGGATGAATAAGCCGACGGCCTCTCCTTCCCGGTGAAACAGCCGCTGGTAAAGCATGAAGACGGCAAAAACCCCGAAGAGACCGAAAACAGCGCCGCTGGACCCTGTGTGGACGTATGTAACGGGGGCAAATAAATAAGTTATAATATTGGCAAAAATGCCCGAACTGAAATACATAAATAGTAAAGTCGTTTTCTTTATATGCTCTTCCAACAGTGATCCAACCAGAAAAAGGGCAATACTGTTGAAAAGCAAATGGTGAAAGTGATTGTGAATAAACACCGGTGTTATGACCCGCCACCATTCGCCGTTTGCGATCAATATGTTCACACCGGTCATTTGTTCTATGAGCCACCTGCTTGGAACGGCCGGGATTAAAGTGAAAAGATAGAAAAAGAGATTTATACCGGCAAGGGCGGAAACCGCCGGATGTGCCGCTGCATATGCGATAAAAGGGCCTTTCTTGATCATATCCGACTCTCCGTGCTTCGTTTGCTTTTTTATTTGCTTGTACATCTATGTATATTAAAAAAAAAAGATTTTAGAAGGTGTAAAAATGATTAGAGGAACAGGTATTGATATCATTGAAATTGACCGGATCAAAAGTTTATATATCCGGAATGAGCGGTTTAAAGAGCGAATTTTAACCGAAAAAGAGCGGGAAGTTTTTGAAACGCTACCTTCTTTTAAGAGAAAGATTGAATTTCTTGCCGGCCGGTTTGCAGCAAAGGAAGCCTTTTCCAAGGCGTACGGAACAGGAATCGGAAAAGATTTATCGTTCCATGATATAGAAATTATGACTGATGGAAGGGGAAGACCTTTTATCGTAAAGCCGTTTAAAGACGGTGTCCATTTGTCCATCAGCCACAGCGACCATTACGCCGTCGCACAGGTGATTATAGAAGATTGACCTTCACATGAATTTTTCCAATCCCGTTATCATAATGCCGGGGTTTGTCTCATATATTCATACTGCGGAATGAGGGAGACAAACTTCTCCTTATATGAATGATACAAAGGGGTTGGAAAGATGAGGATACGGTGGATCTCTTTTCTTTTCGGACTGGCCGCTGTCATATTGCTTGCAGGGTGCGGGTCCAAATCAAAAGAAGATGTTTTGGAAGATTTGGATAAGAAAGTTGAGGAAATGAAAGGGTATAAGCTGAATGCGACGATGACGCTGACGATGGGGACGGAAGAGCAAAAGTATGATATTGACATTTGGCATAATAAACCGGATCATTACCGGGTGCATATGAAAAATGCCGAACGGGATCAAAGTCAGATGATTTTAAAGAATAAAGACGGTGTTTACGTATTGACACCGGCACTGAACAAAAGTTATAAATTCCAAAGTTCATGGCCGAAAAACAGCAGCCAGCCTTATTTATATGAATCATTGGTCCAGGACCTTTTGGAAGATGAAGATGTGAAAATGAAAGAAACGGATAAACATTATATCTTTGAAGCAAAAACACGCTATCAGTATAATAAAATGCTTCCTTTGCAAGAAGTTAAGATCAATAAAAAGAACCTGGCACCCGTCAGTGTGAAAGTGATGGACCAGGACCGTAATGTGAAATTAAAAGTGGACTTTGCCAAGGCGGAATTTGATGCGAAATTTGATGAAGGTTCCTTCGATCTCAAGCGGAATATGACAAGTGCACAGATGGAAGTTCCTGTCAGCTCTGCCGTTGAAAGCTCCGGCCGTGACTTCACCGTAAAAATTCCGGCTACGGAAATTGCCGGTGCTGCACTCGTGGACGAACAGGAAATATTAACGTCAAACGGAAAACGGGTAATTTTAACTTATGACGGTGACAAATCATATACGATTATGCAGGAACAAGTGGAAGTTTTGGAAACAACTTCATTGGCTCCTGCGGTGATTAACGGTGACCCTGTCGATTTAGGATTCACCATCGGCGCTTTAACGGACCATTCTTTAACCTGGACGGACGGCAATGTGGAATATTTAATTGCTTCCAATGATTTAACGAAGGAAGAAATGGTCATGCTTGCCCAATCTTTCCAAAATGTCTCCGCTGAAAAATAAACCGGAACGTCCCCTTTATTTTGTCCGCTGTCTCGGCTGTTTAAGCAATTAACGAGCTGAGGCAGCGTTTATTGTACTTTTTCAAGAAAAAATGGTAATATTATTTACCAAATGCGTTTATCATCCCTTTATTCTGTCATCCTCTGGGCTATTCAGTTCTAAAAAATAAAAAGGAGAATATGCTCATATTGTGCAGTTGTAATTTGTCGGAGAATCGTAAGAAATTTCTGCTGTTTTTTCCATGAATTTGGTTCATAATAAAAGAGGGAGTGTCAAAATAGGAACATTTCAACGTCCGGAATATAATGTCATTCCGGAAATGTCTTTTCATGAACCGCAATTAATGATACTATGTTCAAAGAAGATAGTCGATTTTGTTGGAGGTGTCTTTTGTGTCTGAATCCGGCGCAACGCAAGAAATATTAGTAAACTTACCGCAGAGCTTGATCATGGAAATGGACGGATATATTAAACAGGAAAATGTGGATCGGGATGAATTAATTTATCAGGCAACAAAAATGTTTTTACGCGAGAGAAAGAAAAGACACATTCGCGAATCGATGAGGCGGGGATACATGGAAATGGCTAAAATAAACTTATCTATCGCAACGGAGGCTTTCCACGCTGAGTATGAGGCAGAACATACTGTAGAGAAACTTGTAAGCGGAGGCTGAGCCTTTGATTGTAAAGCGTGGCGACGTTTTTTTTGCCGACCTTTCCCCTGTCGTTGGTTCAGAACAAGGAGGCGTCCGCCCTGTTCTTATTCTCCAAAATGACATCGGCAACCGGTTCAGCCCGACTGTTATCGTCGCAGCGATTACGGCCCAAATCCAAAAGGCAAAACTGCCCACCCATGTGGAAATTGACGCTGAAAAGTACGGGTTTGAACGGGATTCAGTTATATTACTTGAGCAAATCAGGACGATTGACAAACAACGTTTGACTGATAAAATCACCCATCTTGACAATGAGATGATGGAAAAAGTTGATGAGGCATTAAAAATCAGCTTAGGTTTGATCGAGTTTTAAAGTCATAACGCTCTTGGCGATTAAGAGCGTTTTTTCATACATATTTAGCGGTTATGCGGTAAGTTATCATGCGGGAAAGGTCATTTTATACATGTTCTGCCAAAGGTAAGTCTTTTTATAGGGCTTATCTTTTTTCATTTCTATCTTTTAGGGGTTGGTATTTTGGTGACAATTCATAAAGAACGGTTCAATCAAATCGCAAAAGAACTTGCGGTTAAGCCTTCGCAAATAATAAGTGTCATAGAATTGACAAATGAAGGTAACACCATTCCGTTTATTGCGAGATACCGGAAAGAACAGACAGGAGCACTGGACGAAGTACAAATTCGGAATATTCTTGAACGGTGGAATTATTTAAAAAAATTAGACGAAAGAAAAAGCGAAGTGCTCCGGCTGATTCAGGAACAAGGAAAATTGACAGATGAATTAAAAGAAAAAATAAAAAGAGCGGAAAAGCTGCAGGATGTGGAAGATTTATACAGGCCGTTTAAGCAAAAACGGCGGACAAGGGCAACGGTGGCAAAGGAAAAGGGCTTGGAGCCGTTGTCCGGTTGGATGCTGTCATTTCCAAAAGAAGGCGATTTATATGAAGAAGCCCGGAAATATGTCAATGAAGAATTACACGTTACCACTCCGGAAGAGGCAATTGCCGGTGCGAAGGATATTATTGCCGGTATGGTTTCCGATGATGCTGGGGTCAGAAAATGGATCCGGACCGAAACGATGGAAAACGGTGTAATTCAATCCCGGGTAAAAGATAAAGAGCTCGATGAAAAACAAGTTTATGAAATGTACTATGAATACGAAGAGCCGGTCCGGAAGATTGTTCCCCACCGGATTCTGGCTTTGAACCGCGGGGAGAAAGAAGGAGTATTAAGAGTTTCCATAAAACCGGATACAGAAAAGATTATCCGTTATTTAAAAAAGAAATTTATCAAAAGTGAAGCATCCCCGGTTGCGGATGAAGTCCAATTGGCGTTAGAAGACGGATATAAACGCCTGATCCAGCCCTCGATTGAACGGGAAGTCCGGAATGAGCTGACAGAAAAAGCGGAAGAACAGGCCATCCATATTTTTTCTGAAAACTTAAGAAAGTTATTATTACAGCCGCCGTTAAAGGGAAAAATTGTACTAGGGATTGATCCGGCTTACAGAACCGGCTGCAAACTGGCCGTGGTTGATGAAACAGGAAAAGTATTGCATATCGGTGTCATTTATCCCCATCCCCCAGAAGCCAAACGCCCGGAGGCGGAAGGGACTGTATTACGGATTTTGCGTGATTTTAACGTGGAAATGATCGCGATTGGAAACGGAACGGCCTCAAGAGAAACGGAAGAATTCATCGCCGGAGTGCTGAAAAAGCAGGAGAAAGACATTTCATATCTGATTGTCAATGAAGCGGGGGCCAGTGTTTATTCGGCTTCCGAACTGGCCAGGGAAGAATTTCCAGATCTTGAAGTCGAAGAAAGAAGCGCGGTATCCATCGCCAGAAGATTGCAAGATCCGCTGGCGGAACTGATAAAGATCGATCCAAAATCCGTGGGTGTCGGTCAATATCAGCACGATGTTTCCCAGAAAAAATTGCAAGAATCATTGCACTTTACCGTAGAAACCGTTGTAAACCGGGTCGGCGTCAATGTCAATACCGCATCACCATCCCTGCTGCAATACGTTTCCGGGTTGTCAAAACAAGTGGCAAGGAATATCGTCAAATACCGGGAAGAAAACGGAAAATTTACGAACCGGGCCCAATTAAAGGAGATCCCTCGCCTCGGTACCAAAACATATGAGCAGGCAATCGGATTTTTAAGAATCATTGACGGGGATGAACCGCTGGACCGGACAAGCATTCATCCTGAAAATTATCCGGCTGTCCGCCAGCTGCTTGAGAGAATGGGGTTTACTGCCGGTGATATCGGCTCCGAACAATTAATAGAAGCGTTAAATGAAGCGTCAATTCGAGATTTAGCCGGAGAATTGGGAATAGGTGAATTAACGCTGCGGGATATTTTTGATGCATTAAAACGTCCGGAAAGGGACCCGCGGGATGAACTGCCAAAGCCGCTTTTGCGCAAAGATGTTTTACAACTGGAAGATTTAAAGCCGGGAATGGAGCTTCAGGGTACCGTCCGCAATGTCGTTGATTTTGGCGCCTTTGTGGATATCGGTGTCAAACAAGACGGCCTTGTTCATATTTCAAAAATGAGCCGCCAGTTTGTCAAACATCCGCTTGATGTAGTTTCCGTCGGGGATATTATTACTGTATGGGTGGAAGATGTTGACGTAAAAAAAGAAAGAATATCGCTGACCATGGTAAAAGAAGGTTAAAAAAGAAGCTGTCTGTCGTAAAGAAGGCGGACAGCTTCACTCATCATCAAATAGTTTGTTTTTGTAAAAATACCAGCACTGGTTCAACAGCCTGATTTGTTGGCGGTTCTTTTCAAAAAAGGCCTTCTGTATTTGTCTTTGTAACCATTTTGGCAGTGCAGTCTCCCCCTTTCACAACCTTCAGCGGTAAAATACAGGCCGGATACCGTTTGTCCGCAGTTTTGTCCGTGGCAAATACCTTCTGATCCGGACGATAAATGGGTATTAATATTTTATGGAACACGGTTTGTCAAGTTTCCGGCAGACAGTGCCTGACAAGAGACGGGGTGTAAATATGGATGACCGCCAATTGCAAAAATTGACGGAAGAGATATCGTTGCGGTATTTTAACAAGCCTTTCAAACATAAGGCTACATTTAACAAAAGATTGAGGACAACCGGCGGGAGATATTTGCTCCATACCGGAAATATTGAAATAAATAAAAAGTACTACGATGTTTTCGGAAAAGAGGAATTAATTGGCATTATAAAACATGAATTATGCCACTACCATTTGCACCAAAATAATAAAGGGTACCGGCACAGGGATAAAGATTTTAAAGAGCTGTTAAAGCAGGTTGGTGCGCCGAGATATTGCAGACCCCTGCCGGATTACGCTGGAAACAAGCGTACTGTTGTTCATCATTACCGCTGCACTTCCTGTAATCTTCTGTATAAAAGAAAACGAAGGGTTGATCTCACCCGTTATGTGTGCGGAAAATGCGGCGGGAAATTAAAAAAGATATGAGTGCTGTAATCGTCAATATTTAATCCGGATTCCCGGCTTTCATATGTTGACAATTTGAATCAAACTGTTTATAATAAAAAACCGTGCCGGGCATGATCGGCACGATTGATATTTTCTTTTTCAAAAAAAGTGTTGACATCAAAGCGGACTATCAATATAATCTATAATTGTCACATGAAAATTATTTGTCGGTTTGATTACAAAACCATAAATAAATCTTGACAAACCCAAACGATTGCTTTATAATATAGAGGGCACAAAGGATATTCCGCAGTAGCTCAGTGGTAGAGCAATCGGCTGTTAACCGATCGGTCGTAGGTTCGAATCCTACCTGCGGAGCCATAACCAGAAAAATATTAACCGGTTATGATCAGTCAACTCTATGACCAGCTGTTTAATAAAAACACGGCCCGTTGGTCAAGTGGTTAAGACACCGCCCTTTCACGGCGGTAACACGGGT
>CALGYZ010000090.1 GCA_937934645.1 uncultured Bacillaceae bacterium | reverse complement strand
TCCGTAATATTTTGCGGCCAGAAGGCTGTTTACTTCTATGCCGGAAGGATACTCCGTCATTAATCGTTCAAAATTGGCTTTTATTTCATCCATAAGTTTCGTGGACGGGAAAAACGGATTCACAAGATAACAAAAGTCAATCAGTTTTGGATATCTCCAGTATCCCCCGTACCTGCTTTCCATTTTCTTTAATTTTTCTTCTCTCGAAGTTGTGAAAATGGATTCGGCAATATCCAAGTCCTGTACGTCATCAATTTCATACCAAGATTCATTTCCCAGGATCGTTGCTTTGATTTCCGGTTTATCTAACAATGTAATAACTTTCAAAACTTGCTCATAATACTCATTATTTCCAAGCGCTTTACAATAAGCTTCCAAGAATGGCACATAGTGGGTGGTTGAAAACTCTTTGCTGAATTTATAAATATTTACTGTTTTATAATAATCTTTAATATCCTCAAATTTAAAATGTTTTTTATCCAAAAAGCTTAAAATGTTGTTATTTTCATCCAATGTCACAACCGTTCCATCCATCCAGCTTTCATATTTTGCCACTAAAGCCAGACTCGGATATGGGTCCTCAATGATTTTCTTAAGGACTGCATCCTCAAATATCAAATCTGATTCCAACAATAAAGTATCGTCTTCCAAAAGATATTCTCTGGCCAAATAAAGGGAATAAATATTATTGGTTTTATCATATATATCATTTCTTACAAACTCAATCGGCGTTTTAATTCCCAAAGAGGATATGTAATCAATGAGCTTTTGTCCTTCATAACCAACCACAATAATAATTCTGTTTAAATTTAATTCTTCAAGTTGACGGAGCATTCTTTCAATCATGGTTACTCCGTTCACTTTGACCATACATTTCGTATTGTTGGCCGTAAGATCTTTCAGTCGCTTTCCCATCCCTGCTGCAAGTATGATAGATTGCATAGTTTTTTCCTCCTACTTAATTAAATTGTACTGCCTAAAATTTCTTTGCAAAACTTTTTTTGACAGCAATAAAAACCTTTTGAATTAACTCTCTAAAGATAAGTAAACTCAAAATTGATGCAACAATAGCAAACAAAATATTCCACAATGTGTCTTTGGAAAAATATAAATACAATCCTAAGAAAAACAAAACAGAAAATCCAATCATTGTCCATTTATCCGGTCTTATTTTTGCCACATTTTTTAACATAGCAATTCTTATTATGATATTGGTTAAAAAGCCTAAGAACAAAGAAATGTTTGCTGCTTGTGTACCGATTTTGCCAATAAGCAAATGGAGTGTTAAAACATTAACTATCGCGGCAATTACAGTCGAATACATAATGACTCCGGTCTTTTTCTCTGCGCCAAAAATATTGCCTAGAAACGAACTAAAAATGCTGGCAGCTGTCGCCAGTAAATACAATGGCACCAGTTCATATGCATCACCATAATTTTCGTGAATTAAAAAGGGAAATACGACGCTGATAAGAGGTGTCATTAATAATAATCCTGCAAACAAAAATTTTAAGTAGTAATTAGAAGCGGCATTATACAGTTCGCCTCTGTCTTGATCATTCCCCTTGGAATAAGCCAGCTCCTGCCATGCCAAAGAAAAACTCGTTGAAACCAAAGTCATTACTGCTGTAAATTTTCCCGCAACAGCGTACATTCCTGTAGCGCTCAAACCAAGATTCGAAGTTATTGCCACCCGATTATAACTGCTTAAAAACCAGAAAAATGCCGAATTTAAACTGAGAGGCAAAGAAAATTTCAACATCCTTTTTATCATTACTTTATCAAACATACTTATTTTTATATTAGGGAGCACCTTTACCTTTTTTTCTATAATAAATATTTGCGCAATGAATCCGAGAATTGCACCTATATATAAAGCTTCCAGAAGCATATTAAATACCAGCATTAGTACTATAGTAGTCAGCGCAGTAACAAAACTGGCGACGATTCCCGAAAGTGCATAAATTTGACTCAATCCTACTCCCCTGGCAATTGCTCCAAATATATTTTGGAGCATTACGAAAAAACCATATAAAAATATCCATGCGATCAAACGGACATCTTTTACCAAACCTAATACCACAAATACCAGGGTATAAAGAAATAGAGAGAACGCAAATATGACGAGTCCATTGAATACAGCTTTGTATTTTTTCTCTTTTTCTTTGCTGTCAAACATAAACCTCATAATTCCGGACCATATTTCCATACATATGACAGGAATTAACATATTCAAAATACTTATCTAATAATCATAATACCCCATGTCTTCTTACGTTAACAAACTTGTATAAATAGGTAGCAAAAAAAACGCCACAAGTTTTGTTAAAATGTTTCCCGCAAAATATACAAGAGACGATTTAAGAAATCTCTTCGCGTTCGACATCCCTGACTAACTCCTGGTAACTCCTGTTAAAATCAACTATACTAAATATATGACTTATTCGTTCTTCCTCTGGTGGAAGCTTCATATAATCCCCAAAAATTTTCTCTAGGTACTCATGCGTTTTTGATGGAACAGGCATTTTTCTGCCTTCGAATTCAACATATTTCGGCTCACCAAAATATTCCCTTGGCATAATGGATTTCTCAAAAGGAATAGAGCCGTAAATATTAGAAATATATTTGCTATCCTTTAACCTGCAAAGAACATTTATAATTTCTATTACAGCATGAGCGGCATCACGTATTAAATGGCGAAAAGGATAAAGAATCCTTTTAATTAAACCTTTAATCCCACTATTTTTAGGTACAAAATTATAAGCCATTATGTCATCCAGTCTTACCATGCTTTTCATTATATGTCTCATTAATTTATTTGCTGGTACGCCATACAACACAAAAATATCAATAAATATTCCATGATGCATTTTAAGCAATCCTTTATTCGCTTCTTCTACGCAAGCAGTATTATTTTTTCTTATTTTGTAAAATGAACGAATGTACTCTTTGTCTTTTTTTCTCGTTTGGAGATAATATTTCCTGTCCAATTCCTTTTCACATACTTCTAAAAACCTTTTTTCATCTTCCTTAAAAATTGCAATATCAACATCATCATCCCAAGGAATAAATCCTTTATGCCTGACAGCTCCTAATGCACTTCCCCCGATTAAATAATATTTGATCCCGTTTTTATCCAATAAATCACCTATATCAGTTAAAATCTCCAATTCAACAGATTTTAATTTTTCTATATCATAATCCACTCAATTTTTACCCCTTTCTACCAGCTCAAAAGGATAATTTCTTTATTACAGTAGTACATCTGAAAGCAAGAGTTTAAAACTGAATATAAATATCTTTCAATTAAAACGTAATTAAACTAAAAATTTTTCTCCAAAAACAAATTATAACATTTGTATATATGCTATTTCTACAACAGTTCTTTTATATATTAACCCTCCAAGATGTTTCAATTTTAAATTAAATATTCTTTACAGATGACAAATTTACCTTATAACTTGTTATTATACTTTCAGCAAAAGCTTCCACAGAAAAATGTGTTGAAGTATATTTATTAAAATTCTTTCCCATTTTCTCCAGTAAATTGTTTTTATACAATTCGATAGCTTTTTGTAGAGCTTCTGCAATGTTCTCCTCATTGTCTTTCTCTACAATAAATCCATATTCTGAGTTTGGTATCATTTTACTGACTCCGCCCACATTCGTAGTAATAACAGGGGTACCTTCACGTGCAGATTCCAACAAAACCAACGGAAAACTCTCTGTCTTGGATGTTAATAATGTAACATCAGCCAACTGATAATACTTAGCTACATCATTTTGATAACCTAGAAACAAAATATTGTCTTCCAGCCCCAATCGTTCAACTTCTTTTTCTATATCTTTTTTTACAGGGCCTTCTCCAATTAATAACATTTTTATATCAAGTTCAGGGTTATTTTTTACCACCCTTTTTAACGAACGAATTGCCAAAGAATGCCGTTTTACAGGGTCAAAACGGGCTACCATAACTATGACAAAACAGGTTTTGTCCAAATTTAA
>CALGYZ010000089.1 GCA_937934645.1 uncultured Bacillaceae bacterium | reverse complement strand
GTGACTCAAATTCTCCTGTCTCACTATTTGAAGCTAGTTTTGTCCCAGCCTCTTTCTTTTCCTTCTTAAAATTGGTGGATAAGTTCTTTGGCCGGTAAATGCTTCATAAAATTTAATAAGATATCCCCACGCAGAATGATGACGAAAAAAGGAGTAAAAAACTTAATGGTTTATTTATTTTCCGGATTAAAAAGGCCGGACATTTTAAAAAAACTGGAAAGGGAAAAGTTTGATCTTCTGGTGATCGGCGGCGGCATATCAGGAGCGGGGGTAGCCCTTGATGCCGCATTACGGGGACTGTCGGTCGCATTGTTGGATATGCAGGATTTCGCTGCCGGAACTTCCGGACGCTCAACGAAATTAATCCACGGCGGCCTGCGTTATTTAAAGCAGTTTGAATTCCGTTTCGTAAAGGAAACTGCTCGGGAACGAAAAATTTTATTTCAAAACGCGCCCCATTTGATTAAGCCGGTTCGGATGCTGTTACCGATATATAAGAACGGACCTTTTGGTAAAAGAACTATTTCTTTTGGGCTACAGCTTTATGATGCCATGGCACGGACGGAAAAATATGAAAAACGGGTTATGATGACAAAGGAAGAGACATTGCAAAAAATACCGCTTATTAAAAGAGAAGGACTTTTGGGAGCAGGTATGTACACGGAATATATGACAGACGACGCACGATTGACCATTGAAGTAATAAAAACAGCGGTGAATTACGGAGCCATTGCCATTAACTACGTAAAAGCAGATTCATTTACATATGATGATTCAGGAAAAATAAACGGCGTGATCGCCCGGGATGTAGTGACCGGTAATACGGTAAAAATCACAACCCAAACAGTTGTTAATGCAGCCGGTCCATGGGTGGATCATATCCGGGATCTGGATGGGGAAATTTTCCGTAAGCGGCTGAAGTTATCGAAAGGAATTCATCTTGTTTTTGATCAGCGGATCTTCCCGCTGAAACATGCCGTATACTTTCAAAATATCGATAACCGGATGATCTTTGCCATTCCGAGGGGCAATAAAACGTATGTCGGAACAACAGATACGTTTTATGACGGAAAGCCAGAAAATGTGCGGATAACAATTGCAGACCGGGAATATTTATTAAATGCGATCCGCTATATGTTTCCCGGACTGGACATTAAACCTTCTGCAATTGAGTCGGGGTGGGCAGGTGTCCGGCCGCTCATATATGAGAGTGGAAAAAGTCCTTCGGAAATTTCCCGGAAGGATGAAATCTGGATCAGCGACAGCGGATTAATATCCCTTGCCGGAGGGAAATTAACCGGATATCGGAAAATGGCCGAGAAAACGGTAAATCTTGTCACCAAACAAATTTTTCATCAAGAGCGGAAAATTTTTAAACCTTGTCAAACAGAACATTTCTCTCTTTCCGGCGGAGGATTAGCGAAACCGGAAGAATTCAATGAATTTATTGACCGGAAAGGCAAGGAAGCCAAACAGTGCGGTTTCAGCGAAAAAGAAGGAAGGGAACTGGCAGCAATATACGGTACAAATATAAACCAGATCTTCAACTTGGCAAAAAACTTCCATGAGAAAAAATCACCGGGAATATCACGTGTTGACTATGTACGGTTAATGTATGCCATTTATCACGAAATGACAATCAAACCTTCAGACTATTTCGTACGCAGAACCGGAATGCTATACTTTAATAGAAAGCTGATCATTCCTATTATGGAACAAATCGTGCACTTGATGAAAGAGGAATACGGCTGGACGGAAAAAACAGCAAATCAATTTTTGCAAGAATTAAAAGAAGAAGTGAAATTTTCCGTAACGCCGGTCAGCGATTAAATTTTATCTGTTGATTTTTCTGAAATTTCCGTAGTAAGGGAATTTAAAAAAAATTCATGTTATTCTATGTGAAATTTAATAGTAAAAGGAGAGATATTGTGTTTAGGGGGCTTAAAAAAGCATTCATTCTAACTACCTTATTATTATTATTGCTGGCAGCCTGCTCGTCTAAAGAAACTTCGAAGGATGACCAATCTGCCAAAAGCGACCTGTTAGAGGTCTCTATTGATCATGCCCGTTATGTTTGGACTGAAGGTGACGGGGATTATGATAAGGATGTAAAAGAAGGCACCTTGGAAGTAACATTAAGCATCAAAAACATTTCCAAATCAGCGGTAATGGTATCACCACATGACGGAATCTTCCTTTATGACGGGGATGAGCAACTAAATCCCGTAGACGCTTTTGGATATGATGTCGGGATCGAAGGAAACAGCAGCGGAGATGTGAATCCGGGAAAATCAACCAAAATGAAGTTTTATTTTCCGGTAGAAAGAGGGAAGGAATACAAGCTTGCAATTAAACCATTCACAAAAAACTTAGAGGAAGAACCGGATGAAATCGTATTAACCCTGGATACGCAAAAGTATGATAAAAGCTTCGAAAAGATGGAAGAGCCGTTAATGGCATTATCCGCTATAATTGATACGGTTTTCTTAGGAAAAGAAAATGAAAATTATGAATCCCTTGTCGGCATGGAAAAAGAAGATATACTAAAAGATGCCAAAGATGCCTTCGAAGATAAAGTGAACCCGAAACGATACGGTAATAAAATCGATGCCGATATCGACGAGCTGCAACAGCAATATATTTCCGTATTGGAAGAAAAAGCGGATTACAAGGTGAATTTGAAAGAATTTGGCGGTAATAAAGCGCTTGTAAGCATTGATTACGAGACAGTACCGTTAAACAATTTATATTCCGAGATTATTGATTACTCGGATAAATATAAAGAAGAAACCGGGAAAGCAGATCTGGATGAAAGCATGCAATACGCTTTTGCCAATATGGGAGAAATTTTCGATTCGATTTCTGTAAAAAGCGGTATGGATATCACAGTTACATTAACGAAAAAAGATGGAAAATGGTCAATTGATAAGAGTGATAAATACAAATATGAACAATTCATCTCCGTCTTCGCAGCAGGTGAAGTTTGGTAAAAGAGCCAGAAAAACCCGGCTGTATTTATGAGCCGGGTTTTTTTATGTCCTGGTTCCGGAAAATTTTTTCCATATAAAATAAACAGCGTATAACCGTAAACATGTTTCAATCACAAAATAAATAAAAACTATATACTTGATAAATGTTCCGGTAAAATAAAAAACAAGCGTAAGTACAAACGTAATCAAATAACTAATCATACCGGTCATTCCGTTCAACGGATGACTCATGAACAAAATATTGTCCCGTTTCGCATCCTTGCCATAGCAAAATTCATGGTATGGCTTTATGCGGAAGCCGCCGGCAGCCAGCGTAAGATCTTCCCGTTCTTTAATTTCTTTATTGCAGAATTCGCATAATACTGGAGCAGTCAAAGATATTCCTCCTGTTATTCATTATAATGTTTAACCGATTTTTGTCCCGTTCGGTACCGGTTCATCGATATTCAGCAATACGACATCCCCGTCTTCCGGTAAACCGCCCAAAACGAGAACTTCCGATTTAAACCCCGCAATTCTGAGCGGAGGGAAATTGACAACGGCGACAACCTGGCGTCCGACTAAATCTTCCGGTTTATATCTTTTCGTAATTTGGGCAGAGGATTGCTTGATCCCGATTCGCCCAAAGTCAATGAGCAATTTTATGGCCGGCTTCCGCGCCTCGGGAAACGGCTCTGCATGAATGACCGTCCCAACCCGGAGATCGAGCTTTTGAAAGTCTTCTATGGTCGCCATGACTTCGTCTCCTTTCTTTTCCCTCTTTTTTCCTTGTGACAAACTTTATTATTAATTAACCATATATCAAATCCCAACGGCAAGTAAAATGTTGTAAAATATATTTATGTGAAATAAGAAACATAAAAAATTCAAGAATACGAATTTTTGACAGGATGGCG
>CALGYZ010000088.1 GCA_937934645.1 uncultured Bacillaceae bacterium | reverse complement strand
CTTTTTTTATCCGGCGGGTTTCAGCGGAATCCCCGGAATTCAATTTTCTCCTGTCCAGATTGCCGTTGAATCAGAAGCACCGACGCCATGGAGAGATAAATGCTGACGGCGGGGGCATAAAGCACATGACCGGCAAAAAAGGCGACACCGAATCCAAGCAAGCAGGAAAAAATAAGCAGGATATTTTCAATCTCGAAAAACTCCCAGAATCCGGTAAAAAAGGATTTCACGACAGAAAAGGCAAGGATTAATACCGGCAGAACAACTACCGTAAACCCGGCAATACCGAATGAAAAGAACAAATCAAAAAAGTCCATTTCAATCAGTTTCGGGTTCTGTTCATAAAATCCGGCATACCCGAGCCCGAACCATTTATGCATCAGACCGGCATCAACGTAATCGAAATAAATGTTTTGAAAATAAACGTTTCTCGAGCTTAAAATCGTTTGAACAACCAGTGACTGCAAAAACGCACTTTCCCTGTTTTCCCGTGACTTCAGCTGTTCTTCAGCTTTCAGCTCTTCATCAATTTCTTCTTCGGCGATTTGCTCGTTAATGGAGGCGTAGTCGCCGGAAATATTTTCATAGGCCGGAGAAACCGGAATCACCGCGGCAAAGACGGCCAACAACAACAGCTGGAATAACATGATCTTCCACGGGGAAAGCGGGAATCTTCTCCAACGGTTAAGCAGCCAGTGAAGCGGCGTTATGATGAAAGTGCCGGCGATCGTCAATAATACAGCGAGAAAGCTGACCTTCGTTCCTACAAACAGAGACGAAATCGCCAGAAGAAGGGCCGGTAGCCAGTAAATAAAATCCCTTGCTGTCTCCGTTTTCCGGATGGCAAAAATGATGGTCAGCGGAAAGCAAATCGCAATAATGGCACTCAGCTCATTCCCGGCAAAAAACCAGCCGGTATAACCGGATTTTGAATATGTATACGTACTGTTAGCTGTATTTGTTACAATGGAAGTAAAAAGAGACAAGGAAACGATGAGCATGGCAACAGAAACAGCAGAATAGATCATACTCCGGACGTCTGATTTTCTTTCACGGGTTAAAAATAAAGTGAAAATCCCGCAAAACATTACGGGATAATAGACCGCTTTTACGTAAAACTGTGCTTCAGGAAAAAGAAAAAAAGACGGTTTTGTCAAGTAATTCATGAGAAAACTGATTCCCGCCATAAAAAAAAGCAAAATAATGTAACCCGTGATCCACTTTTTCCACCGGTAGCGGCCGGAAAAAATATACAAGAGGGTTAACGCCATAAATAAAACCCGGACGCCAATGCCGATGCGTAAATTCACGTTCATATACGTCAGGGAAAAATAAATGAGCATATCCAAAACGGGCTGGAAAATAATAAAATATTTAAATAGTTGAAGATCGTGCTTTCGCAACATGAAACCGCACCCCGAGACATGTTATATTTTCACCAGGCAACCAATTTTAGCGTACAACAAGCCAAAAAATTCGTCCATAATGTAATCAAAAATATACGAAAAATTTATACTTCCGTAACAATCGTTTATCTTCCGGCAACTATAATAAATGGAAGAACGGAACGCTATTCCGGCAGGAAGATCCGACAACTGGAGGAATTACCTTGGAAACAGTAACCGTACAAAACGTAACATTTCATAATTATAGTTTTAACCAATTTGCCGATCTCTTAATGAAGAGAGTAAATGGAAATAAAAAAACGTTCGTCGTGACGGCCAATCCGGAACTGGTGATGTATGCCAACCGCGATCGGGATTATTTACATGTTCTGCGGCAGGCCGACTTTGTCACTCCGGACGGAATCGGTGTTGTCATTGCCTCGAAAATTCTGCGCAAACCGCTGAAAGAGCGGGTAGCCGGATATGACTTAATGAACGAGCTGTTAAGACGGGCGGAAAGGGAAAACCGCAGCGTCTATTTATTGGGAGCAAAGGGAACAACGCTGGAGAAAGCGTACAGGAATATAAAAAAGCAATATCCGGACCTGAAAATCGTCGGCCGTCACCACGGCTATTTTGACATAGAAGATGAAACGGTCGCTGATGAAATTGCCCGTCTGCAGCCGGATTTTGTGTTTGCCGCCCTCGGTTTTCCAAAGCAGGAGTTTTGGATTTCCCGTTATATTGGCAAATTCGAAAAAGGATTATTTATGGGGGTCGGCGGCAGTTTTGATGTCTGGGCCGGCGAAGTAAAGCGGGCACCCGATGTTTGGATTAAGTTGCATCTGGAATGGTTATACCGGTTAATAAAACAACCGTCACGCTGGAAGCGGATGCTCGTATTGCCGCAATTTCTCGTAAAAGTGCTCGCTGAAAGGAAATAGAAGGGTTGGTTAAAAATGAAAGTACTCCATGTGAATTCAGGAAATGAGACGGGGGGAGGAATGTTCCATATCCTTTCGTTATTAAAACAATTAAAAGACAAAGTTCAAACGACACTGGTCGTTTTCCATGAAGGGGAACTGGCAGACCGGGCGCGGAACCTCGGCGTTGATGTGGAAGTTTTCCCCCAGCGTTCCCGTCTCGATCTCTCTGTTTATCGCCGGTTAAAACATTACATAAAAACACAGAACGTTGACATTTTGCATTCCCATGGCGCCCGGGCCAATTTTATTTCTTTTTTGCTGAAAAGAAAAGCCCTGTGCACATGGTTTGTCACCGTCCACAGCAATCCCTTCGATGATTTTCTCAATCAGGGTGTGAAGGGAAAAATATTTACTTATTTAAATGTCAAGGCGATTAAAGCGGCCGACTGCATTTTAGCGATTTCGGAAGCCTTCCGCCAGCAACTGATCCAGCTCGAGGTAAAAAGGGAAAAAATCCGGACCATCCTAAACGGTATCGATTTCAGTGTTAAACCGGAATATATATATGAAAGGAAACAATTTGGATTACAGGAAGACGATTTTGTCATCATGATGGTGGCACGGCTCGAGCATGTGAAAAAACATGAAACCGCGTTGCAGGCGGTGAAAAAAGTAGAGATGCGTATACCGGTGAAGCTCGTTTTAATCGGCGACGGTTCAAGACGGGAAGAGCTGGAAAAAATGGCTGAATCCCTCGGTATCTCCCGCTCCGTCCTTTTTTTAGGCCACCGGGACGATGTAATGGAATTGCTGCCGTTATGTGATATTACGCTCTTAACATCGCAAAGCGAAAGCTTCCCGCTCGTCCTTTTAGAATCAGCCCGGGCGAAAAAGCCGTTCATTTCTACCGATGTCGGGGGTGTGAAACTGATCGCCCAAAACGGCAAATACGGCCGGATGATTGAAATCGGTGACGATGAAGACCTTGCCCGGCAAATGGAAGAACTGTACCAGATGAAAAAAACCGGCCGGCTGGCGCAAATGGGGAAAGAACTGTACCACTATGCCAAAGACCGTTTCTCGGAGAAGGCTTTTGCCGCCAGTGTGCTGGAAAGCTACCGGGAAGTTCTATTTAACCTGGATCAAGTGATGTCCGGATGCCGGCAAAACAAACCGGGATTGAGGTGTGAAACCGATGAGTGAACCGCTGGTCACTGTATTTATACCGGTATACAACAGCGAAAAATATATTAAAGAAGCGCTTGAAAGTATCATCCGGCAAACGTATAAAAATTTGGAAATCCTGCTTGTCGATGACGGTTCGTCGGACCGTTCGGCAGAAATCATTAAAAGCTTCCGCAACCCGCGAATCCGGCTTTTAAAAAACGAAAAAAATATGGGCATCCCGTATACCCGCAATGTCGGACTGCGGGAAGCGAAGGGAAAGTATATGGCGATTATGGATTCCGATGATATCGCCGATCCGGAACGCATCGAAACACAGGTCCGCTACCTGGAAAATCATCCGGACATAGATGTCTGCGCTTCAAACTATATCCGCTTCGGTGAACGGGGCGGGAAAAAAGTGCGGGCGCCGTTTACAACTCCGGAAGCATTGAAGATCATGCTGTTATTTTACAATCCAATCGCCAATCCTTCGGCGATGGTCCGGCTCGGAACGCTGAAAAAACACGGTTTAATCTATAATGAACAATTTTTTGTCGCCCAGGATTACGAGCTCTGGTCACGGTTATGCCAAGTCGGAAAAATCACGATCCTACCCGAGTTTTTGCTCCTGTACCGTTTCGGGCATGAGAATATATCCAAAAAGTCCACAGAGAAAAAAGCGGAACGAAGAAGGAAACTAATCGGCGAAATCCATGCGCGGTTGATCCGCGATTACGGGATTAATCTCAATGAAGAAGAAATCCGGACGTTTAATGAATTTTTCACCGAAAGTTACGGCGGGTCTTTGGCCAGGCCCGATCTCGTTCCCCTCGTCGTTGAAAAATTGAAAAAATGGAATGAAACAAAGAACGTATTCGACCACCGTTTATTTTTGCAAGTGCTGGACTACTGTATATTATTTGCCATCTCCCACCATAAACAAACGGTCAGCCAAAAGCTGGCCTGGTACAATACGCTGATCTCGGATAAAAATGTAAGAGATAAACTGATCCTGTCGGCAAAGCATGCCTACCACCGGATGCGGAAAGTTTTATAATTTCAGCCGATCCGGTGGTATTTTTTTGCTAACGGCCAAAAAGCAACTGTGCAGTATGTAGTTTGTCCCCGTAACGACCAAAACACTGACAAAAAGAAGAACGGATGTCCGATACCGTCTTCCTAAAGGCTAAAACAGAAAATAAAAAGGATGCGAATGTCCATGAGGAGTGTTCGAAAGGCCATAATGAAAGGAAATCAGTTCGGAAGTGTTCGTTGGACCATTTCTTATGGATATAAACCTTATGGGGAAGCGGCCGCGCAAGGACTTTTGATCGGTTCTTATGAACTGTGCGGAAAGATATCTGTGAAAAAGGAGCAATAAAACATTCCGATTGAACAAAAGCGGAAGAAAATTCAATCAAACGTTCGTTTGTGATGTCCAGATCGTTAACATCTTGCCGTCTTTTCGTGGATTTTTATTTATTCAGAAAAAATATTTTTACTGCGATCATCTCTATCATGAAACATGGGTCTATTTTCATAAAGACCAAATTTATAAAAAGTTCACATGTTCTTCACAAAAAATGTTTGAAAACCCTTTCCAATATGATATATTTAAATCAAGAGAAAATTAGTTCATAACATTGAACATTTTTTCAGACAAGGAAGTGGCAAAGACTAAGGAGATTGGAACAGCCGGAAATTGGAGAAACCATTCGAGAAGTTTGAAAACGAAATTATTAGCAGCAGTTACTTTTTATTCATCTTTCATTGGAAAAAAATGGAAAAAGATAAAAGAAAAAAACGTCCGGAAAATCCGGATGATCAAAGCGCATCCGGATCAGAATCATCATAAGCGTTCCGGACAATCACTTGAAATCGTTATCAATAAAAATATAGCGGATAAGATTATTTTATATAAAAAAGAAAAAACAGTCAATGATTGGAAATGAATTGGTAAAAAGTAATTCGTGCTGTTCCAATAAATCAATTTTCAGAATTTTGTACAACTAGCGGTCGAAAAGGAATGATGCAGATGTTAAAAGAGTTGTTAAAGAAAGAACACATTATTATTAAAGATTCGGTGGAAGATTGGAAAGAAGCTGTAAAAATTTCTACCGGACCGCTGGAAAAAAGCGGGATCGTACCGGAAGATTACAAAGACAAAATTATTAAGAGTGCAGAGGAATTGGGGCCGTACTTTTTCATCGCACCCAATGTAGCTCTTCCCCACGTCCAATATTTTGACAAGACGGACGTCGGCATCTCTCTGCTCAAGTTAAATAACAAAGTGTATTACGATGATGAACATTATGCAGGGCTGTTTTTCACTTTCTCCGGAAAAGACGGCACTTCCCACATTGGTTTAATTCAGGAGCTGGCGCTTTTCTTATCTGATGAAAAGAATGTAAATGCTCTGATGAATATGAACAGTGTGGATGAAATTTACGATTACATTACAACTGCATAATATGTAGGAAAATAACTGATAATAAGTGATATAGAAAAGAGGGAAAAATGGTGGAAAAATTTATAGATATTTTGATCAACCAAATATTAGGTCAGGCACCATTTTTGATGGGTATTATTGTATTTATCGGTTATCTTCTGCTTGGAAGAGGACTTTCAACGGCGATTACCGGTTTTATTAAGGCATCTGTAGGATTTATGATTCTCCAGGTCGGTACCGGGGGATTAACATCGACCTTCGGACCAATCCTTGATTCCTTTAGGGAAAAATTTAATATCGACGGAGCTATTATGGACTCTTATGTCGCTCTGGCTGCGGCAAACGAAGGTCTCGGCAGCATGGTTGCTTCTGTCGGTTATACGCTTGTGATCGGATTTGCGTGGAACATTATTCTTGTTGCTCTCTCCAAATACACGAAAATCCGTACGCTGCAAGTTACCGGACACGTGATGTTCGTCCAAAGCTCCATCCTGCTCTGGATGGTGTACTATTGGTTAGGCACACCAGATCTTGTAACGGTTGTTTTAACTGGTATTTTGATTGGAACTTACTGGTCCGTATTCTCGAACTTAACACTGGATATTACCAATGAAGTCACCGGCGGAGCAAACTTTGCCATCGGTCACCAACAAATGTTCGGGTTATGGTTAACAAGTAAAATCGCTCCGAAAATCGGTAACAAAGAAAAATCCCTTGACAACTTGAAGTTTCCGAAATGGCTGGAAATGTTCAACGATAACATTGTCGCATCTACAATCTTAATGACGGTCTTTTTCGGAACAATCATGGCAATGATTGGACCGAGTTACTTTGATACCAATCTGTCATTCCCATTGTTCATTTATCTGACAACTGCGAAGTTTGCCGTATATTTGTCAATCATTCTTTACGGAGTGCGGATGTTCGTTAACGAGCTGGTTAACTCCTTCCAGGGAATTTCCAACAAAATTCTCAAGAACTCCGCTCCTGCAGTGGATATCGCTACAATCTACGGATTCGGGCATCCGAACGCAACATTGTTAGGGTTCACAGCAGGTGCGATCGGACAAGTTATCGGTTTAGTGCTGTTATTAATTACAAATTCACCGGTATTTTTAATCTTAGGATTTATTCCGATGTTCTTCGACAATGCCGGGATTGCCGTATACGCAAACCATTACGGCGGAATCCGCGCGGCGATTATCTTGCCGTTCTTATCCGGTATATTGCAAGTAACGCTGGGAGCCTTTACATACATTCTTTCGGGAATGTCCGGCGGGGTTATGGCCAACTTTGACTGGGTAACGGTTATTCCTGGATTCATGCTGGTCATGAAATACTCCGGTGTGATCGGTACAATCATAATGGTCGTACTGTTATTGATGATTCCGCAATTGCAGGATAAACGGAGAAGACAGGCAGAAGCCAATGCCGTGGCGTTGCAAGCAGAACAAGAATAAATCAGATTTAAAAATAAAAAAAGGCATAATATGAAGGGAGCAATGACAATGATTAAAGCAATCGCAGCATGTGGAAATGGCATGGGATCCAGTTTAATTATAAAAATGAAAATCCAGGAAGCCTTTAATGATTTAGGCATTCCGGCAGAAGTTGCCCACATGAGCGTGGGAGAAGCAAAAAACGCCTGTGAAAACTATGATGTCGTATTCGTATCCACAGCCCTGGAAAGCAACTTTTCCGGCAAAAATACAACCGTTATCGGCCTGAAAAACTTGCTGTCCAAAGAAGAAATTGTAGAAAAAATCAAAGCCAATGGAATAGGG
>CALGYZ010000087.1 GCA_937934645.1 uncultured Bacillaceae bacterium | reverse complement strand
TAACGCCTTCAAACAGCCGGTTTTCCCGGTTGTTTGAAGGTTTTTTATTTTCGTTATAGAAAAAAAGAAATGAACATATTCCGGATTATATCATCATAAATGATTTATATTTATGGAAAGAATGGTGTTCAAACGGCTGGACAGAAATTTTTTCCGGGAGGGAAGAGATTGATCAAAGAAAATCATTTGTTGAGGGATGACGGAATGATTTTTTTAAACAAAGAACGTTCCATTCTTTTTCCAGCGGATACGTACGGTCTTTTATACAAAGAATTGACCGATAATATCGGTAAAGAACGGATCAAAGGGTTTTTTATGCGCTTTGGTGCTGAAGCGGGCAAACAGGATGCAAAATTAGTAAAAAAATGGTATAAACACCATCCCCTGGAAACATTGATCAGGAAGGGGCCTGTCTACCATCAGCAAAAAGGCCACGCGATCGTAAACATTACAAAACTTGAAATCCAACAGTCTGACAACCGGCCAACAATTCATTTGGAAGGTATTTGGAAAAATTCCTTTGAAGCGGAAGCATATCTCCGGCAATTCGGAACTTACTCCAAAACCCCCGTTTGTTATACTCTATCAGGTTATGCAAGCGGTTATTTGTCAGAAATATGCAACCAGACCGTTATTTTCCGGGAAATCCAATGTGTCGCTAAAGGGGATCCGTATTGCAGCTGGACAGCCAGAACAATCGGAAATAATGATGAGGAGATGGAAGAACAATTGAAGCTGCTTGATGAACAACCGATTGTGAAAGAGTTGGAAATCACATATGAAAATTTATTGGAAGAAAGAAACAACTTACGTTCAATCTCTGAGTTAAATAACAAACTGACGGAATTAATTTTAAAGGGAACAGACATAAAAAGTCTGATCAAAAAAATCCATGAAATCATTCAAATCCCGATACTCATTTTTGATGCAGAATTTTCTCCACTTGCCTCTCAAGGTATTGCCCCGCATAAAATAGTAGAAATCAGGGAAACAATCCAGACAACAATCTATGACCGCCTGAAAACAAAAAAAATCAGGAAAAAAACAGTTCCGGCCGATGCCGGCATGATGGTCGTCCATTCCATCGTGTTGCAAGAAGAAGTAACCGGATATTGTGTAATGCTTCTTGAAAGAGAAAGGGAAGAAAAAATGAATTTTTTCCGGATGGTACTGGAACAAATTTCCATTGCCTGTTCCCTGATATTATTAAACGAAAAAACGAAAATAGCGACGGAAGAACGGATTGAAAGCCGGTTTATTGAAAAACTTGTAAAAGGAGAATATACAGAAGATGAACTGGTAATGAAGGGGATATTGTTTGGTATTGATACGAATCAGCCGTATTACATTGTCTCCCTTGATATATTAAACAAAAATAATAATATAAAAAAAGATTATGTTTTATTGGAGGAAGGGATAGACAAGTCTTTCCGTTATTTTAAAAAGACAGGCAGGCGGATCCTGGCCGGCCAGAACGGAAATGAAATGTTTCTTCTCATCCCGGTTAAAGAATTGTATGGTGAACCGGTACTGAAATTTTGCAAAAAATATGTGGCCCATCTTTCCAAATTGAATAAATCATTGACACTGGTTGCCGGAATTAGCAGAAGGGGAAAACGTTTAACCGATGCGCCGGATCACTATAGAGAAGCGGTTTCCGCTATGGCCGCGGCCGGCAGTGACAATCCGGTCGTAACTTTTGAATCATTGGGGTTGCTCGGAATATTAATTCATTCCAACAACAAAGACGAAATCAGAAAATTGGCACATGCAGGACTGGATCCGTTAATGAACGAAAAAGGCGAAAAGAAAATAGAAATGTTGCGCACTCTTTACATTTATTTAATCAACGGGGGCAATTTAGAACAAACATCATCAGAGTTGAAATTATCGTTAAGCGGATTGCGGTACCGGATTGCTAAAATTGAAGAAAAACTGAACAAAAACTTAAAGTCGCCGATAATCGCAAATCAGTTATTGATGTCAATTCAGGCCTTAATTATTACCGGTGATTTAAACTTTGAAACACGGCAATTTATATAACCCGCGGTCCAGGGTTAATTTTTTTGGCAACTGACAGTTTCTGTTTAATTTTTCCCAGAAATTTGAACATCTGCTGTTATTGTTTTCTGAATTTTAAATAAATAAACTAAAGTCAGAACATAAAACGTTAAGGAAGGTGATTGGATTGTTAACCGGAAAAGAATATTTGGAAAGCCTGCGGGACGGAAGAGTTGTTTATGTAAACGGTGAGAGAGTGGACGATGTAACAACGCATCCGGCTTTTCGTAATGCGGCACGTTCCTATGCAAGGATGTACGATATGCTTCATGACCCGGAAAAAGGGAAAATTTTAACAGGAATCAACGAATACGGTGACCGAACACACAAATTTTTTATCACGCCAAAAAGCGCTGATGATTTATTGGCTGCAAGGGATGCGATTGCCGAGTGGTCAAGACTGAGTTACGGATTTATGGGCCGGACACCTGATTATAAAGCATCTTTCATCGGCCAATTAAACGCTTATGCCGATTTCTATGAAGGATTTGAAGAAAATGCGAGACAACTTTACAAAAAATTTTCCAAAGAGGTATATTTTGTAAACCATACAATTATTAATCCGCAGCTTGACCGTTCTAAGCCATTGCATGAAAACAAGGATGTTTTTGTCCGAGCAGTAAAAGAAAGGGACGACGGCATTGTTGTAAGCGGTGCCAAAATGGTTGGAACTGCCGCACCGTTAACTCATTTTAACTTTGTTGCCAATTACGGACCAACGGATTTAGGAGACGGTGACCAGAGCCATGCGCTGATCTTCTTTGTTCCGATGAATGCACCCGGGGTAAAAATGATCAGCCGACAGCCGTATGAGCAAAACGCTATTATGAACGGTACACCATTTGATTATCCGTTATCGAGCCGGTTTGATGAGAATGATGCGGTTATTGTCTTGGATAATGTATTTATTCCGTGGGAGTACGTTCTCGCATATAAAAACATCGACGTGGCGAACGGTTTTCTGCCGAAGACCGGCTTTGTCAACCGCTTTACTTTTCATGGTTGCACTCGGCTCGGGGTTAAATTGGACTTTATGGTCGGATTGCTGTTAAAAGCAATTATCCATCCTAGTTGTAAGTGAATCCTGTCTATTATTTGTACCTTTTTATAAGAGTTCAAGAAGTTATATATGCTTCCATGCTCTCTTTTATGTTTTTTAAGCTCTGTTATAGTAGCTTGGTCTGCATTATCTATAAATACATCTCTAGCAAACCCCCACTTCTTTCTA
>CALGYZ010000086.1 GCA_937934645.1 uncultured Bacillaceae bacterium | reverse complement strand
GTTCCATGAACAATACGGTTTTTATTTTCCAAATGTCGAAATATTAACATGTGATGAATGTATTAATCATTATGTAAAAATTGAAAACTTTGACATTGAATCAACAGATAAAATATGTATGTTTACCTTCTATTTAATGTATTTAAATAAATTTCAAGAATCCGATAATTATTTGTTTTGTTACAGGTTTGTCCGGAGAAGGATTGCTGACATCATTAGAAAAAATGAAATGGATGAATTTGAATCCTGGTTATTAAATCCTGCAATAAAAGATGTTGATCAAGTAACTATCGATGATATCGATTTGATGGGCGGACATGATTTTGAGGTATTTGTAGATAAGCTCTTCGAAAATATGGGGTATCAAACAAGTCAGACTAAAGCTACCGGAGATCAAGGCATCGATATTATCGCTGAAAAGAATGGCAGGAAATACGGCATTCAAACAAAATGTTATTCAGGTAAAGTATCCAACTCGGCCATTCAGGAAGTCGTGGCCGGTTTACGGTATTATAAGCTTGACCGGGGAATTGTCGTGACCAATAATTATTTCACGGAATCTGCACGGGAATTGGCACAATCAAACGGTGTGATTCTATGGGACAAACAGTGCTCCAGGATAAAATGAACAGTGTGTTGAAGAAATAGGGTACTTTGTGTAAACTTCAGGGCATGTTCCACTTATTAAAACCAATCAAAAAATATTTAAAGATCAACCTTTGAATGGATCATTCTTCTTACAGCATGCGAAAAACTTTTCATCCGGTTTTCACAACATTACATTTTCTACAATTGGAAAGAAAAAAGGGCTTTGCCTTTCCGGCAAGCCCTTTTTATTCTGCCTTTTTCAGTTGTTTGCTGCGCAATTGTCCGCAGGCGGCATCGATATCGGTGCCGAGTTCCTGGCGGATGACGCAATTGATGCCGTTTTTCTTCAACGTATCATAAAAATTCAAAATGGAATGTTTCGGACTTCTCCGGTATTGGATATGTTCGTCCACCGGGTTGTACGGGATTAAATTGACGTAAGCGAGACGGCGGATGTCCTTCAGAAGTTCGGCAAGCTGTTCCGCTTCCTCGGTTCCGTCATTTACGCCGTCCAGCAAAATGTATTCAAAGGTCACCCTGCGGTTTGTTTTTTCCAGATAATAGTGTACGGCTTCAAACAACTCTTCCAGCGGATACGCCCGGTTAATTTTCATGATTTGCGAACGCAGTTCATTGTTCGGGGCGTGGAGCGATATCGCCAGGTTCACCCTTAAATCAAGATCGGCGAATTCATAAATTTTCGGTACAATGCCGCTTGTCGATACGGTAATATGTCTTACGCCGATCGCAAAACCTTTCGGGTGGTTAATGATGCGCAGGAAATTCACCAGGCTGCCGTAGTTGTCAAAGGGTTCGCCGATTCCCATGACGACGACATGGCTGACCCGTTCATTTGTCTCATCGAGATGGCGTTGGACTTGCATAATCTGTTCAACGATCTCCCCAGCGGTAAGGTCGCGTTTTTTCCGCAACAGGCCGCTAGCACAAAACGAACAGCCGATGTTGCAGCCGACCTGGGTCGTGACACATACGGAAAGGCCGTAGTGCTGGCGCATTAGCACCGTTTCGATTAAATTTCCGTCTTTTAACCGGAACAAAAACTTCACCGTTCCGTCTTTCGATTGCTGTTTTATTTGAACTTGCAATGTCCCCAGCTCAAAATGCTCTTCAAGCAGGGCAATGCATTCTTTATTCACATTGGTCATTTCTCGGAAATCTCGAACGCGTTTTTTGTACAACCAATCCCAGACTTGCTGCGCCCGGAATTTTTTCTGGCTGTGTTCCACCATCCATTTTTCCAATTGTTCGAATGTGTATCCGTAAATGGACTGCTTCATTGCATTCCCTCTTTTCTCGTAACTATCATTAGTATTTTACAAAAAAACCTTTTATTTTTCCAGTGGTGAATGCTGGAGATTGCGCCGCCTATGCTTACTTTTAATAACTTTATGACAAAAAGTTATAATTGCTTGCATTCGAAAAAAAACATGCTACTATATCATTAGATTTCAAATAATACGAAATCGAAATATTTAAATCTATATAAACCGGGATGTGATGTTCATGGGTTTTTTCAGCAAACTATTTGCTAAAAATAAAGGGGAGGAAAAAGTAATGGCAAAAGAACCAATTAAAATCGGCATTATCATTGGAAGTGTAAGGAAGGAAAGGAACGCGGAAGCGGTGGCGAAGCATATGTATGATTTCGCCGTGAAAAGAAACGATGAGGCAGTAGAATACGAGCTTGTTGACTTGAAGGATTACAAACTTCCATTTTTAGGTGCAGATGCCACACCGGAAGAAGAAGAAGCCGTAAAGGCATGGTCCGATAAAATGGCTTCCTTTGACGGTTATGTGTTTGTGACACCTGAATATAACCATGCTGTCGGCGGTGCATTGAAAAACGCGCTGGACTTCCTTAATCCGGAAGTGAACAATAAAGCAGCCGGATTTGTCGGATACGGTTCATTAGGCGGCACCCGTGCCCACGAAAACATGCGCCTGATTCTTGCTGAACTGCAAGTGGCAACCGTCCGAACAGCCGTCACATTCTCCTTGATGACCGATTTTGAAAATATGAGCGTATTTAAACCGGCGGATTACCACGAAAATAACATGAATGAAATGCTCGACCAATTGATTAATTGGAGCCGCGCGCTCAAAATGATCCGCTAATAACCATGAGGCGGTCCGGATGTTCCGGACCGCCTGTTGTTGTATGAAAAAGCATTTATGATTCCCGGTACAACCGGACGAAAACGGGAATATACAAGAGAAACGACAGTGCAAGAAAGAAAAACGTGATCGCCATTAAAGCGGCGGCAATTTGTTCATCAATGTCGGGAAAGGCGATTAAAATGATCATCGACGCATAAAAAACGGCAGTGGAAACTTTACCGAACCATTCAGCACCGTCCAATTTTCTTCCCCGTTGCAGCAAAATCAAACTGTTAATCCCCATAAACAATTCTTTAATCACAAATAAAACAACCAGCAGCCACATTTTATCGTATTTGAACATTAAACAAAAAACAATCGCCGCCTGTTGCAGCTTATCGGCCACCGGATCAAGGGCTTTCCCGAGTTCGGTGATCTGGTTAAGAGATCTGGCAATCAATCCGTCAAAAAAATCGGTCAGTGCGGAAAAAAGAATGACCCCCGCTGCAAGATAATAATCGCCCGGTGTTTCGGCGTTTATGTACAAATATACGAAAACGGGTAATAGTAAGATTCTTACGATGGATAAAATATTCGGAATGGAAAGTATCTCCTTCTTGGAAAACTGCACGTTCGATCCTCCTATAATAATATATATTAAATATTATATAATAGAAATAAGAAAAATAGGGAAAAGCTGTGTAAAAAACATTTTGCATTCCAAAAGCCGCCGGAATCCGGAAGAGCGGCCAAGCATTTCCTGAGGGGAAATTTCCCGTTATTACCGTGGCAATAACAAATTTCGCCAAAAGGAGAAAAATCATGCCGCTTCTTTTAAAAATTTGCCGGATTTTACCGCTAATTGTCAAATGGATCGCTGTTTTCCGGAAGAAGAACGAAAAAACTGGAAAAAGATTGACATTTTTCCGTGGGAGCGGTAAGATTGTCATGTAGAAAATTACATAACCCGTATGAGCGGGAGAGGTTCATAGCTAACCCTCTATAAAAAACTATGGATTGCCATATCCATAGGATATGGTTTTTTTATTTCCTTACGTTTTTTATAGCTTTGAACCCTCCTCCGTACGGAAAGTACAGGAGGTTTTTTTATGGGAAGAAAACAAGATGAAGTCAAATCCCTCGGAAATAAGGATACGAAGTACATTTTTTCATATGCCCCCGAAGTGCTGGAAGCAGTGGAAAACAAGCATACCGGCCGGGACTATTTCGTTAAGTTCAACTGCCCGGAATTTACGAGCTTGTGCCCGATTACAAACCAACCTGATTTTGCCACAATCTATATTTCTTATATTCCCGATAAGAAATTAGTAGAAAGCAAGTCATTAAAACTGTATTTGTTCAGTTTCCGCAATCACGGCGATTTCCATGAAGATTGCGTCAATATCATTATGAATGATTTAATCGAACTGCTCGATCCGAAGTACATTGAAGTATGGGGGAAATTTTTGCCACGGGGCGGAATTTCCATTGACCCGTACTGCAACTATGGCCGGCCCGGGACAAAATATGAGGAACTGGCCGAGTACCGGCTGATGAACCACGATTTATATCCGGAAAAAGTGGACAACCGCTAGTTCCCGCAAGGCCGGCCGGAAGATCCGGCCAGGACTGTATATAAGTAAAGGAAATCATCTTATTCCCAGTAAACCAATCGAAAAACAGAGAAAGGAGCCGGACATTGTTACAAAATGAAAAAGCGCTCGTCGTATTTAGCGGCGGACAGGACAGTACGACATGCCTCTTTTGGGCGCTTGAAATGTTTCAAACTGTTGAAGCTGTCACGTTTCATTACGGCCAGCGTCACGTAAAAGAAATCAAATATGCGAAGGAAATTGCTCAAGAAGTAAACGTGAAACACCATATATTAAACATGGATCTTATCAATGAACTTTCACCCAGCAGCTTGACGCGAAAGGACATCCCGGTCACCGGAGGGGAGGACGGGGAACTACCATCTTCCTTTGTGCCTGGTAGGAATTTGCTCTTTTTTTCTGCCGCTGCTATTTTAGCCCGCCAGATTGGAGCAAGACATTTAGTGACCGGCGTGAGTGAAACGGACTTCAGCGGGTATCCGGACTGCCGGGATGATTTTATCAAATCCCTAAATGTCACGGTGAATCTGGCGATGGATGAAAACCTCGTCATTCATGCGCCGCTCATGTGGCTGGATAAAGCCGGTGTTTGGGAGCTGGCGGATGACCTGGGTGTACTGGATTTCATAAAAGAACGGACATTGACTTGTTACGAGGGGATTCCGGGTGACGGCTGCGGCCGGTGCCCGGCATGCCGGCTCAGACGGAGGGGTTATGAAAAATATATGGAGACAAAAGCGGCCGGAAGCCGGCAATCCCGTCGGAAATGTCCGCAGGGCGGGGGGATGAAACGATGATCCGTGTCATGCTTTATCTTTCGTCCATCATCATTGCCAATATTATTGCCGCCCATTTTCCGCCACTGAAAATTTGGATTTTCAATATTCCGTGGGGAACCTTTTTTATCGGCGCCACTTTTATTTTCCGCGATCTTGTGCAAAATAAATTCGGGCGGAAAAAAACGTACGGGTTTATTGCCCTGGCCCTCGTCCTGTCGGCCTTCAGTTCATTTGCGCTGGGGGACACGTTAATGATCGTGTTTGCGTCGGCACTTTCCTTTTTAGTATCCGAGAGTACGGATACGGAAATTTATACCCGGTTGAAATTGCCGATGGCATGGCGGGTATTTTACAGCGGCATCGCCGGGGGCTTTCTTGATTCGGTCGTCTTCGTCATCATCGGTCTGAGCCCCCTTGGTGCGAATTTCATTCCGTGGGAAGCCGTGCCGGCAGCAATTATCGGCCAGGTGTTCGTCAAAACGGTGTTGCAGAGCGCCGGGGCACTTGTACTCAGCCGCCTGCTGAGACGGCCGGTGCTCCGGGAAGCGATTATGTAACCGTACCTTTTGCACGTTCCGCCGGGAAAGGACGGGTATTACCGGCCGGAACGTGCTTTTTTTCTCCGGATTTCATTTTTATGAAAAATGTGGCAAAGGCACGGTTTTATTAAAGTCTTGTCACTTTCTTCCGGTTGTTTCGTGTATAATATAATGGACATGGTTATTAAAATAAATTCTTCACATTAAGGGGAGACGGGAATGTCATTTGTGTCTACACTTTTAAAATGGATCACCGGAGTCCTTGAGGCCATCCTCGGTGTACCGGTTCTCGGCGGGTACATTATCATCAGTTTCTATTGGCTTCCGCTCATTTTTATGTTATCGCTTCATATTATTACGTTAATCTTTTCCATCAAGGAGAAACAGAACAAGCACGGCAGCGTACTCGGAATCATTACATCCTGCATCGGCTGGATTCCGATTGTCGGCATGGTTATGCATATCATTACCGCGGTATTCCTGCTCATTGATGCGTACCGCGCTCAGAAAAAAGCCGGTTGAAGATCAAAAACCGGCCGGAAGAAATCCCGCATTTTCCGTACCTTCCGGAAACATGCGGGATTTTTTATTTACATCCTGCCGGATTAAGATTCTTCATAATTCAGACAAATAACAATCCGGCTGCTATGTTATAATATATTTGTGTAATATTTCACATGACAGATGGCTTGCCCGGCGTAAAGTACCGAAAGAAAAAGACAAAAAATGTTATTGTTTTTATTCCGGGGAATGGGGGATCAAATAAATCGGTCGGGTTTTCAAAAAAATCGGCACTTTACCTCCGGGATTGTTTGACCGGCCGGTGTTTCTGTCATGGGAAAAATTTTGCGGACACCGTTTCCGCAATTTTTTATCTGTTTTACTGACGGACTTTTTCATTTTGCAGGATTTTTCACGAATCTTGTCGAATTAAGTAATATAGTATAATGACATCTTCCTGGGTATATTCCTCACGCTACCATTTTGCCAGGGGGGATTGCGGAATGAAACAATCGCCTCACCAAAATCTCCGTTCGTTGTTCGATACGAGCATCACCGTCAACCATATTTCCGAACCGTTGAATACTTGCCATATCGAAGACCATGTCCAGCATGCGAAACGAGTGATGGAAAAGTTTAATTTTGATTGCCTCGGGGTTGAGGAAAACGGAAAAATAGCTGGTTATGTCGTCTATGAAGAGTTAAAGGACGGACCGGTCCGTTCCTATGTCCGCTCTTTCTGCACCGGGGAAATCGTTTCGGAACATACTTCGCTGATTTATACGTTAAATCTTTTCCGGGAACATAAGCGGATTTTTGTTTTGGAGGAAAACCGTGTAACGAAAATAGTCACCCCGGCTGATTTGCAAAAGCCTCCCATGCAGTTATTGCTTTACGGACTTGTTTCCCTTGTTGAAATGTATTTAGTCAAATTGATCAAGGAATATTTGCCGGACAACGCTTGGATTCCTTACATATCCCTGGACCGGCTGAAAAGCGCGGAAAAAATTTTTTGTCTGCGGAAAGACATGGATGCGGAAATCGATCTGGTCGATTGTTTGCAAATCTGCGACAAACGGGAAATTGTCAAAAAACATAAACCGCTGTTTGACTTGTTCCATTTTGAATCGAAAAATAAATTTGACAGCTACTTACGGGCATTGGAAGACCTGCGTGACCATCTAGCCCATGCCCAGGAGTACATGAATATTTTTACAACGGAAGAAATTATCGCACTCGTGGAACAGACGGACGATTTTCTTATCCAGTGTGAACAGGCAGTGGAAGCTATTTCTTAAAACGATGAATGAAAGGGCATGATCATGGTTCAAGTACACAGTGATGTGATCCAGTTCCGCGGCCCGCACTATGAATTCGGCTATGCGCAGGGAAAGCGCCTGCTCCGGTCGCCGGTCGTAACCAACCGGATCCGGCAGTGGAACCCGGAGAACAATCTGCGGTTTTTTGTTGATGAAGAGGATTTTCTGACGGCGATTTTCCGCTGGGCACCACAAATCTGGCAGGAAATCCGCGGGCTGAGGGATGCGCTTAGTATGGATACGCCCACGGCCATCCGGTTGTTCGGCGGTTTTTATGATGGAAACCGGAACAGCGGATGTTCCATTTTTGCAATCAAAAATTTTTTGGCCCGGAATTATGATAATGACCCGTTATCCTATGAAGGACGGTATGTTTTTTACCAGCCGGATGACAGCGGTTATGCCACCCCCGGGCCGACCATGCAAATTACCGGCCGGACCGACGGAATGAATGAAAAAGGGCGCGCGATGGGCTACAATTTCACCAACAGGAAAAATTCCGGCACCGGGTTTGTCTGCAATATGATCGGCCGCATCATACTGGAAACATGCGCCTCTGTTCCGGAAGCCGTCCGCTTGTTAAAGCAGATTCCCCACCGCCATTCATTCAGCTATGTCCTTTTGGATTCGCACCATTCACCGGTGATTGTTGAGGCATCGCCGCAAAACGTTGCTGTCCGTCCTGGAAATGTTTGCACGAACCACTTTGAACGGCTCACGGAAGAAAACCGCTACCGGACGGAAGACTCCGAGCGCAGGATCGGCATCATGAAAAAATATGAAGACCGGGTCACCAGTTCCTATGAAGCTTATCAACTATTAAATGATCCGGCATACGGGGTGTTTTCCGAAAACTACGGTGCCTGGGCGGGAACGATTCATACGGTGATGTATGTCCCGCAGACGCTAAAGGCCTGGTTTGCGCACGGAAGCAAACAAAAGCCGGTGATTTTTGACTTCCGCCGCTGGCTGGAAGGAAACGATACCCCTGTGACTCGCATTAAAGGAAAGCTGAACGCCAAACACGGGTTCGTTAATTTGAAAGAATACAGGTTTTAACATCACAACTCCGGGATTTCCGGAAAGCAAGCAGAAACATTGTTTTATGGATGAAAATATTTTATGGTAAAAATACCATATTTAGAAAAATAAGCGTGAAAGGGGAGAGGAGTTTGAAAGTATGTATCGTCGGAGCCAACGGAAAAATCGGCCGGATTCTCGTCGATAAAATGAGCAAAATGGATGAGTTTCGTGTCCGTGCTTTTGTCCGGAAAGAAGAACAAGCCGAGGCGTTCTGTGAGCGCGACATCGAGGCAGTAACATGTGACCTGGAAGACACGGTGGACAATATTGCGGAAGCGCTGGACGGCAGCGATGCGGTGGTGTTTACCGCGGGTTCCGGTTCCAAAACCGGTCCGGATAAAACTTTGCTCGTCGACTTGGACGGTGCGGTAAAAACGATTGAAGCTGCAGAAGCAAAAGGGATCAAACGCATTATAATGGTGAGTGCCCTGCAGGCCCACCACCGGGAAAACTGGAACGAACGGATCCGGCATTATTATGTGGCAAAACACTATGCCGACCGCGTGCTTACCGCCAGTTCCCTCGATTATACGATCGTCCGTCCGGCGCGCCTTCTGGATGAAAAGGGCACCGGAAAAGTCAAGCTGGCGGAAAATTTAGAACGGACGTCCATCCCGCGGGAAGATGTGGCGGATACCATTATTGCTTGTCTAAAACATGACAACACGATCCGAAAAGGCTTTGACCTCATTTCCGGGGAGACACCGATTGAAGAAGCAGTGAAAAACATTTAATATACATACTATTACCGGGTTGCCAAAACCCGGTCTTTTTAATTGGCATAGCGGCTGATGATTTGATGCACGGAAGGATAATAAGACCGGCCGAACAAGTTGAGATGGACAAGCAAATAGAATAATTGATATAAAGGTTTCCGTTCTTCATATGTGTCCGAGACCGGCATGATTTCCCGGTAGGCTCTGTAAAACTCCCGGGGGAAACCGCCGAATAATTCGGTAAACGCGAGTTCAAATTCGTTATGTCCGTACAGTACCGCCGGGTCGATCAAATACGGCTGTCCGTTTTTTCCGGCCATCCAGTTACCGCCCCATAAATCACCATGTAAAAGCGAAGGTGGGTAATCATCCGGCAGCCATTTGTCCAGATGCTCGAGCACATAATCCGTATCCCTTAAAAGCCCGATGTCCATCAGCCCTTTTTGTTCTGCCATTTTCACTTGCGGTAATATACGGCATTCACGGTAATAATCAATCCAGCTGTCGTAATAGCCGTTTTTTTGCGGCAGAAGCCCGATAAAATTATCCCGTTCAAAGCCAAAGCCGGGACCGGTGCACCGGTGCATTTCCGCCAGCTGCCTTCCGAGTAGCTCCCCGGTTCTTCCCGTCCGTCTTCCTTCAATCCATTCCAGCACTAAAAATCCGCCTTTTCTGGCGTCTTTTACAACAAAAACTTCCGGAACGGCAATCGTATCCGTTTTCCGGATCGTATCCAGCCCGAGGGCCTCCAGAGTAAAGAAATTATCCGGCGCATTTTTTCTTGTTTTAATAAAATATTGGTTCTCTGAGGTTTCTACGAAAAAGGCTTCATTGATATCCCCGCCGGAAACAGGCCGCCACCGTCTGATCCTCGTATGATCGCCGGCTGCCCGGACCGCATCGGTTAAGAAAGTTTTCATAAATTTGAACCTCCTTATATATTCATTGTAAAAGTTTTTCCGGAAAAAGGAAAGAATCCGGACGCGAAACATCCCGCATAAACAAAGCGAAAAAACCATTTTGTTCCACATGGCGGAACAAATAAGTTCCTAAAACTGGACAAGTCCGTTATAATAAATGGGAATAAGGAGATTACCAGTTTACGGGATTGGGAGAAAAACATCAGTAAGGGGGTTATTTTGTGTACAGCGAAAAAGTAAAAAAACTGGCGGCCCATTTGTCCGATGCCGCAAAGCGGGGACAGGGGGTTGAACCGCCGACGGAAATTGAACCAAACATCAATATTGACGAAGCCTACTATATCCAGCTTTATAATATCGAGCAGGAAGTGAAAAACGGCGCCCGGGTGACCGGGAAAAAAATCGGCCTGACCTCCAAGGCGATGCAGGAGCTGCTCGGTGTAAACGAACCGGATTACGGGCATTTGCTTGACCATATGGAAGTGAAAAACGGCGGAACCATTCCGTTTGACCGGGTATTGCAGCCGCGGGTCGAAGCGGAACTGGCCTTTATTTTGAAAGAGGATTTAAGAGGGCCGGACGTGTCTGTTATGGATGTGCTCTTGGCGACGGAAGCGATTGTTCCTGCCATTGAAATCGTAGACAGCCGGGTGAAAGACTGGAAGATTACCCTTGCCGATACGATTGCGGACAATGCATCCTCTGGGCTGTATATTTTAGGGGATACATATAAAAAAGTGTCGGAGATCGACCGGAAACAAATCGGCATGGCGTTGTATAAAAATGATGAACTGCAAAATACCGGGGTCGGCGCCGCCGCATTGGGCGATCCGGCGAAATGCGTAGCCTGGCTGGCCAACAAACTATCTCAATACGACATTCCGTTGAAAGCAGGGGAAATTGTTCTCTCCGGTGCCTTATCCGCCGCAGTGGACGCAAGACCCGGCGATCATTTCCGGGCAAAGTTTTCCGGCCTGGGCGAAGTCCACGTCACCTTTTCGGAAGCCTGAGCCGGGCTTATGACGAACGGGAGATCATCGTGGAAGAAGAAGTAATGAAACAGATCGCCGGGTATGTGCACCAGGCGGAGAAAGACCGCCGGGAAATCAGCAAAGTCACGGAACGGTTCCACCCGGGGCTGACGATTGAAGAGGCGTACGAAATCCAGGAGGAAATCATCCGCCAGAAGCTGAAGGATGGGCATAAAATTGTCGGCCCGAAAATCGGGATTACCGATGAAGAAAAAATGAAAGAATTACAGATTGACGAGCCGGTCTACGGATTTTTATTTGATTACATGATTGTCCGTGACGGCGGATCTATTTCCTTATCCGAATATATCCATCCGAAAATTGAGCCGGAAATCGGGCTCGTTTTGGAACGAGATCTGGAGGGGGCGGATGTGACCGCTGCCGATGTAATAAAGGCAACAGGAAGCGTGTTTCCTGCCATCGAAATTATTGACAGCCGGTATAAAGATTTCCAATTTACCGTGCCAGATCTAATTGCCGATAATACCGCCTCCCGGGGGGCCGTATTCGGAACCGATGCGACGGAGCCGCATTTGCTGAAAAATCATGTTTACAGCGTCACCGTTGCGGTTAACGGCGAGATCCGGGAACAAGGCAAAGAGGCCGCCCGGCTGAAACAAGCCGCTACATCCGTTGCCCGGCTCGTCCGCATGCTGCATAAAAAAGGTGAAAAGGTGAGCGCCGGCCAGCCGGTTTTAACAGGCGGAATTACCGAGCCTCTAGATGTACATGCAGGGGATTATGTGCATGTGAAAATTGGCGAACTCGGCGACGTTTCCTTCTTTGTGAAAGAATAAAATGGAAAACCCGCATTTCCGATGAAGGAATGCGGGTTTTTATTTGAAACATAGATTGTTGAAACCAACAGAATTTGTCTATTAAAAATTTTAAAAAAATTCAAGACTGTTGCATATAAAGGAACAAACGGCTTTTTCTTTTTTTTACCGGATTTTACAATATAGGCGAACATCGGGGTTGTCAAACTGGTTCCAGCACCTTCAGTTACATACATCTGTGCGGATTCAGTCATTTTTACCGGCAGCATGTCATCCGCCAAAAATGAAAACGATACCATTCTTAATTGAAGGGGGAATTGCCAATGGCAGTGGAAGAGTTGAAAAAGTTTGATGTCGCCCAGCTCGCGCATGTCGAGATCTACACGCCGAAACCGGATGAAACGTTATGGTTTTTCAAAGATGTGCTCGGCCTTGTTGAAACGGAAAGGGAAGGTCAGTCCGTTTATTTGCGTGCCTATGAAGATTTTTATCATCATACGTTAAAAATTACGGAGCGTAATGAGCCGGGGCTCGGCCATATTGCCTGGCGCGCTTCATCAAAAAATGCACTAGACCGCCGCGTTGCCGAACTGGAAAGAAGCGGCCTAGGCAAAGGATGGATTGAAGGAGATCTCGGCCACGGAATTGCGTATCAGTTTACAACACCGGACGGCCACTTAATGGAGATTCTTTGGGATGTGGAATATTACGAGCCGAAAGAAGAGGAAAAAACAAGTTTGAAAAACCGTCCGCAAAGACGCCCGCTCCGCGGAGTGCCGGTACGCCGCATTGACCATGTGAACTGCATGGTGAGCGACGTAACGAAGAACAAAAACTTTATGATGGATTACCTCGGCTTCCGTCTGCGGGAACGGATCATTGAAAATGACGGTACAGAACTAGGCACTTGGTTGAGTGTCAGCCCCCTTGTCCATGAACTTGCCTTCATGAAGGATAAAAAATATTCGGAAAGCGGTTTGGGACGCCTGCATCATATTGCGTTCTGGTACGGCACCCCGCAGCACCTGAATGATCTGGCAGAAGTACTGACGGAACATGACATTAAAATTGAAGCCGGACCGTTGAAACACGGTGTATCCCAGGCGATGTGCATGTACGTGTTCGAACCAGGCGGAAACCGCGTTGAGCTGTTCGGTGATACCGGATATCTCATTTTCGATCCGGACTGGAAGCCGGTAACATGGACAGAAGATGAACTGGAACGGGCAGTCATTTTCTACGGTGCTCCACTGCCGGATTCATACTTTATTTTCGGTTCGCCGAATGAAATTAAAGTGAAAAATAAATAATCATACTGCCTGATGCAGAAGAGACTTCCGTTCTTTCTGCATCAGGCTTTTTTATTTTAACAAAAACGCATAAACGGAATGAATCTTGCATAAAGTGGACTTACAAATATTGCAAAATACAAGTCAAGCCGGTGCATAAAAGAAAGGGGTTTTTTTAAATAATCAAATACGGAAAATATAACCGTTTAATTTTTTTAGCTCAGTTGTCTGATAACCTTACTTTTAAAGAAAAAGGAGGCGGTCAATATTATTCCGATTAAAAGAACATTGGACCGGATTCCCGGGGGAATGATGATCATACCATTGTTCCTTGGGGTTGTGATTAACACATTTTTCCCGAATTTATTGCGGATTGGCGGATTTACAGAAGCTTTATTCGTTAACGGTGTTGTCCCGTTGATGGCATTTTTCTTTGTATGTATCGGTGCTGAAATTAATTTATCTACGGCAAAAAGCGCTTTTGCAAAAGGAATGACCATGTTAGTGACGAAATGGGTAATTGGTGCGCTTTTTGGCATCATGGCCTATATTCTTGCCGGTCCGGATGGATTATTTTTGGGGCTAGCTCCTCTGGCAATCATTGCAGCAATGACAAACAGCAATGGTTCAATGTACGTAGCAATCGCAACTCAATTTGGTAAAAAAGATGATAGGGCTGCTATTGGGATTCTCTCATTTAATGACGGTCCTTTTTTAACAATGCTGGCATTGGTTATATACGGAACATTGGGTTACGGCAGTCATTTATTTTCTCTTATGGATTTTGTGGCTGTACTCACTCCGCTTCTCATGGGAATCGTTTTGGGCAATCTTGATCCGGATATGCGGAAATTTTTAAGCAAAGGAGTCGATTCATTAATCCCTTTTATGGCCTTTGGACTTGGAATGGGGATTGATTTACAATCGATTTTTAAAGGGGGATTACCGGGAATCGCTTTGGGTATACTTACCGTCTTTTTAACCGGAACCACATGTTCCTATATTTTCAAGAAAGCCGGTTGGAATCCGGTGATCGGATTAGCTGAAGGGGCGGTTGCCGGAAATGCGATTGCAACACCCGCAGCAATTGCAGCTGTTAATGCAAACTTTGCACCTGAAGTCGGGATTGCAACGGTTCAAATTGCCGCAGCAGTAGTGACATCGGGATTATTTTTACCGTTGTACGTCTCGTTTTTGGCAAGAAAATATCATGGACCGGACAAACAAAAAAAGGCCGGGCCGGATCCGTCCATCCGAGTATCCGGTTCGTCATAATATAAAATTTAGAATATTCGGAATAAAGGAGGCCGAAATGAAACCGGTAAAAATTTCAAACAAAAAAATTTATGAACAAATCGCTGAGCATTTAAAGCAACAAATTATCGAAGGCAAACTAAAACCGGGAGAAAAATTGCCGTCAGACCATGAGCTAAGCCAAATCTATTCCGTAGGTCGGTCCACAATCCGGGAGGCGTTAAGTGCATTGAAATTTATGGGGCTGATTGAAACTAGGCAAGGGGAAGGGTCCACAGTCAGCAAAATATCTCCTGAAGATCTCGAAATCCCGGATTTTTCCGGAATTTTATTAAGTGATGAAATGATTCTGGAATTAATTGAAGCACGGACTTCTTTTGAAATTTCTACTGCGGAATTAGCTGCGAAAAACCGAAGGGAACAGGACATAAAAAAACTGAAACAAATAATTGATCAAATGGAAGATAATTTATCAAAAAATAAAGAAAATGAAAAGATCGATTTACTTTTTCACCGAACGATTGCCGAAGCGACCCATAACGCGATTATGGTCCGGATCTTTGATACCATTTCCGGAACCCTGGAAAAAGCGATGAAAGCGATCCGCAGTTTCGGTTATCCTTATCCATTTTCGCCAAAGAATCTTCATGAACATAAGGAAATTTTTCATGCGATCCAGAAAAAAAATACAGAAAAAGCACGATTCAGTATGATCAATCATTTGGATCATTTTAATCAATTAATTCATCATTACATGAAATGGAAAAAATCCGGCAAGAATGACTGATTAGCATTTTATTTGGTTGATATAGTCTATGAAGCTGTGGATCCTTGGTTTTTAATAAGAAAATGTGTAAAGCAAAAATTTGTTAAGAAATGGATATTCAGGAGGGATATACTATGACGGAAAGAGCATACGGCACGATGAAATCTTTAGTGAAAGCAGTAAGAGGTAAAGGACTTGTCTATCAACAATCGGAAATACCTGAGCCGAAAGAAGGCGAAGTATTGATCCGGATATTGTACGCTGCAATTTGCGGCACTGACCTGCAAATCTATAACTGGGATAAGTGGGCAGCGGAAGCCGGTATTCAAGTCCCCGGTATTTCCGGTCATGAATGTGCGGGGAAAGTTGTGCAAACAGGTACGAATACATCTTCCTTTAAAGAAGGGGATCTGGTCAGTGTTGAGTCACATATCCCTTGTGGGGAATGTGAATCATGCTTATCCGGAAAACCGCATATTTGTGATCATCTAAAATATTTCGGTTTACATATTGATGGTTGTTTTGCGGAATGGGCAGTCGTACCGGAAGTTTGTCTGCGAAAAGTTCCTCCGTCCATTCCGGCAGAAGTCGCAGCAGTACTTGAACCGCTAGGAGTCGGAGTCCATGCAGCACAAGTTGGGGAAGTCAAAGGAAAAAAAGTGGCCGTTCTCGGTTCCGGACCGATCGGATTGTACTCTGCGTGTGCAAGCCAGGCGCTAGAGGCTGAAAAAGTATACATCAGTGATTTAAAGCAAAACCGGTTGGATGTGGCACTAAGCTGCGGTGATTTTTTTGCATTTAATCCTTTAGAAACACCGGTACCATCTATTTTCAATTACGAAGATCCCATTGATGTGGTCATCGAAACAACCGGAAATGCACAGGCATTAAATGAAATCATCCCGTTTATAAAAAATGGCGGAAAAGTCATATTAGCCGGACTTTATTCAAAGGATGACCCGGTAGATCTGTCGGCCATCGTCACAAAAGAAATTCATATACAAGGAATTCACGGACGCAGACTGTGGGACACATGGGATTTAACGGAACAATTGTTACTTGACGGGAAATTAAAAATCATGCCGTCCATTACACATCAACTGCCTCTAGAGGAATATAAACGGGCTTTTGAAATGGCAATGAACGGTGATGGTGTCAAAATTTTATTGCGTCCCTAAAATATCTATGCCTTTTATGCATCCGGACAGCCCGTTCATCCGGTTCTGGAACGGGCTTTTCATTTTTTTCTTAGCAGAAATGAAAAAATAATCGTTCCCGGCCGGATTTGCCATTATAATAAAAGTATGGAAGATGGATAAGGAGGAAAATGATGAGTATATTGGCAAGGTTTAAAGAAATCATGGCAGCGAATGTGAACGCATTACTCGATAAAGCGGAAGATCCGGAAAAGATGGTCGACCAGTATTTGCGGAATTTAAACCGGGATCTCGGCAAGGTGAAAGCGGAGACGGCAGCCGTCATGGCGGAAGCGAAACGTTCCCGGCGGATGCAGGATGAGTGCACGGAAAAAATGGAAAAACTGGAAGCCTATGCGCTGAAGGCCCTGAAAGCGGACAATGAAGGGGATGCACGGCAATTTTTGGAACGAAAGCAGGAACTTGCCGCCAAAAAGAAAGAGCTGGAATCGGCGTATGAACTGGCACAGGAAAACGCTCGCCAAATGCGGCAAATGCACGACAAACTCGTATCCGATATCCAGAAACTGGAAGCAAAACGCCGAATGTTGAAGGCGAAATGGGCGGTGGCCAAAACCCGGGAGCGGATGAATAAAGCATCCGGCGCCGTCCCTGGGGAAAACAGTGTGTCAGGCTTTCAAAGGATGGAGGAAAAAATCAACCGCGCTCTTGATGAGGCCGATGCCATGAGCAAGCTGAACAGAACACCGGACGATGATCTGGATGCTTTGATGCGGAAGTATGATCAACAATCATCGGTGGACGATGAACTGGAAAAATTAAAAGCGAAACTGAAAAACGAGGACCAGTAATGGAAAGCTGCGGAACTTCCGCGGCTTTCTGACTTAACTGTAAAACAGGAAGGAAGAAGAGCATGGTCATTCATTACAAATGTCCGTCTTGCGGCGATGATATGGCTTACGACAGTGAATCCGGAACGCTATCCTGCCCGGCTTGCGGCAGGAAAGACGCCATAGATGATTTTTCCGAAGAATTTATTATAGCGACATTTTCCGAAGACGAGGCAAAGGAATACCACTGTGAAAACTGCGGTGCCGAACTGATCACGGACCATGACACCGTCGCAACCAAATGCAGCTTCTGCGGGGCAGGGATTGTTCTCCGGGACCGGGTTTCAGGAACCCTGGCTCCGGCGTATATCATTCCTTTTTCCATCAGCAAAAAAGAAGCTGCCACTGCGTTTAAAAAATGGTGCAAACATGGGCTGATCACCCCCAGGGGGTTTATGACCGCCGACCGGATCAAAAACATTACCGGCATGTACGTGCCTTTTTGGATGTATGATTTAAACAGTCGAGTGCGGGTACGGGGCATAGGAACGAAAGTGCGCCAATATGCAAGCGGTGAATACATATATACGGAAACACGGTATTACCGCATATTCCGGGAGATCAACCTCGATTATGTAAAAGTACCGGTCGATGCCTCGGAAAAAATGGACGACCGTCTGATGGACAAACTGGAGCCGTATGATTACAACCGGTTGAAAGAGTTCCGGACGCCCTATCTTGCTGGGTTTATTGCGGAAAAATACAATTTTGACGATGAAGAACTTTTGCCACGGGCAAAAGATAAAATTGAAAGTTTTATTGAATCCTATATTTCCTCCACCATCAGCGGGTATGATTCGTTTATGCCTGATTTTAAAGACATTGACAGTAAGAAGATGAAAAGCTATTACGTCCTCCTGCCGGTATGGATGGTAACGTATAATTATAAACAAAAAGATTATTTGTTTGCGATGAACGGACAAACGGGAAAAATCGCCGGACGGCCGCCCGTCAGCCTTGCCAAGCTTGTTGGCTGGTTTCTTGCAGCAAGCGGCGGGACACTTTCCGTCCTGCGCTTGATCACCTATATGGCAGGAGGCGGACTGATATGAAAAAACTCAAGCGGTTTTGGGCTCTTTTAGCGGTTGTCGCCATGATCCCGTTATGGTTTCTTCCATGGGATGTTTCCGCCGCGGAAGAATACATTTATGACCGGGCGGGTATTTTAACCGCCGGGGAACGTGCGGAATTGGAGGCACTCGCGGAAAAGACCGGAAAAAAGCATGAGACTGATCTATTCATTGTCACGGTGAACGAGCCGGGGGTCGATGTCAAACAATATACAGAAGACTTTTATGATGATAAAATTGCGGAAAAGCAGCTGGATAAATGGAACGTGGTGGTACTCACCCTCGACATGTACAACCGTGAAGTGTATTTGGCCGGATTTTATAAAGGGGAATTGTATTTGGATGACCACCGTCTGGATAAAGTCCGGGAACAAATTACACTGGACTTGTCGGCCGGACAATTTGCCCGTGCCTTTGAACAATTCATTGCAGGGGTTGATCACTATATGTCGGGGGAACCGGCAAATATATTTTTCCAATGGTGGTTCCAAATCCTGCTCGCCATCACAGCCGGCGTGGCCGTCACCGGGCTTTTGCTGTACCAGAGCGGCGGTAAAACGACGGTCAACAGCCGGACGTATCTGGATCCGTCCACTTCACGCATTTTAGCAAGGAAAGATGAATATATCCGCTCAGACATTACAAGAATGAGAAAACCGACGGAAAAACCGGGCGGCGGGGGCATCACCGGCGGCGGCCATTCCCACAGTGGCAGCCGTGGGAGTTTCTAGCAGTCCGGTACTATGATTTGTTGGAAACAGAAAGGATTTGATCATATGGTGTTTTTTCGCAACCAGTTTGCCGATGTTGTCGAATGGGAAGAATTCCGGGACGACATGATTTTTTGGAAATGGAAAAACCGGGAAATTAAAAAGGGAAGCAAGCTGATCATCCGGCCCGGCCAGGACGCCATTTTCCTCCATAACGGAAAAATTGAAGGTATTTTTACGGAAGAAGGGGAATATCACATCGCATCGGAAATTATCCCGTTTTTGTCGACGCTAAAAGGTGTTAAATTCGGCTTTAACAGCGGCATGCGCGTGGAAGTGCTGTTTGTCAATACGAAAGAATTTACCGTCAGATGGGGAACGAAAAACGCTATCAATATCCCGGTGCCGGATATGCCCGGCGGATTGCCGGTCCGGGCGAACGGTACGTTTCGCTTTAAAGTCGATGACTATGTCGCGTTAATTGATAAAATTGCTGGCGTCCGAGACAGTTATTTGGTGGAAGATGTGAAACTACGCATCACTTCCGTTCTCGATCAACTGCTGATGAAATGGATCAGCAAAAAAGGGAAAAATATGTTTAACCTGCAGACGAACGCCCGTGAAATCGCCGAAGGAATCCGGGAAGACCTCGATATGGAAGTCCTCCGCGACGGTTTAACGATTACCGGCTTCCATATCCGAAGCTTCAATTATCCAGAGGAAATCCAGGATATAATTACGAAACGGGCCTCCGTCCATATGGCCGGCGGTATGGAGTCATTCCAGAAAATCTCCCTCACGGAAGGGATGGCAAGCGGAAAAATGCAGGGCGACGGTGCGGCATCCGACGCGGCCGGCATGGTGCTGGGGATGAAAATGGCGAAGGAAATAATAAAAGACATGGATGCGTCTGTCAAAGAAAAGCCGGCAAAACAAGAAGAAAAACCGGAAAAGAAAATAAATTTCTGCCCGAACTGCGGCGAGAAAAATACCGGAACGAAATTTTGCCCCCATTGCGGATACAAACTGCAATAGTCCGGGGCATAACCCGCTCCTTTGCGGTACCGCAAAGGGGCTTTTTTATGTCTCTGGAAGATACCGGACGGTACAGATCCTCCGTTGTAACGCCGTATATCTGTCTCTTTACCGGAGGAGATTCCCCGGCACAGGCAGTGACATATACAAAGAATACGACAGGGGTTACGACAGAAAAAAGAAGATGATGATAAATGGAGTGGAGGATCCTGTACATTTTCCGGCCATTGTTGTCCCTTTTGGGCTGCAGACCTGTATAACATAGATGAGGATGATCACAGAAAGGGGCTTTTTACGATGAAAACCGGCCATCCGGTCGTTGATGCTATCAGTGAATTGGAACTATCCGGAAATTTGATTCCTGTTTCCTGGATGAAACATATAACCTTTAAAAATAAAAAGCCGCATATGGTGGCGATTGTTCTTTTATCCGAAATTGTCTACTGGTACCGGAAGTCAGTCGTCCGTGATCCGCAAACCGGAGAGGTAATCCACGCGAAAAAGAAATTTAAAGCGGACAAGCTTCAGCGCAGTTACCAGTCTTTTGCCGACCAGTTCGGATTTACGAAACGCCAGGTGAGGGATGCAATCCAGTTTCTCGTCGATGAACAATACATCACCCGTGAATTCCGGCATATCAAAACAGAAGGCGGCATCATCATTCCGAATGTCATGTTTATTGAACCGGTCGTGGAAAATATCCGGAAAATTACCTGTATCACCGTTCCTGGACTGCGGAAAGTGCGGAAAGAAAACGCCGGTACTCCGGCAGAAGAAGAACGGAAACATACGCCAGAACTTGCGGAAAAAACAAGAGTAGAAAAAAGGAAGGAACGGCCCGCAAAGATTGCGGACCAAAACAGTGACGCCATGCCGGAGTACCTTTATGCCTTTTACCGGCAGAATGGATTCGGAGAACCGGATGCGGGAATGGAGCGGGAATTCCGCCATTGGTGCGGGGAACTGAATGACCGGCTTGTTTTGGAAGCGATGAAAAAAGCGGTCCGGTACAACAAGCGTTCGTGGCAGTATGTACGGGCCATTTTACGGAACTGGCGGGAAAAAGGGTATACCACTTTAGAAGAGGTCGAAATGGACGAGCGGTTATTCCGCAGGGAAAAAAGAAGAATGGCATTTGCAACCGTTCGGCGGGAAACCGTTCCAGAATGGCTGGAACATCCGGAACGGAGCCGGCCAGTTTTGTCTGAAGAAGAGCAGCGCAGATTTGAACGGAAAAGAAAGGAACTGGAGATGCGGCTGAAGGAGTTTTACCGGTCGAAAACAAATCAGCCGCAACCCGCCACCGGCAGTAGGTAACCCGATTTTCCCTCCCTGTTGTCTCCTGATAATTAAAAAAGATAAAAATTATGGTAAAATTCATAATTATGGAATATTCATTCATTGGGAGGGAATGGAAGATGGGATTTCAAGCCGTCCGTTTTCAGTATGAAAACAAAACCGGCTGGGGAGTAGTTTCAAAAAATTTCATTCATGTTTTGCCCGGTACATATCCGACATTGAAGGACTTTCTCAAAAACGGGATGGAAGAAGCCCGGAACATACAGCGGGAAGGGAGCGGCACCGTTTTATCCCTGGAAGATGTAACGTTATTAAGCCCGGTAACGAAACCGGCAAAAATCATCTGTCAGGGGGCCAACTATGCGGCTCACCGAGAAGAAGTCGGTTTTGACGGTAACCGCCCGCCCTTTAATTTAATTTTTTCCAAAGCGGACAGCGCATTGACGGGGCCGTACAGTGAAATTATCCGTCCGCGGCGTGTCCGCCTGTTGGACTATGAGATCGAGCTCGGTCTTATTATCGGGAAGGAGATCACAGAGCCGGTCCGGGTTACCGAGGAAAGCCTGAAGGATTATGTATGCGGGCTTGTGATCGTCAATGACCTATCGGCAAGGGATGTGCAGTTTCTTGAAGGGCAGTGGCTGAAAGGGAAAAGCTTCCGGACATTTGCCCCGTCTGGCCCATATTTGTACTTGTTGGATGAGAAAGATTATGCGAAGCTAGGGGAATTGGAGCTGAAATTGTGGGTGAACGGGGAGCTGCGCCAGTCAGCGTGCACGGACCAGCTGCTTTATCAGCCGGCGGAGACGATTGCGGAACTGTCGGAGATTATGGATCTGTCCCCGGGGGACCTTATTGCTACAGGAACGGCCGGAGGGGTAGCGATGAACTTGACGACGGAGGAATTGGCGAAACTGATCAGCCCGGAACTGTCCTATGATGAAAAGGAAAGATTATTGCTGGACAGCCAGTTGAATAATGAAAAATATTTGCAAAATGGTGATGTAATCCGCTGCACGATCCGCTCCAAAGATGGAACGATCGACCTCGGTGAACAACGCACAACGGTTCGTGCGGAATAAAAAACTGCCGGTTTCAGGATACCGGCCCCACCTGTTCAAAAATTTTACGTATTTACGGAAAAAGACATGCATATGCAATAGTAAAAGAAATGAACAGGGGGGATGGATCATGTCGATGCCGGCGGAAGGTGAAAAACTGTGGGAACCGTCCCGGGAGATGATGGAACGGTCAAACATTCGGGCGTTCATGAACTGGCTGGAGCGGGAAAAAGGTTTGCAATTTTCCGGTTATGAACCGTTCTGGAAGTGGTCAGTTACGGAACTGGAGCATTTTTGGCAGGCGGTTTGGGACTATTTTGACATCAGAGGAAAGAAGGGCGGAACAGTGCTTACGGGAAGGGAAATGCCCGGCGCTCGCTTTTTTCCGGAAGCGGAGTTGAATTATGCCTGGCACGTGTTCCGGAATAAAAACCGGGAGCATCCGGCGGTGATTTGCCGGTCGGAAATCCGTCCGGAATATGAAGTAGGTTGGGATGAACTGGAAAGACAAACTGCCGCCGTCCGGTCATACCTGGTTTCCATCGGGGTAAAAAAAGGTGACCGGGTGGCAGGATATACCGCTAATATCCATGAGAGCCTCGTTTGTTTTTTGGCGTGCGCATCGATCGGTGCCGTCTGGTCCAGCTGTGCACCGGAGTTCGGTGTTGAAAGTGTCGTAGACCGGTTTCAACAGATCGGACCGAAAGTATTCATCACGATCGACGGCTACCGGTACGGCGGAAAAACCTTTGACCGCCTGTCCGCGGCGGCAAAAATCCGTGAAGCGATTCCCACAGTGGAAAAAGTGATCGTCATTCCGTATTTGCGGGAAAACCTGAAGGACCCGGGAATACCGGATGCCGTCCTATGGCCGGATCTTTTGAAAGCACACAAGGAGGCTATACTCCGGTTTGAACAAGTTCCGTTCAATCATCCGCTCTGGATTTTATATTCCTCCGGCACGACCGGAAAGCCGAAAGCCATTGTCCAGGGACACGGGGGAATTTTGCTGGAACATTTGAAGGTTCTTGCTTTTCATCTCGATTTAAAAGAAACCGACCGCTTTTTCTGGTATACGACGACCGGCTGGATGATGTGGAACTTGCTCATCAGCGGACTGCTTCTCGGTGCCACCGTCCTTTTCTACGACGGCAATCCCTTTTATCCGGAACCGGATACATTATGGAGGTTTGCCGAGAGTACGGATATGACGGTCTTCGGCACTAGCGCCTCCTATTTAATCGCCTGCATGAAAGAAGGGCTGAACCCGGGAAAAAAGTTTTTCCTCCGCCGTTTGCGGTGCATCGGTTCGACCGGATCACCGCTTCCGGTCCCCGCTTTCCGCTGGGTTTATGAAAAGGTGAAAAAAGATGTCTGGCTTGTTTCCACCAGCGGCGGGACGGATGTCTGCTCCGCGTTTTTAGGCGGCTGCCCGCTACGATCCGTCCATGCCGGTGAGCTACAGGCGAGGGCACTCGGTGCTGCGGTCCGATCTTTTGATGATGGAGGAAGGGAAGTAACCGGTAAAATCGGCGAACTTGTTCTGACAGAGCCGCTCCCGTCCATGCCGCTTTTTTTCTGGAATGACCCGGACGGAACAAAATTACGTAACAGTTATTTCGACCGTTATCCGGGCATCTGGCGGCACGGAGATTTTATTAAAATCACCTCCCGGGGATCGGCGGTCATTTACGGCCGGTCCGATGCGACGATTAACCGCGGCGGCATCCGGATGGGAACAAGTGAAATTTACAACGCCCTGGACCGGATTAAAGAAGTGGCCGACAGTTTGATCGTTGACGTGCCGCTTAATGGCGGCCGGTCGTATATGCCGCTTTTTGTCGTATTAAAAGAAGGCGTGCCGTTGACGGATGCATTAAAAGAAAAAATCAACGCCGCCATCCGCGAATATTGTTCGCCCAGGCATGTGCCGGACGATATTTTCCAAACGGCAGACCTGCCGAAAACATTGAATGGGAAAAAACTGGAAGTGCCGGTAAAGAAAGTGCTGTCGGGCGTGCCGGTGGAGCAGGCGGTCAACTTCGGATCGCTTGCCAATCCTGAGGCGTTTCATTACTTTATTGAATTCCAGAAAAAACTACAAAAGGCTGCCAGGTAAAAAAAACGGAGGACGCCGGAATACCGGCGTCCCTGTTTTCATCAGATAAAAATTATCCCGTCTCAATTCACCACCGCAAGGTACGGAATTTCCTTATCCTCCGTGACGGCGATGTATACGGGAACCGGATGCTTGTCCGGTTTATAAATTTCCGTGCCGGGCGGAAGCTTCGTCGCCGTTCCGTTTGTAAACTTTTCCGGATCCGATTCCCGTCTTTGGATTACCCCGGCTTTTTTCCCTGCGCGTAAATTCATCTCCTTCGCCCATTCAAAGGTTTCCGCATTTATAAACACCATCCCGTCCAGGAGGAACAGATCCGCATCCTGATCCGCTTCCAACACGTCTGCCACCGTTATTCGCGCGGGAACAATTTCTTCAGCTTTCTTCTGTCCGGCATGTTCCGCTGGGGAGCAGGCACTAAGCCCAATCACGAGAAGGGAAATCAAAACGAACCGGATCCATAAACGCACGGTTTTCCCTCCTTTGTGATAACGGACAACCATTTTATGACCAATATATGTACCGGGGGAAGGAATCAGAACCGCGGATCCCGATATCCGAACGAAAGGCATTGACAACCATTCTGTATTAGTGTACTATTCGATTAGAACACTAATACACGGTGACACTTGAGGTGAAGGAATGAAATTTGCGGACAATTTGCCGATCTACATTCAAATTATGAATTTTATAAAAGTAAAAATTGTTTCCGGCGAATGGAACGGCGGTGACCAGCTGCCCTCCGTAAGGGAATTTTCCAAACAGCTGAAAGTCAATCCGAATACGATCCAGCGCGTATACCAGGAACTGGAACGGGAAGGGCTCATTTTTACCCAAAGGGGGACGGGGACGTTTGTGAGGGAGGATGAAGCCATGATTCGACAATTAAAGCAATCCAGGGCGGAAGAATTAATGGATCATTTTTTCCGGGAAATGCAAAATATCGGTTTTCAGAAACAGGAAATCAAAAGAATGGTCATGGAATGGGTGGAAAAGGAGGAAAAGGAATGAAGCCAATTGTGGAAATCCGCAACTTAACAAAAAAATACGGAAACAAAACTGCTCTCGATGGGTTGGACTTAAACATTGAAAAGGGGAAAGTAACCGGTATTCTTGGCCCGAACGGAAGCGGAAAAACGACCCTTATCAAAATTATGACGGGGCTCATGCGGCCGACGTCGGGCAAAGTGCTCATTGATGGGAATGAAATCGGCGTCCAGACGAAAGCCGTTGTCTCTTATCTGCCGGACCGGAACTTCTTGTATAAATGGATGAAAATCAAAGATGCCGGGCGTTTTTACCGGGATTTTTACGCGGACTTTGATATGGATAAATTTACGAAGCTCCTGCAATTCATGAAACTGGACCCGGAAATGAAAATTACCAGTCTGTCCAAAGGAATGCAGGAAAAATTGAATCTCTCCCTCGTCCTTGCGCGGAATGCCAAGCTTTACATATTCGACGAACCGATCGCCGGCGTGGATCCGGTTGCCCGGGACCAGATTTTGGAAGCGATCATTAACAATTACCATCCCGACAGCTCGGTCATTATTACGACCCATCTCGTTCGCGACATGGAAAATATTTTTGACAATGTCGTTTTTATTCAGGAAGGACGGATCCTGCTGAACGGAAATGCCGAAACGTTAAGGGAAGAAAGGGGCATGCAGATTGAAGAGCTGTACAAAAACATTTTCACTGAAGGGGGTAGCGGATTATGATCAAATTGATGAAATATGAAATCCGGGAAACGCACAAATTCATGACCGGCATCCTCGTTCTTGTCCTGCTTTTAATTACAGGTCTTCATGCCGCTGTCGGCCAGGACGGATCAGCGTCCGCATTCGGTTCCATGTTTGTTTTATTTTCTATGCTCACCTTTTTCGGGGCAGGGCTGGCGGCATTTTTATACATCGTCGGCTCATTCAAAAAAGAATTGTATGAAGACCGCGGGTATTTAACCTTTACGCTGCCGGTCACTGGGTACCAAATTCTCGGGGCGAAACTTTTGGTCGCCGTCATGTGGTTTATCCTCATCAGTTTTGTCACATTCTTTTATTTAATCTTTGCTGCCATGGCTTTCGGGGATCCGGAGATCAATACATGGGAATTGATAAAAGGATTGTTCCAGCTGCTGCCGGTCAAAGCACTTGCCGTGGACGGAATATTCTCTTTTATCAGCATGATTAACATATTAATATTAATCTATTTTTCCATGGCGGTCGGCCGGATGACGTTCCGCAATAAAAAAATCGGCGGCATCTGGTTTATCATTTTTCTCGTCCTTGCCGGATTGTTTTCCTTCGGACGGACTGAAATCAGCGAACTGCTCCCGTACTATCTGGATCTGGAAACTTTCCGCATCCTGAATTTGGAAGGCATAGCCGCTTCCAATCTGCAAGTACATTTAGACAGTGGGTTTGCCTTAAACGTCCAATCGGAAGAGGTTGTCAACATCGCATCGGTCTTTTACACGTTGATCACCTTCGTAATCTTGTTTTTCGGCACGGGCTACTTGATTGAGAAAAAAATCGACTTGTAAATGCCGTCCCGGACCGGGAAAATCCCGGCCGGACGGCTTTTTTACAGCACCCTCCGGATGAATTATTCTTTCCCCGGTATTTCTGTCAGAAGAAGGATATAAAGGGGAGTGTAAAAATACAGGAGCGATATAGGACGAAAAGCCTTTTTATGCATTATCCATAGTTAGAATGACGCTAAATGGAAAAATTTTATAAAAAACAGTTGACAGATCATTTTTTTCGATATATAATTGATAAAACAAAATTTCATACGTGCGATAACATTCTTATCAAGAGCAGGTGGAGGGACTGGCCCAATGAAGCCTCGGCAGCGGGCTTTCTTATGGAAAGCACTGTGCCAATTCCTGCAAGTCAGCGAACGATCCGGCTGGCTTGGGAGATAAGAATGAGACGGGTTATGGACATAACCTCTCATCTTATTTCCCTTTGCCGGATAAGATGAGAGGTTTTTTATTTGACCTTCAAAGCCAAGTAAGGGCGGTACGGGATCTGATGCACGGTAAATCCAAGTTTTCCAATTAGTATACTATTCTATATACTGGGGGAATCAGCATGATTACGTTTCAACAGGTCAATAAAACGTTCCGGACGAAAAGCCGGGAAGTCCATGCGGTAAAAGATGTCAGTTTAACGATCCGGAAAGGGGAAATCTTCGGCATTATCGGTTTCAGCGGCGCCGGAAAAAGCACGCTACTTCGGATGGTGAACCTTTTGGAAAAACCTGACACCGGAAAGGTCATCATCCAAGACCGGGTCATCAACGATCTTTCGGAAAAAGAACTGCGGAAGCTCCGCCGCAAAATCGGCATGATTTTCCAGCACTTTCACCTGTTTAATTCCCGAACGGTTTTTGGCAATATCGCCTATCCGTTAAAGCTGGCCGGATGGCCGAAAGCGGAAAGGAAAAAGCGGGTGAAGGAGTTGCTCAGGTTTGTCGGCCTGGAGGATCAGGCAAACGACTATCCGGAAAGTTTGTCCGGCGGCCAAAAACAACGGGTCGGGATCGCCCGGGCACTAGCGACATCACCGGAAATTTTAATTTGCGACGAAGCAACCTCTGCGTTGGATCCGGAAACGACAAATGAAATATTGCAGCTGTTAAAAAAGATCAACGAAGAATTGGATGTCACGATTTTACTCATCACCCATGAAATGAATGTCATCCGTGATATCTGCGACCGGGTGGCGGTGATGGAGAACGGTCAAGTCATCGAAGAAGGAGCGGTGGCGGATATTTTTTCCAACCCGCAGACGAAAACGACGAAAAACTTCATCAGTTCCGTCATAAATGACAGCCTTTCCCCGGTGCTGTTGGAAGAGCTACGGAAAAACGGGACCAAAAAGCTCTACCGACTGGCTTTCCGTGGTGAACCGGTCAAACAGCCCGTCCTGTCGAGAATTGCCAAACGTTATGACGTTGAGGTGAACATTTTAAACGGCAATATCAGCGACCTCGGAGGCGAACTGTTCGGTCACTTAATCGTGGAATTGAAAGGGAAGGACGAAGAAGTAAAAAAGGTGACCGGGGAATTGGAAAAGTTTATCCAGATCAAGGAGGTTGATACATATGAAAGTTGACTGGAACACATTTTGGCCACGGATTTTGGAAGCGACAGGAGAAACTGTAACAATAGTATTTTTCACTTTACTGTTCTCATCGGTCATCGGGATCAGCCTCGGACTTTTGCTTTACGTCACAAGGAAAGGAAATTTTCTGGAAAACCGGTTCATCTATACGGTGTTAAACTTTGTTATTAATCTCATCCGGCCGGTACCGTTCATTATTTTCCTTGTCGCCATCGCACCGCTCACCCGGGCGGTCGTCGGCACGACAATCGGAACAGCGGCGGCCATCTTTCCGATGACGATTGTTGCGTCCTTTTCCATCGCTAGGGTTGTGGAAAATAATCTCGTCTCCATTGACCCGGGCATTATCGAAGCTGCGAAAGCGATGGGGGCAAGCCCGATCCGGATCATCTTTGACATCATCATTCCGGAAGCGATCGGACCGCTTATTTTAGGGCTGACGTTCATTACAATCAGTTTAATCGACTTTTCCGCCATGGCCGGAACGGTCGGGGGCGGCGGGCTCGGGCATATCGCCATCACTTACGGTTACCAGCGTTTTGATACGTCCGTCATGTTCGTCACCGTTGTCATTTTAATCGTACTCGTCCAGCTTGCCCAGTGGATCGGAAACAAGCTTGCCAGATTATTTTTACGAAGATAAAAATGATAGAGGTGATTGTCCATGGTAAAAAAATTATTTCATACCGTACTCATCGTTCTTGTTCTTTCCGTTTTAGCAGCCTGCTCCGGGCAAACGGGAGCCGGAGAAAAGGAAACCGTCAAAATCGGGGTGACCGGAACCGACGGCCAGTACTGGGCCATTATTAAGGAAAAAGCGGTCGCGGAAGGCATTGAAATTGAATTGATCGAGTTTTCCGATTATACGCTGCCGAACCAGGCTTTGGCGCAAGGGGAAATTGACTTGAATGCCTTCCAGCATATTGCGTTTTTAAATCAGTTTACGGAAGAACATAATCTCGACATTGTCCCGATCGGAACAACGGTCATTGCGCCGATGGGACTGTACTCAAGCCAATACGATGATGTAAACGAGATTCCGAAGGGGGCAAAAATCGCCATTCCGGACGATCCGTCCAACCAGGCCCGGGCATTGAAACTGTTGGAGTCCGCTGGATTGATTAAATTAAAAGAAGACTTTGGCCTGTTCGGTGAACTGGATGATATCGAAGAAAACACCCATGATCTCGAAATCATTCCGATGACTGCCCAGCAAACACCGCGGGTATTGGAAGATGTCGCCGCATCGGTGATCAATAACGGCGTTGCCGGCCAGGCGGGCTTTGTCCCGAATGAGGATGCAATTTTCCTTGAAGATCCGGACGATCCAAACGCCCGTCCGTACATTAACATTTTCGCCGCAAGGACGGAAGACAAAGAAAATGAAACGTTCAAAAAAATCGTTGAAATCTACCATGATCCGGAAGTCGTTGAAGTTATTAAAAAGGATACAAACGGCGGTTCCGTCGTTGTCGATATCCCGGTAGAAGAACTGGAGGATATTACGGAATAAGCAAGGGGGATGAAGATGAACAACCGGACAGACATTCAACGGGAAACGATCATTGAAAACATTAAAAGCAGAAAAGATCTATATATTCAAACAAGCCATGCCATTCACGAACGGCCCGAAATCGGGAATGAAGAATATTTTGCCTCAAAAACATTGACGGATCTTTTACAAGATGCCGGATTCCAGGTCACGAAAAATGTTGCCGGGCACGAGACCGCCTTCGTTGCCCGGAGATCCTCCGGCATTGACGGGCCGAAAATCGCTTTTTTGGCGGAGTACGATGCGCTGCCGGGGCTGGGGCACGCCTGCGGCCATAATTTGATCGGCACGATAAGCGTGGCGGCCGCGGTTGCCCTCGGGGAAGTCGTGCATCAAACCGGCGGGGAAGTGGTCGTCTTCGGCACACCGGCGGAGGAAGGCGGGCCGAACGGTTCGGCAAAGGGAAGTTTTGTCAAACACGGCCTGACGGAAGGGATTGATGCGGCCCTTATGATCCATCCGTCGGGCCAAACAAGCACGACGAGCCCGACGCTGGCGGTTGACCCGCTGGATTTTCACTTCTTTGGGAAAGCAGCCCATGCCGCTGCGTCTCCGGAAAAAGGGATCAATGCTCTCGATGCAGTCATCCAGCTGTTCAACGGCATCAATGCCCTCCGCCAGCAGCTGCCGGATGACGTCCGCATCCACGGCATTATTACAAACGGCGGCGAGGCACCGAACATTATTCCGGAATATGCCTCCGCCCGCTTCTTTATCCGGGCGGCGACATGGGCCCGGTGTGAGAAAGTGTCCAAAAGGGTGCGGCAGATTGCGGAGGGGGCGGCCCTGGCGACCAGCACAAAAGTGGAAATTGAACGGTTTCAAAATGAAGTAAAAGATTTTGTGCTAAACTCCACCCTTGATGCAGTCATTAAAGAAGAATTAACCGCCCTCGGCGAGAACGTCACAGAAGGAAACAAGAAACCGACCGGTTCCACGGATGCCGGAAACATCAGCCATGTCGTGCCGGCCGCCCATCCATATATTAAAATCGGTCCGGATTCGCTTGTCGGCCATACGGATGAGTTCCGCGAAGCCGCAAAATCGGAAAAGGCCGACCGGGCGCTCCTGACCGGGGCAAAAGCGCTGGCCCTGACCGGCCACCGGCTGTTAACCGATGCCGTACTGTTAAAACGGGTGCGGGAAGATTTTGAAAAAGCGAAATTAAACGCACAAGCCAGCGTTTGAAGCTGCCGTTTTTCCGGCGGCTTTTTCTTTTCGTGTTTTTACGGGAAAGTCCGAGGAAAACCGCCTTTTTTCTCTACAACTTGATCTGTCATTGGTATAATGGAAGAAAAAAGAACTTTTGGAGGCGTCTATGGTTAACAAGAAATTTTTTTCGGTTTTCATCATTATTATAACCGTAATGGTTTTAACGGCGTGCGGTGCGGACAAAAAGGAAGAAAAGCGCTTTGTTGATTTCAATGAAGAGGAACAAAAACAGGCAATGGCCGAAGCGAGAAAGGTCATTGAAGAATTCAACCAGATTAATATTGTCGATTCAAAGAAAGAACTGGAACAAATCGTCAAAAATACGTGGATCAATCCCGATGATGTCGCAGCGACGATGGACGAACTCTATGAAAATATTAAAAGCCGGGAACTGGAAAAGATCGATATCGAATTTTCCGATGAAGAAATCCTTGAATCGAAAAAAGGGGAATATTTTATTTATGAAGCAAGAATGCGTGTCCGCGTGACGGATAAAAACGATGAAACAAATGAATACTCGGATCATTCCCGATATATTTTCAAACATACCGGTGACGTTTATAAAATCGAAAAAATTGATGGTGCCCGGTAAAAAGAAGGAACAGGTGTGTTTCATGTCCTGGAACACACCTGTTTTTTATATCCCTGTTAAACTCTCATGAAAACCCTGGAAAAATACTCCGCCGCCTCCAGCATCCGCGGCCCGTACCAAAGCATTTCGCCATTTAAGAGCATTACGTTGACATCCGGAAGTATGGACGCAAACTTCCGGACATGCTCTTCGTTAAAGGGAAACGGTTCGGTAGACAAAAACAAATAATCCAGACCGGCCATTTGAAAATCTTCCTCTGTTACGGAGGGATAGCGGTCGCCGAAGCCGGAAAAGGCGTTGACCAAGCCCATGAGTTCAAACACCGACTGGATGTATGTATCCCCGCCAACGACCATGTACGGTTTTTTCCAAATGCAGTAAGCAAACCGTTTGCCCCGGAAATCCGGCAGACGGGAAAATCCCGCTTGAATATCCGCAATAAGGGTTTCCGCTTTTTCACTTGTTCCAGTGATGTCCCCCAGGTCATTAATCATGTTGTATGCATCATGCACGGAACGGATTTCAAATACGTAAACGGGAAACTCTTTTTCCAGCTGTTCAACCATTTCTTTCGTATTTTCTTCCTTTTCCGCCAAAATAAGCTCCGGACGCACGTTGCGGATTTTTTCCAGATTCAGATCTTTCGTGCCTGCCACTCTCGGTATACCTTCCACTTCTCCCTGCGGATGGACGCAAAAACGGGTGCGGCCGGCAACCCGATTGCCGAGTCCCAGAGAAAATAATGTGTCGGTTATACCCGGAACAAGCGAAACGATCCGTTTCGGCGGGTATGGATATTCCACTGTACGGTCGAGATGATCCGTCACCGTTCTCCCTGCCATCGTTCTTCCTCCCCCTGAATGGCTGTTGTGTTTATCATACCATATCCGAAAAAATAGGAAAATATTGAAAATTAACAGGAGGGAGAACCGCCGGAGAAAGTGCTCATCTATTCGGCGGGATCCGGTTCATCATGTTGCGGAAAAAATGTACATCTATCCAGACTTTTTCAATTTTTCAAGTTGAAAAAAACGGTCAATTTTCCGGTCAAGGGTCTGAATCCGGGATAAGGCTTCTGCGGGGTCGATTTTCCGGTAGTGATGGGCGCCACCCGGCTCTTCATCTTCGGTGTCCGCTCGCGCCACGACTTTTTGTAGAGGAGTGAGCTTCAGCTGTCCTTCAGGTAAGTAGGAATCCGTATGGAGCAGGATGGCTACGGCGATTTGTTTGGCATGATGGAGATCTTCACCGAGGCGTACGAGCAGTTTATGGGCCCGGGCTGCCCCTTTAATGGCATGAATATCGTTTTCCCTGTATTTTTGATAATCCCATTTACCGTCCGTATACCATTCATAATGGCCGATATCATGGAGAAATCCGGCTTTTGCCGCCAGATCGGGGTTGACTCCGGTTTTTACCGCAATGTCAAAAGCCCGTTCGCTGACAGAGATCGCATGGGCCATTCCGGACCGACGGATATATTTTTGCACGATAGGATGACGGAACAACATTTCCAACGTAACTTTCCTTTCCATTCTTTTCCCTCCTTACCAATGATTTCCGTACTGCCAAAGATATATTGTCTAATAATTTAACACCTTTTCTTCAACATTTCAAATATTTTATGCAAGATGTTTCCGGAGGTCATGACGGGCTGCGTTTCCGGGCGCGGAAAGAATTTTTTGTCGGATCTTCGGATATATTTTCCGAAATTAAACTATATGAATATAATTTAGCCGTATAACCAGGATCCTTCACCGCCCTGGGTCTTTCCGGTGCATGTTTCACGGCCGGCAACCCATACTAAAACCGGTAAAAAATGAACAGAAAGGAATAATCGGATGGATACAAAAACGTACGCGGGAAAAAATCTGCTGTTGAAATTCCTGACCGGCCAGTACGGGAAAAAACATAGAATTAAAATCACTTAAAGACCAGGTAATCGTTATTGCCGGGGCCACGAGCGGGGTCGGACTGAAAACAGCACGGATGGCGGCGAGGAAAGGAGCTAAGGTTGTTTGCGCCGCCTAAAATGAAAAGGCGCTTGCAGAACTTGTCCGGGAATTGCGGGAGAAGGATACAGAGGCGGTTGCTGTTATTGCGGATGTCGGCGTGGAAAAAGATGTGGAGAACATAGCTCGGACAGTCGTAGAACACTTCGGTGGCTTCGATACATGGGTGAATAATGCCGGCGTTTCCGTTTTCGGCTATGCGATCGATGTGAGATAAAAGATATGATGCGGTTATTTGACACGAACTTTTGGGGCGTTGTTTATGGATCGAGGGCGGCGGTCAGGCATTTTACCCGGACTGGAAAGCACGGTGTCCTGATTAATGTCGACAGTTTGTTCGGCGACCGCGGCACCCTGATCCACCGTCTACGCTTCGTCAAAATTTGCCGTCCACGGTTGGACCGAAAGCCTCCGGATGGAACTGGAACGGGAAAACATTCCGGTTTCCGTGACCCTCCTTCATCCGGGAAGCATTGATACACCTTACACAAAACACGCCAAATATTACCTTAGCTGACAACCGGCTTACACTTCCATGATGTATCTGCCTGAAGCCGTAGCCGAAGCTATTCTTTATGTTGCGGAACACCCGGTCCGCGATCTGTACATCGGTTCCCAGTCAAGGGTGATCAAATGGTTCGGTGATCGTTTTCCACGTTTTACCGACCGGCTGATGATCAAACTTTTTTGCGCGGACGCAATACAAGAACGAACCGGCAAACCGTGTGCATCAAAGCAATCTTTACAGACTGGGCACCGGTTTGCGTGAGCGGGGGTCCAATCCTGGTTGGAAACGGAAGTGCAGTATTTATGTAAAAATGCAGAAGCATAAGAAAATCACAAAAGGCATTGTCCTCGGGCTTGGTTTGCTTGCTTTTGCCTTGGTCAAATGCATGAAACCAAAGGGAAAATCAACTGTTCCGTCTGTGAACTTGCGCAATCACGGCATCAAACCACCGTATTATTTTGGAAAAATCCTGTAGTATAATGAAATTGAAGCGACGGTCATGGACCGGAAAAAGGAGGAAATTTCATGGATATCGCAGTGATCGGCTCGAATATGGTGGATTTAATCACATATATCGACCGGATGCCGAAAGAAGGGGAAACGCTGGAAGCACCGA
>CALGYZ010000085.1 GCA_937934645.1 uncultured Bacillaceae bacterium | reverse complement strand
CAACTCGAACAGGCAAGGGAACAGTATGGCGACCGCGGTACAATGCTGGAAGATGCGATTACCGCCCTGAACCAGGCTAAAAACGCTTTGGCTCATGTGGAAACAGCAGAAGATTTTTCTCCGGAAAACGCCTTTGGACAGGCCCATAACGCTTTGGAACAAGCATTAAAATCATACCGTTACTGAAATTACGTGTAAATCCACGCTTTTCCGCTCCTGAATTCCCCCCTGCTTCTCCCCCGGTTCTTTCCGGGGATTCTTACGTTTTTCTTCATTCTTGAAGCATTTTTATCGAAAAGCTTTTTCACCGACTTAAAATATTTTACTTTACCATGACCATTTGAATGAAAAAATCGTTTTCTACTTCCATTATTTTCCCTTTAAAAAGTGCTATAATTAAAATAGATTTACTGAATTGGACGTTTCCGGCAATGATTGCTGGTGCCATAACAAAGGGGGCAGGGGAAATGATTCGTTTGCGGGGGCATCATATTTTTTGTCTAATCGGCTACCACGGAATGGGCTATTCCAAGGAATTTGTGCAAAATATGACACGGATTCATCAAACATTGCGGAAAAATCCGGAAATACAGGTGGAAATCATAGAGGGACCCGATCCAATTTGTGAAAAATATCCGAATTGCGGAAAATATCATTGCGAAGACCAGAATATTTATGAGCGGGATTTGGCAGTGATCGAGAAGCTGGGGTTGTCCATCGGCCAAGTCCTTCAATGGGAAGAAATCGAAGAGCGGATTCGTAAACGCGTTAAACCGTCCGATATTCACGCTTTATGCCAATCATGTTCCTGGCTTTCATACGGTGTTTGTGAAGAAGGTATTAAAGAACTGATCGAAGGAAAAGGTTTGCGGGAAATCCCCGAAAAAACCGGAATATAAACTCGATGTTACAGGACAAAAAATACCGGCCTTCCATGCAGAGTGAAGGCCGGTTTATTTTTTTGCGGAAACAGTGATGGTTTCCTTCTTTAGAATTTGGATTACTTACTTCTTAACCGGATAGGCATAAGCAATAAACCGGTCCGGTGCATTACCAATATACCGGAATGGATAACAGGTTGTTACGACTAAAACTTCTTCCCCCATTTTCCGGATTACGGAAGTGTCATCGGCCGGAACAATTTCCGTTTCTTTTATTTCATATGTGTATTTCCCGTAAGGCATATTAATGATGAATAGATCACCGATTTCAATTTCACCGAATTTCCGGAATGCCGTGTCCCGGTGTCCAGATAATACAATTTGTTCCCCCTGGCCGGGAAAGACAGATTCAGACAGATGCCCTACACCTTTTTTTAAAGCATCCGGATCCGTCCCTTCAACGATCGGCAATGTTCTCCCAAGTTTCGGTATTTCCATCGTTCCGATAATTTCACCATATTCCGCCGTAAAGCTATAGGGATCTTCCCCGTATTGTTTAGACAAAATATCTTTTGCTTCAGTCAAGGATTGTTTTTGCAAAGTAAAATGTTCAAAAATCTGGTATCCGAAAATGATTAATAGAACGGTCCCGATCAAAATTAACAGATTACCAAGCCTTCTCATCAGCCGGCCTCCCTAAAAATGAAGCTCTGTTCTGCCTTTAAAGAAAAGGAGCAAATGTGCGAGGACATTTGCTCCTTACTTCATACATTATTGTTCTTTTCTGCGTCCGAAGAGTCTGGCGGCCAAACCGGCAAGCAATGTGCCTAATCCAGTTAATCCTAACGTCCATGCGGCAGTAGCTGTGTCAGGAAGTTTTTGTCCGCCTTGTTTTCCATCATCTTCGTCAGCATCGGCATCA
>CALGYZ010000084.1 GCA_937934645.1 uncultured Bacillaceae bacterium | reverse complement strand
GTAATTTTTTGGAATATACGGTAAAATTATAGTAGCAGTAGGAAAAGGAGGTAATGGATATGAACGGGATCAATCAAGGACCGGGTAACAAGAAGCAAAATAAACCGGCAAAAAAAATTTTGGTCGACAGTGAACAAGTTCAAAACTTGCAAGAATTTACATCTATGTTGGAAACCCTTACATCAAGACTAAAGGAACAGGGGAGTTTTACCATTACCCAGGGAACGGAAGCTGTACAAGTTCAGCCTGCCGATCAAGTAGAGGTCGAAATAAAATATGAAATAAAAGGGGACAAGCATTCTTTTGAACTGGAATTAGAGTGGTATGAGGGTCAAAAAGGCGGCACCGTGAGCATTTCCTAAACTAAACAGCCTTCACTTTCCCGGAAAAAGGGATGAAGGCTGTTTTGCTGTATTAATGGATATTTGCCATAATACATATAATTTTTTTAGAAGTTGTATAATTGTATGCATCAAACGGGAAAATTAGGGATGAAATTGAGGGCAGACAGATTGGAAGGAGATGATGCTAATGGTTGGTGTTGAGTTTGATATGGTTGTTAAAGACAGCTTGAAGGCATTGGAATTATATGAAAAAATCTTTGATGAAATTGAGCGGGTAGAAGTTACAAGTTTTCCCCGGGGACAAAATGAAGCGGTGTTCACGCTTTACGGCACCCGTTTCCATTTACTTGATGAAAACCTTGAATTTCATTTAACCGCTCCCCGCCCCGATGATCCGAAATCATTTTGGTTTAACATTTTGGTGTCGGACATTCAGGAAACATACAAGAGGTCAATGGATGCGGGATGTAAAGAAATACAGCCGGTAACGGAACTTTCCGATTACGGGGTATCGAATGCTATTTTCCGGGATTCTTTCGGATATGTATGGATGTTGCACCAAATCCATAGGGAAGTGAGCTTTGAAGAGCGCATAAAGTTATGGGAGGAAAAAATGGAAGAAAAATGATTTTTTGAGGACATTACATAAAAGAAAATTATGTAATGTCCGTTAACGTTTTCTGGGATTTTATGATACAATTTTCAAGCCGGCTGTTGCACCTAAGATCATTGCAATAAACGTTAACCGTTTCCAGTCTTTGGACTCACCATAAAAGATCATTCCGACAAGTGCGCCGCCAGCAATGCCGATTCCCGTCCAAACCGCATAACCAATCCCCATGGGGATATATTGCAGTGAATATCTTAACAACGTAAAGCTTAAACTAAAACCGATGATCAGCCATAATAGCGTTTTCCAGTTTTTATCAACAGCCAACTGATTCATCATGGCAACTCCGAACGTTTCCAATAATCCTGCTATAATTAAAACAATCCAGGCAATCATACTGAACCACCTTTTTCTTTCCGTTCTTCCGTTACCCACTGTAACCCTATTACCCCTGCAAACAGCATAATAATGAAAAGTATGACTTCCCATTTAAATGGTTCACCGAAAAACAATATGTCCGCAATGACCGTTCCGGCCGTTCCCAGTCCGACATATACGGAATAAACTGTTCCGGCCGGCAGTTTTTGTGCAGTTACAATTAAAATATAATTACTTACAATAATGGCGAAAACCGTTCCGGCCCATGTCCAAAAATTGTATGCATGGGTTAATCCGATTACCCATAAAACTTCCAAAAAAGCTGCAAATAGTAACTTGATCCAATGTACAATCAAGAGCATGGCACCTCCCGTTTTCATGCAAACAAAAAAGCCCAAGGGGAAACAAAAAATTCCCGGGCTTTTTCAATTGATGCACAGGAATTGCAATTGTAACGTATCCCTCGGACCGGACAGAATGAACCATCGAAGTAATCATGGAAACTATGAAAATATGCAATTGTCTCCGATTATACAGAATTACAAAATAAAATCAAGTTTATCATATAATTGAATTAATAGTATTTCACTTTATAATCTTTGGATTATTAATACTTTTTACTTTATTTTACCTGCATTTTCGTATAATGTATAGAAGTGAAACGTTAATGAAAAGGCTGTGTTTTAGCGGCAATTTTTCCGGCCGGGAAGAAGAGTTTTAAAATATGAATCTTTGGGAGTTGAAAAGGATGAAAACACGGGTAACGGAAATTTTCGGCATCCGGTATCCGATAATCCAGGGAGGTCTCGCGTATCTTGCCTATCATGAATTGGCGGCGGCAGTCTCCAACGCCGGCGGTCTCGGTCAGATTACTGCGGCAACTTTGGGAACACCGGAAAAACTCAGAGAAGAAATCCGGAAAGCGAGGGAACTTACGGATCGGCCGTTTGGAGTAAACTTTGCTATTTCCAGATTTGGAAAGGATGTAAATTATAATGAATTGCTGAACGTAGTCATAAAGGAAAATGTAGCGGCTGTGTCCATAACCGGAGGAAATCCGCAACCGGTCCTGGAAAGATTGAGAGGAACGGGAATTCGCACTCTTGTACTCGTATCAAGTGTCAGACAGGCCCAGAAAGCTGAGCAGCTCGGTGCCGATGCGGTGATGGCAGTCGGACAGGAAGGAGGAGGCCATATTGGCCGGGACGATATCGGAACGATGGTGCTCATTCCGCGGGTAGCGGACTCTGTATCGATCCCTGTCATTGCCAGCGGGGGAATTGGCGACGGACGGGGATTGCTTGCCGCTCTTTCCCTTGGTGCAGAAGGTATTGAAATGGGCACGAGATTTATAGCAACGAAAGAATGTGTCCATGCCCATGAAAAATATAAAGAAGCAATCGTCCGGGCGAAAGAAACGGATACAGTTGTTATAAAACGGACATTGGGAGCACCGGGACGTGTACTAAAGAATGATTTTGCTGAAAGAATTTTACAGCGTGAGCGGGAAGGGGCGGATTATGAAGATTTAAAGGATTTGATCAGCGGTAAAGCAAACCGCAAATACATATATGAAGGAAATGAAAATGAAGGATACGGATGGGCGGGACAGGTCGTCGGACTGATCGATACGATTCCGGCAGTCAGTGATTTGTTTGACGAAATCATCGGGACTGCAAGACAAGGATTGGGCCGGCTTGAAAAAATAATGGGGAACGCAAGATAAAGCATGATTCCATATTTACCTTTCTGACAACTAACCGGTTAACCCCGGCATGTAGAAATGAATATGCCCGGATTAACCGGATTCAGTCAGTAAAAATGCACAACTTATGCGAATTACGCTTTATTATTAACTTTTTCCAAATGACGGACAATTTGTCCGTAATGGCTTTCTACATGTTTAACAATCAAGTGATCTATCAAAAATGACAACGGCTTTCCGTCAAAGTTCGGGTTATAGCTCGGTGCGGTTTTGTCGAGGTCTTCTTTTGTTACTTTTGACAATGCTTTTTCGACTTTCGGAACTAAATCTTGCAATGCTTTAATAGCATCTTCTTTTTTCAATCGGGAAACGACTTCTTCATCAACGGCTGCCAGGCGGCGGACGTGTTCATGATTTCGTCCCCATTTTGCACCCGGTACAATTAAAAGAGCTTCTAAATCGGCGACCCAAAAATCAACGGCTTCCAAAACATGGGACACAATTTGCATTGCGGACCATTCTTTTTCGGACGGTTTTACGTATAAGATGGAATCATCCGTATTATTGAGAACTTCAATAATTTTTTCAATACTTTGCTTAAAATCATTTATTTCTTTTTCCAGTACGACATTTGTCATTATGTCATCCTCCTTTAGTATATTAATGGTGAAAATTGTTCACTATAATGATAAATTATTAATAGAAATATGTGAAGTCAATAAAAATGCATTTTTATCATGAACGTTGAAGGAGTGACAATATGAAAAAATCTACGACGATCGGCTCCCTTGTTCAAGGGTTCAAAATTATAGATGTAATAGCCGAAAGTGATATACCATTAAAATTTACTGAAATCCAGGACCGGACAGAAATAACAAAAAGCAATTTATACAAATATTTGAACACGCTCACCCTGCTGGGTCTGTTGTACCGGGATCCAAGACAGGGACATTATTCATTGGGATATAAGTTTGTTGAATACGGCAATGTTGCCATGAGGGATAATGATCTCGTTAATAAACTGACTCCGTATTTCAGGGAAATTAGCAATATGACAAATATGTCTGTGTCCTTATCCGTCTGGTTAAATGATACACCGGTAATTACAAATATTTGGAATACGAATTACGGTTTAAATATCGGAGCTCAAATAGGTACAAAATTACCGTTAATGTCAGCTGCGGGAAAAATTTTTGCTGCTTTCGGAACTGACAGTGAAATAACAGATTGGATCGGGCGGGAACAGAAAAAAATTCCGGATTTTAATCCTGATGAATTCCAAATAGAACTCGAAAAAATCCGGCGTTCACATGTAGCGTTTGCAAGAGAACCTCTAATAAAGCATGTTTCATCGTGGGCGTTACCGATTCTGGATTACAAAAATGAGTTGCTGGCTGTCTTTGCAGTGATCGGTTTTACCGAAGATGTGCCAAAGGATCTTACGTCGCCAGTTGTTAAGCAAGTGATTGAGTTGTCGAAGGAAATGTCGCGGGCATTTGGTTATAAAGGTGAATAGAGGAGAAAATGCGTTAGAAAGAATCTAACGCATTTTCTCTGTTTTCATTGCTTTTATAGTAATTAAACACCGACCAATTGATCCTCTTTTTGGAATATACCATACAGGAAGTCCACAACATGGTAGTCTGTCGGTTTATGTCTTTCAAATAATGCATCCCGGAGCATGATGGTGATTTTATTTTCCGCATGGATAATTTCTCCCCAGTTCCGTGCACTTCTTTGTACCATTGCGGAACGCGGGATCCGGATTGCCTGATATTTCTTAAAGGCTTCTTCGTATGAATCGCTTGTTCTTAGCTGTTCTCCAAGAACGTAAGCATCTTCAAAGGCCTGAACTCCGCCCTGGGCAAGATATTGCAGCAT
>CALGYZ010000083.1 GCA_937934645.1 uncultured Bacillaceae bacterium | reverse complement strand
GAATTTATACTTACAACATCTGATTTAAACCCTAAAAACATAAATACAGCCTTTCAAAATTCATTGAAAATATCTGAAAAGCTGTTTGACAAACTAAATGTTGGACTAAAACTCAAAGAAATATTAAAAAGAATTGAATAAAAAACTACCGCTAATATATAGGAATATGAGCGGTCGGAACGACCCAGCGCTTATTCTCGGTTGAACTACATCCCGCTAGGTCTGCAGCCTGCTTTTATGGACTTTAAGTCGGTTTTTGATGTTTTTGGCAAGGCCACCCGTGGTACCGTCTTCCCGTTTTTAAGCATTTGAACTTAAGAAGTGGTTGGTCGTAGTGGCTGAGAAGTTGAAAATCTGTTCCTTTTTGGCTGAAAACCTACCGTTAAGGCAATACGATGCCGAACCTCATGTCAATGAAGTTTTTAAGGGGGTGTTTTGTAGGTTACTGCAACTTCGCAAAAAGCAATGAGGGCAGATTTCCTGCGGGTGACCGTATCCTGGGTAAGGTTCTAATGACAATCAGACGACCCTCTTTGCAATGCGGACATTTGGTTAGGTCAAATCCAGTCAGCCTTAAAATGCGCTCTGAGGCCGTTTCATCGTTTTGGTCAGCTGCCATCTGCTCAATGTCGGGCTTTTCATCGGGCACAAATTGTAAATCCAGATGAAGCTTTGTAGAGTGATGATAAATGCCGAATCGACGAATACGCACATAACCATCGGGCATTACATGCAAAGAGAATCTACGCAGAAACTCTTCGCCGGTCAGTGATACCGGTTTCTTTTGTGCCCGGTCCCGGTAGTCTTTAGCTACGAAAGTTACGTGTGTTGGATCAACGTTCAAGATCCGCTGGTTGCTGATGGCAATGCGATGGGTGTATTGCCCCAGATACCTGATAACATGCTCGGCACCTGCCATAGAGGGCTCGCAATAGACCACCCACTTTTTTTGATGGGCCTTCTCTAAGCAGACTTTAAAGCCATCCATTGCAGAAAGTTTTCGCAGCTCCCTTTTTATGCTGTCCAGAAATTTGCCTTTAAAGGCAGCACTCAACTGGTGCACCGGATACAGATAATTATCATATTTGCCGATATGGCGCCATTTCCCCGACAAGGAATAACCGGCTGCCGGAACAATGCAGTGCAAATGCGGATGCAGAGAAAGGTTCTGCCCCCAAGTGTGCAACACCGCAACGGCTCCGGTTTCACAACCGTAATGTGTATAACCGAAGCTGTGCAGCGTACGGCTGGCAGCACGGAACAAGATGTTGCAATAAAGCCTTCTGTCCCACAGATAAATCTGGTTGAGCTCATGAGGTACCGTGAAAATGATGTGGTAGTGTTTCACCGCAAGTGTTGATTTCATCAGCTTCTCAATCCAAAGAGCCTGTTTGGTTCCCTGGCACTTGGGACAATGGCGTTGTTCCGCCTTGCGGAATAAACTCCGGAATGCCGTAAGGAATGAAGATTGACACTTTTGGCAATAGAGGTCTTTTTAAGGTTCTCCCGCATTACCCAGGATAATCCTTTAACGCTGTAGCGACCGTCAGGCTCTTTGCCATTGAACAGCCAAACATGCGGGTTCTCGGCTCTGAGATACTTCTCGAGTCCAATGGCCATAGTAGGGGACAAGGGAACTATTCGGTCTTTCTTGTATTTGCTCTGGCGAATGTGGATGACCATGCGTTCAAAGTCAATATCTGATATTTTAAGATTGATGACTTCCTGTCCGCGCAATCCGGCAGAATAAATGAGCGTAAGGATTATCCGGTGCTTAAGCAGTGTAGGTGCTGCAAACAGCATTTTTAGCTCCTGTTGGTTCAGGACAATCGGCAACTTGGTGTCCTGCTTTAATGAAGGCAAGGCAATGGCCTTTTTGTTCATGCCCAACAAACGGTAGTAATACCTAAGACCGTAAACCATGTGCTTGAAACTGCTGCGCGAAGGCGCCTTGGGATCACGTGCCAAAGCAACCAGGTACTCATTGATCTCGTCTTCGCTAACCTGTTCGGGTAATTTTTCAAAATGGATGACAAACAGGGCAATGCGCCTGATGTAATTATTCAGGGTGCTGGCGCTTTGGCCACGAAGTACCACCTGATGCTCCAACTTCACGGCCCTGGACTTGAATTCAGGGACAAGTACCATGGCACGCTCAACAATAGTTAAGCTTGTTTTCTTTCTCATAACTGCATTATTTTAAAGTGAATAATACAGTTATAACGGCTTGCGGCTAGAAAGATTTGTGTTATTTTTGAAAGGAGCTATCCCGTAGGGATTTAGTTCAACACGCGGTATAGTTAATTGCCGGTGCAGTGCGTATTCGAGCGGCACAGCTCGTATCAAAAGTAGTTG
>CALGYZ010000082.1 GCA_937934645.1 uncultured Bacillaceae bacterium | reverse complement strand
TATATAATTAGATAGTATTTTTACTTTTCATGCCATTTGTGTCATGTTCTTTCCTTAATTCTACTTGACTAAAATCGTTGGAAAATGGGCAAAACGTTCAAATATATCGGCAAGAGCTTTTAACAAAGACAAACGGTTATTCCGGACTTTTTCATTTTCCACCATAACCATCGTATTGTCAAAATATGCATTAATCGGCTCCTTCAATTGTACCATCCTCTCGTAATAAACGTCCGCTGCTGGTTGATTTTTAAGTGCATCGGCAAGCTTTTTATATTCTTCATACAATTTTGTTTCCGTGTCATTTTCAAATAATTTCGGATTGATTTCCGGTGTCTGTGCAAATTTTTTCGCTATGTTCATTACCCGGCTCAATGCTTCCATATCTTCTTTAAAGTGTTCTTCTTCTTTTTTACGGTTCAGCAGTAATGCTTTTTCAAGTAGTGAGTTCACATCCCGGACCGGTGCTTCGAGAACAGCATCGATAATATCATAACGGATCTCATGCTCCGATAATATATATTTAAAGCGCAGTTTAAAGAATTCAAGCAAATCATTAAATATTTCCTCAGCGTTCCGTTTCCGGAAAGACTCTGTTCCGGCAATACTTTGCTGCAATAAATCCGAAAAATTAATTTTCCAGTTTTTTGATAGCAAGATTTTGACAATTCCTGTTGCCTGCCGTCTTAAACCGTACGGATCCTGCGAACCGCTCGGAATCATATTAATGGCGAAAAAAGAAGCAATTGTATCCAGTTTATCCGCGATACTAACCACAGCTCCCGCATCGCTTTCCGGCAGCTCGCCTTCAGCATGTTTTGGCATATAATGTTCATTTATTGCCTTTGCAACGGTATCTTTTTCCCCTGCTATGCGGGCATATTCTTCACCCATAATTCCCTGCAATTCCGGAAACTCATTAACCATTTGGGTGACGAGATCAAACTTACAAATTTGAGCAGCCCGGAGCGCATCACTTTTTACCTCTTCCGAAAACGGTAATTGGCTTAATACGTACCGGGTCAGCGACTGAATCCGGTTGATTTTTTCTTCATACGAACCGATTTCATCATGGTATACAACTTTGTATAAACGATCAAGGTTTTCATCAATGGAAAGCTTTTGATCTTCCTCATAAAAGAAAACTGCATCCTGCAACCTTGCACGGATGACCTTTTCATTCCCCCGTCTTACAATGTCCAGGGCATGGGCATTACCATTTCTCACCGTTATAAAATAATTCAAGATGTTACCCTTCTGATCTTCAACAGGGAAATACCGCTGATGCTCTTTCATAGTTGTAATTAATACGTCTTTGGGCAACTGTAAATATTTTTCATCAAAGGAACCATACAATACAGTCGGATATTCCACCAGATTGGTCACTTCTTCCAAAAGTGCCGGATCAACGGGAACCGACCATTGATGCTCCTTTTCCAACTGCTTAATTTGTTCTGTGATCTTGGAACGTCTCTCTTCATAATCGGCAATGACGAAATCTGATTTTAATTTTTCCCGGTAATCTTCAGGCTTATCAATGGTTATTTTTCCGCCTAAGAAACGGTGACCATAAGTAACATTTCCTGATTTTACGCCGGTAATTTCCAAATCAATTACTTCCGCTCCAAACAAGGCAACAAGCCAGCGGATCGGACGGATATAACGGAGATCATAGTCTTTCCAGCGCATATTAATGGGGAATGATATTCCGGTGATCACTTGATTGAGATTTTTCAACACTTCTTTTGTCGGACGGCCTTCAATATGCTTTTTAACAAAAACATATTCGACTCCTTTTATGTCTTTAAAATATATGTCATCAACGGTTTTGCCCTGGCCTTTTGTAAAACCGACGGCAGCTTTTGTCCAATTTCCGTTTTCATCCATCGCAATTTTTTTGGCAGGTCCCTTAACTTCTTCATGCAGATCATTTTGCTTTTCATTGACATCTTCTACAAGCACGGCCAATCTTCTCGGTGTTGAAAAGCTATGTATGGCACCGAACTCTATGTGATGGCTTTCAAGCAATTCTTTTACTTTTGACGACAGTTGATCTGCGGCATCAAGAATAAACCTTGCAGGTACTTCTTCCAGGCCAATCTCAAGCAATAAATCCTTTTTACTCATACGTATCCTCCTTCTGCATTTTTAAAATGGGAAAGCCGAGTTTCTCCCTTTCGTTGTAAAAAGCTTTCGCCACTTTTTTCGCCAAATCGCGGCAGCGGGCCAGATAGCCTGTCCGTTCGGTAACTGAAATCGCTCCTTTTGCATCAAGCAAGTTAAATACATGGGAGCATTTTAAAACATAATCATATGCAGGATGGACAAGGCCTTCTTCCAGCTGGCGCTTTGCTTCCCGTTCATACTGGTTAAATAAATCAAAAAGCATGGCTGTGTCAGATGTTTCAAAGGAATACTTCGAATGCTCATATTCCGGCTGACCGAAAATATCCCGGTAAGTAAATCCGTCTGTCCATTCCAGATCAAAAACATTCTCTTTGTCCTGGATAAATGAGGCCAGACGCTCAATACCATATGTAATTTCTACGGAAACGGGTTTGCAATCCAATCCTCCGACATGCTGGAAATATGTAAACTGGGTAATTTCCATACCGTCGAGCCATACTTCCCAGCCGAGGCCTGCACAACCGAGGGAAGGGTTTTCCCAGTTATCTTCTACAAAACGGATATCATGATCCAAGGGATCAATACCGAGTGCCCGCAACGAATCCAAATAAATATCTTGAATATTATCCGGTGATGGCTTCATGATCACTTGAAATTGGTGATGCTGGAACAGGCGGTTCGGGTTCTCACCATATCTTCCGTCAGCCGGTCTTCTGGAAGGTTCTACGTAAGCAACATTCCAAGGTTCAGGCCCGATTGCCCGCAAAAAGGTGTAAGGACTCATCGTTCCGGCACCCTTTTCCACATCATATGCATGCATTAATATACAGCCCTGGTCTGCCCAATGTTTTTGCAAAGTAAGGATCATTTGTTGAATATTCATCGTAACACCTCACATCTTTTTCTTTTTAGAAATAAATAGAAAAAACTCTCTTCTCTATGCTAAACAGCATAGGGACGAGAGTTTTCCCGCGGTTCCACCCTATTTGCCGGCATCGTTCCGGCCGCTTTTATCGTCCAATTGCTCAGGAACGCCTTCCTTGACTCTCTATACCCTAGCTCGCACCATCCTAGGTTCGCTTTTATAGAGGGGATCAAGTACTACTTTCCATCATTGCAACCAATATTCATAATGTATTTTTATCGAATCTTATCGAAAAAACGAATAAAAGTCAATCATGTATATTATACAGGTCTAAGCTACGCATTTCAATTCTCTTGAAAATCCAGTTTTTTCAGTTGCTCAAGAAATTTTTTCGACTTTAAATATAATCCGGAATATTCATCATAATAATTGGAAATACATAATTCGAGCTCTTTTTTTGTCTGGTTTTTAACATTGATTGTTCCGAGTCTTGATAAATCAAAAAAATAAAACAGCCTTAACAGCCGTATGACAGCCTGGCTTACTTTCAAATGATACGGATCCTTCTCCGCACATTCCGGACATAATATTCCGCCTTCCCTGACCGAAAAAACAAAGGAGCCGTCTTTCCGCCGGCATAATACGCATCTGTCCAAAACAGGACGGTAGCCGAGCACCGGCAACATTTTCATCTCGAAAATATTTTTGATAATCTGCGGATCATATTCTTCATCCAGATATTTTATTGTTTGATAGAATACTTCAAATAAAAAAGGATTTCTTTCCCTTTCTTCAGTACTTTTATCCAGCAACTCGGCACAATATGAAGCATAGCCGGTCAAAAAAAGATCTTCTTTTATCGTGCGGAAAACATCAATTATTTCTCCCTGATGAATCGTTCCAAGACCTTTTCTTCCAGTTGTTGCAACAAAATAACCGTATGTAAAAGGCTGTGACACGGAGGCAAGCCGGCTTTTCGGCTTTTTTGCCCCTCTTGCCACAGCTGCAAACTTACCTAATTCCCTCGTATAAATCGTTAAAATTTTATTTGCTTCACCATAATCCGATGTCCGAAGCACAATACCTTCCAACTTTTGAAACAATAATGTCACCATCCAAGCAGGTTCATCAGGATACAGTAACATCCGGATTAGCTGGCTGCTCTTTTTCAGTTTCGGGATTTTCTTCCATTTCTCTTAAAATTTCTTTGTATAAAAGATAAGTGTCAATATTTCCGGTTTGGGCAAATACTTTCCAAGTAAAATTTAACATGGAAATCCCCCACCTTTCAAATGTTTTAACCAGCGATCATCCTGACCTGTTCTTATTGTTATCCGCTCATATGAAAATCATAAGCTGAAAAATATGGTTGTTATCTCCAGATATGAAATCCGGATCTGAACAAAAATCAGTATTCATCCTCACGGTAGCCGAATTCCCGAAGGACCGACTGTTTATTTCTCCAGTCTTTCTGGACTTTCACCCAAAGTTCAAGGAATATTTTCGAGCCTAAAAGATTCTCTATGTCCACGCGCGCCCTTTTTCCAATTACCTTTAACATCCTTCCGCCTTTCCCGATTACAATTCCTTTTTGGGAGTTTCTTTCAACAATGATGGCAGCCATAATATGCACAACACCGTTTTCCAACGTTTCAATTTTTTCAATGGTTACCGCCACGGAATGGGGGATTTCTTCCCTTGTCAGTTGCAAAACTTTTTCCCGGATTAATTCGGAAATTATAAACCTTTCCGGATGATCTGTAATTTGATCGCTGGGATAATATTGAGGTCCTTCAGGCAAATAATCTTTGATTACTTCGATCAGACGGTAGACATTATTTCCCTGCAATGCCGAGACCGGAACAACTTCGGCAAATGGATACTTATCTTTATATTGAACAATAATTTCCAGCAGTTCATCCGGATGAACAAGATCTATTTTGTTAATAACAAGGAATACCTCGGTATCCGTTCCTTTAAGCTGTTGCAATATATATTCCTCGCCCCTGCCGAACTTTTCCGTTGCATTTACCATAAACAAAATTAAGTCCACTTCATTTAATGTGTTCGTCGCTACTTTTACCATAAATTCACCAAGCCGGTGTTTTGGCTTATGAATACCGGGTGTGTCAATAAAAATCATTTGGGCATCTTCCATCGTCAACACACCCTGGATTTTGTTCCGTGTCGTCTGCGCCTTATCACTCATAATGGCAATTTTTTGTCCGACAATCTGATTCAGAAGTGTCGATTTCCCGACGTTCGGACGTCCGATAATTGTAATAAATCCTGATTTGAATCCTTTTTCATCCATGTAAATCCTCCGCCTTAAATGCTCCTGGTAATAATTCTTTTACTGTAGTTTCCAGAATGTCACCTTTCATATTGCTCAAAACCACTTTCATATTTTCCGGACAAAGTTCAGACATCACCTGCCGGCAGGCGCCGCACGGCGGACAGGGGCGGTCAGTGTCAGCAACGATGGCCATTGCCCTAAATCGTTTAGCCCCGTTTGAAAACGCTTTAAAAATAGCAGTCCGTTCTGCGCAGTTGGAAAGACTGTAAGCTGCGTTTTCGATATTGCAGCCCCGGAAAATTTCCCCGTCTTCCGTAATAAGAGCGGCTCCTACCGGGAACTGCGAGTAAGGGGCGTATGCCATTGTTCTTGCTTTCTTAGCTTCATCAATCAGTTGCTCAAGTCCAATTCCCATGATGTTATCTCCTTTTTTTGCGAGGTGTAGTTTTATTTTACAACAAAAATATTTGTTTGTTAATAGGTTTTTTGAATTGTTTTTATATTCTAAATATATTCAGATATCCGGCAGATACAGACCTTTTTAAAATATGCCGAGACCGGAAAACATATAAAATATTTTCGGTCCAAATATTAACATACCGACAATAACACTGGCAAGAGCAGAAATAAAACATGCCCCCGCTGCAATATCCTTAGCCTGCTTTGCCAGCGGATGAAAATCCCGTCCGTATAAATCAACTGTACGTTCAATTGCTGTATTCAAAAGTTCTGCAGTAAATACACCAGCGATCGTAAGGGTTAAAACCAGCCACTCCGTAACAGAAAGATGAAAATAAAATCCGCAAAGTGCAGCAATAACTCCGGCGACCGTATGAATTTTCATATTCCTTTCCTGCCGGAGAGCCGTAAACAATCCTTCCAATGCGTATTTAAACGATTGTATAAGTCTTTTCATAGGATAAACAACCCTTATCTTTCCAATCCAAATGTCTGTAATATTTCTTCCTGCCTTAAAAACATTTCTTTTTCATCCTCCTCCGTCATATGGTCGTAACCGAGAAGATGGAGAAAGCCGTGAACAGCTAAAAATCCCAATTCCCTCATAAAGGAGTGACCGTAATTTTCTGCTTGTTCTTTTGCTTTGGGCACGGAAATAATAATGTCACCCAAAATTCTCGGTATATCTCCGCCGATAATTTCCATTTCATCCCCTGAGGATTCCTCCAAAGCAAAGGAGATCACATCCGTCGGCCGGTCGATTCCGCGGTATTCCCGGTTGATTTCATGAATTTTTTGATTATCAACAAAAGTCAGTGATAATTCGCAATCTCCGGTTAAATTTTCGTATTTTGCCGCCAGTTGCAACAAAGAAAGAATTTTTTCAATTTCTTTTTTTGCCAATGTTTCTGTTTCATCTGTCCAGACAATTTCTAAAGCCACACAAATCACCTTTCTTTAGGAGAGTCCGGATACTCGATCCGGTTATGAAAGATACCGTACAACGTTTCACATAGTGTTTTTTCAATGATGGACAATTCTTTAAACGTCAGATCACACTCGCTGAACTGTCCGTCATTCAGTTTATCTTTAATTATATTGTGGACAAGTTTTTCTATTTTTTCTTTTGTCGGATCTTGCATCGAACGTACGGCTGCTTCTACACTATCAGCGATACTGATGATGGCAATTTCTTTTGATTTTGGCTTTGGCCCCGGATAACGGAAATCACTTTCCGTTACATCACCGTTTTCCTTTGCTTTATGATAGAAATATTTCAAAAGGCTTGTGCCGTGGTGTTGCAGGGCCACATCTATAATTTCCCGGGGCATATTATGCTGTCTTAATATTTCTGCACCATCCTTTGTATGGGCCAGAATAATGTCGCGGCTCGTTTCCGGATCGAGACGTTCATGGGGATTTTCCATGTTCATTTGATTTTCAATAAAGAAATGCGGCCGTTTCGTTTTTCCGATATCGTGATAATAACTGGCGACCCTTGCCAACAATCCGTTTGCACCGACCGCCTCACATGCCCGGTCGGCAAGGTTTGCGACCATAATGCTGTGATGATATGTTCCCGGTGCTTCCGTTAAAATTTTCTTTAATAACGGATGGTTCGGATTTGACAGTTCTATAAGTTTCATTGTAGACAGTATTCCGAAACCAGCTTCAAAAACCGGCAAAAATCCTATTGTTAACACGGAAGAGCTGATTCCGGATGCAATTCCGGACAATGAATACAAAACATATTGGGAAATGGAAAACTTTGAATTCGGTATAAACAAGAAAGCGATAATCAAAGCAACGTTGATAAGTGAAACGTAAAGACCCGTCTGAAAAATTTTCGGACGGTGGTTTTGCACCGATAAAAATGTGATTCCGCATATACCGCTGATTAAAATATATAAACTGATCGTCAAATGGAAACTTCCTGATGTATGATCATTGAAAATAACCGCTCCGCATACGGCTAAAATAACCACTCCCACAATTCCCGGACGTTTATCAATTAAAAGTTTAACCAGCATAGACTCCGTTGCAGCGGGGAATAAAAAGGCAAGATCAAACTGTTCAACGGGTATTATACTGATTCCTTTCATTAAAAGGATGGATGCTGTTAAAACCGTACAGAAAATGAGCCATTCTTTCTGCAAAGATTTACCACATTTTTTGTAAAAATAAGGAAAAGCAAGTCCTAATAAAATAAAGATGAGCAGCCCCAAACCTATAAACGGCATCAAGGAGGCATCGGAATTGACAAGCCCGAGCAACTCAAGCTGCCGGTAAATTTCCTGATCAATCAGTTCCCCTTCCTCTACAATAATTTGCCCCTGAAGAATTCTGACAGGCTCTACATCTTCAACCGCAAGCTGGCGCAATTCCTCCGTAGCTTCCGGATCATAAAATTCATTTTGGATGACCGCGTATCTTCCCAGCTCCACAGTTGCATTTTTTAATGGTCCGGGAAGGGAGATTTGCCGAATTTCCTCTTCCACTTCATTTTTTGCATCTTCTACATCCGCGGCGGAAATTCTCTTGGTCATAACTTTGTTTACTGCCGTTACTGCGGCATCCTTGGCAATGGATAAATCGGTCTCCGGATAATTTACGAGAGCTCTAATGGTTTCATCCGATAAATCGGAAATTACATGTTCGGTCAGCCGTTCTTTTAACAACTCTGTTTTCTCTTCAACGGATCGTTCCTGCCATTCCGTTTCCCTGTTACTACGTGCTTCAAAATCCTGTTTTTCTTTTTCCCATTCTTTACGTAAATCTATAGACGCTTGAAATATTGAACTAATTAAATCAACGCGGTTTTGGGCATATTCATGTTTCATCACGTACTGGGGCTTGACTTGATTAACCGCTTCATGCTTTTTCTTTTCCGTTTGTTCTTTATCTTCAATGGTTATCGGGGAACGGATCGTCTCTTCTGCAATAGAAAATTTTTCCACATCCAGCTTTGTAGGTTTAACGTTGCCGTACATCGAAGCAAACATAATAAATGCCGTGAACAAAAATACTATCCAAAATAATAATTTCCCTTTCAAACCGGCAAACATTTTTAATCCGGCATTCCGAGCTTTTTTCACATTCCAATCCTCCATTGACAGTGTGTACACAGCTGTATGAACAGATGGTTCTGACCGGTCTAACGGTCACTCCACAATTTGTTATTATTATTTTATACCATTTTAACCATGAAAAAAAGCTGATCGAATTGACCGGCGAGTTTCATCCGGCAATTTCGAAACAGCTTTTTTCGTTTTCATTTTTCATTCAATTGCAACCGTTCGTAAGCAGCAATAATTTTTGTCACGAGCGGATGACGGACGACATCACTCTCTTCCAAATAAACAAAGGTAATTTCGGGAATATGCTTTAAAATTTTTTCAACCGCTGCCAATCCGGAGCCAATGCCTTTAGGTAAATCAATCTGTGTTAAATCACCGGTAATCACCATTTTTGATCCGAATCCGAGTCTTGTCAGAAACATTTTCATTTGGGCATGAGTTGTATTTTGCGCTTCATCCAAAATGACGAATGCATCATCAAGCGTACGGCCGCGCATATATGCAAGCGGAGCAATCTCAATGGTTCCCCGCTCGATCAGTCTCTGGGTTTGTTCTGTTCCTAAAATGTCGTGGAGAGCATCATACAATGGCCGCAGATAAGGATCAACCTTTTCCTTTAAGTCACCCGGCAAAAAGCCGAGGCTTTCACCGGCTTCAACAGCAGGACGCGTTAAAATAATCCGTTTAACAATATTCTTTTTTAACGCATCGACTGCAAGAGCCACGGCTAAATATGTTTTACCGGTTCCGGCAGGTCCGATTCCGAAAACAATATCATGTGCTTTTATTGCATGGACATATTCCCTCTGGCCTAACGTTTTTACCCGGATGGGTTTGCCTCTGCTGTTTTTCGTAATTTCTTCCTTATACAATTCAATAAAATATTCAATCGTACCTTGTTTTTCCATTTGGATGGCAATCGTAACATCCCGTGTGCCGATCGTGATTCCTTTTTTGACGGCTTGTTGCAATGCTTGTATAACATGTTCAGCAGATGTGATTGCGTCTTCATTGCCGGAAATAAGGACGGATTCTCCCCGTGTTGTAATTTTTACATCCAATTCTTCTTCAATTAATTTTAAATGGTTGTCTCCTGTTCCGAACAGCAGCATCAAATTTTCAGTCTGATCTAATCGATATTCTTTCGTTTTCAAAAATGACAACACCCCTAATTAACAGTTATTGGCACTTCCTTCGCAATATTTTCGATCACATCATAACTTACTAATAACTTTAATTTACCATTCTCTACTTTTTCATGCAAAACTTTTTCGTCAATAATATCTGCATCTTCCGGAATTGTTTCCATTAAATTTTTTTTGGCTAGGGAAAGGGCTAATTTCTTTGCTTCTTTTTCCGTATACGTTTTATTTTTCACTTCTACTTCCCGAACCGTCATTTTAATAAACGAAACCGGAGTTGTCCATTTTAAAAACTTGAGCGGAACTTCATCCACTTCCGTCTGTTTATATTTATATTGCTCATTTTCAAACCCCCATACCGGAATTTGCCGGCTGCCGATTTTTATGGCTTTTTTTCTTACTTCGTTTCCGGTCAGTACTTTAAACTTATTTTTTAACTTTACTTCCACTTTCGTATCATACCAAGTTTTTCCTAAAACTTTTCCTTTAGCTGAAACAAAATCCGGTTCCTTTTCCTTTCCGATCAATCCTGAAACAAGCAATTGACCCGGTTTTACAAATTCATGGACTGAAATGACGGGTTGTCCTTTTTCTACAAAATAATCAACAATCACCGCTTCTTTTTTTGCCACCAAATGTTGCGGTCCCTTCTTTTTTTGTTGTTCCGGCCGTTCCTTTTCGACTACCTGAAAACGATAGGTTGTCCCCCGGACTTCCACACCGATCCAGGTAATTTCCTCATTTCGCCCCGATAACTTTCTTTGTAATGTTTCCGGATCATCTACTAAAAATTGGAATCCTCCTTTTCTGATTCCCAATTGCTTGAGTTGATTGGATAGTTTGTATTCTGTTTCCGGACTTGCACCATGAATTTCAACATGCCAAATCATATTGGATAAAAGCGTTATTATTAATAATGCGATCACTGCCCCGGCGATGAAACCGGTATTCCGCTTCAGTCTTTTTGTGTAAAACGGGAGTCCGGATTTTTTCAAAAAGCGGAGTTTTACCCTGTGATAATGATTGGCTGATCTCAGATGAGGAACATCCCGGACAAACATTTGAAAGGTAATGCTCTCCTGATTCTGCCGTTTTACATTCCAAATCCGGATATTTTCTTTCACCAGCTTGTTGATAAACCGTTCCAAACCTTTGCCTTCAATTTTTACAGTGACATAACCATAATATTTTCTCAGCCATAAATTTTTCATATCACGACCCCCACAACCCCGATTAATTGGACATGTCCGACCGGCAAGCGATCTTTGTCAATACATTTTTATTCCGAAATAAAGAGAACTTGCTCAATTTTTCCCTCCAATAACAGTTCCTCGGGCAATATCGTCTTAATCACAAACGTTTCTCCTCTTATTAAGAGCTGTCCCCGGGTTAATAAAATTCTTATTTCTTTATCAGAAAAGGATAAAAGACCCTTATGATTTTCTATGTAAATATGAATTTGACCGATCATTGTTATTCGGGGAACATCCATTGTCACATCTTCCGGAAGATCCAGCTGCTTGGTCACCCATCTTCGGATTTTTTGTCTCCATTTTCCGGCCATAAAAGAACCCCCTTTTCATTCATAAATATGAATGAAAAGGGGGTCATAGCACCATTTTTCCTTAAACAGTGAATCACAACGGGCATATGAAAGTTACTTCTTCATGTTCGGCGGCCGGTATGGATTTTTTGCCCTCGGCGGACCCAAAGTTTCCGACCAAATGATGCCTTCCACTACATTTTCATGTTTTACGGCAGGTACTTCGAGGCTATGTGTTTCATTTTTCTGTCCGGATAACTGATTCAAGTTTTTAATATTGCTGAGTCTCGTTTCAAGTTCTTCTTTCATCTGTGAAAGTTTTTCCTGCCGCTCAGCCAGTTCCCTTTCGGATCGTTCTTTCATTACATCAACAGCCGGTTTTATTGCTTTTGCCTTTTCCGGATAAATGTGCTTTACCGCCGGGTCTTTTCCGTTCTGGTGTCCGGCCGTTTCATTTCCGGATTGTTCCGTGCGGAAAGTTTTTACCGGCTCGGTTGAAGAATCATAATCCTCTCCTTTTCTTCCTAAAAAGGAAATCAAACCACCGATAACTATAATAATAAAGGGCAGATGCTCGAATATAAATTCAATCAAGAAAGAAGGCCTCCCTCCTTATTTATCATTTATCTTTCTTTTTTCCCCCGGTATTTTCTTCCGGCTTTTTTGTAGCCCGACTGATAGATTGCCTCATTTCCGTATCAGCCATGATATTTCTGTAATTCATATAATCCATTACGCCGATATTCCCCGACTTTAATGCTTCCGCCATAGCCAGCGGCACCTTGGATTCAGCTTCAATAACTTTCGCTCTCATTTCCTGAACGCGGGCAACCATTTCCTGCTCGGCAGCAACAGCCATCGCTCGGCGTTCTTCTGCTTTCGCCTGGGCAATCTTCTTATCCGCTTCGGCCTGGTCTGTTTGCAGTATGGCCCCGATGTTTTTGCCGATATCTACATCCGCAATATCAATGGATAAAATTTCAAAGGCGGTACCGGCATCCAGTCCTTTTTCCAATACCGTATGAGAAATCATGTCAGGATTTTCCAATACTTCTTTATGGTTCTCAGCCGAGCCGATGGTGGAAACAATTCCTTCTCCGACCCGGGCAATAACCGTATCCTCACCGGCACCCCCGACAAGACGGTCAATATTGGCACGGACGGTAATTCTCGCCTTTGCTTTGACTTCAATACCGTCCAGGGCCACCCCTGAAATAAACGGTGTTTCAATCACTTTCGGATTGACGCTCATTTGAACGGCTTCCAATACATCGCGGCCGGCAAGGTCAATGGCTGCGCACCGTTCGAATGTCAAATCGATATTGGCTCTTTGTGCAGCAATCAGGGCATTGACAACCCGGTCCACATTTCCTCCGGCGAGATAGTGACTTTCCAGCTGGTTAATACCGACATCCAATCCCGCCTTATGGGCTTTAATTAACGGGTTCACTACCCGGCCGGGAATTACCCTTCTCAGCCGCATACCAACCAACGTAAATATACTCAGTTTTACCCCCGCCGCAAGGGCCGAGATCCAGAGAGCAACGGGAATAAACGTCAGTAATAAAACAATAAATAAAATAATTAATGCAGCTATAATCAAGCCGAAAATGTTAAAGGTTGCTAACATATTACTCCTCCTTTTTTTAATATGATTCTATATTCTATTTTGATCCTCAGGGATTTCACGGACTACAACACGCAGCCCTTCAACTTTCACAACGGTTATTTTTACCCCGCTCTTAATAAATCCGCCTTCAGAAACGGCATCGATCCGTTCATTATCGATAATAACCGTACCCGAAGGCCGAAGGGGCGTCAAGGCCTTGCCTGTTTTATTAAGCAAGTCTGTGCGCGATTGGTTTGAAATATACCCTTTCCCAGTGCTCGTTGAGTCTTTTAAAACTATTTTATTTAATAATTTTATACGCTTATTAAAAAATTTCATCATAATCACCATCACAGTAATTGCCGCAACCAGAGCGATTACTAAACTGATCGTCATATGAATGGCACTTTTTCCGGCAAGTACAATTGAAAACAGGATCGATCCCAAACCGATAAATCCGATGATTCCACCGGGAATAAAGATTTCCGCAATAATTAAAATGATCCCCAAAATGAACAAAATAAGTGATTCATAGCCTGCAAGTCCGGCGATATAATGTCCGTAGAAAAATAACAACAAAGAAGCCAGACCCGCAATTCCCGGTAAACCAAATCCAGGGGTGTACAATTCAAGAACAAGCCCCAAACTGCCAATGGTAAGAAGAATAGGGATGACAACCGGATTCGTGACAAATTCCGCCACTTTTTCAGACCAGGTTTTTTTTACATGCTCTACCTTCGTATCTTCGTAACCGAGCTTTGTTAACAACTCCTCTTTACTTTTAACAATTCCCTCGGCATAACCGACTTCAATACTTTGTGATGCGGTTAATGTCAATAGTTCCCCTTTTGGTGCCCCGTATTCGGGTAAATCAATGGATTCATCGGCCATGGCCATAGCATAAATCGGATCTCTTCCGTTTTGTTCCGCAGCGGACTTCATCACCGCCAGCCAATAGCTCTGGGCTTTTTTATCAGCTGCATTTCCGTCCTGGGTAATCACAGCGGCTGCTCCGATTGTTGCATTCGGTACCATATAAATTTCATCCATATTCAAGGCAATGTAAGCACCGGCGGATAAAGCATCCTGATTAATAAAGGCAATGGTTTTAACATCCGTCGCCTTCAGCAGTTTTGCAATATCACCAGCAGCATCAACGGCTCCTCCGGGAGTATGAATTTCAAAAATAATGGCTTCTGCATTATTTTCTTCCGCCGCACGGACAGTTCTTTGTAAATATTCTGACAACCCTTTAGTGATTTCACTGTCAATCTTACTATAATATACCGTACGATCATCCGCATGCACAACGGATTGAAGCGCATAGAAAAAAAGCTGAACGACGATGACGGTGAAAAGAAATGTAAATAACCGTCTTTGCATCCAATCCCTCCTCTCTGTATCAATATTTTATCTTTACGGTTTAAAAAAAGAAAAGTTTTAATAATTTAAAAAGGGGCTGACCAACAGGTCAGCCCCTTTTGGTTTCATCCATTTATGATAATTCGCTCAAGACGATTTTATTGACGTGTGAACCATCTGTCCTTCCTTTTGACTTTCGGCATTACGACGAACATGACCTTGCCGATGTCAGCTTTTGTTGAAGCGCCGGTTTCTTTGACCGCTTCTTTAACAATCGCCATTAATTCCTCTTCACTCAATGGTTCAGGCAAATATTTTTTGATATAATCAAGTTCTGCTTATTTTTTCAGCCAAATCTTGACATCCTGCTTTTTCGAATTCCTGGAGGGAGTCTTTTCGCTGTTTTACTTCACGGGATAAAACTGAAATTTCTTCATCTTCGGACAACTCCCGGCCTTTTAGTATCGCTTCATTTTGCAACGAAAGTTTTAACATACGGATGACCGAAAGTTTATCCTTTTTTGCTTTTCATCGCTTTCTTCATATCTTCATTTAAACGTTCGGAAAGACTCATGATTACACCCTCTTATTATCTGCGTTTTCTTGCAGCTTGAGCCTTTTTCTTGCGTCGGACGCTCGGCTTTTCGTAAAATTCGCGTTTTCTGTATTCCTTTAATGTTCCCGTTTTTGATACTTGGCGTTTAAAACGGCGCAATGCATCATCAAGGGATTCATTTTTGCGAACGATTGTTTTTGACATTCTTTTCCCTCCCTCCGAAAACACCTTACATCAACCATGAAAAAAATCATGTACTCACATAATTATAATAAAAAAAAGAAGAATGGTCAACCATAAACCGTTTTCAATATTAAATTTGCATGTTTCCCTCACGCTGACATAAACATGGATTGAGGTGAGGACATGCTGTCAATTTTTCAATTTGTCTGTTATGTAATATTATTTTTAGCCGGTATGGCTGTTATGCGCACCGGTTTAATGAATATTTCCGGTTCCCGGTTAAAAAATTGGCTGCTTCTTTTTACTTCTTCACCTGTTAAAGGATTTTTGTTCGGCATCGTTGTTACGATCTTGTTACAAAGCAGTTCTGCGGTCATGATCCTGACAGTCGGCTTAATATCCGCAGGATTATTGTCCTTTACAAGATCAATCGGCATTATACTCGGCACGAATGTTGGCACTACGGCAACATTGGAGTTTCTTGCCTATGGAACGGACGAGATGATCATTCCATTATTATTGGCCGGAAGTGTTTGCATCATTTTCCCGCAATCGAAAATCAGAAGTGCCGGACTGTTTTTTTATGGATTGGGAGCGGTTTTTTTGGCCATGTTTGGATTTGAACGGTTGGCGGTTCCACTCTCAAAAAGTGGAATTATTCACACTTTTATAGAAAAAATAAATGAAGACATCCTTTTTGCGGTGATTGCCGGATGTATAATTACTGCTATTATTCAGTCAAGTACTGCATTAACCGGAATTGCAATGGGATTTATGAACGCACATCTTTTAACTTTGCCTGCAGGAATCGCCCTGATGTTGGGCGCCAACATCGGTACATGTGCGGATGCGTATATTGCAAGCATCGGAGGTGGAAAAGAAGCAAAACTCACGGCATGGGCGCATATTTGGCTCAATGTGGCGGGTGTTCTTTTATTTATGCCATTTATTGATGTTTTTGCCGGCGCAATGACATCGCTCTCCCCAATGCCTGAAAAGCAGCTTGCCCATGCCAGTGTTTTTTTTAATGTGATCGTTTCCTTGCTCGTTCTACCCTTTTCCAAACCGTTTGCCTCTTTTGTCCAATGGATTCATGTCCGAAAATAAAAAAGTGTTGAACTCGTTTAATGAGTTCAACACCTGGTATTATTCCCATTCTTCCACAATTTTCACGCCGGAGCTTGAACCAATCCGGTTTGCTCCCGCTTCAATCATTGCTTTTGCATCAGCTGCCGTCCGGATGCCCCCGGAAGCTTTCACACCAAACTTCGGTCCCACAGTTTCCCGCATAAGTTTCACATCTTCCACTGTGGCTCCGCCGGAAGAGAATCCCGTTGATGTTTTGACAAAGTCCGCCCCGGCTTTAACGGCAAGTTGGCAGGCCCTTCGGATTTCAGCTTTTGATAGTAGTGATGTTTCCAAAATTACTTTTATAAGGGCTTGCCCTCCGGAAGCATTAACCACCGCTTCAATATCTTGCAAAACAAATTGTTCATTTCCGCTTTTTAATTGTCCGATGTTCAGTACCATATCGATTTCCTTTGCTCCGTTATGAATGGCATTTGCCGTTTCAAAAGCTTTTGTTTCGGAAGTCGTGGCACCCAGGGGAAAACCGACAGCCGTGCCGACAAGCACATCGGTATCTTTCAACTGTTCAGCCACATATGAAATCCAGGAAGGGTTAACAAATACAGATTTAAAACGGTATTTTTTTGCTTCTTCACATAATTGGTCAATTTGATCTTTTGTAGCATCCGGCTTTAATAAGGTGTGATCAATATACTTCGCAATTTCCATACCTATTCTCCTTATCGTTCGTGTTCTTATTTAAACAATTAACTGCTTATGCTCACCGGGACGATCATCTTCCAACACTTCGACAAATTCACCTTCACAATACGGATAACCTGCTTTTGTAATTTTTACGCGGACAATTTTTCCGCGCATTTCTTCTGTTGCCGGAAAAACAACTTTCAGGTAATTGTCGGAATGTCCTTCATACAATCCGCTTTCCGGATCTTTTTTATACGGTTCTTCCGGAATAACTTCCAAAAATTTTCCTTCAAACCGGGAAGCATATTCTTTTGCCAATTGATCGGAAAGTGCAATCAGTTTGTTCACCCGTTCTTCTTTTGTTTTTTCGTCCACTTGATTTTTCATGCGTGCAGCAGGGGTTCCCGTCCGTTTGGAATAAGGAAACACGTGCAGTTCGGCAAACTTATGTTTTTTCACAAAATTGTAAGTCTCCATAAATTCCTCTTCTGTTTCACCCGGAAAACCGACAATGACATCGGATGTAACCGCGAGGTCCGGTACGGCGTTTTTTAATTTGACCAATCTTTCTTCATACTCAGCCATCGTATATTTTCTTCTCATCCGTTTTAACACGGAATCAGATCCGGATTGCAGCGGAACATGCATATGACGTACAATGACCTGGGAATTTTTAATCACATTGATGACCTCATCAGTTAACTGGCTGGCTTCAATTGAAGAAATACGGAGGCGTTTCAATCCTTGGACTTGTTCTTCCAGATCTCTTAATAACATGGCCAGATTGTAATCTTTCAAATCTTGGCCGTATCCGCCCGTATGGATCCCTGTTAAAACAATTTCATTATATCCGGAGTTAACCAGCAATTGGGCCTGACGGATGACTTCCTTTGGATCACGGGAACGCATTAACCCGCGTGCCCACGGGATAATACAAAATGTGCAGAAATTATTGCAACCTTCCTGAATTTTCAAAGTGGCCCGGTGACGGTCGGTAAAGTACGGAACCGTCATTTCCTCAAACACACGGTTTTTCATAATATTTTTAACCGCGTTAATCGGCCTGCGTTCTTTTCTGTACTGTTCTATATATTCCAGCACCTTCATACGGTCCTGGGTACCGATAACAATATCTACACCGGGAATTTCCAAAATTTCCCCCGGTGAAGTCTGGGCGTAGCAGCCGGTTACACAAATTACGGCGTCTGGGTTTTTCCTGATTGCCCGCCGGATAATCTGGCGGCTCTTTTTATCCCCTGTATTGGTTACTGTACATGTATTTATGACAAAAACATCGGCATTTTGTTCAAAGTCGACCCGTTCATAACCGTTTTTCTTGAAAAGCTGCCATATTGCTTCCGTTTCATAATGGTTTACTTTACATCCCAGTGTGTAAAAAGCAACGGTTGACAAAATAATCACCTCAAACATTCAAAGTAAAATGAAATAGACGCCAAAGCATAAAGGGGGGCTGTTTCAGCCCTTAAAATTCTCGGTCCCAGTCCGCAAACCCGGAAATCATGCTGTTCGAGAAAATCAATTTCCTGTTCGGAAAATCCCCCTTCGGGTCCGAATACAAAAAACAATGTATCATCATTTTCAAGTTGATTCAATATTTTTGGCAGGGTATCGTTTTGGTTGTTTCTTCCCTTCTCCTCATAGGCAACAACTTTTATCGTATACCCGCTGCTTAGTTGCGGTAATTCATCCAGCGATGCAAGGGGGTGAATTACCGGTATTTTATTTCTTTCCGACTGCTCACTGGCTTCTTTAGCAATTTTTTTCCATCGTTCCAATCGCTTTGCGGCTTTTTTTGCATCCAGTTTAACAACAGAACGGCTGGAGATAAAAGGAACAAAAGCGTCAGCGCCTAATTCCGTTCCTTTTTGAATAATAAAGTCAAATTTGTCCCCTTTTAATATACTGCTGGCGATTGTTACACGAACCGGTAGTTCACGGTCTTCCTCCAGAAAATACAAAATGTTACCTTTTACGATTCCGTGTTCCATACTGACAATTTCTGAAAGCGCTGCACGTCCATCGGGAAAAACAACGGTTATTTCATCACCAGGATCCATTCTCATGACCCGGGTTATATGGTGATAATCATCACCGCTAATTTCAAATATTCCGTCTATGGGTTTGTCCTGAATAAAATATCGTTGCATTTTTCCCACTCTCATTTTGTTTTTTTGCAATGATTGTTATCCAGTCTTCCATGCACTTGGTTTCAATAATCGAAAAGTTGGCCTGAATCAAAGAATCTTCTACTTCTTTCCTCTTCTGGCTGATGATGCCTGACGTAATAAAGAATCCGTCATCGTTAAGAAGTTCATAAGCTTGATCGGTAAACCGGACGATAATTTCCGCGAGCAAATTTCCGACAATCACATCTGCTTTTTCTGTAATTCCGTCAAGTAAATCGTTTTGCTCTACTTCAACGATAGAATCGACACGGTTTAATTTTACATTTTCCCAAGCGCTTTTTACTGCAATATCATCTAAATCCAAAGCTAACACTTTTTTTGCCCGCAACAGAGCAGATGCTATACTCAAAATTCCCGATCCGGTTCCGACATCAATCACCGTATCTCCCGGCTTAACAATCTTTTCCAGCGCCTGAATACTCATCATGGTTGTCGGGTGTGTTCCAGTGCCAAAGGCCATTCCCGGATCAAGTTCTATAATTAATTCATCATTATCAACCGGTTTATACTCTTCCCACGTCGGTACAATCGTAAATTTTTCGGAAACTTTTACCGGATGATAATACTTTTTCCATTCTGTTGCCCAATCTTCTTCTTCGATTTCACTGATGGTTATTTCATTTTTTCCAATATCCAGACCGTACCGGGTCAGATTATTAACAGCCTGCTTGATCTCTTCAACCGTTTCTGCCAAATAACTATTGACAGGAAAATAGGCTTTGATGATTACCCCTTCATCGGGAAAACTGTCTTCATCCAGTTCATAAATCTCTCCGAACCGGTTTCCTGTATCGCTGGGTAAATTCCCAGAGTCTTCGATTACCAAACCGCCGGCACCGGCTTCATATAAAATATTGGATACCGCTTCGACTGCTTCGTAGGTAGTATGAATGCTTATTTCAGACCATTTCACAGTTTTAACTACTCCTTTGCATTAATCCCCTTTAAAGGCTCGTTTTACTTTATCAAAAAAGTTATTTGATTGCTCATCCGGTATATTTCCGCTTAATTCTGCAAATTCCCGCAAAAGTTGTTTCTGTTTTTCTGTTAATTTCGTTGGTGTTACTATTTTTACGATGACATGCTGATCACCAATACCGCCGCCCCGAACATCTTTTACCCCTTTCCCTTTTAAACGAAATTTTGTATGGGATTGTGTACCGGGCGGAATTTTAAACTTCACTTTTCCGTAAAGCGTGGGAACTTCGATCTCATCACCTAGTGCAGCCTGCGGGAATGTAATCGGGATTTCACAGTAGATATCTTTTCCGTCTCTTTCAAAAAATTCATGTTCTTCCACAATGAACGAAATATATAAGTCTCCGCTCGGGCCGCCGTTTATACCTGGTTCTCCTTGGCCGGCAACGCGTAATTGCTGTCCGTCATCAATCCCGGCGGGGATCTTTATGCGAATTTTTTTCCGTTTTTTCTCTTTTCCGGTTCCGCGGCACACCGTACATTTTTCTCTGATAAACTGTCCAGTGCCGTTACAATAGTGGCAGGTTCTCCGGTTTATAATCCGGCCAAAAGGAGTGTTTTGTTCCGTACTGATTTGTCCTGTTCCATGACAATGGGGACATGTCTCCGGTTGTGTACCCGTTTTTGCCCCCGACCCGTTACATGTTGAACATTGTTCTTCTCTTGGTATTTCAATTTCAGTTTCTTTTCCAAAAACGGCGTCCTCAAAGGAAATCGTCATCGTATAATGCAGATCGGCACCTTGTCTGGGTGCATTTGGATCCCGTCGTCTTCTTCCACCGCCGAAAAATGTATCAAATATATCTTCAAATCCGCCAAATGCACTATCCGCAAAGTCGCCAAACCCGCTTCCAAAGTCACCGAAACCGCCGAAATTTTGTCCCGGACCCGCATGGCCGAACTGGTCGTATTGGGCCCGCTTTTGGTCATCACTCAAGACTTCATAGGCTTCGGAAATTTCCTTAAATTTTTCATCGGCTCCCGGCTCTTTATTAATATCCGGATGATATTTTTTCGACAATTTTCTGTATGCCCGTTTGATCTCATCCTTCGTAGCATCTCTGCTAACGCCAAGGATTTCATAATAATCCTTTTTTGCCATTCTTTCCACTCCCCGAACTGTTTCACATAAAGTTAATTGTATCACTATTTAATTTGTTTTTTCAACTGACTGTATCCTCCGAGGCAAATAGATATATGAATTGGAAAGTGCTGACATTAGAAAAAGTCAAAGCCAACGAACTTGACTTTGACTTTTTCTATCAAAATTACTTCTCATCATTCACTTCTTTAAAATCGGCATCCACGACATTATCATCCTTTTTCGCTTCTCCGGTTCCACTTCCTCCGTCACCGGCAGCGTCACCGCTCTGGCCTTGAGCCTGTCCGGCGGTTTGCTGGTATAATTTGACCGTTAATTCCTGAACAATTTTTTGCAGTGCGTCTTTCTTCGCGCGGATTTCATCGATATTATTGCTTTCCAGAGCTTTTTTCAGTTCTTCTTTTGCTTCTTCCGCCTTCTTAACCTCTGCTTGATCTACTTTTCCTTCCAGATCTTTTAAGGTTTTATCTGTTGTAAAAACGAGATGGTCCGCTTCATTCCGGAGCTCGACTTCTTCTTTCCGTTTTTTATCTTCTTCTGCATGTGCTTCTGCTTCTTTAATCATCCGTTCAATTTCTTCTTCGCTTAGACCGGAAGAAGACTGGATTGTAATTTTCTGTTCTTTTCCTGTGCCTAAATCCTTTGCACTGACGTTTACAATACCGTTCTTGTCAATATCAAACGTTACTTCAATTTGCGGCACACCGCGAGGAGCCGGCGGAATATCCGTCAGCTGGAAACGTCCCAATGATTTGTTATCTTTCGCCATCGGGCGTTCCCCTTGCAGCACGTGAATATCAACAGTCGTCTGGTTATCCGTTGCGGTTGAAAAGATTTGAGATTTTGATGTCGGAATTGTAGTATTTCTTTCAATCAATTTTGTAAACACACCGCCCAGTGTTTCAATTCCCAGGGAAAGCGGAGTAACATCAAGCAGGACAATGTCTTTTACGTCACCGGAAATAACGCCGCCCTGAATGGCAGCTCCCATTGAAACGACTTCATCCGGGTTTATGCCTTTATGCGGCTCTTTACCGATTTCTCTCTTAACGGCTTCCTGAACAGCAGGAATTCTTGTGGAACCTCCTACAAGAATGACCTTGTCAATTTCACTTGCGGACAACCCGGCATCCTGTAAGGCCTGGCGAACCGGTCCCATTGTTTTCTCTACCAAATGGGAAGTCAGCTCGTCAAATTTTGCTCTTGTTAATGTCACCTCCAAATGCAACGGACCGCTCGGACCTGCTGTAATAAAGGGCAGTGAGATTTGTGTGCTTGTAATACCGGACAGTTCTTTTTTCGCCTTTTCAGCTGCGTCTTTCAGTCTTTGCAGCGCCATTTTATCTTGTGACAAGTCGATTCCGTTCTCTTTTTTAAATTCTTCAACCAAATAATCAATGATTGCCTGGTCAAAGTCATCTCCGCCTAAGTTGTTATCGCCGGCAGTGGAAATAACCTCAAATACACCGTCTCCCAGTTCAAGAATGGAAACATCGAATGTACCCCCGCCCAAGTCAAAGACCAGAATCTTTTCTTCCTGGTCCGCTTTATCCAAACCGTAAGCAAGGGCAGCTGCGGTAGGCTCGTTAATAATACGTTCAACTTCCAGACCTGCAATCCGTCCAGCATCTTTCGTCGCCTGTCTTTGGGAGTCGTTAAAGTATGCAGGTACGGTAATAACGGCTTTAGTGACTTTTTCACCTAAATAGCTTTCTGCATAAGATTTCAAGTGCCGTAAAATAATTGCGGATATTTCCTGCGGCGTATAATCTTTTCCCTCAATATTAACTTTATGGTCTGTTCCCATATACCGTTTAATGGATTGTACGGTGTTCGGGTTTGTGATCGCCTGGCGCTTGGCAATTTCTCCGACCTGGCGTTCACCGTCTTTAAACGCTACGACAGATGGTGTTGTTCTTCCGCCTTCAGGGTTTGGAATTATAACAGGTTCTCCGCCTTCCAGTACAGATACACATGAGTTTGTTGTACCTAAATCTATACCAATTACTTTACTCATAAACAAACCTCCCGAAAAAATTTTTATGTACTACTGATTCACTTTTACCATTGAAGGCCGGATTACACGGTCCTTTAGTTTATAACCTTTCTGGAATTCTTCCAACACAATGTTCGATTCTTTGGAATCATCGGACCCTTGTGCAACTGCATGATGTTCATGCGGGTTGAATTCTTTACCCACCGCTTCGATTGCTTCAATGCCTTCTTTTTTAAATGCTTCAAGCATGCTTTTGTAAACCATTTCGACACCTTGGAGCAAAGCTTTTCCGTCTTCACTTTTCACTTCAACTTCAAGTGCCCGTTCAAAATTGTCGATTACGCCCAACAGCTCGGTTGCCAGAGCTTCCGAACGGTATTTCTTGATCGAATCAATTTCATTCCGGACCCGTTTCCGGTAATTGTCGAAATCAGCCTGCAATCGAAGAATCCGGTTTTCCTTTTCTTCCAATTTCTTTTCCAATTCATCAATTTTTTCTTTTAATGCTGCTATTTCACCGTTTTCTATATCTTCTTTATGTACTTCATTTTTCGTTTCGTCCTGATCAACCGTTTCATTCTTGGCGGCATTTTCAGCAGCTGTTTCCTGTTCTTCCTTTTGTTCTTCATTCAGCTTATTTTCTTTGTCATGATCTTGTACCATGTTTCTTTCCTCCATTTTTCCTTCATTTTCTGGCGGCATGTTTTCACCTCCCCTGACAGGGAATTTGTTTCAAACAGTTATAACCGCACGCTTGCATAAGTATGTCCAGCGCGTGCGGAATTTTTGTGCAATAATTTTTTAACATAATTTTTTTGATCGTAATTGTCATAAAGATAACCGGCCGTTGGACATATTTTAATAATACAGTTTTGTCAGTGTGAATGACAAGTTTTTACTTAATTGCTTTAATATTGAAATAACCCGAGAATATTGCATCCGTTTCGGTCCGAGAATGGCGATCGTTCCCACTTTTTCATCACCAATATTGTAGGTCGCGGTAATCAGGCTGCAATCATCCATGACAGGAACATTATTTTCCGAGCCGATTCTGACTTGAATGCCAAACGGTGTTTCCCGCAAAATCTGGTAAAATTCATCTTCTTCTTCGATAAAGCTCATGATTTCCTGAACTTTTTCAATATTTTGGAATTCGGGCTGCATCAACATGTTTGTCTGACCGCTGTAATACAGTTTTTCAGATGCCGGTACGGATAATACATCCAATAAAGTACGGTAAATATGTTCATAATTGTTTACATGTTCTTTAAAAATCGAGTTTATTTCATCCATGAGCTTCGATTGTAATTCGGAAATCGGTACACCGATTAGCCGCTCGTTTAATATATTTACAGTTTTTTCAATATCCGAGGGATGTACGGCTTTCGGCAATGTAAATATTTTATGCTCGATCAGGCCAGTATTCGTAACAATAATGGCAACAGCCGTATGTTCATTAATAGGTATGATTTGAAATCTATTTAATTTATTTTCATTCACCGTTGGACCCAATACAATGGCAGTATATTTTGTTAACTCTGACAAAACTTTTGCAGAGTTTTGTACGATCTTTTCCAGCTCATATATTTTTTCAGTAAAAATTTCATTTATTTTCTTTAAATCGCTGTCACTAATTTTTTCGGGTGAAATTAAATGATCCACATAGAAACGATATCCTTTTTCTGACGGAACACGTCCTGAAGATATATGTGTTTTCTCAATTAATCCGAGTTCTTCCAAGTCCGCCATTTCATTACGAATAGTGGCCGAACTGAAAGTGATTCCTTCCTTTTTTGCCAAAGTCCTAGAACCGACTGGATGTGCAGAGCGGATAAAATCGTCAATAATAAACTGCAATATTAACAATTGACGCTCTGTTAACATAACGACCACTCCTTTTAGCACTCTCAAATATCGAGTGCTAAATCTATATAATAAGTTAACAAATTCCCCTTCATAAGTCAATTGAATTCGATTGGCGGATCATTCCGTTCATCATTGCCGTCCTGTCATTTGAGAAATTGCTGGAAAACGATGTTTCCCAGCAATCTTCCTTGTTTTGTCAGCTTTATGTGGTCGTTTTCAACAGTAATTAGTCGTTTTTTAAGCAGTTCTTCGATTTCTTTTTTATAGTATTCCCGTAAATTGATTTGGAACTTTTGACTTGCTCGGGAAAGGGATACCCCCTGGTTCTTGCGCAAACCTAAAAACATTTCCTCTTCAATCTGTTCCTTTTTTGAGAGGGAATTTTCTTCACGTACCGGCAATTTTCCATTTTTCGTTGCTTTTATATAATGGTTCACGGGACCGATGTTGGATCTCCGTGCGTTATTTATATAACTATGTGCTCCGGCACCAAAACCATAGTATTCCTCATTATCCCAATAGACCAGATTATGTTTGCTCTCAAATCCTTCTTTTGCATAGTTGCTGATTTCATACTGGCGAAAGCCGTGTTTGTCCATTTCTTCCATGATTGTTTCATACATGGCTGCTTCCAATTCTTCCGGCGGCAAAGTGAGCTTTCCTTTATTCATTAAATTATAAAAAACGGTTTTTGGCTCAATGATTAATGAATAAGCCGAACAATGCTCCAGCTGTAAATCGAAAAATGACTGCAAAGAATCTTTCACATCGCCCAAAGTCTGACCGGGCAGACCGTACATTAAGTCAATGCTGATATTTTCAAATCCGGTCTTTCTTGCCCTTTCTACGGTTTCATATACATCTTTTGTCCGGTGGCTTCTGCCGATTTCTTTAAGGAGCCGGTCATTAAACGATTGTACTCCGAGACTTAAACGGTTAACGCCGTAATTTTTTAATACCGCCAATTTCTCAGCCGATAAATCGCCGGGATTGGCCTCAATCGTAAATTCCGTTTCCGGATTTACCGTAACAAACTGATGAATCATCTGCATTAAGTATTCCAGTTGTCCGGGAGACAAAGCCGTCGGAGTACCGCCTCCGATGAATACCGTGCGGATTTCTTGCGCAGGAAACATTTGAAAAACAGTTGTCATTTCGGTTTTTAACGCCTCAAGATACTCTCCGACAGGCTGTCCTTTTAAAAACACCTTATTAAAATCACAATAATAGCAAATCTGGGTGCAAAAAGGGATATGAATATATATTGAACGGGGCAAAAAACCACAACCTTTTCATTTAGTGATCAAAAGGAAAAACAAAGAGGCTAGTATGGAAGCCCATTCCTAACCTCTCCGAAGTATTTTACTATGAAAATTCATTCAGCAAAACAGTCAGGCGTAAACTTATTCATCGTCAATTTTTAATACAGCCATAAAGGCTTCCTGTGGAATTTCCACAGAACCTACTTGTTTCATCCGTTTCTTTCCTTCTTTTTGCTTTTCCAGCAGTTTCCGTTTCCGTGAAACGTCACCGCCGTAACATTTTGCCAAGACATTTTTCCTCATTGCTTTAATCGTTGACCGGGCAATGATCTTCGAACCGATCGCCGCCTGTACAGGAACTTCAAATTGCTGACGGGGAATAATTTCTTTCAGTTTTTCCACAATGGTTCTTCCCCGTTCGTAGGCAGACTCCCTGTGGACGATAAAGCTCAACGCATCGACTTTTTCTCCATTAATCAATATATCCATTTTTACGAGATTTGACCGTTTATAGCCGATAAATTCATAATCAAAGGACGCGTAACCTTTTGTGCTCGATTTCAACCGGTCAAAAAAGTCAAATACAATTTCCGAAAGCGGAATTTCGTAAATAATGGATACCCTCGTATCATCCAGGTATTCCATATTGATGTAGTTTCCACGCTTATTCTGGCAAAGTTCCATAATCGCACCTACATAGTCATTTGGTGCCATAATCGATGCTCTTACATACGGTTCTTCAATATGATCGATTTTCAACGGTTCCGGCATTTTTGACGGATTGTCTACCCGGACGATCTCGCCATCCGTCATATGGACATTATAAATAACGCTTGGTGCGGTTGTAATTAAATCGATATTAAATTCTCTTTCAATCCGTTCCTGTACGATTTCCATGTGTAATAGCCCAAGGAAACCGCAACGGAAACCGAATCCGAGCGCCTGGGAAGTCTCCGGTTCAAAATACAGTGCTGCATCATTCAGCTGCAATTTTTCCAATGCTTCGCGGAGATCGTTGTATTTTGCGTTATCAATGGGATACATACCGCAATATACCATCGGATTTAATTTCCGGTAACCCGGTAACGGTTCCTCCGACGGGCGTTCGGCATGGGTTATCGTATCCCCTACACGGGTATCGCCAACGTCTTTCATGGCAGCGGTCAAATAACCAACATCACCGACCGTCAGTTCATCCCTTGTTACCGGTTTGGGGGAGTTGACCCCCAACTCTGTAACTTCAAATTCCTTGCCAGTTGACATCATTTTAATTTTGTCACCGACTTTAACGGTGCCGTCCATGATCCGGATTAAAGCAACAACTCCGCGGTAGGGATCATAAAAGGAATCAAAAATTAACGCCTTGAGCGGGGCATCCGGATCACCTTGCGGAGGCGGAACTTTCTCAACGATTTGCTCCAATATTTCATCAATGCCGATCCCGTTTTTCGCCGAAGCCAGAACCGCTTCATCCGCATCCAAACCGATCACGTCTTCAATTTCCTTACGGACACGTTCCGGATCGGCACTCGGCAGGTCGATCTTATTGATCACAGGTAAAATTTCCAAATCGTTATCGATCGCTAAATATACGTTGGCCAATGTCTGCGCTTCTATTCCCTGGGCTGCGTCGACAATCAGGATCGCTCCTTCGCATGCAGCCAGGCTCCTGGAAACTTCATATGTAAAATCAACATGTCCCGGAGTATCTATGAGATGAAAGATATACTCTTCGCCATTCTTTGCTTTATATTTTATTTCCACGGCATTTAATTTTATCGTTATGCCGCGTTCCCTTTCCAAATCCATTGAATCAAGCAGCTGATCCTGCATTTCCCGTTCGGAAACCGATTCTGTTTTTTCCAGAATCCGGTCTGCCAATGTGGATTTTCCGTGGTCAATATGGGCGATAATTGAAAAGTTACGGATTTTCTCTTGACGTTTTAATTTTTCTTCTCGGTTCATTCCGTTCACTCCTGTAATCTAAACAAGTCAACTATTTTTGATTATAACAGTACATTTTTTTATATTCAATGAAAATAAGAAAAGCGCCCTCGGACGTTTCGGTACTTGTACATCCGCCGGGCGCTTCGGTTTTGTTTTGTTATATAACAAAACTTCATAAAAGCGTTTTACATTTGTTGATAAAAACAGGAGTGATCTATGAAACAGTTATTCAACATGCTCATGATCCGGAAGTATTAATGAGAAGATATTTTGCAACAAATGGGTTAATGTTTTGGCTATATCGGTAAAGAGATTATATGTATAAATTTCTTCAAGTACTTTCTTTTTTTCCTCTAAAGTTTCACTGTTAACCGTTTCACCGAATATGACCGCTTCAAGATCACCGGACTCCTTCCCTTCACGGATAGAAAAAACGGCAGTAAAACTTCCATCGTCAAATCCTTTCATTTTTTTTAGCCCGTAATTTGCTTCCTGAAAACCGATGATCACACCGATAAACAATACACTAACAAGTACAACCAATTTTAACATAAAACGTAACATCCGGATCACCCCAAATATATTTCCGTATATTCATAAAATATGTCCCAAGTCCGGAAACATGCGGTTAATGGGTTGAAAATTCCGCACTTTTTTCGTCAAGTGCCCGGTGAAGAGCTTGATTTAAACCGGAAGCAATAATGTTGGCCATCCGCTCTATAAAAACATCCACTTCTTTTGGTGTTACCATTAAATTATGTCCCATCGGTGTTAACACCTCCCGGATCAATGCCCGTTTTTCCTCTTCATCCAATGTGCCGATAATTCCGAGAAATGTCTTTCTTACTTCTTCATCCGGCAAATCATCTTCAGTAAACACTTTCTTTTCCCCAAACGTTAAACCTGACGGTGCCAACAATCTGGACGGACGGTCTCCTTCCTTAATTTCCCGGCCAAAGTGTTTCAATAAAAAGTCTATTGTATCGCTTGTAATAGATACAGCATCAACCACAGTCGGACAGCCGACGGCAATAACGGGGATTCCCAATGTTTCTTTGCTCAGTTCCTTCCGTTTGTTGCCCACGCCGGATCCGGGATGAATACCCGTATCGGAGATTTGGATGGTTGAGTTCACCCTCTCGATGGATCTCGAGGCAAGGGCATCAATGACTATGATAAAATCAGGGTTTATTTTTTTAACAATTCCAAAAATAATGTCACTCGTTTCAATTCCAGTAATCCCCATCACACCTGGTGAAATGGCACTGACCGGCCGGTAGCCTTCCTGTACGTTTTCCGGCTGCAATTCGAATAAATGCCTCGTAACCAGAATGTTTTCACATACGATCGGCCCCAGGGCATCAGGCGTAACATTCCAATTGCCCAGTCCGACAACTAAACACTGATCATTTTCTCCGATCCCTTGTTCCTTTAAAAAATGTCTAAACTCCCTGGCAAATATATTTTTTGTTATTTGCTCAAAATCCCTGTTCGAATCACGAATGGAACTGCTCTCCAAAGTTAAATAGTGCCCGGGTTTTTTTCCGATGATTTTGCTTCCTTCCTCGGTGATGGTAACTTTTGAAATGTTTACACCTTTTTCAGTTCTTTCTTTAACAATGACACCATCAAGACCTGCGGCCGGTTCCTGTTTTGTTTCCATTTCTTCCGTGATCATTTCTTTTGCTTCTATTGCCAAATCCGTCCGGACCGAATATTCTCGTTCCCTGTTCATTTATTATTCTCCTTTCCGGTCATTGGAAGTTCCTTACTGTTATTCTCTCCATCGGATTCTTTTTCATTCAGTGTGTTTTCCGCAGTTTCTGTTGCAATCATTGGCTTCATCTGGTAAAATATCAGTTGTTCTTTATGAATATGTTTTTCGTCAAGTAACCGTTTCGCATCTTAGGAGGTGAAAAAAATGGCAAATATTAAATCATCCATCAAACGCATTAAAACAAACGAGAAAAGAAGAATTTCGAATAAATCACAAAAATCCGCCATGCGCACAGCCATTAAAAAAGTGGAAGCAGCGGTAGCAAATAAAGATGCAGATGCAGCAAGAGAAGCTTTGGTGCTTGCTGTACGGAAAATTGACAAAGCGGCCTCCAAAGGAATTATTCATAAAAATGCCGCTAACCGGCACAAATCCAAGCTGTATAAAAAAGTAAATTCATTGCAAGCATAATGTGTCTTGACAGGAAAATTTGGTTTTTAACCAAATTTTCTTTTTTGTCATCGGTATAAAAAACAGGCTGTTTTTTCGCAAACAGCCTGTTTTTTCGGTAATTTATTTTAAAAAGCGGAAAAAGAACAGTTCCAACAATTTTTCGCGTTTTCCATAACCGCTCTTCATTTTAAAATCAAGTTCCGCCAGCATACCGATCATTTCCAGCAGTTTCTCTTCCGGAATATTTTTCGCATGACGGGCAGCTAATTTCACCCGGTAAGGGTGGACTTTTAAAATACCGGCAATTTTCCCTTCCCCGTATCCCTGCCGGGCGAGTAACTTCACCTGATACAACAGCCGGATTTGACTCGCAATCAGTGCAAGCAGTTTAACCGGTTCTTCATTAAGTTTCAGCAAATCGTAATAAATTTCCAGTGCTTCATCCAGTTTTCCTCCCACAACTTTATCCACAAGAACAAAAACATTATTCTCCAGCGACTTGGGCACAAGCTGCTGGACCTTTGCCTCGTCAATAACCCCGTCTTCTGCATAAAGGGACAGCTTTTCAATTTCGTTATGTATAACGGCTAAGTCCGGACCGGCAAGATGATGGATTAAGTCAACAGCACCGTCCGTGATCCGGAGTCCATATTGACCGGTATAATCTTTAATCCATTTTTTTGTTTCCTTTTCAGAAAACTTGGCTTCCAATGCTACAGCGTTTTTTAGTAAAAACTTCGTTAATTTTTTCCGTGCATCCAATTTTTCATAGGGAGCAATAATCACCAATATTGTGTGAGGAACTGGACTTTGTAAATACTCCTCAAATACTTTTATATTATGCTCCACTTTTTCCTTTCCTTTTTCAGCCGTCAAAAAATACGGATTATATAATATAACGATTTTTTTATCCCCAAAAAAAGGAATCGTCCGGCAATCTTCCACTGCCGCTTCTACCGGCGTATCCTCCAAATCATAGATTGACAGATTGAATTCCTGTTCTTCCTCCGGCAATAAATCAACCAGTAAATTTTTAGTATAATCGATTAAAAAACTTTCCTCTCCGTATAATAAATACAAGGACGAAGTTTTTCCGCGCCGAATCTCATTCCAAACATTTGTAAACACGAGCTTCTCTCCGTTCTTTTGTTCTTTATTATGATTGGTTCTATTCATTTATCGTAAAAAAAAATTGTTATTTTATCAAGAATAAAAAAGGAATTGGCTTCCTGCCAATTCCTTTTTATATAAACGTTGGACACATGGTCCAACGGGATGTATTCTTAATTTGCCTCCGAAAATTAAAATTATTTCTGTTATCGCTGCCAGAAAACAAAAAATTCTAAATATATGGATTTTTTAAGCTCCTATACGTATACTTAAAATAAATAATAAGGGAGGCGGTTTTTCGTGAACGAATTTGAACAAAACGTGCAATCAAAAAGGAATGATTTTGTTGATTCTGTTGTCGGAATGGTTGTATCCTTCAGTTTCTTCGCGGCCTTATTTATCATTGCCACGGTAATAAAAGCGATCGGGTCTTAAAACGGGGCAGTCTAAGCCCCTTTTTTAATATTTTATGCACCAGGGAAATATATGTGATTGATGAAGTTTAAGGAAAAATGGTTTTCACACGCCACCGGCCGGTACAGTAAGTGAAACTCACTGCGCCGTTTTCATCGGTACGGAATATGATGACGTTGAATTTTTGGAGACGGTCAAGTACTTCTTCGTGAGGATGTCCGTAGCGATTATTTTTTCCTGCTGAGATGACTGCAAAATCCGGATGTATTTTTTCCAAAAATTGTTCAGTTGTCGATGTAATACTGCCGTGATGACCAACTTTTAATATATCCGCCGTTAATTCGGGATAATTATTGATTAATCGTTTTTCCCCCCGTTCTTCCAAATCCCCCGTAAACAACCATTTTTTTCCGCCCATTTTCGCATATACGACAACCGACGAATCGTTATCCGCCCCGGCAAATTTTTCCGGACTGATAATATAAAACCAATGTCCGTCCTTTTTCCAATACATTCCGGCATAAACTTCGATTACCCGGATGTTTTTTCTTTTTGCATGTTTAATTACCTCCAACTCGGCATTCTTTTTATTTATTGTTTTCCCCACAACAACTTCTTTAACATGGATCTGGTCTAGAATGGAAACAGCTGAGCCGACATGATCCATATCACCGTGGGTTAATATCAGCTTATCAATTTTAGTAACCCCTTTGCTTTTTAAAAAAGGTGCAATGATATGCTTTCCAGGATCAAAATAATTTTTTCTTTTTTTCCATGCTTCTTCAGCAAAGAGAGCTTTTCCCCCGGTATCAATTAAATACGTACCGCGGTTAAATGGCAGCTTAATCAAAATGCTGTCACCCTGGCCGACATCGATAAACGTTACTTCGGCGGCGGGTGTATATTTTACCGTCAAAATATGGAAAAGCAACGGGACGGTAAATAACAGAATCAATGCTTTTTTCTTCTGCAGCCAATATTTCTCAATCAGGTAAAAACCGGTAAAAAAAGCCGCATAGTACAGTAATAAAAGAAGTACGGACGGTTTGCCCAGTACAATTTTGAAAACCCGGAATTGATTAATCCAGACCGCAAAATCATTGGCCAGTGTTAATAGAAATGTGAGCAAGCTGATTCCCGGGCGGGCAATTTCAGGCAGGATGAATAACACGGGAAAAATTGCCAGGCTTAGCGGAAGAATGATGACCGAATACAGGGGCACATATACCACATTCAATAAAAAGCTGAGGAGTGAAAATTCATAAAAGTGGAAAAGGAGGATCGGCAGGGAAAGGAGTTGGGATATAAAAGAAACCATAAAACTGTTTAACAATGCATTTTTTATTTTCCTGAATATCGTACGGGAGAGGATCAGTCCGCCGGCAACCGAGTAGGATAATTGGAAGCCAACATGAAAAATGATAAAGGGATTAACCAATATATACACGAGAAAGGAAACAGACAAGGCATCAAGGGGATGGAATTTCTCCTTCCACTTGGAGAAAAACAAAATTAACCATGACATAAACACAGCCCGGATAACCGACGGCCCGGCACCGGACAAAATGGCGTATACAGGCAAAAACATTAATAACAAAATCCGGACTTGTTCCCTCGTCAGGCCGCATCTTAAAAGCAGAAAATATATACAAGCGGTAACGATGGTCACATGCAAGCCTGATATCGCTAACAAATGTGATATACCCTGCTGCTGATATGCGGCGGTCTTTTCTTCATCCATTTTTTCATCGTATCCGAAAAGCAGTGCGTTAATAAACGGGGCGGCAGGTGCGGGAAAATGTTTTTCTACGAGTTCAATCCCGGATTTGCGCATTGACAATATTTGCGCGTGCAAATTATTTTTTTCATTACGGCAGTCAGTTACCTTTTGTACGGTAAGAATATACTTGATCTTTTGTGTCAATAAAAACTGTTTGTAATTAAATACACCGGGATTGCCCGGGGAACGAGGCGAAGCCAGTGTCCCGGTTATCCGGCAAACGGTTCCGGCCTGAATTTCACCGGCCAATCTCTCTTTCTCTGCTTCTGATTGGATATAGTAAATAATTTGTATCTTTTCTTCATCCCGGATTTTTCCGACCGCGCTCAGCTTGTTTCCATCAAATTCCGGAAACACTGTAAACCGTACCGGCAGTCTCACTTCTATTTCTTCTATTTCTTCACCCGCTGTTTGAAAACTGGCGGTAAAATACAAAAGTGCCGCGATAAAAACCAATGTGAACAGGTATAAGTATTTTCTGTGCAGCCTGAAGGAAAGGATGTACGCAAAAGCAGTAAAAACAAGGGCCCCGGTAGGAAAATCATGAAATGCAAGAAAAGCCTGAACGGTAGTAATAGCTATGTAAATAAAGAAGCCGTGCGGTATACAAATCCCCCCTTCGGATATTACAAAGGCTCCGGAAAAACTAATCTTTTATCAAGTGAAAAATATTTTTGTCGAAATCAACTTTTTCCACTTTTACCTTTGCCTGTGCCAGCAACTCCTCTGCAAAGGGATCATTTCGATAATCTTCCGCATAATAAATTCCCTTGATTCCCGCTTGAATGATCGCCTTCGTACATTGCAAACAGGGAAAATGGGTGACATATATTTCTGCGCCTTCCGTGGGTACCCCGAATTTTGCACATTGCAAAATCGCATTCATTTCCGCATGAATCGTCCGCACGCAATGATTGTCAACCATGTAACATCCTTTATCAACGCAATGATCTCCGCCGGCAATGGAGCCGTTATATCCGCCGGCAATAATCCGTTTATCCCGTACAATTGTGGCACCAACTGACAACCGCGGACAAGTGCTTCTTGAGGACAGCAAAAAACTTTGTGCCATAAAGTATTGATCCCATTCAATTCTTTTCTTCATCATACACCCTTCTTCCTGATCTTATTTTCTTCATTATATACATGATTTTTAATATATGTCATATTCATTTTACGAAATTAAAGGTGAATATAAAAAGTTACTGAACCATAATTTTATCTTTCAATTTTTCAAAGGTTTTTTCACCGATGCCGGAAACATTCATCAAATCCTCAACAGTTTGAAACGGACCGTTTGTGTTCCGGTATTCCAAAATGGCTTCAGCTTTACTCGGGCCGATTCCGGGAAGCGTTTCAAGAGCGGCAGCATCAGCCGTATTAATATTCACTTTTCCATCTCCGGCAGCATAATTTCCTGCAGGTCCGGGGTATACGGATGGGGAAAGGGGAGGAGAAGGAACTTCTTCTTCACCCATCTTCGGGATATAGATCATCATCTCATCAACTACTTTTTGGGATAAGTTTACCAACCGTTTATCTGCCTCCTTCGTAAAGCCGCCAGCACGCTCAACTATATCAATAATCCGTTCGCCCGTCTTAGCGGTATAAACTCCCGGCTGATTGACCGCCCCTTTAATATCCACGATCATTTCTTCATCAACCGGGGGTGTTTCTTCCTCATCCGCAGTCAATGTCATGGTTTCCGTTTCAACCTCATCCTGGCCGGTGGGCGGAACTTGTTCAATGAATTCTGATTCGTCCCCTTTATTCATATAGTAAAAAATGAATATACCCGCAATGATCAAACCAATGAAAAAGTAAGATTTAAAATTGCCAAACCGCAAATCCGTCCATTTTGCTTTGGTCATAATAGCTCAATTCCTTTCATACATTTATATGAAATATTTTAATAAAGGAGGGCTCGTGTGCATATTGGAATTATCGGTACAGGAAATATGGGGACAATTTTGACAAGTGCTTTGATTGACAGTAAAGCAGTACCCGGGGAAAAGATTTATATAACTAACCGGACAATCGAAAAAGCCTACCGGATTAAAGAGGTATATAAAGATATCCGGGTCGAAAATTCCGTCAAGGAGCTCGTCCGGAAGAGCGATATGATTTTTATCTGCACCAAGCCGTTGGATATACATCCGTTACTTATGAAAATAAAACCTTATTTGACAGAGGATAAATGTTTAATTTCCATTACCAGTCCGATATCAGCGGAACAGCTCGAATCAGCCGTTTCCTGCTCATGTGTACGTGTCATACCAAGCATTACAAACCGGGCATTGTCGGGAATTTGTTTAGTTACATTTGGGGAAAAGTGTTCGGAATATTGGAGAAAACAAGTTTTACAATTAGTATCCTGCATCAGCAGGCCGGTAGAAATTGATCAGGATATTACCCGGGTGGCTTCTGATATTGTAAGTTGCGGTCCTGCATTTTTCAGTTATATTCTCCGGAAATTCATCGACGCGGCTGTTAAAGAAACAGGCATTGATGAAGAATTGGCAACAAAACTGACGGCGGAAATGCTCGTCGGCATGGGGGCCTTAATCGGAAAAAACTACTATGATTTTCCTACGTTACAAGAAAAAGTCTGCGTAAAAGGGGGAATTACAGGGGAAGGAATTCAAGTTTTAGAACAATATCCGATTGAAAAAACTTTCCGGGAGCTTTTTAAAGCAACCCATAAAAAATACAGAAAGGACATAAAAAATATTAAACAGCAATTTGAATATCACAATGTATAATGTTCTTCATACTTTTACAAATCCCTGCATAAAAAATAAATTAAGAGGTTATCAACGAATAATTAGTCTTCCGTTGATAACCTCTTTCCTACTTTTTCCTTGCGCTGAAGAAAACACGTTCCGTTTCTTCACCGGGCGGATCACCGGTAAAATCACCGGTAATGGAAAGAACATCAAAACCGGCTTCCTTAAGCCAGGTTGTGTAATCAGTTACGGGAAAAGTTCTTTGGTGATGGAATTCATCATAACGGTTGTATTTCCCCTCTGCATCATCCCGTACAAAAAAGGTTAATTCATGTTCAACAGAATGGGGCCGGTCTCCCGGAAAACAATTCCAAATATATGAAACCGGTTCTCCGTTATAAGCAAAAACAGAATCTTTAAAAACATGATCAATTTTATGGACGGAATGGACATCGAACAAAACCAAACCATTCCTATTTAACACGTTGTATACGGAACGGAACGTACGTTTAACTTCTTCTTCCGTCAATAAATAATTCAGTGAATCACAAAAAATGACAACAACATCAAAATCCGAAATGTGCGCCAAATCAGTCATATTCTGCCGGTAAAAAGGAATTTTATACCCTTTTACGAAGGCTTTCTGTTCGGCTATTGCCAGCATATCTTCCGACAAGTCCACTCCCGTTACCTCATAACCGTTTTCATACAGTCTGAGGGTCATTTCTCCGGTTCCGCAAGCAAGATCGAGCACTTTTGTAGCGGATGGATGATATTGTTCAACATGTTTTTCAAAAAATTTATACCACCCGTCATAAGGAGCTTCATCCATTAAATGATCGTAGATGAGGGAAAAATATTGATAACTCATTGCGAAAGCACGCTTTCCACATCTTCATACGGGGCATCCCCCCAAAGGCGTTCCAGATTATAATAACTTCTTTCCTCATGATGGAAGACGTGGACAATGACATCGCCCAGATCAATTAAAATCCAACGGGCATCATCAAACCCTTCCAGTCGGGTTACATCAATTCCGCGTTTATTCACTTGTTCCTTAATTTCGCTTGCAATCGCCTGTACCTGTTTGTCAGAATTTCCATGACAAATGACAAAATAGTCGGCAACTGTTGATAATCCTTGCATGTTAAGAATTACGATATCTTCCGCTTTTTTATCATCTGCTGCTTTCACTGCAACAGATAATAGCTTCCGGTTGGTCATGAATCGAATCAGGCCTCCTGTATCTTTTTTTAGCACGTTATCGTGATGTTTTCTTTAAAAAGCTGTTATATGTTTCAATCGTATCCGGATAGATTGCAGCCTTCTTCTTTATTAAAAATAACAATGTGTTTTGCAAGCTTTGTAAGATGGCCAAATCCAAATCCTCTTCTGCAAGATTTCTTGTTTCTTCTACACCGGGAAAATTCCTTCCCGGTTCAATGTAATCGGAAATAAAAATGATTTTTTCCAGCAATGACATATCCGGCCTGCCCGTTGTATGGTAGCGGATCGCATTTAAAATATCCTGATTGGTAATACCTGCTTCTTTTTCGACTAAATAAGCACCGGCAGGTCCGTGCCAAATTTCCGGATGGAATTCCAGCATTTTTTCTGGTAATTTTTGATCGATAATAATTTGTTTCAATTCTTCTTCCGGCCGGTATTTTGCATAATCATGGAAAATCGCGGCCAATTCCGCTTTTTTTGGATCACATCCGTATTTTTCCGCCAGGCGTAAAGCTGTTTCCAATACTCCCAATGTATGTCGGTATCTCTTTTCCGGCAATTGTTTTCTTACCAATTCAAGTGCTTTTTCTCGCTCCATATAAATGATTCTCCTCTATAAACGTAATTACCGGGTCGGGAAGTAAATATTTAACGGATTGTCCCGCCGCAATTTTTTTTCGGATCATCGTCGAGGAAACATGGATCAGGGGAATGTCAATCATATGTACAGGATAATCTGTTTTGCCTTTATAAAACGGCCTGTCTACCCCGACGAACTTGACTAATTTCACGAGTTCATCGATTTTATGCCAGTTTGGTAAATCGTCAATCATATCGCCGCCGATAATGAAAAAAAATTCCGTATCCGGCTCAGCTTTTTTCAGCTGTACCATTGTATCATAAGTATATGATGTGCCTTTCCGTTTTAACTCTATCGTTTCAATTTTGAAGTATTTATTTCCTTCGACCGCCAATTGCAGCATTTTCAACCGGTCTTCCGGAGCCGAATCAGACTTTATTTCTTTATGGGGCGGAATATGGTTGGGCATGAAACGGATCTCATCCAACCGTAGCTGATGTAAAACCTGGTCGGCAATAATTAAATGTCCGATATGCGGTGGATCAAAGGTTCCGCCCAAAATTCCCGTTCTTTTTCTCATGTCCGGCACCTTACTCCGTAAGCTCGATTCGTTTATTGTTTTTTGATTCCTTATATAAAACAATCGTATTTCCGATCACTTGGACAAGCTCGGCTCCGGAACCGGCCGTCAACTTTTTAGCGACCGTGTGCTTATCCTCTTCACAGTTTTGCAATACGCTGACTTTGATCAGCTCACGCGCTTCCAGTGCATCGGAAATTTGCTTAACCATATTTTCATTGACCCCGCCTTTTCCAACTTGAAAAATCGGTTGTAAATGATGTGCTTTACTCCGTAAAAATCTTTTTTGTTTTCCCGTTAATGCCATTTTATCTACTCCTTTATATCAGGGAATCACGCAAATATACGCTTACTCCTTTAGGAACATAGGTCCGGACGACGACTCCTCCCTCCGGAATCATAATCCATCCGAGTCCTGAAAACACAATATCGGTTTTATCCTCCCGGATGGAAAACTCCTGACGGTAAAACTCCGGAAATTCATCTGCGTATTCTTTACCCGGAGGACTTAGCAATCCGCCTTTATGTTTATTATACAACGAATCCGCATTTTCCAGCTTTGTCCGGTGAATACGCAGTTCATTGGAAAAGTAACATACGAACGGGGTCCGTTTTCCTTTCACAAAATCCATCCGGGCCAGTCCTCCAAAGAATAATGTTTGCTGTTCATTTAACTGATAGATCCTTGGATTTATCTCTTTTTTCGGCGTAATTATTTTCAAGTCTTTTTTCGATACAAAATGAGCCATTTGATGATGGTTAATAATCCCCGGGGTATCATAAATTGCTTTTCCGTCATCAAGGGGAATTCTGATCATATCCAATGTTGTGCCGGGAAAATACGATGTTGTAATAATATCTTTTTCTCCGGTCACTTCCTGGATAATCCGGTTAATCAACGTTGATTTCCCTACATTTGTGCATCCAATAACATATACATCTTTTCCGTCCCGGTATTTCTCGATTAAATCAATGACTTTTTGTATATGTATACCTTTTTCTGCACTGACAAGGGTAACAGCTGCCGGTTCCAGTCCCAGTTCCCTTGCACGGACAGATAGCCAGTGGATAACTCTATTATGTTTGACAGACCGCGGCAGTAAATCAACTTTGTTTCCGACAAGCAACACGTCGTTATTACCTATAAATCTTTGAATACCCGGAAGCCAGCTTCCGTTAAAATCGAAAATATCGACGATTTTTACAATAAGTCCGGCAACATTACTGATTCCGTGTAAAATTTTTAAAAAATCATCATCCGTTAACCGGACATCCTGTACTTCATTATAATGTTTCAAACGAAAACAGCGCCGGCATATTACATCCTCTTTATTTAGTGTTGAACTCGGTACATAGCCGGGCTTGTCCGGATCTTCAGTTTGTATAACAGCTCCGCAGCCAATGCATATTCGATCATTCTCCACTTTGTCTGCCCTCCCACTGCAGCAATCCTTTTTTATCCAAATGACGGAATATTTTCCGTTCAATCATCCGGTTAAATTTTGTCGCAAAACCGTCCGATTCTGCAACAGGAACAACTAAAATTGTGTAAAAACCCGCTTTATTCCCCCCGTAAATATCGGTTAACAACTGATCACCGATGACCACCGTATTTTCTTTCGGTAAATTTAAAACGGTTAAAGCTTTACGAAAAGCTTTACCAAGGGGTTTACGTGCACGGTAAACATAAGGTATTCCCAAAGGGGAAGCAAATTTATGCACCCTTTTTTTATTATTATTGGAAACAATTACTATTTGTATCCCGTGATTCCGCATTTCTTTAAACCAATTCGTCAATTCCGGGGTGGCTTCGGGACGGTTCCATTCAACAAGCGTGTTATCCAAATCCGTAATAATACCTTTTATATTTTTCTGTTTTAAATATTCGGGTGTTATATGAAAAATCGATTGAAAGTAATCATCCGGTAAAAAACGTTTTAACATCCGTCACACCTCATAAGTAATAATATCCGACAATAACAGCATTCTTATTTATCATATTTTTTCTCTCTTTTTTTTGCAAGCACAAATCGGTATTTACACGTTTTCGGGGTCCGGAAAATAAAAAGGCGGTTCGACAAGTTCCATTACAAAGTGACAGCGTAGAAAAACATTTCGACATATAACGCATATATTCTACACCTGTGGATAACTTTATACACATTATCCCGATTGATTTGATGCAATTCCTGCGTCTTATTAACAATTTAACCACAACTTATCCACCGGCTGTTGTGGATAAAAGGAACACTTGTTCTCCTGATTGATTTGTGCTAATTTTAATTACAAATTGATAGCTTAACTGGTTATTTTTATTCAGCACAGAACAAATTTATGATTGAAAATCCGGATCGGAGGTGAAAGGTGCATAACCGGCAAGATGGAGAACTTATCGGATCAATTGTTGCTCGAATCCTACTACAAAGCAATAAAACTTCAATTATCTCCTGAGTTTATCCGCCTCATAGAAAAAGAAATAGAACGGCGCCATCTCCCGGTAAAGATCAAGTCCTTGTCATAAAAAACACAATTGTTTCCCAGAGATGGAAAATCCCCACCGGCTTTCAACCGGTGAGGATTTTCATTTTCATATTCCTGTCTGCTTTAAAATTTTTTACTACTTTCCTTTTTCCGCCCGGTAAAATTCATGGAACATTTTCATTAAAGCCCGTTTCTCAATTCTGGATACATAACTTCTTGAAATTCCCAGTTCTTTTGCCAGTTCCCGTTGTGTTTTTTCTTTTGTCCCGCCAAGCCCGAAACGGCCGATTATGACTTCTTTTTCCCGTTCTTCGAGAACGGAAAGGTATTCTTTCATTTTCTCCAGTTCCATATTTAATTGAATCCGGTCCACTACATCTTCATTATCCGATTTAAGGACATCGATTAAACTAATCTCATTCCCTTCTTTGTCCTGGCCGATCGGGTCATGTAATGAAATGTCTTTTCTCGTCTTTTTTAAGGCTCTTAAATGCATCAATATTTCATTTTCTATGCATCTTGCGGCATATGTAGCCAGCTTTGTTCCTTTCCCTTCTGAAAAGCTTTCAATCGCCTTGATTAATCCGATTGTTCCGATTGAAATCAGATCTTCCTGGTCTTCTCCGGTGTTTTCAAATTTTTTTACAATATGGGCAACAAGACGCAAATTATGTTCAATCAGAAGGTTTCTGGCGTTCATATCCCCTTCCGCCATAAGCCTTAAATACTTTTTTTCTTCTTCCGGTGACAGTGGTTGTGGAAAGGCATTGTTTTTAACGTATGAAACAAAGAAGATAATTTCCTTAAAAAACATTACGAGAGCTGAAAATAATCCTGCCATCTCCCGCACCCCCTGATGATCAAATGCCTGTAAATTATACGTATGTCAGGGGAGCGGGAAATGTGTATGTCCAGTTAAAAATTCTGCAGGTAAAAGCAAAACACTGCGCTTTTCATCTCTCTTAATGACGCCGGTTTCCCCTGTCTATCAACTTTTTGGTCCATTTCACATGCAAAATCATAAAAAGAAAAGCAAACAGCATACATGTAAATTGTACAGCAAGCACGAACCATAATTTCTTTTCGGCCAGTTCAAAACCTTTAAGCGAAATTCCTGCGTTTAATAATACGGCAACCGCCAATAAAACCATCGTAAAATTTTTATAATCAATAATTTTATCCAACAGTTCTTTTTCTTGATTCAAAAAAATCCTCACCTTGTCAATCTGTTTTTCTATTATTTTAGAATAACATGGAAAACAGAATGATTCAGCCGGAAAGTTCAGGAAAAAACCGGCGGACTCTGCCGGATACCTGTTGATATAAACCCGGTATGATCAAATATGAGGAATCATTGACAAGACCAGTTTGGCAGAGTTCGTGGCGGCCGTATGGATAAACTTTTCAAAAGTAATTCCTGATTCTTTCCCGGCAATATCAGACAAGGAACGGATAATGACAAACGGCAGGCCATACTGGTAAGCAATTTGGGCAATCGCTGAACCTTCCATCTCCACTGCTTCCAGTTCAGGAAAATGCTTGGAAATTTTTTTCACCTGTTCCGAATCACTGATGAATGAGTCACCGGAAGCGATGAGTCCTTTGACAACCTGTACCTCTCCCAGTTCACCAGCAGCATTCAGCGCAATGTCCGTCAATCTTTCATCCGCTTTATAACTTTCAGGCATTCCCGGAACTTGTCCGTATTTATACCCGAAAGCGGTGGCATCGACATCATGGTGGCAAACTTTGTCAGATATAACAATATCTCCGACGTTTAACGATGGGTTTAATCCCCCGGCGGAACCGGTATTAATTAATACATCCGGTTTGTACCGTTCAATCAAAATGGTTGTCGTCATGGCTGCATTGACTTTGCCGATACCGGATTTTAATAAGACACAATCTCTTCCGGCAAGGGATCCGGAGGTAAATTCACTATTGGCAACAACTTCTGCTTTCTTGTTTTCCATTTCATTGCGCAGTTTTGTTACTTCTTCTTCCATCGCACCGATTATTGCAATTTTCATCTTTTCAACCCCAATCTAACGAAATTTTATTTTTTATCATTTTCTCTCAATTGTTCCAGTCTGACCGGTTTCCATCCTTTTCCGTCAATCCACTCTATGTATACCCGGTATACTTCCGTTTGATCTTTCGTGGATATCGTTCCGATTACCTTATCCGGTGCCCCGCCGTTTTCGAGCCACCAGACAATCATATTGTCTCTTTCCACACCGGAAGCATAACTGATAGCCTCTTCCATTTCAATCCGGTCACGGCTTCCTTCATCATATTGCGTAATATGTTCTCCGGTTTGTTGCGTTCCGATCGGTTCCCAATCCGGATGGACCACCACCTTGATGACGTTCGGATCATCACTTTCTACGATCATTTCCTCCGATTCAGCATCTTCTTCATCATTTTTCGCTTCGACTTTTTCACTATCGTCCCCGTCTTTTTTTTGCCGGGAAGCTTTTTCGGATTTTGATTCAGAGGAAATTTCCGTTTTTGCTTCCATTTGGGTCGCTTCATCGGTGTCCCCTTGTGAAAAAATAACGTTCCAGCCGACAATAAGAATTAGTAAAAAAACAATACTGATCAATATATTTAAAATCGTATCCGTTCTTTTCCGCTTTAGTGTTTCCCTCCGTGCTTTTCTCGACTGCGAGTTTTCCTCCATTCCGTTCTCCCTCCGTTCTGTTATTCTATGATTCATTTTAACCGTTACAACATTATTGTACAGTAAAATTTCCGTAACAGGTATTTTTCAAATTGAATAATTTAAGAATCTGATTTGTCATACTCATATAAAAATTCCACCATTTCCTGAAACACAGGAATGACTGATCCTTCATCCGAAAAAACGTCCAGATTGACCACTGCAAGGGCATATTTGGGATTTTCATAAGGAAAATAACCGACAAACCATTTATTTAAATATTCTTTGCCGTCTTCTGCATACCGATGGGTTTCAGCCGTACCGGACTTCCCGGCAACCGTGTAAGGCAATTCATTTAACGCATGGCCGGTTCCTTCTTCATATACAACCACTTCCCGCAACAATTTTTGCAGCTTTCCGGCCGTATAAGGAGATATACCGTCTTTTCCCAAAGATTTCTCCGGAAAGTGAAACAGGGTGTTTCCATTCTTGTACCGGATATCGGACACCGCTCTTACCATTTTCTTCTCACCACCTCGGGCAATGGTTGCCATCATATTGGCGGCGGCAACCGGAGTAATCCGGACGCTTTGCTGGCCGATACCCGTTTGGGCCGCAAATTTCCGGTCATGCCGTTCTTCATCATTTAAATATACATGACCCTTTTCTTCCCCGCTAAATTGCTTAAAATCTTTAAAATGAAAAACCTGTCCCCGCCAGCCCGTTTCTTCTGTCAATCCCAGCTTTTCAGCATAGGTTTCAATAATTCTGGGATCTAGTGCGATTAATTCCGTTGCAAGGGTTGCAAACGTATTGTTACAGCTTACGGCAAAGCTTTTTGTAAAGTCAAGCCGGCCGTGCCTGTACTCATCATAGGTACCATGGATTGTTTTGTTGCAATCAAAGATGCGCCGGGGAGAAATAAGGCGGTATTCAATTGCTGCCGCAGCAATAACTGTTTTAAACACAGAACCCGGGATTTGGGCGGTAAACATAAAATTTTTTGCCCCTTCATTTTGAAAAGGATCATCCAAATCTATTTTCGGACGGGATACATTGGCAAGAATGGAATTGGAGGAAATATCCAGTAATATAAGTCCGCCCTTTTCTATTTTAAATTGATCAACGATTTCTTCCGCCTTGTTTTGTATTTCCAAATCAATGGTTGTTTGAACCTTTAACGGATAAAAGGGATTGGAGGGATCAACATATTTTACTTTGGCGCCGAATAATGGACCGCCTTTTCCGTCTACATGATAAACCAGCTTTGTTTGTTCTTCCTGAAGCAAAAATTCATCAAAGCTTTTTTGCAATCCGAGAATACCGATTTTCGTCCCTGCCGATAGACCCCGGTCCGGATACCTATTGCGGGCCTCTCGATCATTTTGACCGACCGTTCCAATGAGCTGTGCCGCCGGAAAATCTTTCTTATCCATTTTTATCTCAACAGCGAAAACACCGGGAATTTTTAGATTATTTATGGCATCCATTTGTTCCGGGGTTAATTTCAACGGACGGGGACCGCCGAAAACGAACGGTTCCTCTGCTTCATCAACGGCCTTAAGCAATTTTCTTTCCGGAATGCCGGTAATTTCGGCAACCTTTTCTACATCCCAGTCCGTATTTTTTAAGAAAGGAAACAGTATTAATGAGGGAATAGTGCTATGGGTTACCGGTTCCATATTCCGGTCGTAAAATGCTCCCCTTCCGTGGTCGATAATGACTTCCTGTGACCGTTGTTTAACACTTTCGCGGATTAAATTTATGTTCCGTCCGGAAAAACTTTTTGTATCAATTAATTGGATTTGTGCCAAACGGCCTAATAAAACGGAAATTCCGACTAAAAAAATTACAGCCGCAAATATCGTCCGCTTTCGCCACATTTTCATCACCCATTACCCATTGTTAACGGGAATGAAAGGTTTTAATCAATGGAAAAGCTGCAGCAGTTATGTCCTGCTGGATTCATGAACGTTGGCGGACATGAAAAAAGGCAGCCCCATTTTATTTTTGTATGTTCAATACCGCAAATGGGGTTGCCCGAAACATTGAAATTGTTATTTAACATCAATAATTTTAACGTTCATTTCCCCTCCAGGAGTTTGAACGGTTACTTCATCTCCAACTTTTTTGCCCATCAGGCTCTTGGCAATCGGGGAATCATTGGATATTTTTCCTTCAAACGGATCAGCTTCGGCACTTCCCACAATTGTGTATGTTTCTTCCTCCCCGTCCGGCAGTTCAACAAATGTAATTGTTTTTCCAATCGTAACGGTATCTTTATTTTCACCGTTATCTTCAATGATGACCGCATTTCGGATCATTTTTTCCAGTAAAGCAATTCTTCCTTCAACAAAAGCTTGTTCATCTTTGGCGGAATCATATTCAGAGTTCTCTGACAAGTCGCCGAAGCTTCTTGCTACTTTAATTCTTTCTACTACTTCTTTTCTTTTAACGGTTTTTAACATTTCCAGTTCTCGTTCTAACTTTTCTTTTCCTTCTTTAGTCATAGGATATTGTTTTTCTTGTGCCATATTTTGTCACTCCTTGATTTTTTGTAAGTATCTGTATGAAATACTTTTTAAAAATAGACATTTAAAATGATATGCCCGGACTTGTCTAAAAAATATTTGGCTTTCTGGAAACAGAGGGGTATAGGACCGGAAATATTCCGGTCCGGGCATATCCTTATTGAACTTCCCTTCTCATCAGGTTGTACCGGTATACAGGCCGGTCAACACGAAAACGGACGATTTGCAAAGGATGTCTGGCGGCATCAATTTCATTTCCTTCTTCATCATATAAATCTCTGACGACCATTGTGAAATTATCAATGTCCGGACCGAAAAATTCCACTTCATCCCCGACTTTAAAGTGATTCCGTTGCTGAAGTGTCACCATTTTTTCTTTTGCGTCATAATCGAGTACCATACCGGCAAATTCATGGGATGGTTTATGGCTGTGATTTTCGAACAATTGTTGTTTATAACCGGGCAGTCCTTCAATGAAACCGTAATCTGTTTCCCGGTTTTCACATTTGGCCAGTTCCTCTTTCCATTCTTCTTTAAAGACAAAGTTTTCCGGATCGGCACAATATGCATCGATCACTTTCCGGTACACACTGACAACGGTCGCAATATAATGGATAGACTTCATCCGCCCTTCAATTTTAAAACTATCGATGCCCGCCTCAATGAGTTGCGGGACATATTCAATCAAGTTCAAGTCTTTGGCACTCATCACAAACGGAGCATCTTCCTCGGAGTATAATGGAATTTCGTTTTCATCAGTTTGCCGGAAAAGACCATAGCTCCAGCGGCAACTTTGACAACAGCCACCGCGGTTAGAATCCCGGGCCGTCATATGGTTACTTAACACGCACCGGCCGGAATAAGCAATACACATGGCGCCGTGAACAAAAATTTCTATTTCTATATCTACCTTTTCTTTGATTTCTTTGATTTCTTCCAATGTTGTTTCCCGGGCAAGTACCACCCGTTCCAGCCCTTCTTCTTTCCAATATTGGGCTGCCCGCCAGTTAGACAATGATTGCTGTGTGCTTAAATGACATTCCAGTTTCGGCGCGACTCTCCTGGCGGTTTCGATAATTAACGGATCAGCAACGATGATTCCGGCTACCCCTGCATCTTCCAAGGCGCGTAAATAATTATCCAGGCCGGGAATATTTTCATTATGGGCAATAATATTCGTCGTAACATAAACTTTTGCATTGTACTTTTTGGCAAAATCGACACCTTCTTTGATCTCTTCCAATGAAAAATTATCGGCATTGGAACGGAGTCCGTATTCCTGTCCGCCAATAAATACAGCATCCGCACCGTATAACACTGCAATTTTCAGTTTTTCCAAATTTCCGGCCGGTGCCAGAAGCTCCGGCTTTTTCACAATCACCCGTTTGCCGTCCTGTATTTCTGATATATGATCAAGCTGTTTTGCCAAGCTGTTTACCTCCTTTAATACACCGTTTCTTTAAAGAAAAATCCGGTATCAATATCACGGTTTTTCGGTTGAATGGCTTCAATTTTTTCCAGCCAGTAATCTTTCTTTTCTTCATATTGAACCGGATTACTTACACAAAGATCAACGGCTTCTCGGTACATTTTCGTTACTTCAATTAAATATTCGGGTGATTTAAAAATCCCGTCAATTTTAAACGAATCAATCCCCGCTTCAATCAATTCTTCCAGTTCATCAATGATGCACACGTCATTTGCGCTCATAATATGTGTCCCGTTTTCATCTTCAAAAATCGGATATTTATTGTCACGTTCCGAATCATATAAAAACATATAATCATCATCACTATGTTGGATTTCCATTCGTTTTCCCCGATATTCAAAATAATTTCCGAGCAGTTTCCGTTTCGATTGGAACATACAGCTCATACCATGGACTAAAATTTCTATTTCAACTTCTGCGTGCTCTTTAATTTCAATGATTTCATCCATGCTCAGCTCCCTCGCAAGAACAGCCCGTTTGGCTCCCTTCCTTCCCCAATAATTGCATGTATACCAGTTTGTCGCCGTTGTTTCCGTACTCCAATGCAACGGCAGTTCGGGAGCAACTCTTTTTTGAGCCATGAGAACGGCCGGATCACCAAATATAACCGCGTCAGCACCTGCATCCCGGACAAAACGTAAATAATCATCTAGCTCGTCCACTTTTTCGTTGTGGAAAATCGCATTGACCGCCACATATACTTTTTTATTTCTGGCATGGGCAACTTCAATCGCCTTTTTGACATCTTCCCTCTTAAATTCCCCGTTAAGCCGGAGACCATAGCGCGTTTCTCCTACAACAAATGCATCCGCACCGACTTCGCTTAACGGAATAATATCATCAACCTTCTCAGGCGTGACCAATATTTCCGGTTTTTTCATTTTATCCACCTCGAAAGCATATTGTAATCTTTGAACAAGGGTAAAGAAAACTTTTCCGCTCAGACTATACAGAACAAATATGGCATAAAAATAAATTTTGCCTTTTAATATAATCATCAGATCCGGACGTTTTCATAGTCTGTCTTTATTTCTTTCCAGTGCACATTTTTTCAAAATCCTGCCGAAAATGAAAGGGCCATCAGCAAATCAGATCGATTGCTGATGGTACACCGGTTTCCTTATGTTCTTATGCTTACACCCAAACCGTCACCGACCGGAAGAATTACGGTTTCAAAATCCGGTTGGTTAAAGAGCCAGTCATTATAATCCTTTATTTTTCCGGCAATTTTTTGTAAACGCTTATTTCCCCCGTCATGTTGAAAAACATATCCTTTAAATAACACGTTATCAGAAATAACTATGCCTCTTTCATTTAAATATGGAGTGAACAGTTCAAAAAACTTTTTATATTGACCTTTTGCCGCATCAATAAATATACAATCAAACGGGCCATGTTTTCCTGCTTCCTCCGGCAATTCAAGGGCATCGCCTCTTATGATCTTGATTTGTCCGGTTTTATTTTGCGAGCGGATATAGCATTCCGCACGTTCGGCACGTTCCGGGTCCCGTTCAATGGTTACAATCCGGGCATCAAGCACATCCGCCATACGGAGAGCGGAATATCCGATGGCCGTGCCGATTTCCAAAATCCGTTCAGGCCGGAACAACTGGAGGATTTTCAACATGACCTCCATACTGTACGGATCCATAATCGGGATGTTTTCTTTTTTGGCATATTGTTCCATTTCCTGGAAAAAGGCGTTTCGTTGAGGCAATTTTTCATACAAATAATTTATTAACCGTTCATCCATCATTTGAATAATCACCTGATATTCCCGTTCATATATGAAAAAAGTGTCATGATAAAGGAAATGCCGGGACATTTCCTCTATCAATGACGCTTTTTAGTCGGACATATAAAATATACGGAATCTATTTTATCATATGCAGATGTAAAAAGCGAGATTGATTTTCAGAATTATTTCCTTTTTATATGTTCATCATATTTTTCATTATGTTCGTCCAACGTTTTGGAAAAAAGCACTTCCCCTTCCGGTGTTGCAAGAAAGTACAAGTATTCGGAATCAGCGGGATGCAATGCGGCTTCGATGGACATTTCCCCGCTGTTGGCAATCGGACCCGGCGGCAATTCTTTATTTAAGTATGTGTTGAAAGGATCCTCCACTTCATAGTAATCCCTGAATGTCAGCCGTTCACGGTGTTCTCCGAGCGCATAAATGACCGTCGGGTCGGTTTGCAGGGGCATGCCGATTTCCAGCCGGTTATAAAAGACACTGGAAATCTTTTTCCGGTCACTTTTTTCTGATGCTTCCTCTTCAATAAGAGAAGCAAATGTCAACAGTTCGTGAACGGTCATACCTTTTTCTTCCATTTCAGGACGGTATTTTTCAACCATTTCTGCTGTTTTGTCCAACATCGCCGTAATAATCGTTTCGAGGGAGGGCTCTTGTTCGTAAAAGTGGTATGTAGCCGGATATAAATAACCTTCCAGCGGAAACTTAATATCTTTATGCAAAATTTCATCCGTTAATAAACGGGGATATTTTTCCATCAGTTTTTTTATTACGTCTTCGTTATTTAACCGTTCAATAATTTCCTCTTCCTTATACTTTGTATGTTCAGCGATAATGGACGCTATTTCCTTCAGCTGCAGCCCTTCCGGAACCAGGATCGTCAATGCCGGCTTGCCGCCTTGTTGCAAATTTTTAATAATATCATCATAAGTCATGGATGGTGATAATGTGTATTTTCCAGCTTGAAATCCGTCATTACTTTTCAATTTTACATACAGTTTAAATACAAAGCTGTTTTTAATGATCCCCTGATCTTCCAGCATTTCTGCAATTGCGGATAAATCCGAGCCAAACGGAATATTTACTTCAACAGTCTTTTTACTTCCGGGATTGACGGGGCCTGCCGCTGACTTGACAAACATGTATCCTCCGCCGGCTGCTATCAAAATGAACAGCATAAACGGAAGCCAAAAGGACTTTTTCCACTTGATTCCAGTAATTTTTTTATTATTGTATAATCCGTTCATCCGGATTCTACCGGTAAAACTTCTCCACTTCATCAGTTCCACCTCAAGGTTGACCTTACAACAATTTTATACCTTGAATTATTATACTATACAAACAAATATTTTCATTGTTTTTTATAAAAAAAGAGCAATCGGACCGATTGCCCTTTTATATCATTACCTTACTCACCCTCGCCCAAAAAGGTTTCCAGCATTTCTTCAATTAAATCCCATTCTTCTTCAGTTTCAATCGGTTGCAGCGTACCCTCTTTCTCTCCGGGAATGAAACTCGAAGCATGAATCTCAATTTCGCCGTCCTCATCTTCTTCAGCGCTTACCGGATAATACAATACATAGGATTTGCCAAATTCTTCGGATTCAAAAGTAAACAGGATCTCGCAAAGTTCTTCATTGCCGTCTTCATCAATAATCGTAATATGCTGATCGCCGTGTTCCATCGGATTACCTCCTTCGTATTTAAAAACCGGACAATATTATTTTTATTATTAAACCTAGCTTTATGATTGAAAGTTATTTACATTTTGCCACGGGCATCCAGATAACTTTGCAATATAAGGGCGGCTGCTATTTTATCAACAACTTTTTTTCTTTTTTTCCTGCTGACATCAGCTTTCAGAAGAATCCGCTCAGCCGCCATCGTCGTAAGACGCTCGTCCCACAAATCAACCGGCAAACTGAACCGTTCTTTAATCATTTCGGCAAATTGTAAGCTGACTTCCCCGCGGGGACCAATCGTTCCGTTCATATTTTTCGGTAAGCCGACGACGATTTTTTCGACGTTGTATTCTCTGATGATTTCTTCCAGGTCGTCTAATCCCCATTCGTTGCTTTCTTCATCTATTTTAATGGTTTTCAACCCTTGAGCAGTCCACCCCAGTTCGTCACTGACAGCTACACCGATCGTTTTTGAGCCGACATCCAAACCTAAAATCCGCATTATATTTCCTCTCGATGTTTTTCAATATAAAACTTTACCAATTCCTCGATAATCTCATCCCGTTCGACTTTTCGGATCATATTTCTTGCATCTTTATGTCTTGGAATATATGCCGGGTCGCCGGACAGGAGGTAACCGACAATTTGATTGATCGGGTTGTATCCTTTTTCTTCCAGAGCCTGAAATACATGCAGAAGAATCTCCTGTACCTCCTGGTCTATCGGTTCCTCCGGGAAGTTAAATTGCATAGTCCGGTCCAGGGAACTCATGGAATTGCACCTCCAATCGTTATCACATCACGTTCCCGATTGCTTTTATTGTACACTACTTATCCTCTTTATGAAAACTTTTTATCCATTTTTCGACAAATTGGAGGGCTTTATCTAATTTATCAGGATCCTTTCCGCCTGCCTGCGCCATGTCCGAACGACCACCACCACCGCCGCCGCAAACTTTGGCAACTTCTTTGATCAGCTTTCCGGCGTGGTAATCGGAGGTTAAATCTTTCGTAACTCCTGCTACGAATTGAACCTTTTCACCGATTGCCGCACCCAGTACGATGATGCCTGAGCCGATTTTCTGTTTCAGCTCATCGGTCATTGTCCGCAATTGACCGGGCTCGCTAATGTTTACCCGTGCACTGAGGACGTTTACGCCGTTTATTTTCTTGACTTTGTTTAATAAGTTTTTCGATTCTATATTGCCTAATTTTGCGGTTAATGATTCAACTTCTCTTTGTAAATCTTTAATTTCTTTTTTCATGGCATCTATTTTCGCCGGCACATCGGTAATTTTAGCCTTCAATTTATGAGCCGCATCTTGTAAAAACCGAAGTTGTCCGGACATATATTCATATGCTTTTTCACCGGTAACCGCTTCAATTCTCCTTGTACCTGCGCCAATTCCGCTTTCCGAAACAAGTTTAAACAGTCCGATGGACGATGTATTTGCCACATGGCAACCGCCGCAAAGTTCTATTGAGTAATCACCCATCTTTACTACGCGGACGATGTCCCCGTACTTTTCTCCGAACAAGGCTACCGCGCCCATCGCTTTTGCTTCGTCGAGAGGCATTTCCATAACCTCAACGGACAGACTTTCCCAAATTTTTTCATTGACTAGTCTTTCAATTTTATCCAATTCTTCTTCCGTTACCTGACCGAAATGCGAGAAATCAAAACGGAGCCTGTCCGGTTCAACAAGGGAACCCGCCTGATTGACATGCTCACCGAGAACGTCTTTCAAAGCACGGTGCAATAAATGGGTAGCCGAATGGTTTTTCATTATACGCAAACGATTCTTTATATGAATTTTGGCCAGACAATCAGTATTTGTTTCAACCGTACCTTGCTTCACATTTACCCGGTGCAGATTTTGCCCGTTCGGCGCCTTTTGGACATCCAGCACCTCAAGGATATAACCGTCTGCCGTTATGGTCCCCCGGTCGGCTATTTGACCTCCGCTTTCTGCATAAAAAGGCGTTTTATCAAGAATGACTTGAATTTCTTCTCCTTCCCGGGCAGCCTGAATAAGATTACCGTCTTTAAACAATCCGATTACTTTTGCGTTTACTTTAAATTGATGATAGCCGACAAAGGTGCTCGCTTCCGTAAAGTCGCCCAGATCCCCGCCTTGTACCTGCATGGAATCCGTTTCCTGGCGTGCTTTCCGTGCCCTTTCCCTTTGCATGGCCATTTCTTTTTCAAAGCCTTCATAATCCACAGACAAACCGGCTTCCTCTGCATATTCTTCCGTAAGTTCCACTGGAAAACCGTAGGTGTCATATAAACGGAATACATCTGTTCCGGAAATGACTTTGCTGCCTTCTTTCCTGGCTTTCTCAATAACCTCGCTTAAAATTTCCAGTCCTTCATTTAAAGTTTCATGGAACCGTTCTTCTTCATTTTTGATAATCTTTTGAATAAACGGAGCTTTTTCTTTCACTTCAGGATAAAAATCTTCCATGACTGCACCGACAACAGGTACCAATTCATACATAAACGGACGTTCAATTTGTATTTGTTTTGCATAGCGCACCGCTCGTCTTAACAGTCTGCGTAATACATAGCCACGGCCTTCGTTTGAAGGCAGCGCACCATCCCCGATTGCAAATGCAACCGTTCGGATATGGTCGGCAATAACTTTAAATGCAACATCTGTTTCTTGTTTTTCTCCATATTTCTTACCAGAAATTTCTTCCGTTTTCTGGATAATCGGCATAAACAAATCAGTTTCGAAGTTTGTTTTTGTATTTTGCAAAACAGAAGCGATTCTTTCCAGCCCCATTCCCGTATCAATGTTTTTCTTCGGCAACGGTGTATATGTACCATCCGGATTATGGTTAAACTGGGAAAACACTAAATTCCATATTTCCAAATAACGGTCGTTTTCGCCTCCGGGATATAATTCTGGATCGTTTTCATCATCGCCGAATTCCGGTCCCCGGTCATAAAAAATTTCCGAGTTCGGGCCGCTCGGTCCTTCACCGATATCCCAGAAATTCCCTTCCAAACGGATAATCCGCTCTTCGGAAAGCCCGACTTTATCACGCCAAATTTGATAGGCTTCATCATCTTCCGGATGGACAGTAACATATAATTTTTCCGGATCAAGCCCAATCCAATCCGGACTTGTTAAAAATTCCCAAGCCCAAAGGATTGCTTCTTCCTTAAAATAATCCCCAATGGAAAAGTTTCCCAGCATTTCGAAAAACGTATGATGTCGGGCTGTTTTACCGACATTTTCAATATCATTTGTGCGGATCGATTTTTGAACGTTTGTAATCCGCGGATTGTCCGGTTTCACCCGGCCGTCAAAATATTTTTTTAATGTGGCAACTCCACTGTTAATCCACAATAAAGACGGGTCATCATGCGGAATCAATGATGCACTCGGCTCGACTTGATGACCTTTTTCTTTAAAAAAGTCCAAAAACATTTTTCTGATTTCTGCACTCGATAATGGCTTCAAAACGATAATCCTCCCTTAAATCTGTTTTTTCTCAACACAAAAAAACTCCTCCCCCAACGTTTAGGGACGAAGAGTTTCATTCCGCGGTACCACCCTAGTTATGAAAATTCAACAAATCTGCACGAATTTTCATCGCTCTTTTCTGATAACGCTGGAAGCGGCAGGGATTAACTGCACTCAGGAGTGGCTTTCTGTCAAAACTTTCCCGGAATCCTTTCAGCCTGGGGAATTCCTCTCTAAAGGGTAAATTTTTGACATACTTGTTCCATCATTGTGTTGTCCTGTTATGGAATTATATGCATAATTCTAATATTATAAGGGGAATATTGTCAAACTTTGATGAAAATCTAGGGCTCCGCGGCATTTCTTTTAAATTGTTCAATTGCCTGGATGCCTGCTGTTTTTATTACGGCCACAATCGGAACAGCAACGATCAAACCGATAATTCCCCCTGCTTCACCGCCAATCAAAATGGAAAAAATAATTAAAAGTGGATGCATCCGCAATGATTTACCGACAATAAGCGGCGACAGAACATTCCCCTCCAAAAACTGCAATCCGAAAACAAATAATATAACGAAAATGATCATTTTTACCGAATGGTGGACAGCTACCGCCACCGCAGGTACAATGCCGATAATCGGTCCGAAATAAGGAATGACATTTGTAATCCCGATAAACGAGCCGAGCAACAGCGGGTATTCCAATTTCATAAGCCAGAAAAAGAAACTGGATACGATACCTACCGTGAGACAAACAATTAACTGGCCGCGGATATAATTTCCCAATGATTCATCCACTTTGATTATAAAATAATGTGCGGGCTTTCGCCACCGTTCCGGTATGAAACTCCAAAAAGCCTTCTTTAAATAATCGATATCTTTTAACATATAAAAAGCAATAAAAGGAATCAGCACAATTAAAAAAAATGCATCCGCCAGCCAAATAAAAAAGTTCCATATTCTCCGGATAAAGTTCTCAATTCCGTTATTTAATGCCATTAACCCTTTATCAATATGTTCATGGATTCCGAGCGGCCATGATTTTGTCTTTTTTTCTATAATACCGGCCCACTGATCGTAAAGCTCAATAAAACGGGGGATGTTTTCCGACAACTCTTTTAATTGATTTAAGAAAGCCGGAAATCCTTTATATATCCCGTATCCCGTTCCGCCGAAAAAAATAACGTAAATAATTAAAACTGACAACCCTCTTTGCAACCCCTGCCGGTGCAATTTTTCTACAAAAGGATATAAAAGGTATGAAACAAAAGCTGCTCCGAGAAATGGAAACCCGGCAGTCAGCAAGATCCGGATTACCGGCTTCCATACCGGCGACAACTTTATAAAAATAAAGATCACAATAAAGAGTAATAATAAAAAACCGAGGCGGTAAAACCATTTTATTTTAATATCCATTGCGAACACTCCCTTTTTAGTTTGGGAGAATCCGTTCAGATTATGCAAACCTTCTCCGGCACAACTTTTATATCCGCCGGAAAGGCAAAAAAAAAGAAGCTTTGACGCTCCTTTTTATGCGTGAAACTTCCGTTTCTCTTCAGGAAACAAATCATCCAAAGAAGATAATGAACCGTCTTCTTCCACCTGGTGTGTATGTATAATCCCGTTGGAAACCGAAAGTTCAATAAAACAATTCCAGCAATAATACTGGTTCACACCAATCTTGCCAATATCTTTGCTTTGACAATTCGGGCAAATAAAATACACACTCTCACTCCTCGGAAAAATGATTTTGTTATGACATTTTTGCCCAAATTGTCCAAAAATAAACATATTGTTCTCATTTTACATTCCTGCTTCTTCCTTTTCCATAAAATCGTATGGAGTAATGTTTTCCATGCCGATCATCGGATCAGTATCCATCAACATCTCTTCCAGTGATAAATAAAGATCTTTTTTTACCGTCTCTTCCGGAGCCAGGGAGTTTTGCAGCCGTTCTTTTAAAGTCGTATTCCGTAAATGACCATCCGTCCGTTTTACCGCTTTTTCAAAAGCTTCCGTTTCACCACATAAGATTAATTTTTCTTTACTCCGTGTAATTGCTGTATAAATAAGGTTTCGTTTAAGCATACGGTGGTATCCTTTAACAACCGGCAGGATGACAACGGGAAACTCACTTCCTTGGGATTTGTGAATACTGCAACAATAAGCATGGGTGATTTGATTTAATTCCTGTCTTGTGTACGTAATTTCATTTCCATCGTACGATACAATAAGCTGGTCCGTTTTTTCTTTATTCTCCTTCGCATAAAAAATTGCTACAACCTCTCCGATATCACCGTTAAAAATATTTTTTTCCGGCTGGTTCACAAGTTGTAAAACTTTATCTCCAACCCTGTAAGTCATATCACCGTAATTCAATTCCCTTGGGCGTTTTTCTTCCTTTTCATTTAAAATGTCCTGGAGAATTTGGTTTAACCGGTCAATTCCGGCAGGACCGCGGTACATGGGAGCAAGAACTTGAATATCTTTTTTTGTATAGCCCTTTTTTATCGCATGATTGACAATTTGCCGGATGCATTCAGTTACCTGGTAGGTCCTGCATGGAATAAAGGAACGGTCCTCCTTTTGTTCGGTTAAGTCGGCGGGAACTTTTCCGTTTTTAATGGCATGAGCCAGTTCAATAATCGAGGAACCATTTTCCTGTCGGTAAATTTCTTTCAAGTGGACTGTCGGTATTTTTTCTGCTGCCAGTAAGTCTTTCAGCACCTGTCCCGGTCCTACTGAAGGCAACTGATCTTCATCACCGACCAAAATGACTTGCACACGGTCCGGCAGAGCGCGGAATAATTGATAGGCGAGCCAAATATCAACCATTGACATTTCGTCGATAATTACAATTTTTCCTTCAATGGGATTGTCCTCATTATATTCAAATGTTTCCGTTCCATTCCATCCGAGCAGACGGTGGATGGTGACAGCGGGCAGACCGGTAGATTCCGTCATTCTTTTAGCCGCCCTTCCCGTCGGAGCGGCTAAAACAAATGGAAATATTTCATCCTTTTTATAGTCTTTTGGATCGAGTGAATAACCGTATAGTTTGCCATATAACTCCACAATGCCTTTGATCACCGTTGTTTTTCCTGTTCCCGGCCCGCCGGTTAAAATTAACATCGGGGACGTTAGAGCCGTCCGGATCGCTTCCTTTTGAGACGGGGCATACTGGATCCCAAGCTCTTCTTCGAGTTCGCCGAGTGCCAGTAAAAATTCGGATTCCGGAAATTGATCTTCGTATTCCGTCTGGCTCAAAATTTTATTAATCTTTTTCACTAATCCTTTTTCAGAGTAAAAGATGGTTGACAAAAAGACCCTTCCGTCTTCAACAACAATCTTATTTTCTTCTTCAAGCTTCAGCAGCCCGTTCTCAACTTCATTTTCTTGAATATGAAACGGCTGTCCCGACTCGAGCAATTGGATGACGGATTCGACCAGATCATTTTTTTCAAGAAAACAATGGCCGTCCTGCATGACCTTCTGTTCCAACGTGTACAAACATCCGGCTTTAATCCGGTCAGGATGATTTCCCCGGATTCCTAAACGATGGCCGAGTTCGTCGGCACGGGCAAATCCAATTCCTTCCACATCTTCCACGAGCCGGTACGGATTGTTTTCAATAATTTTGATCGTTTCTTCTTTATACGTCTGATAAATCCGCATTGAAAGCTGGGGACCAAAACCGTATTTATTCAAAGCGATCATTATATTTTCCAAACCCTGATGCTCAATTAATGTTTTATATAATGTCCGGGCCTTCGCACGGCTTAATTGCGGTACTGTATCCAATAGGGAAGGTTGTTTTAAAATTTTGGAAATGGCGTCTTCCCCTAAAGCATCCACAATCTTTTCCGCAGTTTTTTTTCCGATCCCTTTGAACAACTCGCTTGATAAATATTTAATGATATCTTCCTTCGACTTAGGTAATTCTTTTTGAAAATGGGTTGAATAAAATTGGCGGCCGTATTTCGGATGTTCCGTGAAGTGACCGTAAAAAATGTATGTCTCTTCCTGATGAAGCCGCGGTAAATAACCGGTAACTACCGCATAATCATCTTTTAAATCTTCACTGGAATCTTCAACACGGATGCGAAGAACCGTATACAAGTTGTTTTCGTTATGAAAAATTTTAATTACCGGCCGTCCTTTGATAAATGTTTTGCTTGCCTGCTCCATTGTTTCCTCTTCCTTTCATCCGTTTGAAGACGATCATCTGTTCACAAATATTATATAAAATATCAATGAAAAAGGACAGGAACACCGGTCAACAAATACATACCGGAAGATCCTGTCCTTTTTCTTATCAGCCTACATATTCGAGGCGTTCCTCTTTTTTATACACTTCATCAATGATTCCGCCTCCGAGACATTCTTCTCCATCGTAGAAGACAACGGCCTGTCCGGGTGTGACAGCACGTACAGGCTCGTCATAGCTGACTTTTACCCGTCCGCCTTCCAATAACGTAACTGTAACCGGATGGTCCGGCTGACGATAGCGGAACTTGGCCGTGCAGGTAAATTGCTCCGGCTTTTCACGCTTGGAAATCCAATTTACATTTGTCGCAATAAGGGCATCCGAATACAGTGCGTCATTGTGAAAGCCCTGCTCTACATACAGCACGTTCCGTTTTAAATCTTTTCCTACAACAAACCACGGTTCGCCTGCCCCGCCGATCCCGAGGCCGTGTCTTTGTCCGATCGTATAATACATCAAACCGTCATGATTCCCTTTTACTTCCCCGGACAAAGTCTCCATTTTTCCGGGCTGGGCAGGTAAGTATTGGCTTAAAAACTCTTTAAAATTCCGTTCACCGATAAAACAAATTCCCGTGCTGTCTTTCTTTGTGGCCGTCACCAGTCCGGCCTCTTTGGCAATTTCCCGCACTCGTTTTTTCGTCAGATCGCCAAGGGGGAACATCACTCTGGAAAGCTGCTCCTGCGACAGTTGATTGAGAAAATATGTCTGGTCTTTATTCGAATCTTTGCCGCGCAGCAGTCTGTATTCCCCGTCCTCACATTTGACGCGGGCATAATGGCCGGTTGCCATGTAATCTGCTCCCAGTTTCATCGCATGGTCCAGAAAAGCTTTAAATTTAATTTCTTTATTGCACATGACATCAGGATTGGGGGTTCTTCCAGCTTTATATTCGTCAAGAAAATACGTGAACACTTTATCCCAATACTCTTTTTCAAAGTTAACGGCGTAATATGGAATGCCAATCTGGTTGCATACCCGGATTACATCTTCATAATCTTCCGTAGCCGTACAAACTCCGCGTTCATCGGTATCGTCCCAGTTTTTCATGAAAACACCAATCACATCGTAACCTTGCTGTTTTAGCAAATATGCCGCAACCGATGAATCGACACCGCCGCTCATTCCCACAACAACTCTTGTGTCTTTTGGTTCTTTCATCCGGATCACCTCATTTTTCCGTAAGCCGTTTTACTATTTTTGCAATTTTTTCCGTAATGACGTCTGTTTGTTCAAGTGTATTTCCGTATCCGAAGCTGAAACGGACCGAGTTATACACTTCATCCGCATCTTTACCGTACATGGCACTGAGCACATGGCTCGGTTCCAGGGATCCGGCTGTGCAGGCGGAACCGCCCGATGCGGCAATTCCTTCCAAGTCCAGGTTAACAAGCAATTGTTCCACATTTGTCCCCGGAAAGCTAACATTTAAAATTTGGGGAAGCACATCGTTTTTCTCCGGACCATTCACCCGGAAAGAAATATTTTCATTTTTCAATCCCTGAATAAACCGCGTTCTTATATCATGAAAATATTCATATTTCCGGTCCTTTTCTTGCTCTGCAATTTCAACGGCTTTTTTAAAACCGGCTATGGCTGGTACATTTTCCGTACCCGCCCTCCGTTTCCTCTCCTGTTCCCCGCCGTAAATATTCGGGATCAGCTTCACATCTTCTTTTGCGTATAAAAATCCGATTCCCTTCGGACCGTTAATTTTATGGGCAGAAACGGATAACAAATCAATACCGGATTTGCGGACATCAATGGGCAGAAGACCGTAAGCCTGGACGGCATCCGTGTGGAAATAAGCCTGGTGGCCAGATAACAGTTTTCCGATTTCCCTTATTGGCTGAAGGGTACCTGTTTCATTATTTGCATACATTATTGAAACAAGTATTGTGTCATCCCTTAAAGAACGTTTAACGTCTTCAACAGATACCCGTCCTTCTTGATCTACCGGCAGGTAAGTTACTTCAAAGCCGGCTTTTTCCAGCATCTTGCATGTATTTAATACTGCATGATGTTCTATTCTGGTGGTGATTATATGTCCTCCACGGTCTTTATTCGCCATGGCGGTACCGATCAATGCCAAATTGTCGGCTTCCGTTCCGCCGCTTGTAAAAATGATTTCATTAATATCGGCATGCAAAGATTTGGCGATAACTGTTCTTGCTTCATCTATAATTTTCCGCGCTTCTCTTCCAAAGAAATGGATGCTTGATGGATTGCCGAATATATGCTTCATGACATCCGTCATTTCATCGATCACAGCGGGATGCACAGGTGTCGTTGCTGCATGATCAAGATAAAATCTTTCCATGTCTTCACCAACTTTTTATTCCCAGCTTTATTCATTAGTCTTCACACGGTAAATAAAACTTACATTACTAATTTATCCGAGTCCGGACTAAATGTAAAACATGTAGCCTTCATCACTGTCACCAGACTCGGAATGCGTGGCCAGATCTTCAAGAGTAGTATTATCCAAAACATTTTTTATCGCGTCACTGATCCGGATCCATAATTCTCTCTTTGCCGGTTCTTCGTCTTCTATTCCTTCTACAAGCTGAATCGGTCCTTCCAGCACACGGATGATATCTCCGGCTGTTATGTTTTTCGGATCATCAGCCAAAGTATAACCGCCGTATGCACCGCGGATACTCCGGACGAGACCTGCGTTTCTCAAAGGGGAAATGATTTGTTCTAAATAATGTTCAGATAAATTATTGGACCTGGCGATTGTTTTTAATGCGATCGGCCCTTCCCCGTGTTTTTTAGCCAGTTCAATCATAATAGTTAATCCGTATCTGCCTTTCGTTGATATTTTCATTTGTACAGCACCTCAATTTACATGACAATTTCTTTTTTGTTTCCTTTCATTTGTTCTTTTTTCTTTTCATATTTTTGAATGACGTTAATGAGACGGTTGGTATGTTTATAAAAATAAGAAATGGATATACCGGAGGCATGCCCGGTCAATAAGCCGGCAATTACGGTTCCGATATGGACTGGACCTCCCATCAACCAGCCGGCAACGAGCACGGAAATTTCCATAACCAGACGGACATTTTGTACTTTCCACCCTTTTTTCAAATGCAGGGCCATCATTAAACTGTCCCGCGGTCCGGTGCCGACCCCGGCGGAAATATACATTCCCATACCGGTTGCCATAATGATCAATCCTGCAATTAATACGATGATTTTTGTTATAAAAAAGGAAGGCGAAAAGGGGAGCAAAAAAAGAAACAGGTCAATGAAAACCCCGACGAAAATCAAATTAAAATACGCACCCGGTTTCGGAAATTTTTTCACGATGACTGCGGATGCAGCCAATATTATTATACCAACAATAATATTCCATGTTCCGATAGTGAGTCCGAATTGTTTATACAATCCAATGTGCAAAACATCCCATGGTGCAACGCCGATTCCTGCCTGAATCGTCAGCGCGATTCCGAAAGACATGACACATATACCCGCGAGATAAATTAATGATTTAACAAGCAGTTCCAAGTTAAAAATTTTCAATAACAACCGACTTCCTTTTTTCATTTTTTATGCGCCTATCTTATTATTATATCATAATTTAATAAACATCACTATGTCCGGTTTCTTCACCATTTTCCGGCTTTATGTTAGATTAGAGGTTGGAACATTTTGCAACTACTGTGATAAAGGGGAAGTATGATGAAAACACAACCGTTAGCCTACAGAATGCGTCCAAGAACAATAGATGAAGTAGCAGGTCAAAAGCATTTAATTGGTGAAGGAAAAATTATCCACCGCATGGTTAAGGCGCGGCAATTGTCATCCATGATTTTATACGGTCCGCCGGGAGTCGGCAAAACATCCATTGCCGGTGCCATTGCCGGAAGCACAGATTATGCTTTCCGCAAATTAAATGCGGTCACGAATAATAAAAAAGATATGGAAATTGTTATCGAAGAAGCGAAAATAAGTGGAAAAGTCATTTTGCTTATTGATGAGGTCCACCGGCTTGATAAAGCAAAGCAGGATTTTCTCCTTCCTTATTTGGAAAACGGCATGATCGTTTTAATCGGTGCCACTACCGGCAATCCCTATCATGTCATTAATCCGGCCATCCGCAGCCGCTGCCAAATTTTCGAGTTAAAGCCCCTTTTCCCCGAAGATATTAAGTCCGTTTTAATCAGGGCATTAAAGGATGAAGAACGCGGTCTGGGAAAGTATCCGGTTAACATTACCGACGAAGCGCTTGAATTTTTTTCCCGGGCGACTAACGGCGACTTACGCAGTGCATTAAACGGTCTGGAACTGGCCGTTTTATCTACCGGGCCCGATGAAGACGGAAAGATTCAAATTACGCTTCCTATTGCGGAAGAATGTGTGCAAAAGAAAAGCTTTTCCCATGACCGGAACGGAGACAACCATTATGATGTATTATCGGGCTTACAGAAATCAATTCGGGGAAGTGACGTCAATGCAGCTCTTCACTATTTGGCCAGGATGATCGTTGCCGAGGACTTGCCAAGCATAGCCCGGAGATTGCTTGTTATCGCTTATGAAGATATCGGCCTTGCTAATCCGCAAGCATGCGCAAGAACATTTGCCGCGGTACAAACAGCGGAAAAAATCGGCTTTCCCGAAGCGCGTATTCCCCTGGCTAACGCTGTGATTGAACTTTGCCTGTCGCCGAAATCGAACTCGGCACTGACGGCCATTGATGCTGCTATTTCCGATGTAAAAAAAGGGTTGGCCGGAGAAGTACCGAATCATTTAAAAGATGCCCACTATAAAGGTGCCAAACAGTTAGGAAGAGGAACCGGCTACAAATATCCGCATGATTATGAAAGCGGATGGGTTAAACAGCAATATTTACCGGATACTCTAGCGGGCAAACGCTATTATCATCCGAAAAAAACCGGAAAATATGAAAAAGCCTTGGCACAAATTTATGAAAACATTAATGAATTAATGAAAGAATGAAAAAATCAGTGTAAATAAATTTTACACTGATTCTCTGCATTACATTAAACCATTGCCCCGTCTTTCACCCGCTCAATCGGAACGCCCGTTAAACTTTTTCTGACGACATACGACGCCATGATTAAGCCGGCAACTGACGGAACAAAGGCGTTGGAAGACGGAGGCATTTTTTCCTTTCTTATTTTAGAAGCGTCATTTCCCACATACTTCCGAACGTCCTTCCGGATGACGATCGGGCTTTCATCGGAAAAAACTACAGGAACTCCTTTTTCAATCCCGGCTTTTTTTAATTTTCTCCGGATTACCCGGGCAATCGGATCCGTATGGGTTTCTGATATATCCGTTATTTTGAGTCTCGTCGGATCCATCTTGTTGGCTGCGCCCATACAAGAAATAATCGGAATGTTTCTACGAAAACATTCTTTAATAATATGAATCTTATAAATAATTGTATCCGATGCATCGACGACAAAGTCGATTTTATGTTTAAAAATCTCCTCATATGTTTCTTCCGTATAAAACATTTTTAATGCAATGACTTCGCAATCCGGATTAATATCCGCGATTCGTTCCTTCATTACTTCAACTTTCGGCCGTCCGATGGTTGACAGTAGAGCAATAATTTGACGGTTCACGTTCGTAATATCCACATGATCTTTATCAATTAAAATCAAACGGCCGATTCCGCTCCTGGCCAGAGCTTCGGTGGCAAAAGAGCCGACACCGCCAATGCCGAGAACAAGAACGGACATATTTTTCAGCTTTTCCAACCCTTCTTTTCCAATCGCCAGCTCATTTCGTGAAAATTGATGCAACACAATGCAGTCACATCCTTTTACAGAATTTAAATATTGTCTTTAAAAAAACAAAAAAAAAGAACCATGAAAAATGAAATATTGTATTGTAAAGATAATAAACAGTTTTTTTAAACAAAATAAAAGAGTGTCCCAATTGTGCCGTCGTTTTTATGCCAGTTTTGAACCCGCTCTCGGCAGGTGGGTGTCCTGTTCTAAACTTTGCAAGTCCCCCCGGAGGGGCATTTGCGCCGTTTAGAAACTCCGGACTCCCTTGTTTATTGGTGTTCGGTCAAAACGTGGGTTAAACTAACGGACACATCAGGACTCTCTTTTTTCGATAGTATAATACCATATACAAAGCTTGGTTTTCAAGTATACAACACTGGTAATTTTATGCTATTCGATCTCAATAATATCGAGTTTCAGCTTAAGTTCATCCAATTGGGCTTTACTTACTTCGCTTGGTGCATCGGTCAGCAAGTCACTGGCGCTGGCAGTTTTCGGAAACGCAATGGTATCCCTGATATTCGATCTGCCTGCAAGAAGCATTACGAGCCGGTCAAGACCGAGGGCAATTCCCCCGTGAGGAGGTGTACCGTATTCGAATGCTTCCATAAGGAAACCAAATTGTTCTTTCGCTTCTTCATCGGTAAATCCGAGAGCACGGAACATTTTTTCCTGTATGTCCCGTTCAAAGATCCGCAATGAGCCTCCGCCCAATTCATATCCGTTTAAAACAATATCGTAGGCCTGAGCACGTACCCGCCCCGGCTCTGTTTCCAGAAATTCCAAATCTTCCCTTACCGGCATAGTAAACGGATGGTGCGCTGCAAAATAACGTCTCTCTTCTTCATCATATTCCAATAACGGCCAATCGGTTATCCAGAGGAAATTATACTTGGATTCATCGATTAAGTTGAGCTCTTTACCGAGTTTTACTCTCAGAGCACCGAGGCTGTCTGCCACGATTGACGGTTTGTCCGCCACAAACAGCAATAAATCTCCAGGATTAGCATCAAAGGCCGACTGAATTTGTTTGCTTTCTTCATCACTGAAAAACTTGGCAATCGGACCTGTAAAGCCTTCATCCGTTATCTTGATCCAAGCCAGTCCTTTCGCACCGTATATTTTCACAAAATCAGTTAACTCATCGATATCTTTCCGGGAATACTTGTCAGCCGCACCTTGAACGTTAATTCCTTTAACCTGTCCTCCCGATGCAACCGTATCCGAGAAGACTTTAAATTTAACATTTTTTACCGTTTCAGATACATCAACCAGCTCAAGTCCGAAACGTGTGTCCGGCTTGTCCGTTCCGTACCGTGCCATTGCTTCGTGGTAAGTCATTCTTGGAAACGGCAGGGAAACATCAATTCCCTTCACGTCTTTCATAACTTTTTGTAACATCCGTTCCACAAGGTCTATAATCTCATCCCGGTCCATAAAGCTCATCTCTATATCAATTTGTGTAAATTCCGGCTGCCGGTCAGCCCGCAGATCTTCGTCCCGGAAACAACGGGCAATTTGGAAATACCGGTCAAATCCTGACACCATCAGCAGTTGTTTAAAAATTTGCGGGCTTTGGGGCAAGGCATAAAATTGTCCAGGATGTACACGGCTGGGCACTAAATAATCCCTAGCACCTTCCGGGGTGCTTTTTGTCAATACCGGGGTTTCAACCTCGATAAACCCTTCTTTATCAAGAAATTCACGTACGGTCATCGTAGTTTTATGGCGCAATTTCAATGTCTCGTACATAACCGGACGCCGTAAATCCAAATAACGGTATTTCAGGCGGACTTCTTCCGATATGTCCGTTTCATCTTCAATTTTAAACGGAGGTGTCTTCGATTCATTGATAATCGTAATTTTATGGCATTGGACTTCGATATTTCCGGTTTTTATTTTCGGGTTTTCTGTTCCCTTTTCCCGGATAACGACTTTTCCTTCGACATCCAGAACATATTCATTGCGCACTTTGTCAGCAATGGCTAAAGCTTCAGGGGACACTTCCGGACTGAAAACAACCTGAACGATGCCGGTACGGTCCCTCAAATCGATAAAAATTAATCCTCCAAGATCCCGTCTTCTCTGTACCCATCCTTTTAATTTCACAATCTCTCCTGCATGTTTCTCCCTTAGTTCTCCGCAATAATACGTTCTTCCAAATAACGCCATTGATCCTTCCTCCATTAAAACTTTAGTTGTTTTATTTCTTCGGTTAACGTATCAAGTGAAAGTTCTTTTTGTTCACCGGTTTCCATATTTTTCATTTGAATAACACCCTGCTCCAATTCATCTTCTCCCAAAATTAACACATACCGGGCTTTAAGCCGGTCGGCCGATTTCATCTGAGCCTTCATTTTTCTGCCCGTATAATCCCGGTCAGCGGAATATCCCTGACAGCGGATATCATTTAAAACTTTCACGGAATAATCTTTTGCTTTATCGCCTAAGGCAATAATGTAAAAATCCAATTGCTTCCGGTCTTCCAATTTTATATTTTCCGCTTCCATAGCGGCAATAAAGCGTTCAATGCTCAGGGCGAAACCGATTCCCGGTGTTTCCGGCCCGCCGAATTCCTCAACGAGACCGTTATACCTGCCGCCGCCGCATAAAGTGGTTATCGCTCCGAATCCGGGCGCGGAACTCATAATTTCAAAAGTTGTCTGGTTGTAATAATCAAGTCCCCGGACCAAAGCCGGATCAATCGTATACTCGATGTTTAATTGATCTAAATAAGCGCATACTTTTTCAAAATAGACCTTTGACTCGTCGTTCAAATAATCTAGAATGGACGGGGCGGTTTTCATCAGCTCGTGTTCACGGTCGACTTTGCAGTCCAGAATTCGCAGTGGGTTTTTCTCCAGCCGGTTTTGACAGTCTTCACAAAATTCACCGATGGACGGCTTAAAATGGGCAATCAGGGCTTCCCGGTGCTTTAACCGGCTTTCTTTATCACCTAAACTGTTAATCACTAAATTGATATTTTTTAATCCCGCTTCTTTATAAATCTCCATCGCCATGCTGATGACTTCGGCATCAATTGCCGGATCGGCACTTCCCAGTGCTTCAACGCCAAACTGAACAAACTGGCGATACCGCCCTGACTGGGGACGTTCGTAGCGGAACATTGGACCGATATAATAAAGCTTTACCGGCTGATCCGGCAATCCGTACAATTTATTTTCTACAAATGAACGGACTACCGGTGCGGTTCCTTCCGGTCTCAATGTTAATTCCCGGCCGCCGCGGTCCTTAAAAGAATACATCTCTTTTTGAACAATATCGGTAGTTTCACCGACACTTCTCATAAAAATTTCTGTATGCTCAAAAATCGGAGTACGGATTTCTTTATAATGGTACCGTCTTGTTATTTCACGTAGTTTATTTTCAATCCATTGCCATGTACTTACTTGGTTCGGTAAAATATCCTGCGTACCTCTCGGAATTTGGAACTTCAATATAAAACCTCCTTTTTTTGCAGATTCCTCACGAAACATCCATAAATATGTACACGTTCAGTAAACCACAAAAAAGACTCTCACCCCCTGTATACACAAGGGACGAGAGTCTTCCCGCGGTGCCACCCTGATTGAAGACACAAATCCGGTCTTCCACTTAGTCCGTTAACGCCTGGTACGTAAACTCCTACTGAATCCTTTATGTATGATAAAGGATCGTTCAGAGCTAACTTCAGGAGTGTCTTTCGTTTCATCATAATGGAGGAATGCTTTCAGCCGGGGCATCCCCTCTCTGTCCATTTGGGGTGAAACTACTTTTCTCCCTCATCAGCTTAAAATATGAAAATTTTGTCACTTGCTATTAAATCTTAAAACAAGCACGCCGGATTGTCAAGAAGGACTATGATCGCTCCAGCTGCTTTTTCAGTTTTCTGATTTCCCCGAGCGTCAGTCCGAATTCAGAAGCCAATTCCAAAGACGGAGTATGTTCATGTTTTTCAATAAAATCATGAAAATTAACACCGAAAACTTTTTTATTAGTTAATTTTGAATGTTCATGCTTTTCACTCGCACGCACTGTTTTTTACCTCCCGGATCATGGATATAACATACGGAAATAGTATTCCCAAAGGGACCATTATTACACCAGACCCGGAAGGTAAATATCTAGGATTCCAATATTAATGTAACCGGACCGTCATTAGTAAAGGTTACGTCCATCATTGCACCAAACCGGCCGGTTTCAACATGGATTCCGTACTTGCGCAATTGCTCATTGAAATAATCGTATAAACGCTCTGCTTGTTCCGGTTTGGCCGCTTCCATAAAGTTCGGTCTTCTTCCTTTCCGTGTATCCCCATACAATGTGAACTGGGAAACAGACAAAATTTCCCCGTCCACTTCTTTCAAAGATAAGTTTAACTTCCCTTTTTCATCTTCAAAAACCCGTAATCCCGATATTTTTTTCGCTAAATATTCGGCATCCTTTTCCGTGTCACTGTGGGTAACACCAACCAAAAGAACAAATCCGTGCTTAATTTTACCGACAACTTCACTATTTACCGTAACTTGTGCATTTTTTGCCCGTTGTAAAACAACCCGCATGTTGTTCCTCCTAGTTAATAATCCGTTGTACTGAATAAATATCGTGAATTTGTTTAATCCGGTCGACTACTTTTTTCAGGTGTACTACGTTTTTAATCGAAATGGACAGATGAATTGTGATCATTTTATTCCGGTTTGATTTGCCGGATACCTGGGATATATTGGTCTTTGTCTCATTAATTGCATGCAATACTTCGTTTAACAACCCGCGCCGGTCATAGCCGTAAATTTCCAAGTCGACATTAAATTCTTTATTTGATGAAGCATGACTGTCCCATTCAACGGAGATCAGCCGGTCCCGGACTTCTTCCGGCCGGACGTTCGGGCAGTCTTTACGGTGGACAGAAACTCCTCTCCCCCTGGTAATATAACCGACAATCTCATCCCCTGGAATTGGGCTGCAACATTTTGACAACCGGATTAGCAAATTTTCTATTCCTTCGACTTTCACGCCGGCATCATGGCGTCTTTTGCGCTCGACCGTTTGCAGTTCCTTGGAATCTTTTAAAATATTCGCTTCTTCGGTTTCTTTTTTCTTTCTGAATTTTTCAGTTAAACGGTTCACAACCTGTGAAACGGATATTCCGTTGTACCCTACGGCTGCGTACATATCGTCTTCGTTGGCAAAATTGAATTTGTCGGCGACCCGTTT
>CALGYZ010000081.1 GCA_937934645.1 uncultured Bacillaceae bacterium | reverse complement strand
ATCAAGCAGGTATTGGTCAAGGCTGGTGATCATGTCAGCCGGGGGCAGCTGCTGCAACAATCCGAAAACAGAACAAGCGGTTTAAACGTTCATATGTCCGGAATGCATGCCTCCGGACGGGAAAAATAAAAAAATCCGCAGGCCGGAAGATCATCCGGCTTGCGGATTTTTTACAATATTAAATGTTTCCGACGGCTGTCTTTTTTTGGCTTGTCCTGAGCCCTAATGACTGCAAGAACCTTCCAATCCGCTTGACGGCTTCCTGCAGCTGTTCCAGGGACGTGGCATAGGAACAACGGATATAGCCTTCGCCGCTTTCACCGAAAGCATTTCCGGGTACTACGGCGACCCGTTCCTTCATTAACAGCTTTTCGGCAAATTCTTCGGACGTAAGCCCGGTATGTTGAATCGAAGGAAATACGTAAAATGCACCGCCGGGCATATGGCAGGGAAGACCGATTTCATTCAAAGCATGGACGATATAGTTTCTTCTCCTCCGGTAGCTGTTTTTCATCTCCTCCACTTGTTCTTCCCCGTTCCGCAATGCTTCAATTGCTCCGCGTTGCAGCATATGAGGAGCACACATGGTAGTGTATTGATGGATTTTTAACATCACTTGCAATAACGGTTTTGGTGCACAGGCAAAACCGAGACGCCATCCGGTCATGGCAAAAGCTTTAGAAAAGCCGTTAATGACAATAGTCCGTTCGTACATGCCCGGGATAGCGGCAATACTCGTATACTCATCATCATAGGTGAGTTCGGCATAAATTTCGTCCGACACAACGAGCAAATTGTGTTTTTGTACGATCCAGGCAATCGCTTTGAGATCATCTTTATTTAAAAAGCTCCCGGTCGGATTGTTCGGGGAACAGAGAAGAATGGCTTTCGTCCGTTCCGTTACGGCCGCTTCAATTTGTCCAACGGTGACTTTAAAGTCATTCTCCCCGTATGTCGGAACCGGTATCGGTTTGCCGCCGGCCATTGTAACGAGTGCGGCATAGGATACAAAAGCCGGTTCTATGATCAGTACTTCATCACCGGGGTTAAGAATGGCACGGAATGCAAGATCCAGACTCTGGCTCGCCCCGATGGTGACAATAATTTCACTTTCCGGATCATATGATAAATTGAACTTTCTTTTCATATAGCGGGAAATTTCTTCCCTGAGCTCCAACAATCCGGGATTGGCCGTATATGAAGTATAGCCGTCTTCCAATGAGGCAATCGTTTCGTCCCGGATTGTCCAAGGTGTGGTAAAATCTGGTTCCCCGACACCGAGGGAAATGACATTGTCCAATTTTGAAGCTACATCAAAAAATTTACGGATTCCTGATGGTTTCAAATCCAGTGCTTTTTTAGAAAGAAATTGATCATAATTCATCATGGGGAAATCACCATTCTTCGGTCCTTGTCATCCTTTCCTTCGATAATGACACCGTCGTGTTTATATTTTTTCAGCATAAAATGGGTTGTCGTTGATACGACACTGTCAATCGTGGAAAGCTTTTTAGCTACAAAACGGGAAATGTCTTTCATCGACTTTCCTTCAACAGTAACAGATAAATCGTAAGTTCCCGACATTAAATAGACAGACCGGACTTCGGGGTAACGGTAAATTTTTTCGGCGACTTCATCAAATCCGACGCCGCGTTTGGGGGTAACTTTTACATCAATGACTGCTACAACTTGTTCACGGCCGTCCACTTTGCTCCAATCGATTAATGCCGGGTAACTTACGATGATTTTTGCTTCTTCCAGTTTTTTAATCATTGCATTTACCTGTTCCGGACTGATTTGCATTTGCATGGCGATCGTTTCCGCCGATTGGCGGTGGTTTTCTTCAAGGACCGCCAGTAATTCCATTTCCTGTTCCGTTAATTTCATAAAAATCTCCCTCCGAATCGGACGATATCGCGGCTGAAAAATACACCGCAATGAATAAGGGGGGTACCCGTTTTTTGAATATTTTGTTAAAATGACAATATAATGAAAAACGGGTACACTTTCAAAAACTGCTCATCTGTATTATAACAGGGTCTACCTAATACTATATACGATTTTATCCATTGTCGCAATTGTCAATTTAGTGTTAATGCTATATATAGAAAATTCTGTTTATTCTTAGGCTTCTTTGTACAAACCGGTCGGCCCGCGGGCGGGATCAAGACGGCGCAGGATTAATTTCGCTGTGCTTTACTATATCAGCTAAACATAAAATTCCATGAGTTGTTTTGGTATACTGGTTCTTGTTGGAAAGATCAATCGGTAAGCGAGGTTATGGCCCGTGGAAAATAAAGTTGTGCTCATTACAGGCGGAGCTCTCGGAATCGGGAAACGGACGGCGGTTTATTTGGCGGAAAAAGGTTATCATATCGTGATTAATTACCGGAACAGCCGGAGAGAAGCGGAACATCTGGTGGAACGGTTGCGGGAGTTATCTGGGCTGGAGCATGTATCCGTTCAGGGGGATGTGGCTAACTTTGCAGATTGTAAAAATATTGTCGATACGGCCGTACGCGCTTTTGGAAAAATAGATATCCTCATACATAATGCAGGTCCGTATATTCGGGAGAGAAAACCGGCGATAGAATACAGTGTGGAAGAATGGGATTATTTGATCCGCGGGAATTTAAACAGCGCCTTTTATTTAGTGAAGCTGATTTTACCGTATATGCGGAAGCAGCGTTGGGGAAGAATTGTGACCTTTGGTTATGACCGGGTGGAAACAGCGCCAGGATGGATTTACCGGTCGGCTTTTGCAGCGGCCAAAACCGGCCTGGCATCTTTTACGCGGACAATTGCCCTTGAAGAGGCGGAAAACGGGATTACGGCCAATATGGTTTCTCCCGGTGATATTAAAAATGAGTGGAAGGAAAAATCAATTGAAGACGCGCTCCGTGCCGGTCAGCAAACGGAACAGGGCGTAAGGGAAGGGACGGGGGAAGATATTGCAAGACTCATTGCTTTTTTAGTTGATGAACGGTCTGATTTTATTACCGGTTCCATTTTTTCAGCCACCGGCGGTGTTGACGTGCTCGGGAAAGTGTTCCGGAATCAGATTAAAAATGAATGATTGTTATGGATACGGAGGGTATAACGTTGGATAAACTGCAGCAACAAAATGACAAAGTATTTATGGAGGTCAAAAACGGTATTGCAACCATCTATATAAACCGTCCGGAAAAACGGAACGCCCTTTCCTATGATATGTGGGAAGCGCTGAGCCATTACACGGATGTATGCTATAAAGACCGGAATGTTAAGGTGATTATTTTCCGCAGTACGACAGAAAAAGCTTTTTCCGCCGGTGCGGATATCAGCGAATTTAAAACGAAACGGGCCACGGTGGAAGGCGTTAAGGATTACAGCAAAGTCGTCGGGGATCTGGAGGAGAAAATTGCCTTCGGGCCGAAACCGTCGATTGCGATGATCCGGGGATATTGTGTCGGCGGCGGTTGTGAACTGGCGGTCGCCTGTGATTTCCGATTTACCGACTCAACGGGAAAATTCGGGATCACACCGGCCAAGCTCGGTATCGTATATAACACAAGGGCAACGAAACATTTAGTTGATCTGGTCGGTCCGGCAAATGCCAGGGATATTCTATATACAGGAAGAATTTTCGGTGCAGATGAAGCATTGCAAATGGGGCTCGTAAACCGTGTTTTTACGCCGGAAGAGCTGGAGAACAAAACATATTCCTATGCGGAAATGATTTGTAATAACTCGCAAATCTCCGTACGGGGAGCGAAAAAAATTATAAATTTCGTATTGGAAGGCGGAACTGAAGATAATGAAGAAATCGAAAAGTTAATTCAGGATTCGGTTATGTCTGATGATTACAAAGAAGGAGTACGGGCTTTCTTAAGTAAACGGAAGCCGGATTTCCCCTATTCCTGAACAGGAGGGAAAAGCTGCATTTTCCGGCTTTTTATTATTATGCTAAAATAAGATAAAGACTGATATACATGATAATCATAATTTGACAACAAAGTTGGGATGATTGCATCATGGCAAAACAAATATTAAAGAATGATTGGAACGATTATTTGGCGGAAGAATTTACAAAACCGTATTATTTGAGGTTAAGAGAATTTCTTAAGCGGGAATACAGCATGTACCGGGTTTATCCGGATATGTACGATATTTTTAATGCACTACATTACACTCCTTTTAACGATGTGAAAGTTGTGATATTGGGACAGGATCCTTATCACGGGCCGAACCAGGCCCATGGCCTGAGCTTTTCCGTAAAACCCGGGGTACCGCTGCCGCCATCTTTGAAAAATATTTTTACAGAATTGCATAACGATATAGGATGTCCGTTTCCGTCTTCCGGCTATCTTGTTCCCTGGGCAAAGCAGGGTGTGCTATTGTTAAACACGGTTTTGACGGTACGGGCGGGTCAGGCCCATTCCCATAAAGGGAAAGGATGGGAGATATTTACCGACCGGGTCATTGAGGTGCTGAATGAGAAGCCGGACCCTATTGTTTATATTTTATGGGGACGTGCCGCACAGAGCAAAATAAAATTAATCGACACAAATAAACATTTCATCATCCAATCTACTCATCCGAGCCCCTTGTCGTGCAACCGTGGATTTTTCGGTAGCCGGCCGTTTTCGAAAACGAATCAATTACTGGAGTCAGCCGGAAAAGAGCCGATCGACTGGGAATTGCCGTAATGATGAAGGAAATGGCGGAACGTGCAGATGGCTAAAGGAGCAAAAGATATGCTGGAGAAACAATGGGAACGCCAATTAAATATACAGACTGGAGCGGATTGGAGCTTTTTTCCGTTTTTGTATTACTACCCTTACGAGCCGACACCGTATCACGTTCTGGAGATTCTGGCGGAGCAATTTAAAATTTGCAGCCATGATCATGTCGTGGATTTCGGTTCGGGAAAAGGCCGGTTATGTTTTTACTTAAACGCAGTGTTTAACGCAAGCACCAGAGGGATTGAAATCAACGAAGAGCTGGTTTCCGCCGCAAAAAAAAATTTAAACCGGTACATTAAAAAATTTCCAAATGGGAAAGACCGAATTTTCTTTGACCATATCCGGGCGGAACATTATGAAATCCGACCCGGTGATAATAAATTTTATTTCTTTAATCCATTTTCCGTACAAATATTCATTAAGGTCATTAATAATATTTTGTTATCGGTAGAACGCTTTCCCCGGGATGTTGATGTCATTTTATATTATCCATCCATTGAATACATTCCGTTTTTGGAAAATCGCACATCTTTTACTTTAACAAAAGAAATTTTTATTTCCGGTGACTATGAACGGGATCAAAATGAGCGGATTTTAATTTATTCCCTGAAAACCGGCGGAAAGAACAATATTAATGATTAAGTCCGGCAGTCCATCTGCCGGGCTTTTTTTATGAAAGAAACGGCACTCTTTTTCGAAACCACTTACTCTTAAAAAATCAGAAAACAGAGCAGCGCCTTTTTTTGTTATACAACAGAAAAACAGTGGATATATTGGACAACGTGCAAAATGTCACAAAATATACACAACAAAGCCAAAAATTTGATAATAAATTGTTTTTTTAATATTATATTAGATAAATAGAGCAACCGTATGAAGAGCCTAAGGTGGTGAGCCTATCGGACCGTCGGGACAAAAATTTTAATTGAAATACCGTCAGGAACTTGTCTTGAACAGTCTGATCGGAAAAGCCCATTGAAATAAACAATATCAGTACCATTAAAACACTAGAAATTTTAGAATTTATGTAATAGTATAGATTCGGTAACATAAATGTTAAAAACATACAATATTTCAGTCAATCCGTAACATTCTATTACATGTACAAAATATGCTATGTTAGAGAGAAAATGATGCTGTTAACGCTTTCTTGGTGTAGGTTATAATTGTGACGAAAATATGAAAAAATTTTAAAAAACAGGGATGTGGGTGTATAAAAATGCAATTCGGTCAAAACCCTTGGCGTAATTTTCATGGTCCAAACCTAGGGTATTTAATCGAGCAGTATGATTTGTATTTGGAAAATCCTGATGAAGTAGATGAAAGTCTGAGAGTTTTGTTTGAGCAATGGGGAGAGCCGCAGGTTGAAGTTGCAGCAACAGGAGCAGCAACTGCGGAAGGGGTATCTCCGTCCGTTGTCTTCAATAAGATGAAAAAACTCTTGGCAGTCCTGGAGCTGGCACAAAATATCCGTTCATTCGGACATTTAGAAGCGGATATATATCCATTGGATAAACAGCCGGTACAGGACATCCTGAAGCTTGAACATTACGGATTAACCGAAGATGATGTGAGGGAAATTCCCGCTGATTTAATTTGTCCGGAATTGAAAGGTAAATTTTCGGACGGATTATCAGCGATCAAATATTTGAAACAAGTGTACACGGGAAGCATCGGTTATGAAATCCAGCATATTGAAAGTGAAGAAGAGAGAAAATGGCTTCAAAATAAAATTGAAAACGAATACGGATTGAAAAAGTTTCCCGCTGAACGGAAAGCCGAGTTGTTTGAAAGCTTGGCCGATGCGGAAAGCTTTGAACAATTTGTCCACCGGATGTACATCGGCCAAAAACGGTTCTCCGTTGAGGGATTGGAAGCCTTAGTCCCTGCAGTAGACGAGCTTGTGAAATTGTCCGCCGAAAACGGCGTGGAAAATGTAATGATCGGAATGGCGCACAGAGGCCGTTTGAACGTATTGGCCCATGTTTTGAAAAAGCCATATGAAGCACTATTGGCACAGTTTCAACACTCTGAATGGAAAATTGATGATCCGGATTACTACGAAACTTCTGGCCATACGCTGGATGTTAAATATCATATCGGCGCGGTAAGAAACAGAAAGATTAATGGCAAGAACGTAAAAGTCACACTGGCTAACAACCCGAGCCACCTGGAATTCGTTAATGCCGTTGTGGAAGGGTTTGCCCGTGCTGCCCAGGATGACCGGACAGAAAAAGGTTATCCGAAACAGGACGTAAACAAAGCACTTCCCGTCCTTGTCCACGGTGACTCCGCTTTTGCAGGACAAGGTATCGTATACGAAGTATTTAACTTTGCAGGAACGGAAGCATACAAAACAGGCGGTACAATCCACATTATCGCCAATAACAATATCGGGTTTACAACAGAAGCCCATGAATACCGTTCAACACGTTATTCCAGTGATTCGGCAAAAGGGTACCAAGTTCCAGTATTCCACGTAAATGCCGATGATCCGGAAGCAGCATTACTTGTCATGCAGCTTGCATTTGAATACCGTCAAACATTCCACAAAGATGTGCTTGTCGATTTAATCGGTTACCGCCGTCTCGGTCACAACGAACAGGACGAACCGATGGCGACAAACCCGGTTATGTATAATAAGATTAAAGCACATCCGACAATTACGGCCCTTTACAAAGAGAAATTAATTGAAGAAAAATCTTTGACTGAAGAACAGCTGAATGAAATCCAGACACGTTCAATGGACAAACTGAAAGAAGCTCACGACCGGATTGATAAAACGCCGTCAGAAGTTCAGTCAATTGCCGAATTGCAAAAAGGAGCGGCAAAAGACTTCCCTGAAGTTGACACGACGGTTGATAAAGCTACATTGACGAAACTGAACAAAGAGCTTCTTGAATGGCCGAAAGACTTTAAAGTGTTCAGAAAGCTTGAAAGAATCCTGGGACGCCGTCTGGATGCGTTTGAGAAGAAAGGAAAAATCGACTGGGGTCATGCGGAAGCATTGGCCTTTGCGTCAATTTTGAAAGATGGCGTACCGATTCGCCTTACAGGTGAAGATTCTGAAAGAGGTACATTCTCACACCGGAACATGGTATTGTCCGATGTGGAAACCGGTGAGAAATATATTCCGATGCAACATTTGAGCGATACGAAAGCAAGCTTTGCCATTCATAACAGTACACTGTCAGAAACTGGCATTCTTGGTTTTGAATACGGATACAGCATCCTTGCACCTGAGACGCTGGTTCTCTGGGAGGCCCAATTCGGTGACTTTGCCAACGTTGCCCAGGTCATTATAGACCAGTTTATCTCCGCCGGAAGGGCAAAATGGGGCGAGAAATCCGGAATGGTATTGCTGCTGCCGCACGGATATGAAGGACAGGGTCCTGAACATTCAAGTGCCAGATTGGAACGTTTCCTGCAATTGGCTGCTGAAAACAACTGGACGGTTGCCAACCTGTCCAACTCGGCACAATACTTCCACATTTTACGCCGTCAGGCAGCATTGTTAAATACGGATGTTATCCGCCCGCTCGTATTGATGACACCGAAGAGCCTACTCAGAAATCCGACGGCAAGCTCTTATATTGAAGAGTTTACAAACGGAGGTTTCCAGCCTGTTATTGAACAACCGGGACTCGGAACCGAGCCGGAAAAAGTGGAGCGCGTTGTTTTATGTACAGGCAGACTGGCTATTGAACTTGCCGAAAATCTGACAGAAGTTGAAAAGTATCAATGGCTGGATGTCATCCGCGTTGAAGAGTTGTATCCGTTCCCGAAAGAGCAAATTAAGCAAATCTTGAGCAAGTACAAAAACTTGAAAGAAGTTGTATGGGCGCAAGACGAGCCGAAAAACATGGGTGCCTGGTCATACATTGCACCGAGAATCCAGGAATTGTTGCCTGAAGGATTGAAAGTTTCATATATCGGCCGTCCGGAAATGGCAAGCCCGTCTGAAGGCGATCCGCGCGTCCATAAAAAAGAACAAGAAAGAATTGTCCGTGAAGCTTTAACGCAGGACGCAATTGTGAAGGCATAAATAAAAAACCTGCAGGGATCCCGTTTCAGGGATTCCTGCAGGGATTAAAATAAGTATAATATTCCATAATAATTTTAAATTGTGTGTGTTTTTATATAATGTAAATAGAAAGGATTTTTGTTAGCTGGTTTTGTTACGAGAAGGGGATTTTCATATATTAATAAATATAAATTTTCACATAAAAACAAAAAGGGAAGTGTACAAAGATGGCAGAAGTAAAAATACCTGAGTTAGCAGAATCCATTACTGAGGGAACCATATCCAGCTGGCTGAAAAAACCGGGAGATCCGGTCTCAAAAGGCGAAACAATTTTGGAGTTGGAAACAGACAAAGTAAATGTGGACATCATCTCAGAGTATGACGGTGTGTTAAAGGAAATTCTTGCCGAAGAAGGCGAGGACGTAAACGTCGGTGATACGATTGCCATAATTGAAGAAGGCGCTACGGCAAGTGCACCGGCAAGTGAAGCTGCAGAAGAGAAGAAGGAAGAGTCAGTAACGAAGCAGGAACCGGCACAACAAGATGCACCGAAAGCTGAAGAAACTGGAAAACAAAGCACACCGGCGGCAAGTCAGGTGGTTGCTTCCCCTGCAGCACGGAAGCTGGCAAGAGAAAAAGGCATTGACCTGACAAAAGTGCCGACTATGGATCCGCTTGGTCGTGTTTCCAAACAGGATGTTGTCAATGCGGCCCAGCAACAACAGCAGCAGAAACCGGCAGTGCCGCAAATCATCACTTCCCCGCAGCAGGATGACCGCGTGGAAGTTATTAAGATGTCCAGAAGAAGACAGACGATTGCCAAAAACTTGAAGAATGTCCAAAATGAAGCGGCGATGCTGACGACGTTCAACGAAGTCGACCTGTCCGCTGTTATGGAATTAAGAAGAAAACGGAAAGATGAATTCCTGGAGCAGCATGATGTCAAACTCGGCTTCATGTCCTTCTTCACGAAGGCAACCGTTGCGGCACTCAAACATATTCCGTACTTAAATGCGGAAATCCGCGGTAATGAAATTATTTTGAAAAAGTATTATAACATCGGTGTTGCCGTATCAACAGATGCCGGACTGGTGGTACCGGTTGTTCGTGATGCTGACCGGAAAAACTTCGCTGAAATTGAGCAGGATATTGCCGAACTGGCGAAAAAAGCCAGAGAAGGAAAACTCACATTGGACGACATGCAGGACGGCACCTTTACGATTACAAACGGCGGCGTATTCGGCTCCTTGCTGTCCACGCCGATCTTGAACGGATCGCAAGTCGGTATTTTAGGTATGCACGCAATCAAGAACCGTCCGGTAGCTGTTGGTGACCGGATCGAAATCCGGCCGATGATGTACATTGCCCTTTCTTATGACCATAGAATCGTTGACGGAAAAGAGGCTGTTACCTTCCTCGTGAAAATCAAAGAACTGCTTGAAGATCCGGAAAAATTATTGCTTGAATCTTAATTGAATAATATAATTGTCCATGACAGCCAGGTTCTTTCAACAAAAGAAAGAACCTGGCATTTTATATTTATTGAAACCTTTTCGGAAAATAAACGTATAAGTAAAGGCGGAAAGGCGGGTCTTCCGTTACAGCGTTCCTTCAATTTGAAGATGGAAGGGGAGTTTTTATGGAAGTATTTTTATCAGTGGACAGATTGGAAAAATCATTTAAAAATAAAAAAGTCCTCCACGGTATATCTTTTGAAGTGAGAAAAGGAGAAATTATGGCTATTTTGGGTCCGAACGGCGCAGGAAAATCCACGACCATCCGGAATATTATGGGAATTATCTATCCGGATGCTGGGAGGATCATTTTTCACGGGTACAACGAGATTCCGCGCAAGAAAATCGGTTATTTGCCCGAAGAACGGGGATTGTATAAAAATGTTAAAGTTATGGATATTTTGCTTTATTTAGCAGATTTGAAAGAGTATCCGCGTAGAAAGGCGAAAGAACGGGCGCTCGCTTATTTAAAAAAGTTTGATCTGGAAGGGAAAGAGGACGCGGCAATCGAAGAGCTGTCAAAGGGTATGGCCCAAAAAGTCCAGTTTATTTCATCGGTATTGCATGAACCGGAATTGCTCATCCTGGATGAGCCGTTTTCCGGACTTGATCCGCTCAGCCAGGACATGTTAAAGGAAGAAATCCGCAACCTGGCAAAGAATGGTACGGCTATTTTACTTTCCTCCCACCAGATGAATTTAGTGGAAGAAATGTGTGACCGGTTGTTTATGATCCAGCGGGGGCAAAAAATATTATATGGTTCACTGGATGAAATAAAAATAGAATATGCGAACTTTAAATGTACGATCCGCGGGAAAAATGAAAAAAACCGTTTGGTGGAAATTCCCCGGGTCGAAAAGGTGGAACAGGACGAGGATTGGTCCGTTTTATATTTGGAAAAAGATGTTCATCCGGCCGGCTGGTTAAAGCAGTTACCAGAAGATTTGGATATACGGGAACTGAAAATGGACCGGATTTCATTGCATGAAATTTTTATCGATATTGCAACGGATAAAAATTTGCTGAACGGGGCGGAACAGTGGAACAGTATGGAAAAAACAGGTGAGGCGGATGCGTAATACATTTAAAATTGCAAGATGGGAAATTAAAAAGAATTTGAAAAACAAATCATTTTTGATCGGATTGTTTATTACACCGGTGCTATTTCTGTTATTCGGATTTTTGGGAAGCTGGCTTGGCGGGGAACCGGATGATGAGCAGACGGTTAAAATATATGTCCGAGATGAATTAAATGTTTTTACCGGTTTAGAAGAGACAATCAAACAGCATGAACTGCCCGTAGAATTGGAAAAAACAGAGGCAGCTGAACCGGAAGCAAAAAAGGCACTAGCCGATGCGGAAAATACCGGATATTTATTTGTTGACGAACGGGCAGTAACCGAAGGACGCATTCCTTTTTATACGAACGAGGATTTTCCAAAAACAGCGATTGTACAGATTCAGCTGCTGGCGGAACCGGTGAAAATGCTTAATCTCCAGCGGCTTGGATTATCCGACGAACAATTGACACAAGTGACCAAACCGGTTTACATCGACCATGAAACCGCAAGTGAGGGAAAGAGTTCCGGAGAAAAAGGGCCGGATCTGGATCGGATTGTTCCGGGCGCTTTTGCCGGTGCTGTTTTATTATCGATTGTTTTTACCGGTATGATGATTTTCCAGAGTGCTTCCCAAGAGAAAAAAGATAAAATTGCTGAAATTATACTTTCTTCGGCAACACCGGGCGAACTGATGCAGGGGAAAATTATCGGTTATTTCGTACTCGGACTTGTCCAGGTTGCTGTTTTTATCTGTTTTGTTTTTCCGTTTTTGCTGTGGAAATTATCCGACTTTCCTTTATTTGAGTATTTGTTTGTTCCGGAGCTGCTGTTATTTTTGCTTATTGCCATCCTGGGATATTTATTATTTGCCTCGATTTTTGCCGGGCTCGGGGCGACGATATCCGATATATCGACGGTGGGAAACTTCCAAAGCCTTGTTCTTATGATCCCGATTATATCTTTCTTCTTTATCCAGCCGGTTTTTCATAATCCGGACGGCGTATTGGCCCAGGTGTTATCCTATGTTCCCTTTACATCCCCGGTTATTTTGTTGTTCCGTTTGATTATTCTCGAGGAATGGTCCTGGATGGAAATTTCGCTTTCCCTGGCGGTCCTTGTCATCAGTGTTTTGCTCTTCATGAAACTTGCCGGAAAAATTTTTAAAGTCGGTATATTGATGTACGGAAAAAACGCTACACCGGGGGAAATTTGGAAATGGCTCCGGACTTAAAAGAAAAAGGTTGTCATGAACTGAAAACTTTCGGTTCCGACAACCTTTTTTATTACGTGATTTCCAAATGATCTTTCAGCATATCTTGCAATGCCGCTCTCTCTTCTTCCGAAACAATGTAGTAGTAGACGCCGTCTATTTTTGTTCCCTGTCCTTCGATTTGAGTTTGCTCGATATTTTTGACGGCCGAACGGTAATTGGATTGAATGGTCATCATTTCTTCGAAGGTTAAGTTTGTTTTTACATTACTGCCCAGGGCGGAGAAAATATCGCTGTAGTTTGCCAGGCTTTTCAAACTCGCTCCTTCTTTAATGACGGCTTCAATAATTTGCCGTTGTCTCAGCTGGCGCCCGAAATCGCCCCGCGGATCCTCATACCGCATCCGGGCAAATTTTAATGCCTGTTCACCATTTAATGTAATCGTGCCTTTCGGAAAATGTACACCATCATAGGTAAAATCCATATCGTTTTCAATCGTTACACCGCCGACGGAGTCAACGATATCCTTGAAGCCTTCCATATTGACTTCAACAAAATAGTCGATCGGAATATCGAGGAAATGTTCAACGGTATCAATCGACATTTCCACACCGCCAAAGGCATAGGCATGGTTAATTTTATCCATGGAACCGCGTCCGACAATTTCCGTCCGGGTATCCCGTGGGATGCTGACCATTTTAATCGATTCGGTCTTTGGATTTACGGTCATCACGATCATCGTATCGGAACGGCCCCGGTCGTTTTCACGCTGGTCAACACCAAGCAATAAAATAGAGAAGGGATCCTGATTTTCCAGGGCAACATTTTTTTCCCGTTTGTTCGACTGATGGATCGGCTGGTGCATCGTGTCCAATGCTTTGGAAAAAGAATGGTAAATATGATAAATATAACCGCCGAGTCCGAGCAAGATCACACCGAAAGTAATTAAAAAAAACCGTAACCATCTTCGTTTTTTCCGTTTTCTTCTGTCGCTTCTCAATTTATTCCCTCCAACAAATCATGTTCAAATTTTCATAAATAGGACCGGTATGTTTCACCGGCCGGCAGGACACAATATTTTTGTATACTATAGATTTTTTCCACACTAATAAAGATCATATCGTATATTTCAACAAAATGAAACATTTTTTAAAAAAAGGTTATGGAGGAATAAAGAGGAAGTAAGCAAATAAAAAAGGACAGCCTAACGGAATATCTGTCCTTCAATAAATGATACAAATTGTTCGAGGAGTTCCCGGTCATACAGCTCTTTTTCTTCCCGCAGGATCTCCAGGCCCTGCCGGAATGAATGGGCTTCCCGGTACGGGCGGTCCAGGGTGATTGCTGAAAATGAATCAACAATCATCAGTATTTTAACATGCAGGCTTAATTCTTTCGGATACGGTTTCGGATAGCCTGTTCGGTTCATTCGGACGTGATGATATTTCGCCATTTCGCAGATCTTTTTCGAAAAATTAAATTTCTCAAGGATTTCCGCGCCGTAAACCGTGTGCTTTTTTAATAGTTCGAATTCATGATAGGGAAGGTTATCCTCTTTTAATAATATTTCTCTTGGTATTCTGATTTTGCCGATATCGTGAAGCAGAAAACCGATTCCGTCTTCCGTTGTCGGATTTAATTTCAGGTGATGCATCCATAAAGTACCGATAATAAATACGTCGACGACATGATTAAAACAATATATATCCCATAATTTCAGGGCACTGAGCAAATTCTTCGCATTTTCATTGACAGAAACATTTTCAACCATGTTTGTAATCGTATCAACTGCTTCTTTTGTCTTAAGAAAATAGGAATACCGGTAGTTTTTATTGTTATTAATTAAAAAGTCATAGATGATTTCCTGTACAAATTCTGAACTGACGGTATTCTCTGCCATATAAACAGAGTGGTGATCCGTTAAAAACGGGGAATTTTTCACCTTTACATATTGAACACCATTTGCCTGCAATTTTAATATAATCCTGAGGCTCACCGGCGTTTCACTTTTAACGATAGTTTTCCCGTTTTTCACGATATCTTCAGCGATAATATCCCCGATCGTTAACCACTTCACCGCTTTAGTATACAAACCACACACCCCTTGCAGTTTTTCGGAAGACAGATCATCAGACATCAGACCGGAATCATGCTTGAAATGATCTTTCAAGCATGACCAATTTCACTTGCATCACCGGTTGATCCATACTTGGTAATTTAAACTTAATCAATTATAGCAAATATTTATATATACTTACAATAAAAATCAATTTAACTTTTAAAATAATTTTAATATAAATGTCACTAAAAATTAAAAAAACCATGAAAATAAAAATAATTTTTATGTTAAATGATAGACGGAACAGCGTTATTCCATTAAAATAAGAGTAACAGAATTTTCACGCAGTTATTATTTTTTGTAATCCGTTCAACTTTATCGGAATCACCGCATTGATTTTTGTAATCATACAATGTATAGTGTTAATAATAATTGTTAACAATATATTGTATAAAAAATTATCTTTACCAGTTAAGAGTACTATATATAGAATAGGGGAATTAGTCGTGGGTACTTCAATCCAGGAGATTATGGATGAAATTGAAGAAAAAAGAAAAGAGCTGATTTTTTGCGTGAAGGAAGAAGGAATGGCTTCCACAAATTCCATTTTAATCAGCCGTGAATTAGACCGGTTGATTTATGAAGTGCAAAAAATCAGACTCGGGGTATAAATCGCTTTTTTCTTTCATCTAACGCTCCAAAGATCCGGTTTATATATTTATGCCTTGCGGAAAGTTGCGCAGGGTTTTTTGTGTTTTTCCGGGATTTTAAAGCACTAAACGGATTTGCGGAATCGGGGAATCAGCGTCAAATTACCGGAAAAAATCATGGTCTACCAATCAATGTTCGGAACCGTTATTTTTTTCCATTCTGTCTTTGATAAATAAAATGGCGGAAAGCGGTGAAAATTATGTATACAATGATTACTGGATGAAAAAGTGGAGGTTCCGGAAGTGCTGTTACAGTCCTGGTTTGCTGCTTTTTCCGTATCGGTCATCAGTACCCCGTTCATTATAAAATTCGCTGAAAAATTCGGCTTTGTCGACCATCCCGGTGTACGAAAAATACACGGGAAAAAAATGCCTTTACTCGGCGGGCTTGCAATTTTTGTCGGCTTCGTCACCGGGCTCGTTTTACTTGAGCATTATTATTTGTTAAATAAAATTCATCTTTCCATTTTAACGGGAAGTTTGATTGTCGTTATTACGGGCATGCTTGATGACAAATATGAATTATCCCCGTTGTTAAAAATGACAGGACAGCTTTTGGCCGCGGGTGTTGTTATTTTCTACGGGAATATGTTGATCGAAAGTATCGATCTTCCTTTACATCTGCAGCTGTCCTTTGGTATTTTCAGTATTCCGATTACAATTTTATGGATTACCGGTGTTACGAATGCCATGAACTTGATTGACGGGCTGGACGGGCTTTCCGCCGGTGTGTCGGCTATTGCGCTTGCCGCTATTGCCGGAATGGCTTTAATCAAGGAGGATCATTACGTATTTACGATTTCATCCCTTTTAATATGTGCAATTTCCGGGTTTCTTCCGTACAATTTCCATCCGGCGAAAATTTTCCTCGGAGATACAGGGTCTCTATTTCTCGGGTATATGATCAGCGTACTCGCACTGCTCGGTTTTAAAAATATTACGTTTATTTCATTCATTGTGCCGATATTAATTTTGGGTGTGCCGCTTTCGGATACGCTCCTGGCCATTATCCGCCGCATCGTCAACCGTATGCCGATCTCCCGCGCGGACCGGTCGCATTTGCATCACCGTTTGCTTCATTTGGGCTTCACTCATCGGCAGACGGTCGTTTTAATTTATTGTATGAGCGCCCTGTTTGCCCTGGCTGCTTTTATTTTTTCATTAACAACCGTATGGGGTTCTATTTTTTTACTTTGTATCATTGTCCTCGTTTTGGAATTATTAATCGAAAAAACCGGGCTTATTCATAAAAAATATAAACCCTTGCTGCGGATGATCGAATTGTGGAAATTCCGCCGGAGAATAAGATGAAAAAGGAGCTGCCGGAAAAATTCCGGCAGCTCCCGTTAATCAAGGATATTCATCTTCTTTATGATAAGCCGTGTTCATGGACGGAAGTTCCAGATGATCTTTTAAGATTTCCGAAACTTCATAAACGGATTCTTCATCGAGATTGAAATAATAACTGTTGTCGATATACAAATTTTCCCCTTCTAATTTAATCGACTCTATGGAAGAAATCGATTTGGCATAGGGGTGCAATGCAACGATATTTTGAAACGTAAGGTTTGTTTTTAAATTGTCTCCGAGACTGTCCAAAATGTCATCATATTTTGTAATCGAAGTAAGGGAAGCACTTTTTTCGATAATCGCCGTAAGCACTTGCTTTTGCCGTTCATTCCTTCCAAAATCGCCAAGGGGATCCTGTTTCCGCATCCGTACATAAGCAAGGGCTTCTTCCCCGTTCAATGTTTGTCTTCCTTCGCGAATCGTGATGGCATTTTCACGGTCTTCACTGTCCATTTCCGTAAAGGTAAACGGAACGTCGACGGTGACACCGCCAATTGCATCGATGACTTTGACAAAGGCTTCAAAATTAATTTTTACATAATAGTCAACGGGAATATCAAGCAATTCTTCCACGGTTTCAACCGCCAGGTCAACTCCGCCGAGAAAATAGGCCGTGTTGATTTTCATCGGGTAATAACCGGGGACATACACCCGTGAATCCCTTGGAAGGCTCAACATTTTTATGGAATGGTCATTTTTGTTAAATGTTGCCAGAAGAAGAACATCCGAACGGCTTTTTGTTTCCCCTTCACGCTCATCAACGCCTATAAATAAGATGGAAAAGTTGTCTTTCCCCGGATAAACCGGTTTAACCCTTTTTTCAGACTTTTCCCCGCGTCCAAGCTGTTGATGAGCCATATTTGTAATGTCGGCGATTTTCCCTGTTAACTGAAAGCCAAAGACAAAAATAATCAGAAAGATGATCGCTAAAGAAGTTAAAATCCATCGCCATCTTCGTTTTTTTCCTGATTTCCTGTTGTTATACCTAGTGTCCTCCATATTTTCTCCTTCAAAAGTGCATTATTTTTTATTTGGATTAACCAGTTTTTCCAGATATAAAATCGAACCTTCACGGATTTCGGCTTGTCCGTTTGTCAGTTCAGTCATCCAATTTGTAAACGCTTCTTCCTGACCGGACTCGACGTATGTTTCAATTTCAACTTTGTCGGAATAATGAATGTCTTTAATATCGTAAACAGATGACCGCAATTCATTTTCAACTTTGCCTAGCCAGGTGTAATCGATGACGGTATGCATGATGCGCATGAGTTTCCGGTGGACAATGCCTGTAGCATTCAGTCCTTCGGAAGTTGCTTTTGAATAGGCGCGGATCAATCCGCCGGCACCCAGCTTAATGCCGCCGAAATAGCGGGTGACGACGACGACCGTATCTTTAATATTCCGTTTTTTTAATACTTCGAGCATCGGGACTCCCGCAGTTCCGCTCGGTTCCCCGTCATCGTTCGCTTTCTGGATTTGATCATTCTCCCCGATTAAATAAGCGGAACAATTGTGGGTTGCATTCCAATGTTTCTTTTTTATTTCCTGAATGAATTGCTGTGCCTCTTCTTCTGTTTCCGCCCGGTTGACGTGCGCGATAAAACGGGATTTTTGAATGACAATTTCGTGTTCTCCGTAACCTTTAACAGTGTAGTATTCGGTTCTCAAAAGGATACTCCCTTCAATCTTATGATCGCTGGCAGGGGGACGGAACATCAGTGGTGATGTCCGTATTGTTCTGCAAAAAATGACAAAAAACACAAGCTTAACATTAATTATAATCACAAATTGGCAATGGCGCAATTGCCTCTGCGATATTCCCATAAAACCGCAATCATTTTGAAAAGAAATTAACCTATATGTTAACATGGTCGGTTAAATTAATCAGTCCGGCCACATGAAAATAGTGTTATGATATATATACAAGTATAATGTGATCCTGCTGACCCATGAATCTTCATGCCGAAAAGTGTAAAATATTGGAGTGGGAAAGACGTTGAACAAGCTTAGCACGAAATCGCTGGATGATATTTTGGAAAAAGTGGTGAAAACCGCTGATGAAAGCAAACACGAAATAAGCAAAATCAGCCAGCAAAGCCGGAAAGAATATGAAGAGATTCTTGAGGAAGTCGAGAGAACAAAACAAGCGGTCCGTGAAATTATTGATGAAGAGGAAAGATTGGAAAAAGAAGTAAAAAAAGCGAGAGCGCATCTCGTCAAAGTTAGCCGGGAATTTACCGTGTATACGGAAGATGAAATCCGCTCGGCATATGAGTATGCCCATGATTTACAAGTGAAGCTCGCGATGACCCGGCAGAAGGAGGAACAACTGCGAAAGCGCCGCGATGAGCTGGAACGGAGAATCCGTAATGTACAAAAGACGATTGAACGTGCAGAACGACTCGTTTCTCAGGTGACTGTCGTCATCAATTATTTGACCGGTGATTTGCAATCGATTTCCGAGCTTTTAAAAGATGCAAAAGAAAAGCAGGAATTCGGATTAAAAATATTGGAGGCCCAGGAAGAAGAAAGAAAACGCCTGTCGCGGGAAATCCATGACGGTCCTGCGCAAATGCTGGCCAATGTGCTGATGCGCTCGGATATGATCGAAAAAATATATAAAGAGCGGGGGATAAAGGAAGCGTTAAAGGAAATCAAGCTTTTGAAGAAAACCATCCGGGATACCCTTTATGAAGTGCGTCATATTATTTATGATCTGCGTCCGATGGCACTCGATGATCTCGGATTAATCCCGACATTAAAAAAATACCTGCAAACGATGGAAGAATATTACACAATGACCGGTGTCAGGATTCCATTTATTCATCTCGGTGAAGAAAAACGATTGAATCCGAAAATGGAAGTTGCCCTGTTCCGTTTAATACAGGAATCAGTCCAAAATTCGTTAAAGCATGCGAAACCGACGGAAATCCAGGTAAAGCTGGAAATGATGGATAACCGGGTTACCGTTGTTGTAAAAGATGACGGCATCGGTTTTGATCCGGAAGTGAAAAAAGAAAATTCTTTCGGGATCCGTGGAATGAAGGAGCGTGTGGAATTATTGGACGGCAAGATAACAATCCGTTCGGAAAAGCAGAAGGGTACAAAGGTCATAATATCGGTTCCGATAAAATAAGTAGAATGGACCTAGCCTGATTTTTATGTTTTCATTAAACTTACACATAATGGCGGGATGTTCTCTAGTACTATATGTATAGAAGATATGTAAACGATTTTTGGTATGCCTAATGGTCCCAAACTTATTACTAAAGTAAGCCGCGATTCTTAAAATCTATGAAAATTACAGTCTTCCTCTTTTTAACAGTTTTCATAGTAAGAAGATGTGCATTGGCCGCAATTCCTGAGTAATTATGCTGCCGGCAGGATTTTACACTTGCTAATCAATAGGGGAAAGTTCGGGTATAAGGGAGGATCATGATGAAACGCAAAACAAGAATATTAATTATCGACGACCATCAATTATTCAGAGAAGGGATTAAGAAAATACTGGAATTTGAGGATTCCTTTGAAATTGTCGGGGAAGGCGAAGACGGGAATGAGGCGGTCAGGCTGGTTGAATTGTACAATCCTGATGTCGTCATTATGGACATTAATATGCCCAATGTGAACGGGGTGGAAGCAACTAGGCGCCTGATTCAGACGTATCCGGATTTAAAAGTGATTATTTTATCGATCCATGATGATGAGAATTATGTTTCCCATGCGCTGAAAACGGGTGCTTCCGGTTATTTGTTGAAAGAGATGGATGTCGATGCATTGATTGAGGCTGTGAAAGTCGTGGCCGACGGCGGATCATACATCCATCCGAAAGTAACGCATAACCTTGTAAAAGAGTTTCGCAGGTTGGCGGAAAATGCAAGTAAATATCAAAGTGAACAGGAAGACTCCGATTATGAAGTTCAACGTCCGTACCATATATTAACCCGTAGGGAATGCGAAGTGCTTCAATTGCTGGCGGAAGGAAAGAGCAATAAAAAGATCGGAGAAGCTTTATTTATCAGTGAAAAGACGGTGAAAAACCACGTGAGCAACATACTGCAAAAAATGAATTGTGAAGACCGGACCCAGGCTGTTGTTGAAGCGATTAAAAGAGGCTGGGTGAAAGTCGTCTGAAATTGAATCCGCTTTTTTAGGAGCCGTAAGAGGACGGCTCCTTTTTTATTGTCTGGAAATATGGGGAAATCCATAATTTTCATAACGTTTTTTATTCATTCCGCCGGTATGGAAAAAGAATGAAAGGATAAAAAAATATTTTACATTCCTGAAGGAATCGTTTATGTTTAAGATAGCGTCCAATTTATAATCAGGATTTGGCCTGCGGTCTGATCATGCCGGAAAGAGAGGAGGAAAAGCGGTGAAAACAGCCGTTGTCACGGACAGTACAGCTTATTTACCGGAAAAATTGCGGAAACAATTTAACATACATTTGATCCCGTTAAGTGTTATTTTTGGTCATGAGGCATATAAGGAAGAAGTGGAACTTTCGGCCGGAGAGTTTTATGAAAGGGTACGGGAAGATAAAGAGCTGCCGACAACGTCTCAGCCACCCATCGGGATGTTTACGGAACTTTACAAAAAGCTGGCGGAAGACTATGAAGCCATTGTCAGTATCCATCTCTCCAGCGGAATTAGCGGTACATATCATGGGGCGGTAACAGCCGGTAGCATGGCTCCGGTGAAAGTGTACCCGTACGACACCGAGAGCAGTTGCCTGATCCAGGGATTTTATGCGTTGGAAGCGGCCAAAATGGCCCAGGAAGGAAGGGGACCAGAAGAGATCATTGCCCGGCTCGATGAATTAAAAAAATCGACGAAGGGATATTTTATTGCGGATGATTTAATCCATTTGCAGCGGGGCGGGCGTTTGAGCGGTGCCCAGGCGTTGATCGGAAGCTTATTGCAAGTAAAACCGATTCTCCATTTCGAAAATAAAGTGATCGTTCCCTTTGAAAAAGTCCGCACGAAGAAAAAGGCGATGAAGCGGATTGAAGAATTACTGGAAGAAGACGCGAAATCCGGCGAACCGCTCCGGGCGGCCATTGCCCATGCAAACCGGGAAGAGGAGGCGCTGGAATGGAAGGAAAAATGGGAGAAAAAATTCCCCAATGTCGAGTTTACGATCAGTTATTTCGGAGCGGTGATCGGCACCCATCTCGGCGAGGGAGCAATGGGGGTCGGCTGGATGAAAAAATAAGCCGTCTTTTCCGGATAATGAAAATTGCCATCAGCCCCGTTTACAATTGCATTGTAACCGGGGTGTTTTTATAGATAGGAATTTACAGTGCAGTCTTTTTACATTATAATGCGGTTAATCTCTCCTTTTTTGTACCAGCTTTTCATAATTTAAAAAGGAGGCTAGGCGTTGTTATTTTATAAAAAACAGTCTCTGTTGATCCCCTTGCAACTGGCAGATGAATCCGGACAACAGCCCGTCCGCATTAGTGATGCTGACCCTTCCACATCTGTTCCCCTTGATGAATCTTATCCCTTTAATCCCGATCTACAGCTTTATTTATCCGGAAGACAGTTGTTATTGGGAGAAATCCCCTTTCCGTTGGCGGAAATCCACGAACATTATCTCCACGGCATGATCCGGTATGAAGCCGGTATTGTTTTTGACGGAAAACAGTATATTTGTGCCCGGTGCAACAATAACGAACCAGCGTTTTTTGCCTCCTTCCGCTGTGCGCGGTGCGACAATGAATGTGTTTATTGCAGACGGTGTATTATGATGGGCAGGGTGAGCCAATGCACGCCCCTTGTCCGCTGGACGGGTCCGGAACCAGGGTTTTCCTTTCCCCGGGTATTGCATTGGAACGGAACGTTATCCCCGGCCCAGAAGGAGGCTTCCGGAAAAATTGCCGAAGCCATCCGGAAAAGTCATGATCTACTCGTTTGGGCTGTATGCGGCGCCGGTAAAACCGAGATGCTTTTTGAAGGCATCGGGGAAGCTATGCGGCTGGGAAAACGGACAGCCATTGCCACGCCCCGCACCGACGTTGTTTTAGAATTATCCCCCAGACTCCACAAAGTGTTTCCGGATCTTGACATCTCCTCTTTATATGGTGGAAGCGAAGACCGCCATAAATACAGTCCCCTCGTAATTGCTACGACCCATCAATTGTTACGGTTCCGTGAAGCTTTTGACTGCTTAATCATTGACGAAGTGGATGCTTTTCCGTATTCGGCGGATGAGATGTTGCAAGAAGCAGCGGAAAAAGCACGTACAAAACAATCTTCCATTATTTTTTTAACGGCTACCCCCGAAGAAACATGGCAAGCGGAATGCTTCAACGGAAAGCGGAATTGCGTGATCATACCGGCGAGATTCCACCGTCATCCGCTACCGGTCCCGGAGTTTTCTTGGTGCGGAAATTGGCGGAAGGCGGTAAACAGGGGACGTATTCCGCTTGTACTGGAGCAGTGGACGGAAAAACGGATTGCCATGAAAAAACAAGCGTTAATTTTTTTCCCCGATATTGAATTAATGGAAAAAGCCCTCTCTCTTTTTCGCAAGTTACACCGGGATATTGAAGCCGTCCATTCGGAAGATCCGGAACGGAAAGAAAAGGTCGAGCGGATGCGGAACGGGAAAATCCCGGTATTATTGACAACGACCATTCTGGAGCGCGGCGTGACGTTTCCCAATATTGATGTTGCGGTTATCGGAGCGGAAAACGATATTTATACAGAAAGCGCCTTGGTGCAAATTGCCGGACGTGTTGGAAGAAATCCCAAGTATCCTGTCGGAAATGTGACATTTTTCCATTTTGGCAAAACCCGGGCGATGATCCGGGCGAAAAAGCAACTGATCCGGATGAACCGGCTGGCAAGGCAGAAAGATATGATTGACGGATGAACATGATTGCTGCGTCCGGAAATTCGCACATTATAACTTTTAAACATTTTTCAAACATTTCCTGAATAAAATTGACCAGACTGGTCT
>CALGYZ010000080.1 GCA_937934645.1 uncultured Bacillaceae bacterium | reverse complement strand
TTGTCGGTCCGGAGAATGATGTTGAGGCGTTTATGCTGCGGGCGGTTAGCCGTTAGTGATGCATTTACAGGAGGCTGTCCCAAAAGGTGGTACAATGACCTTTTGAGGCCAGCTTTTTTTATTGAATGCTCTCTCCTCTCTTTTTCCTTTCCAGCATTTGTGGCATACTATAGTCAAAGAGGAGGGGCAATACAATGGTTAAGGTTGAGGTTAAACCCAATGTTCTACAATGGGTGATCAAACGCATGGATAATTTTGATCGGCTGAAGGATCAGTTTCCTAATATTGATAAATGGATCAATCAAGAGAGCCAGCCGACGCTTAAGCAGTTAGAAAAACTTGCAAAAATGACAGCTGTACCTCTTGGTTATTTTTTTCTCCCTAATCCACCAGAGGAGAAGTTGAGTATTCCTCATTATCGCACGGTGAGAGATGAAGGGGCTGTCCGCCCGAGTCCCAATCTTTTGGAAACGGTTCAAACGATGGAAAGACGGCAACAGTGGATGCGAGATTATTTAATTCAGCTAGGCAATCCGCCTTTAAATTATGTGGGGCGTGCGAACTTGTCAATGGATCCAAAACTCGTTGCACAAGATATGCGAAGAACGTTAAGTTTGGAAGATGGATGGGCATCAAAACAATCAACTTGGCAGGAAGCTTTACGCAATCTTATTAGAAAAACTGAAGATATCGGCATTATTGTAGTCATTAATGGAGTAGTTGGCAATAATACACATCGAAAACTGGATGTTGCGGAATTTCGTGGTTTTGTCCTTATTGATGACTATGCCCCTTTAATATTCATAAATGGAAGAGACGGAAAAGCTGCGCAAATGTTTACATTGGCCCACGAACTTGCTCATATTTGGTACGGGGCGAGTGCCGCATTCGATTTAAAAAATCTTCAGCCTGCTGATGCTGAAATTGAAAACGCATGCAACAAAGCAGCTGCTGAGTTTCTTGTTCCTGAAGATGAGTTAATTATTATATGGAAACAGGTTGGTCAATCGGAAGATCGTTTTGAACAGGCGGCTCGCTATTTTAAGGTTAGTGAAATTGTGGCGGCACGTAGAGCTCTAGACTTAAACCTTGTGACAAAAGAGGAGTTTTTTTTATTTTATGAAGATTATATGAAACGGCTTCAGCAACAAACGGAACAAACGAAAACAAAAGGAGGCAATTTTTACGCAACTCAAACGATGCGTATCGGCCGTCATTTTGCGGAAGCGGTCATAAGGGCGGCAAAGGAAGGAACGATCCTTTATCGTGAAGCCTATCAATTGACGGGGCTTTCAGGCAGCACTTTTGATAAGTTTGCCGAATATGTCGATACGGGGAGATATGTATGAGTTCTAGCCATAAATTTGTGATTGATACGAACATTTTTATTGAAGCCTATAAAAGGTATTATTCTTTTGATATCGCTCCTTCCTTTTGGGATGCCCTGCTTCAACATGCCGAAAACGGCAACATCATAAGCATTGACCGTGTTAAACAAGAAATTAATAGCTTCCATAAAAATGATGAATTAAGCGAATGGGCCAATCATCATTTTGCCCAATGGTTCGAGCCAACCGATAAGATTGAAGTTCTTAGAACATATCAGGAAATTATTACTTGGGCTGTTCAGCAGGGGCAATATTTTGAGGCGGCAAAAAGAGAGTTTGCTAGTGCAGCAGATAGTTGGTTAATAGCGTTTGCAAAGACATACAATTTTATTGTAGTAACACATGAACAATTTCATCCTAATTCCAAAAGCAGAATTTTTATTCCTAATGTTTGCCATGCATTCAATGTGCCCTATGTCGATACATTTGACATGTTGCGCCGGTTAAGTATAAAGTTTTGAGCCTATGTCTGTCATTCTCTGGAGTACTAGTCTTTTAACATTTGCGGTGAACGGTCCTGTTGAATTGAAAGAAGAATTGGGGTAAAAGAACATGAGTGATTAGTGTAAATTAGCACATTATTTCAGAATCCTTTTTCAAATTACAAATAAACACCGTCATTCATATGTATGATAAGCCAAGAGGAGAGATATCATGCCCGCTCCTTTTATTTTTACTTGAACAAAGATCTTTTTTGTATTCACGAATTGCTTTGTTTATTGATGGTCGGTATCTCCACAACGTGTTAAAATGGTATTAAAAAGCAAAAAATTGACTACATTAACATGGTTCATGACCATTTTCTTCTAAGAATGCGCTACTACCATGGTCTTCCTTGTCAATCATCCAATTCATCTTCAGAATGAATACTTCTCAAATGCACAAAGTTTTTATTTCTGAAAGCGGGCGGTTTCATTGATTATTGCAAGTAACATTGAAGAAATTGAGAACGCTTTTGATTTTACCGACAGTATAATAACGGATGTTAAATGGGTTAATCATTTAACAGATTTATCAATCAGCTTAGATTATTATTGGGATATACAAGACGGTAAGAGTGAAACTAGGGAATTGACACTGTTTTTAAGGACTGCCTAAAAGCAGAATTTAGTATGCCAAGTAAGTTTACCCAACTGTCAAAAGACGAGATTAACGTGATGTATTATTTGAAAGGGTGTACAACAGCCGACAGACTAATATGGGCTTGCATCACATTAACATCTATACTTTTGATTATACACATCCTTGGGTAAAGATATTATGTAAAGAAGTCATTCTTGAACAAAAGTAGAACTTTAATCGGCTGCAAGCCTTCAGGTTATGTTCCAATGGTTCCTCAGTATTTGCATATGATCTTAGATCATCCATTTGGATGAAAATAGAACGAAGCTGTCCCAAACATCGGTTTTACCGGCCTTCCGGGACAGCTTCAATGTGTAAATTCAACTTTCTAAAAAATACGGTTTATAAAGTTGCTTAGCATAAAATCAGTCATTATGGCTATATAATCGCATACAACAGGCTTTGTCGGGTTCATTTTGGCTTCGTGCATGATACTCAATTCAGATTTTTATTTTAAATCATTCTATTCTTACTATAATTCCGAAAGATGATGATATAATATACCGTGGATCGATTTGGAAAGGCGGTGAAATTGTGAACCACTATTATTTTTCTGAATGTAAGGCGAATGAAAAAGCGTCTGATGTTGCTATTCATCTTTATACGGTTCCTCTATCTAATCCGCACGAAAAATATTCTTATGCCCATTCGATCGCTTATGAACTGAGAAAGCTAAATTCGTACATAACGGTGACGGCGCACGGACAGTATATAGCATCGTTTGAAGAGATTTGTCATTGGGGAGATCATCGTTATATTCAGCACGAACATCGGCCTATTCAATGTTCTTTGCCTATGGAAAGAACAATTTTAAAAAAATTATTAAAGAAAGAATTAGAGAATCGTTGTAAAAGCAGCTATAAGATGGATAACGACTTATTCCGTTTAGCCAATGAACAGTCTATGCATGTCGGTGAAATTAGCATTCATCCGGCGATCTATATTTCCTTTTTAGTCGAAGAAAATGGAGATATTTTCGTTGGTTTTGATTATCAGCACCGTTTTGAATATCGAAAAACATTGCAAGATGTGATCAATAATGATCCATCGCTTCTCAAAGAAGGAATGGAGGTTGTCGACCCATTTAATAGGCGAGCATACTATTACACATTTGTAGAAATTGCTGACTATACAGCTGGGCAAAAAAGTCCGTTTTTACAACAAAGTGTCATTGATTATTACTTAGAAAAAAATGAACTGTGGAAGCTAAAAGGGGTTCATGAAAAAACACCGGTTGTACATGTAAAAAACAGAAACGGTGATCTTCTTCCATATTTGCCCCATTTATTAAAGTTAACTTGTTCATATGAGCAATTGCCGCCATCGATGACGAAAAAAGTGAATCGCCTGGTTAAGCTGTCGCCGCATGAAAAAATGTCTAAGCTTTATACAGAAACGTTCCGCTTGCTTAGGCAACAACAAGTGTTGACGTTCAAAAAAGAAAATGTGCGGGCGGTTAATCTAGGCTATGATGTTAATGAGCTGGATTCCCCACTGATGGCGTTTGGACAAGGATATAAAACAAATGAGATTTATAGAGGGCTCAAGCAGTCGGGAGTGTATGAAACGAGCAATGTAGCCGTCAGCTATTTCGTCGATCCACAGTTGAACTATGACCCACAAAAGCGAAAAGAAGTAGGATGTTTTGTAAAAAAGCTAGAATCAATGTCTGAAGCGCTTGGAGTAAAGCATAATATTTCCGATCAGCCGCGCCAACTATACGGTCAATTGCCCAAAGACTTTTTTAAACAAGATAACCTGTCGTATCATTTGAAATCCATTACTGACCAGTTCCGCGGAACAGTAGTAGTGGTCATTGGAACAGAAGAAAATATTGATCGCGC
>CALGYZ010000079.1 GCA_937934645.1 uncultured Bacillaceae bacterium | reverse complement strand
CGGGCTTTTGTTCAGCTTCCTTTTAAAACCTAATATGGGGTTGAATCAATTGCTTGCAGTCTTTGGAATTGAAGGTAAAAATTGGTTGATGGATGTTCAGGGCTTCATTCCACTGACCATGTGGGTGATCGGCATCGTTGCTTTATGGATATATGTGGGTACTACAATGATGCTTTATATGGCCGGTATTGCCGGTATAGATAATACTTTGTTTGAGGCGGCACATATTGATGGAGCTAATAAGCGTCAGACATTCTTTCATGTTACCTTACCCTTGCTGAAGCCTATGATGAAGACCACAATTTCATTAACCTGCATAGGTTCTCTTAAATTTTTTGATTTGGTCTATAACATGACACAAGGTGGCCCGAATAACAAAACGCATACTCTTGCAACATGGCTTTATTTCCAAGGGTTCTCCTATTTCAAATATGGCTATGCGAGTGCGATTTCTGTTGTTCTTTTGATTATGTCGCTTGCAGTTACATTAATTGTCAACCGTACAATTAATACTCGTGATTTTGCGGCTTGAGAGGAGACGGACAATGACTGGTAAAAATATAAGTAAAAATAATAAGAGGAACAAGGTCCGTCTCTCTACACCGATAATCTATATAATATTGACATTGTTGGCAGCCGTATATGTCCTGCCCCTGCTTTGGATTGTGCTGGTTTCATTCAAGACAAACGCTGAAGTTTTTTCTAATCCTTTCGGATTGCCGGAAGTTTGGCAGCTGGGAAATTATATATTTGCCTGGAATACAGGAAAGTTAGGTGTTGCACTTAAAAATTCGTTTGTTGTATGTACGGTCACCTTAATTGTGAGTTTGCTTTTCGGTGCTATGGCAGCATTCGGGATTGCAAGGATGAAGTGGAAATTATCAGGAGCTGCATTGATCTATTTTATGATCGGGATGATGGTGCCGGTGCATTGTATTTTAATTCCTTTATTTGTTGTTTTTTCAAAAATTGGTCTTACTAACTCACTCGGCGGATTAATGTTGCCCTATATAACATTTGCTCTTCCTATAACTATTTTTATTTTGGTGGGTTTTTTCAGGAGCATGCCTCGTGAAATTTTTGAGGCTGCTTGTATTGATGGATGTTCAATCTACAGAATATTTTTCAATATAGCTTTGCCGCTGGTAAAAACCGGTCTTTTTGTAACCGGACTGATGAGTTTTGTTGCGACATGGAACGAGCTTTTGGTTGCGATGGTATTTATTTCTGATCCTATGAAGAAAACTTTGCCGGTAACATTAACGTATTTTGTGGGTCCTTATGCTACAAATTATGTCCAAATGTTTGCTGCTATTGTTATAGCTGTTTTGCCGACAATTATTGTGTATTCTATGTTCAGTAATCAGATTGTTAGCGGACTTACCATGGGTGCGATTAAAGGATAAAAACATGAACAAACAAAAAATTCTGGATCAAGCGAGATTTACACAGGTCGGTTTTGTCGTGCATGACATTGAGAATGCGAGCCGGAATTATGCGATGATTTTCGGCTGTGAGCCGGCGGAGGCGAATCCTAACGGGGATTATGCGATTACGAAAACGAAAGTCTTTGGGGAGCCTGCCCCGGAAGCAGCGAGTAAATTGGCGTTTTTCAATTTGTCGGACGGCGTGCAGCTTGAGCTGATTGAGCCGAATGACAAGCCTTCGGTCTGGCGCGATCATCTCGATAAATACGGGGAGGGCATCCACCACATTGCCTTCGTCGTGGACAGCATTGATGAGACGGTGGCCGAGTGTGAGAAACTCGGCATGGTTTTGGAACAGGAGGGCTTTTACGGAGACGGATCGGGGAAGTATGCTTACCTCGATGCCTTTGATCTTTTGAAATGCCGGGTGGAACTTTTGGAAAATTTCGGAGATTAAATTAGAATTCGTACATTTGATACAGAATCATCAGTTTTAGCATTGTAAAATGAAATAGGTCTGTCGAGCTTTTGTGGGGGGAAGCTTCGACAGATTTTTTTATGGCAATTTTGAGAGGGCTTTTCTTGCGAGCCCTTTTGCATTTTCATTCCTGCGGAATCTTAGAATTTTCAAATTTAAAGAGCGAAAAAGACAAATTACTTTTATAATAGTGATAACGAAAGATTATCATACGAACGAAAGGATGTTTCTGCGTCATGGGAAGCAGAACAATTCTTCCGATTCCTCCCGAAGCGGCAGCAAAAGCCCGGCTTCAGGATCGCGGAATGTATGTCTGAGATTCAAAGGAGCAAAACGGATGTTTAATGCAGATGCAAAAAGAAAATTTATTGACTATTACACAGACAAAAAAAGCACAAAAGAATACTGCATCACGCTCTTTGAGGCGACCGGTGAATATGAAGAAAAGTGGGGCGCAGACCTCTGCAGCAGATCCGTTGAGGAACTCGAGACAATGGCCGAAGACATTATGGGGCTGCGATATTGGGACAGGAACCCGCGCATCTTTGTTCTGAATGATTATACAAGGTGGTGTCTGGACAATGATGTGCCGGGAGCGAACGACAATTTTTTCAAAATAAACCCGGAGAATACGGAAAAGATGCGCCGGCTTATGGTGGCTAACCCCGTGCACCTGGAATGGTATTTAAATAAAATCTTTGACCCGGTTTCCGAAGAGACTGTGGACATCGTGTACAGGTGTTATTTTTGGCTGGCTTTTTTCGGTTTGCCGGAAGAGGACGTTTTTGATGTGACGGCGAAGTCGCTCGATTTAAAAACTGCGTCGATTATTGTGAACGGAAGGACTTACCCGATTTACCGCGAAGCGCTGCCGGCCTTGAAAAAAGCTTCAAAATTGAAGGAATTTGTTTTCAAACATCCGAATTACAAGAGTGATATCAAGAAGAAACGTGCCTCTGGCACAAGCCTGATTCGGGGCATGAATGAGACCCTTCAGCTGCAGTCTTTCCGGGTCATTATATCCCGGAAAACGAAGGACGGGCTGGAAGCGGCGGAGGGGGCGAAA
>CALGYZ010000078.1 GCA_937934645.1 uncultured Bacillaceae bacterium | reverse complement strand
TTAAATTTTTGTTTTTGACTAATATTTTTGGGATTATTTGATAGACTGCTTGTGGAAGTGTGTCTTGCTTGTTTTAAGGATGAGTTCAACAGGAAAAGTCCTGTTCAATACACAGTTTATGGATGATTTTTGCAATTAAAAGGAGAGAGAAAAATGAGCAGTTGAAGCTATTATGGGTATGGTTCTATTTTTGGTAATTATCTATTTAATTTCGAGAGTTGCTCATTTTTTCAACGGTACGATAAAGTTGTTAGCGGAATTTGACACGAAACCGGAGGAAATTAAAGAACAACTGTCCAAAAACGGATAGTGCATGGACGCGAATATATGCAGCGGCCGGGATTACACTAAGGAATGGAAAGTTTTACAGTGGCCGGGATTATGCCGTTTGGTTTGAAGACAAGGACTTGGGTTTTGGAATAAAATGGTAGTGGGTTTTTTTGTAAAAAACAAATCAAAATGCACTGGCAGGTGAAGGCTGTGATCGTAGTCAGTTCCTGTTTGGCAGGTTTAAAGGTGAGATACGATGGGGGCCATTGTCTTGATGATAAAATTGGCCGGTTAGTCAAGGAAAAGAAAGCAATAACCGTTTGTCCCGAGGTATTGGGCGGACTTCCCACACCAAGGGTGCCTGCGGAAATCGTCGGCGGGGACGGGGAAGATGTGCTGGACGGAAAGGCAAGGGTAATCAATGAATCCGGCGAGGATGTCACGGAGTTTTTTATCAAAGGCGCTTATGCTGCTTTGGAAAAAGTGAAGCAGGTGAACGCAACCCTTGTTATTCTTAAGGAAAACAGTCCATCCTGCGGAAGTTCCATGATTTATAACGGGGAATTCACGGGTGAAAAAATCGCTGGAAACGGAGTCACCGCTGCCTTGCTTAAAAGAAACGGAATAAAGGTTGTATCGGAAGACCGGGCCAGGGAACAGGATATGTCTTGGGAATAAATTGTATATATTCCAACCTTTCTTTAAAGGTGTGGCGGTTTACTACTGACACATTCGGAACCGGTGTCTGTTTTGGAGGAATCACTTGTATTTCGGGGTCTGGTTTAAGGAACTGGATCCCGTTTTTGATTATAGATTTCATATTGGGTTTTAGATTGTCAAACTAGAACACGAATTGGAGAACGAATTGGAGAAACCTTTTACAAAAATGGATCCGGTTTATCGAACTAAGTTTTGTTTTAGAAGAACCGGCTGTTATTTGGGCTCTGCATTAACGAACAAGATCCCGTTTAAGAGAAACCGTGAGCAGATTGGATCCCGGTTTAAAGAACTGGATCCATTTTTGCATTCAGATTTCAGGCTACGGTTTTTCGAACTACTACCTAATTTGAAGAAAACACTCTACATGGAAATAACTTTCCCAAACCGTCTCCCTGTTCATGAACTAAAAAACTCACTTCGGGCCCCGCTATCTATAGCACTTACCATATCTCCCTCAGCTTCTCATTTCCCACACCTTTTTCTATCCCCACTGAATATTTATTTGATCTTTTTATAAAAAAATCAAAAGGAAAGGGGCAAAACATCATTAGTTGCCGCCCTTTTCCGGTCTTAAAAGATTACAACTTCCAATGTTCACGTAAACCTCAATGATCAACCCGGGCAGGGAAGGATATCCTTAAAAAATGACTTATCACTACATTCCATAATTCCGGCATCTTAAGCATATGATTTAGCGTGTTATTCAGTATGCAGAGACTGCCGGATTTTTATTTGCCATAATTATGCAGACGGTAAAGGAGGGTGTTTTACATTGCTGGCAGTAAAGAATGTGAGCAAAACTTATGCCTCTGTCAGGGCATTAAACAATGTATCTATAAATATTTCAAATGGTGTTTGCTATGGTCTCGTCGGTCCAAACGGGGCAGGTAAATCAACATTAATCAAAATCATTGCTTTAATTATTCATGATTTCGACGGGGAAATTCACTGTTCCGGTCAAAAAAACCGGATTGGTTATGTCCCCCAGGATATTGCGCTTGAGGAAACGGTATCGGCCCTGGATAATTTATCTTTTTTTGGGAAGCTGTACGGGTTGCGCGGGAAGGAATTAAAGACCCGCATCAACAAAGTTCTGGCAGACATTGGCCTCGAAGAGCGAAAAAAGGATAAGGTGCAGTCTTTTTCGGGGGGAATGAAACGCCGCCTGAATATCGGCTGTGCGATTTTGCATCAGCCGGATTTGATTATTATGGATGAGCCGACAGTCGGGATAGATCCGCAGTCGCGCCTTCATATTTTTCAAATGATTGAACGTTTTAAAAAAGAAGGGCGGACAGTCATTTATGCCAGTCATTATATGGAGGAAATTGAACGGCTGTGTGATGAAGCGGCTTTTATTGATCGGGGAGAAATTGTGGAAAACGGCACGATTGAAGGGTTGCTTCAAAAATACGCCAATCCTGCAGTGTATGTTAAGGGCCGGAATTGCCTGCCGGAAAACATCAGTCAGTATGGTACAGTCTCAGAACGAAACGGAGGATTTTTCATCACTTCAAATGCTCCTTTGGAGGTTATGGAAAAAATCATCGAATGTTCAAAACGGCATAACAGCGATATTGAACAATTGGAGCTTGTCAGGCCGCGGCTTGAGGATGTGTTTTTTTCGCTTACTGGCAGTCAATTGCGGGATTAAGCACGGATTTTAAAGCATGAAAATGAACGGAGGGATGAAGAATGAATGCCGTTATTACATTGGAATTGAAGAAAAATCTTCAGGATCGGGGACTTTTATTCTGGGCTTTGATTTTGCCGATTATATTTACGGTATTATTTATATCGGTTTTCACGTCCGGAGCAAGTGAGCAGGAAAGCCGGGAGATTATCCTTTCCATTGTTCCCGGATATACGATTATGTTTGTGTTTTTTATAATGATTTCGATGACGGAATCTTTTCTTAAAGACAGCAAAATCGGAATGGTTGCCAGAATTGCCGGTACCCCGCTTCCGTCCAATCTATATTTATTGGGAAAATGGATCTCTTGCATGTATATTGTATTTATACAGATTACGGTTTTGCTTTTGTTTGGAAAATTGGTCTATCAAATTCCGCTGGAGCAGCCCTTTTATTTGATTGTCTTATCTTTGCTTCTTACGTTTACGGTTACCGGGATTGGATTGGCTTTGGCCGTCACCGTAAAAACAAGCAATATGGGAATTGCTTTGACACAGGTTATCGCTTTGGGAGGGGCACTGCTCGGGGGACTTTGGGTGCCCGTTGACAGGATGCCTGATTTATCGCAATTGATCAGCCGCTTGCTGCCGCAGTATTGGGCGCATCAGGCTCTTCAGGATGCCATGGCAGGCACGCTTCAAACCGTTGAGTTCTTGCAAACATTCCTTATTTTATTTGGGTTTGGCCTTGCGGGCTTTATCCTTGCATTATTTTTTTACCCGAATTTTTTGAAACGGGCCAAGGGATAGCTGTCATTGGAGGCAAAATGATGAAACTGAACATTGAAATTGATGAAAAGCACACAGAACCGTAGATTACAATCAAGACAAATGAGTGGAACGAAGAACTGGAATAAATTGTTGCTATGATTAAGGGAAAAAATCGCCTGCGCCTTTTCGGCATGGAGTCTGACCAAACAGTTCTCCTCGAGCCCGGCGAGATTGATTTTATCTATGCTGAAAACAGAAAAATTTTTGCCCGCATACGAAAAAGAAATATTGAAATACGGACGAAGCTTTATGAGGTGGAAGAAATGTTGTCACCTTACGGTTTTATGCGCTTTTCGAAATCTGTGATTGGCAATCTCAATCAAATTGAGCGCTTTGAATTATCATTTAACGGCAATCTATGTGTCTATTTCCGTTCAGGGAATAAAGAATATATTTCGCGAAAATATGTGGCAGCAATCAAGAAACGGTTGGCGATGGGAGGGCAGTCTGATGATCATTGAGGCTTTGAGAAGAAGCATGATGGGGATTGCGCTCGGCGGTATTTTTACTTTCGTTGTCCTCACGATTGTAAAATTCACGGGTGCCGATGCAACGGTTGATCAAATATGGCTTTATATGCTCTGTTCCTTTATTCTCGGGATATATTTCGGCCTGGCTTCCTTTATTTTTGATGACAACGGATGGAGCTCCTTGAAAAAACAATCATTCATTTTTTTCTGTCCATCGCTGTTTATTTTGTCATTGTTTTTTTCATTGCTAAGTGGATTCCATTCAGTGCGCAGGCCATTTTAATAAGTTTTGTTGCATTTCTCATCGTTTATGCCGCTTTTTGGTTCGGGAAATATTTCTATTATAAAAGGGTGGAGGTTAAACACCAGTTTGAAGATGAAAAATGAACGATAAAATGGAACCGGGAGGATTGTTGCCGTTTGGGCGCAGAAAATAGTCCCGTGTTGTTTCGTGGTATTCGGCATCGGGATAGAAGTTGACTGATAAGTTCCCAAAATAAAAGCAAGTGGGGAAAACGGTTTGTTTTTCTTTACTTGCTTTTTTATTGGATTAAGAAAACCATACGCTAGGCGTATGGTCCTGGAAAACTTTCAGCGTTGTATCAAAAAAAAGCTCCCTCATGGTGTTACAATAGATTTTGGTCTGCCAACCAAAATAAACAACCAGGAGGGATCTATTGTGTCTGACTTAAACAGTTTAGCACATACTAAATGGAATTGTAAGTATTACATTGTGTTTGCTCCAAAGTACAGGAGACAAATAATATATGGGAAGTTAAAAAAGGATATTGGACAAATACTGAGACAATTATGTGAAAGAAAAGGTGTAGAAATTATAGAAGCTACTGCATGTAAAGACCATATTCACATGCTGGTCAGTATTCCACCAAAGATAAGTGTATCTTCATTTGTGGGATATCTAAAAGGAAGGAGCAGTCTCATGATTTTTGACCGGCATGCAAACTTAAAAAATCGGTACGGGAACAGAAAATTTTGGTGTAAAGGGTTTTATGTGGATACAGTAGGGAGAAACAAAAAGGCGATAGAAGAATACATACGAAATCAAATTCAAGATGATATAGTTGTAGAGCAACTGAGTATGATGGAATACATAGAACCATTCACCGGAGAAGAAGTAAAGGGAAAAAATAAAAGGAAATAAGCAGTGACCCTTCGAGGGTTGCCGGAAAAGTAGTGCGGTTGGCGGACAATTCAGTGCCCTTTGAAGGGCTGGCCAGTAACAGAGGCTTTCAGCCGTAGAACAAACCACCCGTTCACACGGGTGGTTTTGATTATTTTGATGTTGCCTCTGTTAAACTTTGTTGGATTTCCGTTACGGCCACGCACGGTTCGCTCATCTAGGCCTGAGCCTCCTCAGGCCTCAGGCCAACAGGATGTTGGTCACAAAGGCGTCGCCGCAGGACGTGGCGTTCTCAGCCTTTGTTCCTTTGGTTGTGTCTGCGGGGTCTCACCTGTCTCACTGTTCCCGCAGGACACTGAGAAGCTTCTTCGAGATATCCCACGCACGGCTAAAATGCTTTAGCATTTTAGGAGGACACTGAGAAGCTTCCATGAACAAGCCTACGCACGACTAATATGCTTTTGCGTTTTAGAAGGAGTCTCCGTGTTTTCTACTCCAATCAACAAAGTACATCAAAATCAACATTGTCCTTTAACACAGCCTTGATATTAACTGAGGATGCCTGCTGCTTTCAAATCCATCGAATGGGTCAACAAGTTGTCATTGCTTATAACAAGAGAAATGAACCAAAAATTGTTGGTTTTGATTTAAACTTTGCATCAACTTGTGTCAGAGAACATTCATATCGTTATGACATCTATGACGAAATATTTGAAATGCTCAAAGATATTCGGCCAGGCCAAAAGAGTGTAAAGATAGTCCATTGGCTCGGGAGCCTTGGTCAGAAGGTATTTAAAATAAAGAATACAACAATCTGAGAAAATACACCGCACCGGCAATAGGCTCTAAGAAGGCATGGAAAAGGTTATTCAAGCAGCGTACAGTAGTTGAACACGTCAATACTAACATTATAGAGTATTTCTAACTCGATAACGTTAGTTGCCGAACATGTGGGCGTGTCAAGGTACCCTTTGATATTGTGACTCTTGTTTATAACACATCAAAGCTAGCATTTGGCCGAATGAACATCTAAAGGCAAAAGCAAGGTGCATAATTTTTTCTCAAGTAAAGATGAGTTCTAAGCCCTGAAAAATTCAAACGAAACAAGGGTATAGTTTCCTAATGCTTAAATTAGAATTTAGGATTTTAAAGTGAACAAAGTTTTTTAATTTTTGCCAAATGTGAGCGCAGATCTCTTTACGTTCACCAATAAAGTAATTATGAAATGGACTCATTTTTTAAATATTTTATTATTAATTTCATCGTTAAAAGCTGTTACTTAGTTCCTAATGAAATCTTTTTATATTCAGAGCTCCTTATCATAAAGATAGTATTTTAATAGGATTGTATTTTCACTATTTTATTATTATACTTTTTTTGAATTTATAGTAATATGAGTAATTTTAAATCTATTTTATGGTATTTTGAGGTATAAATAGTAACCGCGGAACTAAGTCACCTCATAAAAATACACCACCTTGAGTTTACATTAACCTGATTTATTCACCGTGATTTCTGAACCAACCTAAAACCTTGTGATTTAGGCTTTCTTGGCCATTAAATTTTTTCACTTAATAAATGCAAAAAAGAACCCATTT
>CALGYZ010000077.1 GCA_937934645.1 uncultured Bacillaceae bacterium | reverse complement strand
GTTTTGATCTTACCTATGAGGAATTGAAACCATGAATTCCAAATAACCAAATAAAATCAAATAACGTCGTTTTGATCTTACCTATGACAATTCAGACAATCCCGATTCCCTGAGCCTGGTTTTGATTTTACCGATGAGGAATAGGTGTGGTCGAATTTTTTCCGGATGGATTTTGGTACGAAATCTGTCCGGATTTTTTTTGCTTTTGTCATCTGGTCCCGTTTTTATGTAGATGTTGTAACACTTTATTGTTAGTTAATTTTGAAAAGTTTGTTAATTTTTGGGGGATTAGCAGGTATTTTGTCCCGGTTTGTCGAATAATATATTTAATTTCTTTTTGTCCAAAGTTTACCAACGTTTCGCTTTTTTGGTAAAATCCGTCAGATTTTAACCATTCAGGTGAGAAAGATGTACCATCATGTAGTGATGACATGTGGAATTTCTTTAATCCAAGGAAACAGTTATTTCTCTTTTTCGAAAGACGGGGAATTTAAAGATATAGTGCCCCGGGGAATGCTACAAAAAAATATTGCCGCTTTGACGGAAGATTTGGAAAAGAAAATCAGCCGTTTTTTGGATCAGGCCAGACTGCATTTTCCTCTCCTTTCCGAACATCCCGAATCCATTAGCGCGGAGTATTCTTTAATATATGCTTTAAAAAAAGAACGAAAATTGGCGAACCGGCCATCGGTCACTTTATTTTTTACGGAAACGATTGGCGGCTATATCTGTGAAAAATTGTTGAGCGAGATTTTTGCCAAAGAAAATATAAACGTGAAAACAAAAAGAATTCAAATGACCGTGTCGGATGAGAAAGAACTCAAAAACGAAACGACTGGCTTTCTGAAAAAGCTGGGAGATGCTTTGTCGGAAGGAGAACCGGGGTCAACCTGTTTTGCACCGCTTGGCGGGTATAAGATATTAACCGCTCTGGGCTATCTTGTCGGTTCTTTTCTGAAGTATCCGATGGTCTATTTGCATGAACAAACACAAATCTTGGTGGAAATCCCTCCGGTTCCCCTGGGAATTGACAGGGAGTTTCTTCAGGAACATGGGGATTTGTTAAGAAGATGTTACAAAGATTATGTCGGCTATGAAGAGCTGTCTTTTCCAGAACAACAAATAGTCGATCATTATCCTGCCATCTTCAGCAAAGAAGAAGGATTGGTCAGCTTAAGCCCGTTCGGTTTCTTCCTTTTTGAGTGGAAAGATTACCCTGATTTATTCGGCACCCGTTACCTGTTGTCCGCACAGGCACGGAGGTTTATCAAAAACAATGGACATCTATCCCGGTTTATTTCCGAACAGTTACAGGAACTGGCCAAAAAATTAAAAAACCGGGTTTCATCCGATGATTTGCGTCATGAACTGCAATTTAAACAAGTCGATCCGAAAAAATTGCGATATTTCTTGTACAAAGGTGCCAGTAAAGGCCAAAGAGTTTTCCGCTGTACCTATCAATACGACGATCGGGACGACGTCCTTTATATCAATTATATCTGGTACGATCATGATGACTATGAAAAAGAAGTCAGTAAGGGCACCGGTTTATATGCAGATGAAAAAGATTTCCGGGACTATACGGACCACATCAACCAGGCAGAAACAGCCATGCATACGTAATCAATGGCTGCAATGAAGGAGTGAAGAAAACTGGAAACAGAAAAAAGGATCAGTGCGGTTGAGGAACAGCATTATCCATTTACATTTCTTTCTCCGGCAGCTGTGCACGGATATGAAAATAGAAAACAAGCCGAGTTCCGGGCCTCTTCATTGAAGGGAGTGTTGCGGTATTGGTGGCGGACATTGCAAGCCCGGAAAACAAATGAACTGTTATGTGAGGAAGTACGGCTCTTCAGTGGCACCATCACTGATAATAAAAGGAAATCCCCGCTTACGCTGCTGGTATCCCCGCTTAAAAATGACCGGGAGAAAAGGAAAATTTTACCTCATAAAAATAAAGTGAATTCTCCTGTAATTCCAGAAAACGAAACAGGAGAAATCACACTCAGGGTGGTTAAAGGAAATCCGGATCTTGACCAATACGACCATATTTTACAGTACATGCTCCATTTAGCCGGGATTGGTCAGCGGGCCAGAAGGGGATTCGGAGCGATTCAGTGGCAGAGTCACCGCTGGGAAAGTATTGAAGAATTTTCCCGTTCGCTTAAATCGGTGCTGGAACGCCTGGAGGCCGCAGACCGGTACATATGGAATCCTGACTTACACTGCCTTTTGAAGAAAAAAGATGATGTCACTGTTTCGCATCCTTTTCTGTATGCGGTGTATATCGGGGAAGGAAAGGAAAGTGCGAAGGAAGCCGTGATGGAGATCGGTTATGCTTCCCATTATGGAAACCGCAAAGGCAGTCTCGGCTCTTCCAATCCACGGAAAGCTTCCCCGTTATGGTGCACGGTCAGAAAAATTGGCGCTTTGTATTATCCTGTGATTACGGAACTGCGGACAAACTGGAAAGCGGATTTCGGTTCACGATATGAACAGGAAAAGAGGATTTTTTTGGAAAGTCTGGGGGTGAAATAAGTTGTCCGACCGTTATGTCGCTGTTTTTTCCGTCGGACCGGTTCAGTCTTTTATTGCGTCCGCCCGGAAAACGGAAGATTTATGGAGCGGCAGTTATATTTTGTCCTTTTTTGTTCGCAAGGCACTTGAATGCTTGTATGAGAAGTTTGAATCCAAATTTCAACTGCTTTATCCGAAAATACCATCTGAAGAAATTCGTCATCCGAATCCATCAACCGTACATATCGCATCGGTTCCGAACCGGTTCACGGCTCTTTTAACCGCGAACCGGACTGAAGTGGAGAACATGCTGGCCGAGGCGGAAACTGCCGTCCGGAAATGCTTCCGTAAAATGTTTAGACAGTCGGTATGTAAGCTGTTTTCGGATCAGCTGGAGCGGGAAAAAATCAAAGAGATGATACGAACAGGCAAGAAACAGATTGATTCTCTTCTGGAAATCTACTGGGTGGCCGAACCTTATCCGGATTCAGCCAGTTTTAAAGAAGTAAGGGAACGGGCGGAAAGCCGGCTGGCCGCGATTAAAAATGACAAGCAGTTTCCCCAGATGGAACAAATCGGGCTGACTTGCTCGGTTTGCCATGAACGGCAGGCGCTGGTGGGTGAGCCGATAACAGAGGATGACTCATACGGGACAATGAAAAGAAAGCTGATCCGTACCTGGTCTAGAAGGCATACGGATTTCCGGAAAAAAGAAGATTCCGGGATTGCAAGAATTAAAGACAATGAATTTTTATGCGGCGTTTGCCTGACGAAACGGCTGGCCAGGGATTATTTTAAAAATTATTATAAACGTCAACATGGAATATCTTCTGATCTTGTTCAAACCAGATTTTCTTCCTTTAAATCAACGGTGGACATTTCTGACGAGAAGGAAAAGTATTACGGCATCATCATGATTGATGGAGACAATATGGGAGAGTGGTTTTCCGGTGAAAACCCGGAAGACTACGGCAAGGTCAGTGAAAAGCTGAAAAATTATTCGGCTCAAACCGTACCGTCGATCGTTGAAGAGAAATATAATGGCATGTTAATTTATGCCGGCGGGGATGACGTGCTGGCGTTTTTACCTCTCAGTGAAGCGCTGGCGATTGCTAATGAATTGCGCTTTTCCTTCAGCGACGGGGAAAAAGGCCTGGATAAATCTGCTACATCCTCAGGCGGGCTGGTTATAGCCCATGAAAAATCGGATATGCGGATGGCGCTCCAGGCCGCACGGGCCCTGGAAGCAAAAGCGAAGGCATATCGTAAGCCGACGAATAGCGATACAGATCAAAAGAAAGATGAAAAGGAAGAAACCAAGAATGCCCTGGCGATTGCCGTTCACACCCGGTCGGGTGAACAATCGGAAACAGTGCTTCCCTGGTTGCTCGGGGAAAAGAAAACGATCGACGTGCTGATCCGGATTGTAGACTTGTTAAAAAATGAACTGTCCGATACGTTTATTTTCCAATTTATCGATGGATTTCATCCCTTGCTTCCGAATGAAAATGCCCCAGCTCCGTCAGAAAAGTTTAAAAAAGTTCCAAAATGTTTTGTTCAAACCGAACTGGTCCGGTTAATCAGCCGGTCGGCAAAGCGGGAACTGCCTCCGGAAACGATAAAAGAATATGTGGACGATTTCATGCTGATCTATGAAAACGTGCCGACAACGATGGATTTTATTCATACGTTAAAAATACTTTCCTTTTTCGGACGAAAGGAGAGAGAAAGTTGACGGTGAAGCGGTCCTTTTATTTAAAGCCGGTCGATACGTTTTTTTTTAAAGGACAGCAGACGACGGAAGCAGGGGAAGACACCCATAATACGGGAATTTTCCCGCCGCGGCCGAATACCGTATACGGTGCGCTCAGGGCGGCGTATATCCATGAACATTCCACTTTTGACCGATTTGCGGAAAGTGCGGATGAAGCTGTAAAAAAGTGGATGGGGACGCCGGATGAACTTGGAGAGTTTTCCATTGCGTTTAACGGATTGATGTTCCGAAATGAGCTGGTGCTCCCTCTTCCTCTTGATTATCAGGTGATTGAAAAAGACGGGAAATTCAAGGCATACCCGCTTCAACCGGTCCGTTCCGATTTACCGGCATCCCCCCAAACCACCGGCTGGCTGTTACAGGCCAGGATTAAAGAAAAATCAAAAAGCGCAGCTCCTTTTTTTGTGAAAATCGGGAACTGGAAAACATACTTGTTATCCGGCAAACCGGCAGATTGTCTGCTTACAATCAGCGATTTTGTCAGTTTTGAAGATAAAATCGGGATTGCCCTTGACTATGGAAAACAGACTAAAAAGGAATCATACTTATACCGGATGAGAAAGCTGCGTTTTAAAGACAATCATGCTTTGTACGTATACTCATCATCTGCTCCGGACTTCAAGAATGTGCGGTTTGTCCGTCTCGGCGGGGAAAATCGGCCGTGGCTTTTACAGCAAACGGATGAAAGTTTTACGTTGTGGACAGCAAAGGAAATTGAACATATAAAAGAGCAAATCCGCCGGACGGGGATGGCAAAAATTATTCTGTTAACGCCTGCCATTTGGAAAAAGGGTTCTCGACCAGAGGCTTTTGACGGTCAGTTTGTCACTCTACCCAACGGTTTAAAAACGGAACTGTTAACGGCGGCAGTCGGACGTCCGGATCTTTACGGAGGATGGGATATTGCCAACCACCGTCCGAAAAAACGGTATTATATGGTGCCCCGTGGATCCGTATTATACGTCAATGTCTGGGAAGAGCAGCTAAACCGCTTCCTGGAACTGGCAGGTGGTTTTTCATTCACGGATTATGGAAAACAGGAAGGTTTTGGTTTTGCTGTCATAGCACCGGTAATTCATGATTAAGGAGGATGAGGTATGTACACGAAAGTAAAACCGTTTCTATTGCATGCGATCTCATCAGTCCATCCCGGAAGCGGCAGTGAAGTAGGACTGGTAGATCTGCCGATTCAGCGGGAAAAACATACAGGATTTCCCAAAATTGAAAGTTCTTCATTAAAAGGGGCCATCCGTTCCACGGTGGATTACCGATTGCGTGGAAGAGAGGATTATGACAAACTGAAGCTCGTTTTCGGGTCGGAACCGTCGGAAGGGAATAAAGATCAAACTGTAGCCAGTGCGATCGCTTTCAGCGACGCCCGGATTCTGTTGTTCCCAGTCAAATCGATGCGGGGGGTTTTCGCTTGGGTAACTTGCCCGCAGGTACTCCGCCGGTTTAATGCGGATATGACGTTACATAAAACAGGGATTGAACCTTTGCCGGTACCGGAACCTAATACCGTTTCCTCGGAAAAGCTGATGATTACATCCGGTAAAATGGTGCTGGAAGAATATGCTTTTGATGTTAAGGAAACGGAAGCGGCAAAACAGCTGGCCGGGCGCCTTGGGGAATTTATGCAGAACGGGGTAAGCGCCAGCATCACTGACCGTCTCGTCGTACTGGATGATGATGATTTCAGTGATTTTGTCCGCCTATCCACGGAAGTCAATGCCCGGATTAAAATCAATCCACAAACGGGTACAGCGGACGGTGGCGCATTGTGGTATGAGGAAAATATTCCGCCGGAAACAGTGTTTTACAGTCTTTTATATATCGGGGATGTCCGCGCAAATCCAACGTTTAATATGAAGACGGCTGAAGATGTGGAACAGTTTATGCTTGATGAGTCAATCGTGCCGGCAGTATTTCAACTGGGCGGAAACAGCACAATCGGTCACGGCATGATGAGAAAGATCTGGCTGGAAGGGGGAACCGGCAATGGAACGGGTGACAATTGAAAACGGCCGGGCAGCCTATGCCTATAATGCCGTAGATGAATTTATTCAAAAGCACCCAGATAAAAAAGAAAACTATCGTTCGTACATCAAACGGCTTCCGTCCATTATTCAGACCAACGGACTCGGACAGGCACTGGCCTTTTATTACTCCAAAGGCAGGGAACATAAAATCATTTATGATCAAATTTATGCCTGGCTGAAGCAAAAAAACAAGAATCTATTTAACGAACCGGACGAGGAATTTGTCAAGACGGTGGTGAATATGGACAGCCGGCAGTACCGGGTTGTAACGATGGAAGTGCTGGCGTTATTGAATTGGATGCGCAGATTTGTAGAGGGCCGGCTGAAAAATTAAGGAGGGAGCGCTTTGCATTTCCACCCGAAGGATACGTATTCAGCATTTAAACCCGCGGATAAAGGAAAAATAGCCCATTTAGCGTATCATATTGATTATGACCAGATGATTGAAAAAAAATCAAATAAAGGACAGAAAGGCCAAAACGGAAAGGAGCACGGAGAGAAAATCACGTTTACCGTAAAACCCATCCAATCCCCTCTAACCATTCACCGGGATGTTATTCGATTAATCAAAAGCGTGGAGAAACAGCGGATCCGTGCATTCGCTGAAGTTTTGGATATCTATTCCGTGCGGCAATTGGAAGGAAAGTTGCATTCCCGCATTTTGCCCGGATTGGGGGCCGGCCACGTACGGGAATCTTCGTTATCCATCCATCCGGTTTACGGGATTCCATATATTCCAGGCTCGAGTGTCAAGGGCCTTGTCCGCAACTGGTTTATTCACGCCTTTTGTGACGGAATGGAAGAAAAACTGGGAGAGCATCCGTTTGCAGAAGCTGTTTTTGGTTCACAAAAAAGACGAGGAATTGTCCAGTTTTATGATATTTATTTATATGACGGCCTAAAAATTGAGGGAGATATCATGGCCCCCCACTTTTCTGATTATTACCGGGGGGAAAAGCCGGCCTCGGACCAGCAACGGGTGATTCCCATTTCCTTTTGGGCAGCAACGGTAGACAAAGCAACGGTTTTTATGACTATGAACAAAACACGGCTGCCTGAAGGATTTGATGAAAAGGAAACAATGGATCAGATTCTTTTGTGGACGAAAACTGCACTCACTGAATTCGGCATTGGTTCTAAAACTGCCCTGGGATACGGTATATTTTCCGAGGTGCGCGATGTAACCGACCAGGAGTTACAAAAAGAAGTAAAAATCTGGAAAGAGGAGCTGAAAAAAGAAGCGGAACGGAAAAAAGAACTGGAAATCCAAAAGATGAGTCCGGAACAGCAATTGTTATACCGCATTGAACAATTAACCGATGATCCGGATGATATTGAACGAAGCAAGACGGATATTTTCCAGAACGTAATGGAATTGAAGAATAAAGAAGCAGCAGAACGGTTAAAAGTCTATTGGGAAAAAACTGGGCAATGGAAAGTGAAAAAAGGCAGGAAACAATATCACAAGGTAAAGCAAATTAAAGAGTTATTGGATGAATAAACAACAAACCATGTGGCGGGGTGTTTCCAATGAATGTCTTTGTGATTTTGTCCCACGCATTATCAGATGAGCAGCGCCATGAACTGCAGTCGCGTTTCCGGCCGGAAAAGATTATGGAACTGCCGGAAGAATTGAAAACAATCTGGATGAACATCCCGCCTGCCGGAGACTGGAATCCGGCCTGGATTCAAGATCTTACCGGCTGGCTGGAAAAACAGCTGTCCCCGGGGGATATTGCCATCGTCCAGGGCGAATTCGGTGCGACCTACTATATGGTCAACTGGTTTAAACGGAAGGGGCACAAGGTTTATTATGCTACAACGGAACGGAAAGTGACTGAAGTGAAACAACCGGACGGATCGGTAGAAATCAAACGGGTTTTCCGACATGTAAATTTTCGGGAGTATCCTTCAGATTTATTGTCTTCGAGATAGAGGGGGGCTTGGTCATGACGAGGAAACTTATTACCTTTTTAGGTACCGGAAAGTATGAGACTTGTACTTACAAAATAGACGGTTTTATTGCTGAACCGACGAACTATGTTCAGGAAGCCCTGATTGACCTATACTTAAAGCAGAAAACACCGGTTGATGAGATACATATTTTATTAACACCTGAAGCAAAGAATGCTAATTGGTCCGGTGATCATTCTCTCTATCATAAATTGAGAAAATTTGAAGAAAATGGTCTTTGGATCCAAACCCATGATATATCTTCAGAGCAAAGTATCGAAACGATTTGGCAACTGTTTGAAACTATTATAAAAATAATGGAAAATCAGGACCGGGTTATCTTTGATATCACTCACTCCTTTCGTTACCAGCCTATGTTGGCGCTCTTATCTATCCATTTTGCCAGAATTACAAAAAATATTCAGGTCGATGGGATTTATTATGGAGTTTATGATCCAAAAGCGGAAATAAAAGAATTTCCGATTATAGATTTAACTTCGCTCGTCGATATGCAAGATTGGATCACTAATGTGTACACATTTACAAAAACTGGCCGTGTTGAGGGATTAACAGACTGGATTAAAGAAAAGGATATTGCGATACGGAAGAAAGAACGGAGAACGACCATTGATTTAAAATATGTGAGACAGTTGGCCGAAAGCTGGGATGAATTAATATCAGCACTGCAAACGAATCGGAGTATGGATCTCCCTGAAAAAGCAGAATATGCGATTGAAAGCATCGAACAAATAAAAGAAGTGATGCTTCGTCCGGCATTTTTGCCCTTGACAGAATTACTGACAAAAGTTAAAAAAGATATTCAATCCATGGTTGATAAGGATCCGGTTCTATCTGGTTTGGCAGCAATTGAATGGTGCTGGAAGCACGGACTCTACCAGCAATCCTATACAATGGCTGGTGAATTAATGATTACGGCGACATGCTTGAAATTTGGATTTGAAATGAGTAAGCGGGATGACAGATTAAAAGCCAGTAAGGCGATCAATTCAGCAATAAAAATTGTCCAAAAATTGAAGATTGAATGCGAAGACGACGACGACCATCACATTCAAAAAATGATTGACCACTTGTTAAATTTTCCAGCCTTACTGAAGATCATCCATCAAATTGGTGATAACCGTAATGATATTAACCATGCCGGCATGAGAGAGCATCCATTGTCAGCAAAAGATTTGGAGAAGCAATTTAAAGAATTGTTTGAGCGTTATAAAGAACATCTTTTGAAATACTACCATGCACCAGTAAAAGAAAGCAGCTATCTGTAAAAGTCCGGCCGCAATGGATACTAGCGGCCGGACTTTTCATCACAACACATTTTATCGTGGGTTCTTCTGTTCTCATATATTTCCCAGCACGTTCGAAAATCGTTATAAAAATCATTTTGTTCCCTACTTCTACGACGGCTAAAGGAAGATTTTGAAAAGGCCTTCCAGCTTGACCTGGAAGCCTTTTCACTGTTTAAATAGGAGTAGCGGTAAATACTTTATTGCAGGTGATGAAATGATTGAGCGCAATATTATCTTTTTTGATATAGACGGGACGTTGCTGGATTCCAGAAAACAACTTCCGCAATCTGCAAAGGAAGCTGTTTTTCGTCTGAAAGAAAAAGGACATATGGTGGCCATTGCGACAGGCCGGGCTCCGTTCATGTTCGAAGATTTGCGGGAGGAACTGGAAATTGATACGTACGTAAGCTTTAACGGGCAATATGTCGTATTGAACGGTGAAGTGTTGTATACGAATCCGATCAAACCCGGTGCGATTGAGGAATTAACCGAGACGGCTTCGGAGAATGATCATCCGGTCGTTTATCTCGATCATCAGGATATGAAAGCCAATGTTCCGGAGCATTCTTTTATCCGGGACAGTGTCGAATCGTTAAAAATTCACCGTTTCCCTTCCCATGATCCTGATTATTATGTGAACCGCGATTTGTATCAAATGTTTTTAGTTTGTGCGGAGGGGGAAGAAAAACCGTACGAAGAACAATTTTCTGACTTAAAGTTTATCCGCTGGCATCCGTATTCAGTCGATGTTCTTCCGAATAACGGCTCGAAAGCGGAAGGTATTAAAAAAATTACGGAAGCCCTCGGAATTCCCAAAGAACGGCAATATGCCTTCGGTGATGCATTAAATGATATTGAAATGCTGAAATCCGTTCCGAACAGCGTCGCGATGGGGAATGCTGTCGAGGAAGTAAAAGCGGCTGCAAAATACGTAACAAAATCTAGCGAAGAGGACGGGATCTTATACGGTTTACAATTGGTCGGGTTATTGTAAAAATGAAAACTCTTAAATAACAACGCCGGTGGCACTTTACGAATGTAAAATGCTGCCGGCTTTTCTTTTAAACAACAAAAGAACGAAGTAAAAGAATGACTGAAGTATCAAAATGAGACAGGAGGATTAAAGATTTCCTCAACTTCTTCTTGTCCTATGATTTGCCGCCGGTTATGTCCCGGCTCCGTTTATTTCTCCTTGGAAAACGGGCAATCCGTTCACCCCTTTCCGGAAAACCGTACTCCTTTCACTGCCAGTGTTTTTACTTGCCGGGCGGATGTTGTTCGTACGAAGTTAATGTTTCCGTTTGTTTTTTCCTTGTATTTTCCTTCTGCGTCAAAGCCAATAACATAATCATTAAAATCATTAGTCCCGAACCGGCCCATTGCCAGAGGCCGAAGGGAACATTCAGCCAAAAAACGGTCGTTAACACGGAAGCGAGCGGTTCCAGGCAGCTCAAAAGACTCGTTTCCTTCGGTTGCAAGTATTGCAGGCTTTCAATATAAAACCAAAAGGAAAGCATCGTGCCGAAGATGATAACAAACAAAATATAGAAAAGGATTTCCGCAGTCATCATTGAAACATTGAATTTCCAGGGCGGATGGATGAAACTCAATGTCAATCCGCCGATCATCATCGCCCAGCCGACGATGACCAGGGAATCAAATTGTTTTAGTAAAGGAATGGGATACAGTGTATAAAAAGCAAGGGCGACAGCGGATAACAGTCCCCAGATGGCCGCCGGCAGCGGAACAGACAGTTGGGAAACGGAGCCGTTTGTTAACAGGAGAAAGCTTCCGGTAAGGGCAAGTGTGACGGTTAAGGCATCCATCCGCGACCAAACGGTCTGCTTCCGCAAAGCGGTATAAATGATGATCAAAACCGGCGCCATATATTGCAGCAAGGTTGCGACAGCCGCATTGCCTCGGTCGATTGAAGCCATGTATGTATATTGGACGGCAAGCATGCCGGCCAAACCGTAAACTAGCAGCCGGAACGCTGTATTCCGGTTACTCCAGATCCGGAAAATTTGTGACCGGTCTTTCCGGAAAAACTGAATTATTAAAAGGGCGAATCCAGCTGATAATAAGCGCACCGTTACAAGCCAATCAACTTCGATATGAAATTCTTGGAACAATTTTTGGCTGACTGTTCCACCGACTCCCCAAAAAATTGCTCCTGAGATGACGAGAATGAAACCTGTAGTCTTTGAAATTCTTTTCATTTTTTGCTCCCTGCTTTACTGAGATTGTAAGACTATCATACTTTAAAAAAACAAATTTTCCAATATTGCAAGGGAGCTGAAACAAAAAAGAAGAGCATCCGCCCTTCTTAACCGATAATCAGATCTTTATATTTTTCATCTTTTTCCAGCACCCGTTTTGCATACCAGCATTCGGGGATAATTTTTATATCATTTTTACGTGCGTACTCGGCAACTTTATGTACTAGTTTTTTACCGAGTCCTTTTCCGCCATGGGCTTCATCAACAACCGTATGTGTCACTTTGATTGACTTGGTACCGTTTTCTTCTGAGGGTAAAAAATCAATCCGGGCGATTTTTTCCCCGTTTTCTTCTATATAAAATTGATTGGCCGTTTCTCTAATTTCCATATAAGACTCCCCCTTGATCTGCTTTTTCGCTGTACACTCATAGTATAACATGTATAACATATATATGTTTTATAAAGTTGAAAATTGTTTCAATTATTATTTTACAAAATACGACAATTTTTCTCTTTATCGTCAAAACATATAAAATTTTAGGGTTGTTTTCTTTTTTATACACCCGTACAAATGTCCTTGACGAAAAATGGCAGAATGATATACATTATTAATAAGGAAAATTTCATATGAAAGAACAGGTGTCTTTTTACAAGACTTAAAAGGGAAGTTGGTGAAAATCCAACGCGGTCCCGCCACTGTGAATGGGAGCTCCTTTAACATGATGCCACTGTAATTTATGACGGGAAGGCGTAAGGGAGCGATGACCATGAGCCAGGAGACCTGCCTGTTCTTGCACCGGTTGACCTACGAGGATAGGGAGGTGTGCAATGGATCGTCAGACTGTTCGGACGAATTGCATCTCCATGCCTTGGAGATGCTTTTTTTTTCTGGTGCGGATGGAATTTTCCGGGAATGAATAGAAAAAGGGTGAGAAGGAGAGGGGAAGATGAAAAAGCGTCTGCTTTTATTGATATTATTTTTAACATTTGGTTTGCTGACTGCCTGTGCAGGCGGAAATCAAACGGAAAATGCGGATCATAACGGATATCAGGAGGCTGAACAGCGGGAAAATAAAAATGTGGCTTTTCCGGTAACAGTAAAGGATGCGCGCGGAAGTGAAGTTGTCGTCGAAGAAAAGCCGGAACGGATTGTGTCATTAATCCCAAGTAATACAGAAACTGCTTTTGCGCTCGGGCTCGAGAAAGAAATTGTCGGTGTATCGGACCACGATAACTATCCGGAAGAAGTAGAGGAAAAAGAAAGAGTCGGCGGCATGGAATTAAATATTGAAAAAATCATTTCCCTTAAGCCGGATCTGGTATTAGCCAGTGAAATCAATCCGCAGGAAGGATTGCAACAATTGGAAGATGCGGGTATTACCGTTCTTGTCGTCAATGATGCGGCAAACTTTTCCGACGCTTATGATTCAATCAAGATGATTGGGGAAGCTACGGGAAAACTGGATGAGGCTGAAAAAATCGTACAAGGTATTAAAAATAAGATTAAAGAAATTCAGGACCAAATCGGAACAGATGCAGAGAAAAAGAAAGTGTATGTTGAAGTATGGCCGGCACCGGATATCAGTGTAGCGGGCAAAAATACATTTATTGATGAGATGCTGCAATTGATCGGTGCGGAAAACATTATTAAAAAGGAAGGCTGGCCGAAAGTAGATCAGGAAGCGGTCATTGAAGCCGATCCGGACGTCATTATCACTACATACGGGGCGTATGCCGGATCCGACTCGGATAAAGAAATTCCGGAGCGTGACGGATGGCAGGACGTTACCGCCGTGAAAAACAAGCAAATTTATGATGTGGACAATGATACCGTCACCCGTCCGGGTCCGCGTCTTGCCGAAGGGATAGAGGAAATTGCCAAAGCAGTATACCCGGAAATTTTTGAGTAATAAACTGTTTGCCTATGTATTGGTTACCCTGTTTTTAGTTACATCGGTTGTGATCGGGATTTCAGCGGGAACGGTTACGGTTCCCGTCCCCGTTATTTTAAAGGTTATATGTTCCGAAATTTTCCATATTTCTTATCCGGAAGTTGATCCGATGTATACATCCGTTATTTGGGATATCCGCTTGCCACGGGTGATTCTTGCCGGATTTGTCGGCGCGTCCCTGGCCATTGCCGGAGCCGCATTCCAGGGGTTGTTACGGAACCCCCTTGCGGATCCGTATACCCTCGGTGTGTCATCGGGTGCTTCTGTCGGTGCGGTACTGACCATTTTTTTCAACATTTCCTTTCCTTTTACAGGAAGTTATACTCTGCCTTTTTTAAGCATTGTTTTTGCTTTAATCACTATTGTTACGGTGTTATTTTTTGCTCGGTCGGTTGACCGTTTGATGCGAGTGGAAACCATTATTCTCACCGGGGTGATCTTCAGTTCATTTTTGAGCGCTTTTATTTCCTTGATGGTCGCATTAACAGATAATGAACTTCATCAAATTATCGGCTGGCTGCTAGGCAGTGTATCGATGCGAGGATGGAATTATGTAAAAATTATATTTCCTTTTTTTCTTGCGGGTTCGGTTTTATTGCTCATGAATACGCATGAGTTGAATGCGATGACATTTGGTGAAGAACGGGCCCGGCATTTAGGTGTGGATGTTAAAAAGCGGAAAATAGTCATTTTATCAGCTGGATCCATTTTGACGGGAGCAGCTGTTGCCGTTTCGGGAACGATCGGTTTTGTCGGTCTTGTTGTTCCCCATTTTATCCGGTTGATCTGGGGACCGGATCACAGACATTTGCTGCCGTTATCCGTTTTGGCCGGAAGCGGTTTCCTTATCCTTGCCGATTTAGTATCCAGAACCATCATTTCCCCGGCCGAGCTGCCGATTGGTGTGATTACTTCATTAATCGGGGCACCGGTGTTTGCCGTGATATTAATGCGGACGAGAAGAAAGGGAGGACGGAGATGACATTAATAAAAGTGGAACAGTTAACAGGCGGCTACGGTGATGCGCCGGTGATCCGTGATATTTCGTTTTCGGTTAAAAAGGGGGAATTTTTCGGCATTCTGGGGCCGAACGGAAGCGGAAAAACAACGTTGTTGAAAATATTAAGCGGGGTGCTTCCTTTTACAAAAGGGAACGTCTTTGTGAAAAACAAATCAATCCAATCGTATAAGGCGAAGGAACTGGCAAAAATTATGGCGGTTCTCCCTCAGCATACCGGACAAACATTTTCATATACAGTAAAAGAGACGGTTTCCCTCGGCAGATACGCCCATAAGCGGGAGTTGTTCCAAACGTGGAACGGCCGGGATGAAAAAGTGACCCGGGATGTAATGGAATGGACCGGGGTGAGCCATTTTCAGGATGTGTCCATTGATTTTTTATCCGGAGGGGAACGGCAACGGGTTTTTTTGGCCCAGGCCCTGGCCCAGGAACCGGAAATTTTACTGTTGGATGAACCGACAAACCATCTCGATTTATCGTATCAAAAGGAGCTCCTGGATCTTCTTTTACAATGGACGCGGGAACGGAAGTTGACCGTTGTTTCCATCTTCCATGATATCAATTTGGCCGGGTTGTACTGTGACCGGCTGCTTTTGATGGAAAAAGGGGAAATCATCCGGATGGATACGCCGCAGAAAGTGTTAAATGAGAAAATTATCCGGGATGTGTACAGAACAAATGTCAATATGCACCAACATCCGGAAGTGCCGGCGCCGGTGATGGTTTTATTGCCGAACGGTTCCGCGGAGAATCAGCGGAATGAAATTACGGAAGAGTATTTGCGCATTTATGAAGATCATGTCCTCGTTAAGACCCCTTTCATGCTTCGAACGATGTCGTCAGGTATCATCGGTTCGGGGTTCGGCTGGCATAACACGTTTATCAACCGGCATGTGGAAAAAAATTACCGTTCGCAAAATTACCGGGAAGAAATGGCCGGTTTTGTAAAAGAGAAAGGGTTTGATCCGCTGAAAACCGTCGGCATGATGACGGCGGTCAAAATGGAAAATACCGTATATGCCCGTTATGAACAGGACGATACATCCATTTTTGTTGTCGTAACA
>CALGYZ010000076.1 GCA_937934645.1 uncultured Bacillaceae bacterium | reverse complement strand
TCAAATTTTTGTTACTTGACAATTCGTTTAAACTTTTTATGCAATGCTACTGATGTTATGTCCATTTTTTTAAAACAACATTTTCTTTGCCGAATAGTTCCTTAATTTTCCCAATGACCCTCTCATCAGGGTTAATCCAATGTCGGTATGACAGTTGAATCGTTCTTCCGGTTTTCTCGTAATACAAGATCACCGGCGACGTTCCTTTATTGTTGACCAATATTGTTTTCAATGTTCTTAAGTCCGGACCTGTATGTTTTTCTTCCGTAATCTTTATAAACAGGCAGATGGAAATTTCTTCCTTGAGTTCCCTGATTCCTTTGATTTTTTGCACAACAAACTGTTTTCCCCTGTTTCGCATCTCCAAATATCCTGTAAGCAGCACAACTTCACCTTTTTTTAACAAGGGTAAGGACTTTCTGTAAACGTCCGGAAAAACCACCGCAGGCATTTCTCCTGACTCGTCATTGATCGTTAAAAACGCCATGGATTCCCCTTTTTTTGTCCGGATTTTACGGACATCTTCAATGTACACACCGACGTTGCAGCTTCTTCTTTCAGTTTTTAAATCTGACAGCCACACTGTCTGGAACAGCCGGAAATCGTTCCGGTAAACAGATGCAGGATGTTCTGAAATGAACAGTCCGAGCACTTCCTTTTCCCGTTCAAGTTTATCCGCCAGTGGAATCGGACCTGCATCGGTATATTTTGGTTTGATTCCCAAATCTTCAGTGAATAGTAAATCCAGCTGTCCGTTACCGGATTTCAGCAGCCGTGCATGATCAATTGCCGCATCTAGGGTTGCCAGAAGAACAGCCCGGTCAAAGCCGAATTCATCAAAACAACCGGCATAAATTAAATGTTCCATTACCTTGCGGTTGATAACTTTTTGACTGACACGGAGACAAAAATCGAATAAATCCGTAAAAGGTTTCTCTTCCCTTGCACGGAATATTTCTTTTAATGCCTGATAACCGACTCCTTTAACAGCGGCAAGACTCATACGGACAGAGCCGTTTTCAACGGTGTAATGATAGTGGCTGTGATTGACGGACGGACCTTTTAAAGTATAGCCAAGATTTCGCAGTTCCCGTACATACTCGGCCGTTTTCTCTTCGTTTCCGATAACCGATGTCAACAGGGCAGCCATAAAATATAACGGGTAATGGGCTTTCAAATAAGCAAGCTGGTAGCTGATTTTGCTGTATGCAACAGCATGGCTGCGATTGAATCCGTAGTCGGCAAACCGGAGAATCAAATCATAGATTTCATTGGCTGTTTTTTCCGAATAACCGTTTTTCAACGCGCCCCGGACAAAATGAAGCCGCTCCCGTTCTAAAACATCCCTATTCTTTTTGGATACAGCACGGCGCAAAAGATCCGCTTCTCCTAAAGTAAAACCAGCCATTTTGGAAGCAATTTGCATGATTTGTTCCTGATATACGATGACCCCGTAAGTTTTTTCCAAAATACTTTTTAAATCTTCGTGGGGATAGACCACTTTTTCTTTTCCGTGTTTCCGTAAAATGTATTTCGGAATATTTGCCATCGGCCCCGGGCGGTAGAGCGCAATGACCGCTACGATATCCTCAAATTCCGTCGGTCTAAGCCGGACTAAAACATCCCGCATTCCATCGGATTCCAGCTGGAATATTCCAGCTGTCCGACCTTCCTGGAGAAGGCGGAATGTTTTTTCATCATCCATCGGAATGTCCTTTAAACGGACCGTTTGATTCTCATTTATTTTAATTTCATCCAAAATAGATTCCATTAATGATAAATTCCGCAGCCCTAAAAAGTCCATTTTTAACAGGCCGATTTCCTCCAAAACTTCCATCGGGAATTGGGTCAGCAGCGTTTCATTTGATCCGGATTGTAAGGGGACTCTTTCGATCAGAGGTCCGTCACTGATTACAACACCGGCGGCATGGGTGGATGTGTGACGGGGAAGCCCTTCAATTTTACATGCAATATGGAAGACTTTCTTGTATTTTTCTGTTTGCAACAGCTGTTTTAATTGACCTGAATCTTTCAGGGCTTGCCCGAGGGTAATTCCATGTTTGTTCGGGACGGCTTTTGATAAATCACCGAGCTCCTTGCTTGAAAAACCAAATACCCGGGCAACATCCCTCAATGCTTGTTTAGCCTGGAATGTTCCGAAAGTTATTATTTGCGCCACACGGTTCCGGCCGTATTTTTTTATTACGTATTCAATAACTTCATCACGGCGGTGGTCGGGAAAGTCAATATCAATATCGGGCATGGATACGCGTTCAGGATTTAAAAACCGTTCAAAAAGAAGATCATATTTTACCGGGTCAACATCAGTAATGCCGAGACAGTAAGCGACAAGGCTTCCCGCAGCCGAACCTCTTCCTGGCCCGACCGTAATCCCGTTCTTTTTGGCAAAACGGACAAAATCCCAGACAATTAAAAAATAATCGCTGAACCTCATCCGTTTAATGACGGATAACTCATACTCCAGTCTTTTTATATATGTTGACTCCTTGTGCCTTCCCCGTTTTGCCAATCCTTTCCTGCAAATTTCCGTTAAGTATTCGTCACTTGTCTGATCTTTCAACGGATATTTCGGCAAAATTTGTCCGTGAAAAGGGATTTCCACATTGCACGCTGCGGCAATTTTTCCACTGTTTTCCACTGCGGCAGTAAATCTTCCGGATTCGGAAAGTTCATTTTTGGCGCGCAAATAATACTCCTTTTCCCATTTATTTTCCTCAATTGACTCCAGCGGAACATTTTTCTTAATTGCCTGCATGCATTTCCAGGTTTCATAATCTTCCTTATTTAAAAAGCAAACTTTATTCGTCATAACGATCGGAACATTTAACTGTCTGCCCAAGCGGATCACATGTTCGGCCAGCATTTCATTCTCCGGAAATGTAAAAGGCTGGACGGATAAATAAAAGGAACCGGGATCAAAAATATTTTGATAGAATTCAATCCTTTCAGCGGCTTTTTCCGGTTCATTTTTTAAAAGTAATTGTGTGATTTCCCCTTCAGGTCCCGGGGATACGGCGAAGAGACCGCTGCTGTAATGTTTAAGCCATCTCACCGGTATTCCCCCGGGAGACTTCGTTAATATGGAACTGGAAATTTTGATTAAATTTTTATACCCGGTTAAATTTTTCGCCAATAAAATAAGCGGAAACGATTGTTCTCCGTCTTCACTGCCCATTACATCGACCGTAAGCCCGATTACCGGTTTGATTCCGTGTTTTTTACACGCTTTATAAAACGGAATGACCCCGTAAAGTACATTACGGTCCGTTAAAGCCAGTGCATGATATCCTTTCCTTTTCGCATCGGACACAAGTTCTTCCGGACCGGCCGTGCTTGACAACAGTGAATATGCACTAAATGTATGCAAAGGCACAAATGACATCTGCTTTCCCACCGTTTCCATCACAATCTTTAGTTCATTATAGCACATATGTTCCCTTACAAACATTTCTCGGTCATAAGATACGGAAATGTATCATAATCTTTTCCGTCTGTCCATAACTTTATAATATAATAGACAGGCGCAGGGGATGATCTTATGACGGAAGCTTTTGTCCCTACTTTTATACACAGTTACTTTATTGCTTTGGGCGTTATTTTAGGCGGATCGTTAATCGGCGGATTATCCGCATTTTTAATTGGTTCACCGCCGCTGACGGAAATTTACCGGCTGTCAAACAGTCTCCGCATATGGGCGATTGTAGCGGCCATCGGCGGTACATTTGATGCTGTATACAGTTTTGAACGCGGGCTCATGCAAGGGCAGACAGATGATATCATTAAACAAATCTTTCTTATTTTATCTGCCTTTGGGGGCGCCCAGACCGGATCCGTAATTATCAATTGGTTAACACAGGAGCACTTATCATGAGATTTCCCCCATATTACCGCTCAAAAAATTTCCAGCATTTTTTCTCCGGCTTCATCATCGGAATGATGATCAGCTGGATTATATTTTTGTTTATATACGGGAAAATGCAGGAAGAACAAGTTAAAATCATCCATAAACAAGAAGAGCAGATTTCGGATTTAAAAAAAGAAAAGGAGATTTGGCAGGAAGATTTTAAACGGTTGAACGAAAAAAACAAGAGGTTGCTTACCGTTCAAGATCTTTCCGTTAAAATTACAAACGCGGGCAAATTCCGTCTTGACGCCCTGAGTGTCTTTGAAGTGGAAGAAAGCGTGAAGGAAGACCTGAGTCACATATTGGCAAAAGATTTACATCTTGTTTATAACAGCCGTGACTTACTGGAAAAAGTCATTGAAAACAAACAGGTTCAAATCAATGACCGTGCATACCGATTAAAAGTCCGGAAAATGGTCATATATACAACATTCATCATCGAATTGGAATTAATACTAGAAAAATAATGATAACGGAAACGGACAAAAACCTGTAAAAATTCACCGGTTCAAACAAATTGAACCGGTGCCGGAATGTTAATTTCGTTTGTTAACCAAGATTCTTGGCTTTTTTATAGTCCTCATATACTTTTTTCAAATCTTCCATGACAAGGTCAACCGTATTCCATGAATAAATAGATGCACCCGAAGCGAGCGGATGGCCCCCTCCGTTATATTTTTTGGCCACTTCATTGATCACCGGCCCGTTGGAACGCAGACGGACCCTGATTTGCGAATCTTCCTCCACAAAAAATGCCCAAACCCTGATTCCTTCAATATTCCCAAGCGTGCTGACAAGCTGGGAGGCTTCCTGGGGTCGTAGATTGTATTGTGACAACATGTCTTTCGTAATAATTACCTTGGCAACACCTTCCGATTCAAACTTGAAATTTTGTAAAATATATCCGTTGAGCTTCGCTAAATTTACCGGCATCTCATACATTTTTTCATACAACTCAGTCCGTGAAAAAGAATATTTAATGAGATCGCTGGCAATCGAAAAAGTTTTTTCCGTTGTGCTCGGATATAAAAAACGTCCGGTGTCGCCGACTATGCCGGCATAAAGCAGCCTCGCCCCGTTATCGGATAATTTCAAGCCGGAATTTTTTCCGTGTAAATAAAGTTCATAGATCATCTCACTCGTTGAGCTTGCAGTTGTATCCACCCAAACAAGATCACCGTAAGGATCTTCATTTGGATGATGATCGATTTTAATCAAATATTTCCCTTTGCTGTACCGCCGGTCACTGATCCGCTCCTGATTTGCCGTATCACAAACAATAACGAGGGCATCCTTGTAGTCTTCGTCCTTAACTTCATCCATTTTGTTTAAATACATAAGGGTCGGCTCATCATCCCCCGCGATGTATACGTTTTTTTCCGGAAAACTTGTGCGGATTAGCTCTTTTAAGCCGCCCTGGGAGCCATATGCATCAGGGTCCGGACGAATATGCCGGTGAATGATAATAGTATCAAATTCCTTTATTTTTTGCAGAATCCTGTCCTTCATATTTATATAACTTCCTTTCATCATGTATTATACACATATCATTTATAAATATCAGAATTTTATAACTAGAATTTCTCTTCAGGAATATGTACAATGATATCACCGGGAGTTAGGTGTGAGTTTTGAAATGCCTGTGCTTACTGTCATAACTCTTTTATCCCTGGGCTATTATATTTATTTTAAATTTAAAGCGTTCCGTGCAAATCACGGAGATGAAAAACAGCTATATTCTGCAAAGGCCTTCATTGCCCTCGGTGTGTTTGTCGGTGTCTTCGGCTTAAACCGGCTTTTTATTTCCCAGTCGGCAACCGTTGTTGTCATTTGCAGCATTTTTTTACTCTCCGGTTGTGCGGCTGTTTGGACCGGCTGGAAAACATATAAATTTTATCTGCTGAATGTACGGGAAGAAAAAACTGAAAACTAAGTCTTTAACGGTCAATGACTTGAAGCATCAGCATGGCCTTACAAACAATCGTGTTCAACGAGAATACTTCCACGTCCACTTTGCCGAATTTCCTTCCGGTTTCCAATATTCTTGGTTTTATTTCAATATGGTTGTCAATCTGAATCGGTTTCAGAAAATAAATAACCATATTTTCAACGACAACTTCACCTTTTTTGGCGGACCGGAACAATTGGTGCACAGATTCGATGATAACGGATGTTAATACACCGTTGGAAATCGTCCCGTGCTGGTTTGTCATTTGCGGGGTCACTTCAAATTGAAATGTCTGGTTTTCAGGGCTAGAACCTTCTTTTTTATGCAAATGGCTGAATATGATGTTGTCAATCGTTTCCCCGACATGGGGCTGTCTTTGCAGGGTTTGTAACGACTTTAATACATCCTGGCGGCTGATGATTCCGAGCAACCGGTTTTGTTCATCGACAACCGGCAATAATTCAATTCCTTCCCAAATCATAATATGGGAAGCTGAAGCGACGCTCGTTTTCAACGTAACCGTGATTGGCTGTTTCGTCATTACTTTTTCGATCGGCTTTTGATGATCTTGATTGATCACGTCTTTTGAAGTGACAACACCGGTTACCCGGAAATCGTCATCAATAACCGGGAAACGGGTGTGACGGTATCTTTCATTTAATTTAAACCATTGTTCCACTTTGTCGGTATTTTTTAAATAATATGTGCTTTCACGAGGAATCAATATATCTTCGACCAGCAAAATTTCCTTTTTAATTAACTGGTCAAAAATAGCCCGGTTGATTAATGTTGCAACTGTATATGTATCATAGCCGGTAGAAATAACGGGCAATTCAAGCTCATCGGCAAGTTTTTTTACTTCTTCCGTTGTATCGAATCCCCCGGTAACAAGAACCGCCGCTCCCCTTTGCAAAGCTGCTTTTTGGGCATTAATCCGGTTTCCGACAATCAATAAGTTTCCAGCTTCCGTATATCGAAGCATTGCATCGACTTCCATGGCACCGATCACAAATTTATTTAAAGTTTTATATAGTCCGTTTTTACCGCCGAGCACCTGTCCTTCAACAATATTTACAATTTCAGCAAACGTCAGTTTCTCTATGTTTTCCTTCCGTTTCTGTTCAATCCGGATCGTTCCCACCCGTTCGATTGTACTTACGAACCCCTTATTTTCCGCATCCTTTATTGCCCGGTATGCCGTTCCTTCACTGACTCCCAAGTCTTTCGCAACTTGCCTGACGGATATTTTTTCGCCAACGGGAAGACCTTCAATATATTTTAAGATTTGTTCATGCTTCGTCATCAACTTTTTTCACCCTCAGTTCACTTGTTTCTATGTGAATTATACCAGTTTTTTCACTATCATATAAACGATAATAAAATTCCTCTGCCAAAAAAATTGATCCGCAAGGACATAACGCCCTGCGGATGATTTTCCGTTATTCACTGCCCGCGTACATATGATTTTTCCTTCACCATCTTCTTCACCGGCACGCTTTGAGCCATCCGCTTCTTTTTTACGGGGGAATACAACAATGCTGCTAAATTACCGGCGGTTGCCATGAGGAGAAATGTAAGCCAGGTCCAGGAAAAATAAGCGGATATATCATTTCCGTGCAGATTTAAATGGGGCAGTGCATAATACAATAAAACCCCGCAAGTTAACAACGCCAATATATACCGGTTTTTCAAATTCCTCTCCTCCGTCAGCATATGCTTGTATTAATTATATGCAACAGGAAAAAAATGATGAGAGGAGAAAAAGGGTAGAAAAACACCCCCTGCACAAAGGTATTGCAGGGGGAACATATTATAATGCGATGGAGTCACCGGGCTTCATGACTTTTCCGTTATTATCTTCAAGCAGTCCGATGAAGCGCTCCGGATCTTGTTTGATCACCGGGAATGTATTGTAATGAATCGGTACGACCGTTTTTGCATTCAATAACTTTGCCGCATAAGCTGCATCTTCTGGTCCCATGGTGAAGTTATCACCGATAGGTAAAAATGCCAGGTCGATCGGATGACGCTCGCCGATTAATTTCATATCAGAAAACAAAGCTGTGTCACCGGCATGGTAAATGGTTTTTCCTTCAATATTTAATAAAATTCCCGCCGGCATTCCCGTATAAATGACTTGATTATCATCAGTTTGCAAACCGGTGCTGTGGAAAGCCGGTGTGAATTTCACTTTTCCGAATTCAAATTCGTAAGAACCGCCGATATTCATACCATGGGTTTTTACTCCCTTTGTGCTCAAATAGCCGGCCAATTCAACCATGGCAATGACAAGAGCATCTTTCTTTTTTGCCAAATTTACCGTGTCACCGACATGATCATTATGTCCGTGGGTCAGCAAGATGAAATCCGGGCTTTCTGTCTCTGCATTTAAGTCGGTTAGTTCATTACCAGTAATAAACGGATCGATCAAGATTTCTTTTCCATTTGTTTCAATTTTTACGATCGAATGGCCGTGGTAGGAAACTTTCATCGTCTGCTAACTCCCTTCTGTGATCATTATTTTCGCATTATTTTACTTACTTCTTGTTTTTTTGGAAAATCCCTCCTTTTTTCTACAACATTTACTTTTCTCGCCATAAATGATACCCTTTTTTTACTCCATATGTTCATTATTAATAAATAAAAGAGGTGAGCATTGTTGAAAAAAAGAATACTTAAATTTTCCTCATGGCTTGAAAAAGAAAACATAGACTTTGCGGTGTTGACTTCTTCTGAAAACGTATTTTATTTTACGAATTATCTCAGCGACCCCCATGAACGTCTGCTAGCACTGATTTTTTACCCTGACGGAGAATGTTTGCTCATTTGTCCGGAGATGGAAACCGGGGCAGCAAGAAAAGCCGGTTATGATAAACAAATCATCGGTTATGATGATACGGAAGATCCGTGGGAAAAAATAAAAAAAGCAACCGGTAAAAAATTATCCTCCGTCCGGCGAATTGCCGTTGAAAAGAGCCATATGAATATTGAAAGATTCGAGATTCTGCGCAAACTTTATCCGTCAGCGCACTTTGTCCGCGCGGAAGAAAAGTTGAACGAACTCCGTATGATTAAAGATGAAGATGAGCTGAAAAAGCTGAAAAAAGCTTGTGAAATTGCCGACTTTGCCATCCAAGCAGGAATCAATGAACTAAAAGAAGGAACGAGTGAACTAGCTATTGTTGCAGCAATTGAATATGAACTGAAGAAAAAGGGGATTCACCAAATGTCCTTCCCCACAACCGTGTTAACCGGACCAAAAGCGGCCATGCCCCATGGCACCCCCGATTTAACGGAAATCAGAAAAGGTGAATTCGTCCTTTTTGACCTCGGCGTTGTGTATGAAGGATATTGTTCCGATATTACGAGAACCATTGCGTTTGGTGACGTCGGCAAAGAACATAGTGAAATTTATGAAACTGTAAAAACAGCCCAAATGGCAGCCATACAAACGGCAAAACCCGGTGTCACCTGTGAACGGCTTGACGAAACTGCAAGAAATATCATCCGTGATGCTGGATACGGTCCTTACTTTACCCACCGGCTCGGTCACGGGCTCGGGATCAACATCCATGAATATCCGTCCGTAACGGGTAAAAATCCGCTCTGTCTCCGGGAAGGTATGGTATTTACCGTCGAACCGGGCATTTATATCCCGGGAAAAACAGGTGTCCGCATTGAAGATGTGGTTGCCGTTACTAAAGACGGTGTTGAAGTTTTGACAAATTTTCCGAAAGAATTACAAATCGTCACATAAAAACACCCTGTTTGGGTGTTTTTTTATTGTCCATAACTCGAAACGGTACTTTTGAATTATTCCTTCTCTCCCTGATTTTCCGGTATTCCTGAATTTTCAACAGAAACCGTCAAAGTTTTCAAATTTTATCAACATCTTTATCTTTTTATTACAATAATTTACAAGTATAATTTAAGTATAGGAGGGATTCATATGGCAGAGTATAAAAAAATAATTGTTGCAGTTGACGGATCAAAAGAATCAGAAAACGCATTCAAACAGGCGATAAAAATCGCAAAGCAAAACAAAAGCTCTTTATTGCTGGTACATGTCATTGACTTAAGAACATTTTCGACAATCAATGCTTATGACCAGTCAATTGTGGACCGTGCAGACAAATATGCCAAAGATATGCTGGACGGCTACCTCGATGAAGCAAGAGAAGCCGGTTTGACAGATGTGAGAAGCATCATTGACTACGGCTCTCCGAAAGTAAAGATCGCAAAAGAAATTGTCCAAAAATATGATGCGGATTTAATTGTCTGCGGAGCAACCGGTTTAAATGCCGTGGAACGGCTTTTAATTGGAAGCGTTTCTGAGTATATTGTGCGCAATGCGAGCTGCGACGTACTCGTCGTACGCACACCGAAAAATTAATATAAAAAATCAGCAATAACAGCTCATCCGCCGGGAACATAATATGATTTGTTATTTCGGAATCATTCATTATATACTATATTCCCTCCGGATGGGCTGATTTTTTAACTGCTGAATTTTTCTTCCAACAAACGGGCTTGATAGAAATGTTTGGCAAATGCTGCAACTCTCCGTGTAATGGAATAATTTACCCCGGCTCCCAACAGGATGCTGATCAAGGAAAAGCCCTTGTCTTTTCTTTTGTTAAACAGTAAAATAAGCAGGCCTTTCAATATTTGGGAAAGAATTCGTGTCATCCATGCCTGGTCAATTATCCGTTCATCCCCTTCATACAAATATGGATGGCTGATGTCTTTGACCTCATCCATTAATCCTTCCCAGGCGGCCTGTTGAAAACGTTTCGGCAAAGTGGCTGAATAAAAAACCTTCAATGCAACCATCATTTCAGCCGGCTTGCTCGGATCAAACCCGTAAGCTGCCCCGATCAGTTGAACGGTCCGTAAATTAATCATTGCGATGAGCGGCAAATCCGCCCCGAGCAGCAACGAATTACCGGAGGCCGATATTCCTCCCTGAACAGCTGACAATAATTCATGATTCGTTATTTGTTTATTAGCTAAAAAGTCTAAATATTCCAGCGGTATTTTTTTTAAATCTTCAACATACTCTATTTCACTGTTTATTGTCTTTGCTTCCGATAATATATTTTCAATCCGTTCCGTCTGGAGCTGGGATTTCTGTACAGCGGAATATATATAAAAGAGCCATTGGTCCAGCTGGTTAAAGAACTTTTCTTTTATATCATCCGGAAGAAGGGCCATGCTTTCTTCCAGCCAGCGGTCATATATATGGATCAAATCATTTGTATCTGCATTGAAACGGGACTCTTTCCATTTTTGAATCTGTTCGGCTGCTTTCTGTTCATATGACGACAATTCCATTCAATTTTCCTCCTGAAATGTAGACAATTCCTTTAAATTGAGAAATATTTAGCAAGATTCTTTCATTTCATTATAACATATGATAAAATATGATTCACATAGAAAAAGGTTATCCTGTTTCGGACAGTTCCGAAAAGAAGGATAACCTAATCAAACAATTACTTCATACTTATTTATTAGTTTACGACGGCTTCGCCTTCTTTAGCCAGGCGGACGACGTCTCTTGCAATCATTACTTCTTCATTTGTAGGGATAACCAATACTTTTACAGGAGAGAATGGATAACTGATCATGCGCTCTTTACTGCTTTTTTCATTATTTAAATCTCTGTCAAAATATACACCCATAAATTCTAAGCCTACTAATACACGTTCACGAACGAGAGAGCTGTTTTCACCGATTCCAGCTGTGAAGATGATGGCGTCTACGCCATTCATTCTCGCAGCATAGGATCCGATATATTTGTGAATGTGGTTAGTAAAAATGGACAACGCAAGTTCTGCTCTTTCATTTCCATTCTCTGCTGCTTCTTCAATATCCCGCAAATCGCTGGAGAAGCCGGTGATTCCGAGTAATCCGCTTTCCTTATTTAAAACATTCACCACTTCTTCAGCGGTTTGTCCAGTTTTTTCCATAATATACGGAATTAATGCCGGGTCAATGTTTCCGGATCTTGTCCCCATCGTAAGACCTTCCAGCGGTGTAAAGCCCATAGTCGTGTCAATTGACTTACCGCCCTGGACAGCAGCAATGCTCGCCCCATTACCCAGATGACAGGAAATGAGCCTTAACTCTTCAATTGGTTTGCCTAACATCTCCGCTGCTTTTAATGATACATACTTATGGCTTGTACCGTGGAAACCATATTTACGAATCCCGTATTTTTCATAATATTCATATGGCAAACTGTACAAGTAGGAGTCTTTTGACATTGTTTGATGAAATGCTGTATCAAAAACCGCTACCGCCGGTATATCCGGTAATACGTTACGGAAGGCTTTTATTCCGGTAACGTTGGCCGGGTTATGTAACGGCGCCAGGTCTGATAATTGCTCAATTTCATTTAATACTCCGTCTGTAATTAAAACAGAGTCATTAAATCTCTCTCCTCCATGTACAACCCTGTGACCGACCCCGTCGATTTCATCGAAGGATTTGATGATCCCGGTAGAAATTAACTGGTCCAATAAAAGTTGAACAGCCGCTTCATGATCAGGAATGTCCTGGACTTTTTTAACCTTTCCTCCATTCACTGTGATCGTAAAAATTCCCTCATCAAGACCGATCCGTTCAACAAGTCCTTTTGTAATCACTCTCTCTTCAGGCATTTCAATCAATTGGAACTTTAAAGATGAGCTCCCGGCATTGATTGCCAAAATATTCGCCATTCATTTCACTCCTTCTATTGCTTTATCAGTTATTATGCACAATTTTATACGGTACTTATGTTTAAATCTTTGTGCAAATAGTATCAATCTCTATTTAATCATTGTATATATTATAAATCAATACTTTATTACCATAACTTATATCATAATTTTATAAAATTTCAAATAAATGTTTATATTTGTTTTTTTTGTAATATTATATTTATTATTTAACCATCGTTATTGAGAAAAATCAATAAATTCATTAAATTTTTTGACCTTTCACATCCCTGTCGATCTGCTTTTCCCCCTGCCTATTTGTATTTTTTAGATAAAAAACAGGGATGCGTAAGGCTTCCCCGTTTTTTAGTCCTTTTTATTTTCTTCCAGCCAGAGATCAATTTTCATGATGATTTTTTCCATCTTTTCTTTTTCTGTTAATGAAGGCAATGGAACGAGAAGAACCTCTTTCGGAGGTTTCAAGCCTTCTTTTTTCTTTTGGAGGATCAATATACTCTTTAAGGCATTTTTATTTTTAAACATCGAATGCGGAAGCTGGATTAAAGCCTGGATGTGTAAATGTTTTTTGATGAATTCCCGAAGCTTTGGTGCTTCCGGACTGTCAAACAATTCATTCGGAATAATAAAGAACAAATATCCGCCTTGTTTCGTATGACGCGTACTCTGCTCAATAAAAAGATGATGGGCATAAGAATAGCCCTTATCCGCTTTCAGTTCATAATCCTTCGCCCGTTCATCATTCGGATAATATCCGACGGGAAGGTCACAAACTACTACGTCAACCGGGTCGATAAACAGCGGTTCCAGACTGTCCTGGCGATATAACTGTACAGGCTGCTCTTGTAGGTTGGCGCTGACATATGCCAATTTTAATAAAACATCGTCTATTTCCACACCGTATGCTTCAATCGAATAATCCTGCAATGAATTTAATATGGCATTCATCAAATTTCCTGTACCAATGGCCGGATCCATAAGGGAAAAGGCTTTTCTCTCTCCCATGAATTTCCTGATTAAATACGCAATAAAAAGTCCGATTGTATCCGGGGTCATTTGATGGTTCGGTTGTATGTTTTCGCGCATGCCTTTCAAACAGGCGAGTTGAAAGGCTTTGCGGATATCTTCTTTCGTATAGTCAATTCTTTCCGCTTCATAATAATATCTTTCCAACCGCTTTTTTGTTACATCACTAAGTTCAGTTTGCAAGATTTCGTTTTGAAAAATATTTTCACCGGTTTCCGCCAGTGCTTCTAAGTATGTACAATCAAGTTCATTGGCTAACAAGTTTGCCGATTCATTGAATATATTAAATAGAGATTCGACCGGTGTCTTTTTCAAGCTTTCGTTCCTCCTCTTTAAGTGCTTCCCCAATTATTTTATCTTAATCCTCCGGAAGAGTACAATGATTATAATCTAAAAAAATACCCCGGCTTTCTAACGGGGTAAGATTTCCAGCAGACTTAAACACCATTTGCTTGATAAGTACATAAATCCGTAAATATGGAAGACCAGATTTAAACGTTTTTTCACATACGGTAAATTTCTGGGTATCTCCGTTAAATATTATATTCTTCCTGCTGATTTTGTTTTGATTGATCCTGACCCTTTGTCTGCTGTTGTTTTTTCTCAAGCATCTTTTGAATTTTATCGACGGCATTGGGCGCCAGGTCCAAAATTTTTTCCACAATATGTGTATTCTCATCGATATGTAACATTTTTACTCCCTGACTGTTAACAATTAAAAAAGCGATTGGTGTAATGGAAACTCCGCCCCCGCTGCCGCCGCCGAAAGGCAATTCATTGTTTCCGGCAGTATCTTCAACGGAAAATTGTGAGCCCCCGGCCGCAAAGCCGAATCCGACTTTTGAAACGGTTAAAATAACGCTTCCATCCGGTGTTTCAACTGGATCACCGATAATCGTATTCACATCAATCATATCTTTTAAGTTTTCCATCGCTGTCGTCATCAAGTCTTTAATCGGATGATTACTCATCAGAACTCCTCCCGTTATAATGTTTGATTTTCCGAATGATTCACGGCTGCATCAGAAGACGGCCGCATGCGGGTATACCAAAATTTAAACAAACTGATACCCGCTAGAATAGCATACCCTGCGCGGACCTGAAACATACATCGAAAATAGGTTTCCGATACAGCCCGGTTAAAAACGGGAGTGATTTCCAATACCGGAGTGTTTACAATCGTGAAATAATAGCTGATCATTCCGATCACATTCCCCTTCAAAGCCCATCCCGCACCCGCCGCCACGGCGGAACTGGCCGCATGACCTGTACCGATTGTTGATTTCCACTCTAATACCGGAATCCGTATTTTTTTCACGTGTTTTTTTATGGTCCGGTAAAAATCAACAAAATAATTAAGAAATACTTCGACTTGCTCCAATGATTCAAGTCCGTCCTTGTTTAAATCTTTGTGTTCTCCGCCGGTACGCAGTTTTTCATCCGGGCGGCCGGATTTGCCAGCGGGGAACTTTTTCTGATATCGGATGAGGCCAAATAACGCTTTTATTTGAATCGTACAAAACCGGGTTTTCTCCGAGTATTTATATGTAACTTCCATATATATGTTGGTCAACAAAAAAATGGCAACCAGGGCGGAAAAAAACAGGGCAATCATTCCGCTTGTGCTTAAAAAATGCATTTTTTCACAACCTTTCAGTTTTCTATTATCGTCAGCCGAAAAAAAAATAAACGCTGCAAAATAAAAAAGCTGTTTCAACAGAAACAGCCGTTCCTGTTGAAACAGCGATCATTATGCTGAATGCAGCGCCCGTTTTTTCACATAACCTTCATGAATAACCGCCGTGTCTGCAAAATAATCATGTATCCCCTGTTTCTTCGGCATAAACGCAACAACAATATACAATATAATAATCGTTGCGGAAATATATCTGCCGATCCATTCCCGGAATAATATCGTTCCCCAGCTTAGCTCCTGTTCTTTGAGGGGAATGACTTTCAAACCGAAGATCATTTTTCCGATTGTCTGGCCAAAAAACTTGGTCATCAGTACAAAATATAAATAAAAAATGACGGCAGATATGATATTCTCCAAAGAAAAGATATGATTTGCCGGCGGCAGATCAATCAATATTTCTACAATACCAATAACGATTTGCCCTAAAGCGAAAATAATCAATAAATCTGCGGTATATGCCCAAAACCGTATCCAAAAACCGGCATAGGCGTGTAAATCATCTCCGTTGTTTACCGTTTTGTCCGATAGCATTTCTTCCTGTGCCGGACTTTCCGGTTCACGATCCGTTTCCTGTCGGACATTCATCATTTCATCTTCTTTCCCCATATTCCGCCACCACCCTTCAGTTTGAGTATAAATACATCAGCCGCGGAGCATTTGACGATGTCAGCAAGTTCAAGAGTGCTTCAGCCGAATGATCCCTTCCGGTTAAGTTTTTTGCACTTGACCAAAGCAGCGAACCGAACGTAAAGGCCTGATCTTTATAGCGGACAACGTACGCGTCGTCCAGGTTTTGCTCCTCCTTTATTGCCGCAATCGTATCTTTGAAATAACCGAATTCATCAATCAGACCGAGCTCTTTTGCCTGGCGGCCATCAAAAATCCGCCCGTCAGCCAGTTCCCGGACTTTACTTTCCGGCATTTCTCTGCCCTCGGCGATGATTTTTACGAAATCATCATAAGCGTTATCAATCATTTCTTGTAAAATTTCCCGCTCCTCATCGGTCATTTCCCTCATGGAACTCATAATATCTTTATGGGGCCCGCTTTTAATGACATTTGCATCAATCCCTAATTTATCCGCCAGCTCTGCTATATTGTAACTTTGCAAAATGACCCCGATGGAGCCGGTAATCGTTTCTTTACTGGCGAAAATTTTCGTCGCCGGAGCAGAAATGTAATACCCTCCGGAAGCAGCTATGGATCCCATGGAAATATAAACCGGAATATTTTTTTCCTCTGTCATTTCCTTTAATTTGTCATGGATTTCCGCACTTTCAACAGTACCGCCGCCCGGGGAATTTACCCGGATCACGACTCCTTTTACCGACGGATCCTTCCCGATTGCTTCCAGTTTATTCATAAAACTGCGGTGATTGTAGGAAGCCGTTCCGACAAAGCTGTCTTCCCCTGTATCAATAATAACTCCGTCGACATCCAATACTACGATTTTCTTTAACGGATTTCCTTCTTCGATTACCTCTTCATAAAAGTCCGACTCTGTGAAAAAGAGGCTTGAAAAAGTTTCCTTGCTGTCTTTCAATACAAATGCCCTCATAAGGGAAAATCCGGCTGAAAAAACAAAAATGGCGAGTGCAATTCCGATCGCCAACCAGCGCTTTTTAGTCACTTGAATCCCCCTATCTTCCAAAAATTGAGGCCTCATTTCCAATGTAATGAGTCTTATTTTAAATTATACATGAATAAACCATAATGAACAGGAAAATATAAACATTAGTTGTTGTCTTGACAAATAAAAAGGACGGAGATCAACTCTCCGCCCTGTCAAGCCATACTTTATTGATTCATTTGTCCGCTCATTTGTTGCTGTGCCATTTGTACAAGACGTTTTGTAATTTCTCCACCGACTGAACCGTTGGCACGTGAAGTTGTTTCAGCACCCAAGTTTACACCGAATTCCTGGGCGATTTCATACTTCATTTGTTCCAAGGCCTGCTGGACACCCGGAACAAGCAATTGGTTTGAGCTGTTGTTCCTTGCCATTGTCTCTCACCTCCTTGTGCTATTAGATTGTGCTGAAGCACAAGGAATCATTCACGACATGGCAAGGTAATTGTTGTTAACATTGTCTGTTTATTACAAAAGATCGGCGAATTCGTCCTGTTCCTGGTCCATGCCTGCATAAATTTGAAGGGTTTCTACGTTTTCCACGGCACGTGTAATATATTCTTCATAATCCATATAGCTCTCAAACTGCCGTGCTTTTTCCCGTTTCGGCTTTGTTTTCGGATTTCGCGGTGTAAAAATTGTACAGCAATCTTCATATGGCCGGTTGGAAATTTCCAGCGTGTCTATTTTTTCCGCAATTTGGATAATTTCACTTTTATCCATGGCAACGAGCGGACGCAAGACCGGAGTGTTAGTCACCTCATTGATTGTATACATGCTTTCGATCGTCTGACTGGCAACTTGGCCTAAACTTTCTCCGGTAACAACAGCAAGTCCGCCGTGTTTTTTCCTGATTTCATCCGTAATTCTCAGCATCATCCGGCGCATAATTGTCATTGCATAACTTTCCGGTACTTTTTCATAAATATATTCCTGAAGTTCGGTAAACGGCACGATATGCAATGTAAAACGGCCGCTCACTTCTGCCAGCTTTTTAGCAAGGTCAATAACTTTCTGCTTCGAACGTTCACTCGTATAAGGCGGACTGTAAAAATGGACACCTTCTACGGAAAGCCCACGTTTCATCGATAAATAACCGGCCACCGGGCTGTCAATGCCGCCCGACAGCATCAACATCGCCTTTCCACTTGAACCGACAGGCAGCCCGCCTGCTCCTTTAATAACTTCACATGTTAAATAGACCGCTTCGCTCCTGACTTCAACTTTTAATTCCAGCTCCGGTTTCTTGACATCAACCTTTAAACCGGGAATATTTTTTAATAAATGGGTGCCGAGCAGACGGTTTATTTCATCGGAGTTATACGGATATTTTTTATCCGCACGTTTTGTTGCTACTTTAAACGTTTTTCCTTCTGCTTCCAGCTTCTGGAGTAAAGCCAGGGACGCTTCCTTCACCGTTTCGATTTCCCGGGAAACTGTCATAACCGGACTGAATGATTGAATACCGAAAATTCCTTTCAGCCGGTCGCAAATTTCATCCGGATCTTCACCGTTCAAATCGATATACATATGGGCACGTGCTGCACGAACTTTTATATTTTTAAAATCCCGTAATATATGTTGGACATTTTCCTGCAATTTATCAATAAAAAAACGCCGGTTTCTACCTTTTAATGATAATTCACCATAACGGACTAGTATTTGGTCATACATCATATGATCCCCTCATTACTGGTTTTAAATTTTCAATACTTGCCTTAATAATTTTTACGGCTTCTTTCGCTTCTTCCATTGTATTTTCGAAGGAAAGACTGAGACGGATGGAAGAAGTTGCCCGTTCATTTCCCAGTCCCATTGCCAGGACGGTTTTACTCGGCTCGTCTCTTTTGGACGAACATGCACTCGTTGTTGAAGCATATAACCCTCTTTCCTCCATTTCATGAACAAGGACTTCCGCTTTATAACCGGGAACGGAAAAGTTCACGATATGGGGGGCTATTTGCTCATCCGGTGTATTTACAAATACCCCGTCGATTGTACGAAGTTCCTTAATTAAAAAGTCACGCACCGCTTTAAGGTTCGAAATATTTTTTTTATATGCTTCCATTCCCAAACGCAACGCTTTTGCCATCGCGGCAATGCCGGGTACATTCTCGGTGCCGCTCCGCATGTTTTGTTCCTGTCCGCCGCCGGAAAGCAGCGGTTCGAGCCGTAATCCTTTCCTTACAAATACCGCCCCGGTTCCCTTCACACCATGGAATTTATGGCTGGAAACCGATGCAAAGTCAACGTTGGCCTCATGAAAATCCAGCGGAACTTTCGTAACTCCCTGTACGTGATCAACGTGGAAAAATATTTTTGAGTACGGTTTTAGAAGCTTGCCGATTTCCTCTACCGGCTGCACCACTCCAAGTTCATTATTTACATGAATGACGGATACTAAAATTGTTTCATCACGGATTGCCCTTTTTAAATCATCCAGGTTGATTTGCCCGGATCTGTCCACAGGCAAATACGTCACCTCAAACCCGTGCCGTTTTAAGTCCTCGCACGCATTGGCCACCGACGGATGCTCGATTTCCGTTGTAATGATATGATTTCCCCGGTGCCGGTATGTCGAAGCCACACCTTTTATGACGAAATTATTGCTTTCTGTTCCGCCCGACGTAAATATAATTTCGCCGGTATTCACTTTTAATAGGGAGGCAATTTGATTTCTTGACTGTTCAAGCAACTTTTCCGCTTCCAATCCGAGGGAATGAACGGAGGAAGGATTGGCAAAAAATCTTTCAGAAACTTTTATAAATGTATCTAAAACCTCATTTTTCGGTTTTGTTGTGGCACTATTATCAAAGTAAATCATCGTATGAACCTCCAGTGGTCTCAATTCATCTATATTATAACAGGCAAAAAAAAGGAAATCACAAATATGTGACTCCTTTCACAGTTATATGATGGAGGAGGTTTAACGGTTCTCCATATTATTTTCTTCATTAATCATTTCTTCTATTCGTTTTATGGCACCCGGTTCAGCTTCTTCAACCGCTGCCGCCGCTTCCTCCAGAGCCCGGTCATAATCAAAGCTGCGGAATGCGGCTTCTGCATCTTCCAAACGTTTGTTGATTTCCGGGTCTTTCCTGCGATAACGGTTTCCGTATTGGATAATTTTCTCTGCAAAATACGCATTTTCAATCATTTTTGTGACAAGATCATGGGCGGCCGTCACTTTTTCTTCGGCATCGTTAAGCGAATGTTGAACGGCAGACATCACGAGCGGCTTCTCTTCCAGACGGGCGAGGCAATCCTGGATTGCTTCCCGGGCTTCAACGAAATAAATCTCGGTTGAATGTGGAATACCGGGAATATTGCTCCGTTCAACCTGCCGTAAAGTTTTCCGGAACAATTTTCGCAAATCCTGTATTTTTTCCCTGGCTTCCAGTTCATCTTTCCGCAGATCTTTTAACAAGTCAGAAAAGGCTTTTTGTTTTTCTTCAATCTCTGTAATACTGGTCAAAATTTCTTCCACTTTTTCTTTAATAATGGAAAATGCAGCGGCCGACATCTGTTCTTCGGACAGTAGAAGTTCGGCGGTCTTTCTCATTGTCTTGATCCGCTGTTCGATTTCATTTATTGATTTTTCTTCTGTCTCAGGCAGATGGTACGTTTCTTTTACGAGCTGTATTTCATTCTTTAATGATTCATTTTCATTCCAAATTTTATCCAGGGATTCACCCAACAAAGGCTGGTTTTTCAAAACAAACTGTTTTGAATTTACTTCTTCTTCCAGCAAATCATAAATCACTTCTATTTGTTCTTTTATATCCTGAATCCCTTCTTCAACTTCTTCTGTTTCGGCATTTTCCAAAAATTGCACATATGCTTTTAATTGACCTTCAATTTTCATCAGTTCCCGGTCAATATTTAAATGATCCAGATGATAGCCTTCTTCTTTCATATCATTGGTTCCGTCTCTAATTTGTTTAATCTGGTTCGGTATTTCATGGAGGCACTCATTTAGAAATAAAGGAATTTTTTCCATTTTCTTATTTAGCTGTTCCAATTCTTTCCTTAATTCGATGACAATTTGGCGGGCGGTTACATAATTGCCCCCCGTTGTTTCCTGCTCAAACTGTTCGATCTTTTCACCGGCATTTCTGATCGAATTTTGCAATATGTCTGCTGCCGCTCCGAAAGCATGGCTGCGTGCCAGAAGTTCTTTTTTTAATTTTTTATAAATCTCCTGAATTTCTAAAATTTCCGCCCTGTTCTTTTCTTCACTATCAATGATTCTCTTCAGCTGTTCCACTGTACTGTTTATTTTTTCTTCCGCTTCTTTTAAAGTATTTTCTATTTTTGAATATACTTCTTTTGCCTTGGAAAACCGGTATTTATCAACGAAACCTTCTGCTTCGTAGAGCCAGTTTTCTATTTTCGGCAATTCATCCGACTCGATTTGCTCCCATGTGTTCCGCCATTTTTCGAAGCATTCTTCCGCTTCTCCATCCATTTTTAATTGTTTAACTTTGCTGATTTCCTCATTGACGGGCCGGTTCAATAATTCAATTTTCCACATTTCCAGACGGTCAATATACGTAAAATGTTTCTTTTTTACAATATATCCGGCTATATATAAAACGATTAATGCAAGAATGAATCCAATTATTATGTAAACCATTGTATGCCCCCTGTCAAACCCAAAAACCTCTGTATTTAATCGGAATTAAAAATGTCCTCAATGCTTATATGATACCATGAGTAAAGCAATTTTTGACGAAAAAAATTCAATTTTTTTACGAACTTCTTATAAATCCGTTCCATTCTGTCCGTTCTCGCTGTTCTTTACGTAAAAAAACCGGGTAATCACCCGAAAAAATCAAATCATTTCTTTATTTACAGCCACACCGGTACGGTTGACAAAAACAGCATCGATCCATTCCATCATTTGTTCTTTATATTTTTTAAAATAAAAGCGTTCCTGATAGTAAATATTCCACACCTCAGACGTATAAATGGAATATAAAAACGGCATGGAAATAATCGCTTTTAATTGTATGATGGCAATTCCCGGCGGAATTTTTTTAAACCGTTTGGATTTTACACCTGCTTCCAGCATTGTTGTCAATATGTATCTCTCTTTCATGAAATATGTCGACATCAATTCCCGTACAATTTGTGAATCAATGGATACTTCACGCCAAACAAACCGGGAAAGCTCAAAATTGTTATATTGGTAATCCATAATTTTTTCAATCGTTTGTTTAAATCCTTTGTCCGCTTCATCCGGATTAAAATATAACAAACCATCTTCCAATATTTTAATATACGGCTCAAAAAATTCAATAAACGCATGTTTTAACAGCCCTTGTTTCCCTTCAAAATAATATGAAATCGTTGAGACATTCACCTCGGCTTTTTTCGCAATATCACGGACGGATGTTCCCGCAAATCCCTTCACATTAAAAATCGATAGTGCCGCAGCAAATATTTCTTCTTTTGCAGACTTTCCCCTCTGTCTTTTACCCAAGCGGACCGACACCCTTTCAAAAAATGATCCTATTAGTCATATTCTGTCTGCACCTCTTTCTTCCTTTTAAAAACAATCGACAGTTTCCTATATTTTTTGTTAAAATGAGTGAAATAAATATAAAAGATTCGGGTGATAACATTATGTTCACTTCTCAAAAACATTCCGGAAACAAAAATGAACAAAATAACATTCTTGTAAAACAATTAAAAGCTTTAATTAAAGATGAAGACAATATGATTGCAAATTTAAGCAATGCTTCGGCACTGTTAAACCAATTCATTGACCGGATCAACTGGGTCGGTTTTTATTTATACGACGGGGAAGAGCTCGTTCTCGGGCCGTTTCAGGGACTGCCTGCATGCGTCCGGATCCCCCTCGGACGAGGAGTGTGCGGAACTGCCGCGGAACAAAGAAAAACAATTATCGTTCCCGATGTCAACGAGTTTCCCGGCCATATCGTTTGCGATGCCCGCAGCCAGTCGGAGATTGTCATTCCGATCATAAAAAACGGCCAACTCATCGGCGTTCTCGACGTAGACAGTCCGGAAAAAAAGCGTTTTGACGAAACAGATGCAAAAATATTGGAAGAATTTGTCCGGGTACTGGCCGAAAAATTATAACTTCCCCGGAAAAGCACACCAAAGCAGGTGTGCTTTTCTTAATTCACACTGGTAATCACCTGGTTTTTTCCGCGAGTTTTTGCAAGGTACAAAGCCTCATCGGCCTTTTTAAATAATGTAAACGGACTTTCTTTATGTTCTTTGTCCCAATAGGAGACACCACAGGAAATGGTAACATTCGGTTCAATGACAATGGATGTTATATATACTAATTGTTCAGCCAGCTCTTTTGCTTCTTCCAATGAGCTGCCGGGCATATAGATAGCCAGCTCCTCCCCTCCCCATCTTGCACCGATCTGGCCGGCTTTCAAATGCTTTTGAATAACCTGGGAAATTTGCTGTAGCACCTGGTCACCGACTTGATGGCCGTAAGTGTCATTGATTATTTTAAAATTGTCAATATCAATGAGCACGAATGCACCGCATGCATCTGTATCCATTGATTTTAACATTTGCTCATCAAGATATTTTCTCGTATACAACCCGGTCAAATAATCAGTAATAACCATTTTTTCGAGTTTTTCCCGTAATATAACATTCGTGAAAGCAAGTGAAATGTGCTGGGTGATCGACTGAAACAATTTAAACGCATTAAAGGAAAATTTATACGGTTCTTTATGCATAACGACAATAAACCCGAAATTTTCTTTATCTTCTCTTAATGCCGCAACCATAATTGACTTGTAGCCTTCATTCTCTCCCTCATAATCGCCCACATATAAAGATTCTTCTTCCCTTTCAAAATGTTCAAACAAATGTTGCAACAAAATATGACATTTGTCATTTTTAAAATAATTTGTGCTGCCGTCCAGTATATTCATTTCTCCGTTCTCATACAAAACAATGCCAATTTCATCGGCAGAAAACATCTTTTTTAATTCTGTTGCAATTGTTCGGACCAGATCATCCAGTCCCAGGCTGGCATTTAACTTCTTGGAAAACATAGTGGTCAACTGCAGTTCTCTGATAAACTGCTTGGATTGCTTATACAGATGGGCATTTTCCATCGCATTACTGGCAGTTTGAATCAATATAGAAATAAATTCGATTTCCTGTTCGGACATGACGGTGGACGTTTTTGCCCTGATTTTCAAAACTCCGTAAATTCCCTGTTTTCCCTTAAGCGGAAAATAAAATAAGCTGGAACGGCTTTTTAAATCATCTTTTATCCGGTATTCCCCTGTTAAAAATGCATCCATTAACGCAGGCTCATCGTCCGTATATTCAAAGGGCCGGACCGGTAAATCATGGTCTGTGCTCGTATGATTGGACAAAAATATCGTATACTCGAAATGCGGATAAATTTCTTCCAGCGATTGCAAAACTTTTTTCAGTACATCATCGATATCAATGGAAGAATGAAACTGGCTTGTTACATTTTGTAACGTTTGGTAACGTTTCTTTTCATGCTTTATAATCAGCAGCTTTACTGTATTGTTGAAATATTTCGAAATCAAAACAGATAATTTATTCCAAAAAGAAACTGAAAACTCCGGCACCCGTTTTTCAAAGATCAGGATAATGTTTCCGGTTACACTTCCGTCGCATCCGAATAAATTCAGAAGTTTAACCGCATTTGCACATCCGTTATCGTAGTATCCAGCCAAAAGATCATCCGGCTTGTCCATCACCGAAACGCCGGACAACCTGTAGGATAAGACTATTTGTTCATATTCCCTCAACACTCCTTTAATAATATAAAAGTGAATGTTTTGCAGCTTAATCTGATGTTTAAGCGTTGATTTAAGTATTTTCATATAATCACGGTCAATCGTGTCATCTGTTTTGATATGAAACCGGTCAAAGAGCATGCTTTTTATTCTTATTATGTACTGTTTCTCTAATCGATCCATATAATCTCACCCGACATTTTCATATCACACTTATTCATGAACTACAACCCGTACATCATCTTTGAAAACGGCCAGCAACAGCTTGCCGTCCTTTGATAACGGGAAAATGTATTCCAGCTGGTCATCTTTTTGAATATTAAATGTTATAGCTTGATTATTTACGGTTATTTTAACGTTTTTTCCATCTGTAGAAAAAGGATATGTCTGGTCTGAAAGTAAATCGATATGTTCGGTTTTCCGCTTTTCTTCTATCAGCATTTCATTATAATATACCCATTTTTCCCCGAGTTTAATCCAGACACCGTCCGTAGATTGATCAGCTAATAGACGTTCCGGAATACCGTTTATTTCGGTAACCGCAACAGACTTAAAATGATTTTTATCCTGCCGGACGATTTGATATAAAACTATATAATCTCTCTCCTCCAACGAACGATACATGGCAATAACGGGGTTGTCCGTCATTGATTCCGACCGGCGGATCACGACGGCTTTCATTTGTTCTCCGGATAAATTTTCTATCTTTTCGTTTCTGTATACAAAAGCGGCAATCACGGCAAATATCGACAGCAATAAAATTGTCTGCCGGATCCTTTTTTCTTTTGTTGTTTCATTTTTCATGGAGATCACTCATATCAAAAATTTATAACATCATTATAACATGACTTTTCGAAAAACTTGTATTCTTTTCCTGTTTATTATTCATTTATGAAATTCCTTGACTTTAAATCCCTGGTTTCATATAATATACTTTGTGTAAAATAAGGCAGCCTATGTTTACATGTTTACTCGTTCATTTTGTTGGTCATATAAAGTAATATGATTGGATTGCCGTTTTGCACGGAGCATACTTTATATGAGCTGTACTGCGTAACCCTCAGCTGCTGGGGCGAAGGTACATGAAAACAAAATGGCGGTAAACGATGTAAACATCTGTTTTTATTTTACAAAATAAAAACAATAAAGGAGGAGCTTTGATGGCTCGTTATACAGGTCCGACTTGGAAAATTTCCAGACGTCTCGGTATTTCTTTAAGCGGGACCGGAAAAGAATTAGAGAGACGCCCTTATCCGCCGGGACAACATGGTCCGAACCAACGGAGAAAATTATCAGAATATGCGCTGCAATTACAAGAGAAACAAAAACTACGCTTTATGTACGGTTTAAATGAACGCCAGTTCCACAACACATTTATTAAAGCCGGTAAAATGAAAGGTGTTCACGGCGAGAACTTCATGATTTTGCTTGAATCCCGCCTGGACAACCTGGTTTACCGCCTTGGATTGGCCCGTACACGTCGTCAGGCCCGTCAGCTTGTTAACCACGGACATATCTTAGTTGACGGCCGCCGTGTTGACATTCCGTCTTATACAGTACAACCGGGCCAAACAATCGGCGTTCGTGAAAAATCCCGTAATTTACAAATCATTAAAGATGCGTTGGAATTAAACGACCATATACCGGATTACCTGACCTTCGATGAGGAAAAAATGGAAGGTACGTATACCCGCTTACCGGAACGTTCTGAACTTCCGGCAGAAATTAACGAAGCGTTTATTGTTGAGTACTACTCAAGATAATAAGACCGAATTGTTTCTTTTACAACTTGAAAAATTCCCGGAATCCGCTGACTCATGGGTTCCGGGGTTTTTTTCGTTTGTTTATGGCCTTGCTGATCGTACATTTTGAAATACAGCAATTTCCGACTGCAGAAGAAAAATCCCCCGGACAGGCCGGAAGGGAACATAAGGAGTGAACGACGATCGAAACGGATATAATTTTTATTATAAAAATGTTCATCATCGGACTTGTGCAGGGCTTTACCGAACCGATTCCGGTGTCTTCCAGCGGTCATGTGATGATTGTCAGTGAAATTCTTGGGCTCGGCGAACAAGGTTTTACTTTTGCCATTCTCACCAACACAGCTTCATTACTAGCCATTCTCTTTGTATACAGACATGATATTAAAAGACTAGCAGTCCATTCTGTTAAATTTTTACAAACAAAAAATGAGCAATATAAAAGTGATTTCCGCTTCGTCTGTTTTGTGATTATCGGAACAATACCCGCCGGTGTTCTCGGTTTTTTATTAAAAGATGTGATTTCTGAGAACGCAGGGATCACAATGATTGCCGTGATGCTATTTATTACGGGGACTGCCCTTTGGTTAATCCGCAATATGCGGGGGACAAAGAGTGACGGTGACATGAAACTGAAAGATGCCATCGTGATCGGTTTTGGACAAACAGCAGCTTTAATTCCGGGAATTAGCCGTTCAGGCGCAACGATCATCACCGCAATTGCATCGGGATTAAAACAGGACACGGCCCTGCGTTATTCTTTTATGTTATATATTCCTGTAAGCCTTGGAACCGTGATTGTCGGATTTACGGACTTTCTCAATGAACCCGACAAAGCGGCACTGGCCCTCCCCTATTCGATTGCCTTTATCGCAACGCTGTTCATGACCTATTTTGCGCTCAAGTGGTTCATGGGAATAATGAAAAGTGGCAAGCTCGTTTATTTTACCTATTATTGTTTCATTGTCGGTACTCTTCTTTTGATATTCTTTTAACAGTTAATAGAATTCCGCATCATGCATCACATAGAAAACGGCTTTTGTCCGGAAAAATCGGGCAAAAGCCGTTTTCCATCCTCAAAACCCACTCATTTTCATTCTCTTGATTTTTCTAATAAAATATTTTCTTTTTTATCTTTCATTCGGCCGCATGACAATTGAAAAGTGTCTTTACTGGCCACTATCTTTTAATAGTCGACCAGCGTCCAATTCAATATCCGGAAGTCGGTTATTCTCTTTTTTTGCAGAAAAGACGTAATTTTTGACCCCTTTAAATTATTCTAATATAATAATATTGAAGAATATATACTTTCTATTATCAAAGGGGTGCTGATTCATGGGAAAATTGGAAAATAAAGTGGCGGTCATTACCGGAGGCGCATCAGGAATCGGCGCTGCTACTGCGGAGCTCTTTATAGAAGAAGGGGCAAAAGTGGCCATTGTGGATTTAAATGAAGAAAAGGGAAAAGCTTTTGCAGAGGAATTAAAAGACAATAACGCTGAGGTTTTATTTATTAGAGCGGACGTTACAGATGAAGAACAAGTGAAAAATATGTTCGATAAAACAGTGGATGTTTTTGGAAAGGTGGATATTGTCTTTAACAATGCCGGAATCGGAAAAGTGACACCAACGGAAAAATTGGATTATGCCGAATGGAGAAAAACAGTCAACGTTGACTTAGACGGTGTGTTTCTTGTAGCACGCGAAGCCATCCGGAAATTCTTAAAAACTGGTGGCGGTGTGTTGGTGAATACTGCATCCATGTATGGTCTTGTCGGTGCACCGGGCTCAGCCGCATATAATGCTGCCAAAGCCGGGGTGGCAAATTTGACCCGCTCTCTTGCATTGGAATATGCAGAGAAAAACATTCGGGTAAATGCACTTGCTCCGGGATTTATCGATACACCGATTCTAGGCGATACAGACCGGAATGCATTAATACAGGCAACACCGATGAAACGGCTTGGCAAACCGGAGGAAATGGCCAAAGCGGTATTGTTCATGGCATCTGATGATTCTTCCTTCATGACAGGTCATATTTTGACGGTTGACGGCGGATATACAGCTCAATAGTTAATCATAAAAACGCTTGTCCGGGCAGGTAATCTACCCGGACAAGCTTATTTATTAATAATATCTTTCACCTTAATTAAACGGGTAATCGTCCCCCTCTCATTTTCATCCAATTTCATCCGAATAATTTTAATCGTTTCTTCTAAACCGGGAATAGTCCGGTATTCAAGCGCATTTACCCTTCTGCGTGTTTTTTCAATTTCATCGGCCATCAACTGGCAGGCTTTTTCCACTTCCGTCAATTCCAATAATACGGGTATGATCCGGTACAGTTTTGCGATTGCATCATCCAGTTCCGCCGCCGTTTGAACAAACCCATAGGGGTAAATACTGCCCGGATCATCCGCCAGCTTCCTTTTCACCTTCATCGCGGGGACTACGACCCCCATCACATTCTTCCGGAAAATTTCCAATGACATTTTTTCTTTAGGAAAGGATATGGCTCCTTCTAACATTTCCGGCGGCATAACACTTGCGGCGATTAGAAAGTCCTGAAAAGTATCTTTCAGTTCTTTCTCCATTTTTTGCCGTAATTGTTTATTTTTTTTAATGAGTGCAATAAACCGGCGCATTAATTCGTCCTGTTTATCTTTCAGAAGTTTATGGCCGCGTTCGGCGATCTCAAGCCGTTTTTTTAACCGGGATAACTCCATACGGGTTGCGTGCACATTTCGTTTTACCATTTACTTAACCCCTTTTTTGTCCTTTTTATCCTTTTTGTCCTCTGCCAAATATTTTTCTAAAAATTCAAACCGGATCCGCTTTAATTCCTGTCGCGGAATCAGCTGCAGCAGTTCCCAGCCTAAATCCAGCGTTTCTATAATACTTCTGTTGTTCTTGTATCCCTGATTTATATATTTTTTGTCAAAAGTTTCGGCAAACTGCGCAAATGCCTTATCCACATCCGATAAAGCCGTTTCTCCTAAAATGACGGCCAGCTCCCTAGCCTGAATCCCGGATGTATATGCGGCATATAATTGGTTCATCGTATCCGCATGGTCTTCCCGCGTTTTTCCTTCCCCGATCCCTCTGTCTTTCAACCGCGATAATGACGGCACAACGTTTATCGGTGGCTCAATTCCACGTTTAAACAAATCCCTTGAAAGAATAATTTGCCCTTCTGTAATATAACCGGTTAAATCGGGAATCGGATGGGTGATATCATCTTCCGGCATTGTCAATATCGGAATTTGCGTAATCGATCCTTCCCTGCCTTTTATTCTTCCCGCCCGTTCATATATTGTGGAAAGGTCGGTATATAAGTAACCGGGATACCCCCGCCTGCCGGGAATTTCCTTTCTTGCTGCGCTTGTTTCGCGTAAGGCTTCGGCATAATTCGTCATGTCCGTTAATATGACAAGCACATGCTTATCCTGCTCAAAGGCCAGGTATTCGGCGCATGTTAATGCAATCCGCGGGGTTGCAATCCGCTCAATGACCGGGTCATCCGCCAAGTTGATAAATAAAACCGAACGGTCAATGGCACCTGTTTCCACTAAATTATCAATAAAAAATCGGGCTTCTTCAAAAGTAATCCCCATTGCGGCAAATACGACAGCAAACTTTTCATCCGAGCCGGGAACGGTTGCCTGTCTGGCAATTTGTGCAGCCACTTCATTATGGGGCAGGCCTGCGGCGGAAAAAATCGGCAGTTTTTGTCCCCGGACAAGGGTGTTTAACCCGTCTATTGTCGATATACCGGTTTGAATAAATTCATCCGGGTAATCCCGAGAAACCGGATTGATCGGTATTCCGTTAATATCGAGCATTTTTTCCGGAATAATTTTCGGTCCGCCGTCAATCGGTTTTCCCAGACCATCAAAAATTCTACCGATCATATCCGTTGAAACCCCTAGTTCCAGGGGACGCCCGAGAAAACGAACCCGAGTGCGTTGTAAGTTCATTCCGCCGGAACCTTCAAAAAGCTGCACCAACGCCCGGTTACGGTCTACCTCCAGGACCCTGCCCCGCCTTTTCTCCCCTGTTTGAAGTTCAATTTCCACAAGCTCTTCATATTTTACATCTTCGACTTCGTCAATAACCATTAAAGGCCCCACAATTTCCTTGATTGTTTGATATTCTTTAGGCATTTTCAACACCTGCCATCTCCGTTAACCTCCGGAAGCTGTCAATTAATTCCCGGTGGATTTCATCAATTTGCTCCATTTGATTTTCCGGAATAAATTTGGCCCTGGAAATTTTCTCCCTGACCGGCAAAGTTTCAATTTCTTTTAAATATACACCGGACTCAAGGGCTTTTTTACCCTGGCGGTAAAATTCGATCACAAGTTTTAAAATTTTATTTTGCTTTTCATAGGAGTTGAAAGTATCTGTTTCATGAAATGCATTTTGTTGCAGGAAATCTTCGCGGATTGATTTTGCTGCTTCCAATTTAAGCTGATCCTCTTCCGATAAAGTATCCCGTCCGACCAGCCGGACGATTTCTTGCAATTTAGCTTCATCCTGCAATAAATTCATGGCAAACTGGCGGTTCTTTGAAAAGTCCGGATCGACATATTTATTCATCCATTCGTCAACTTTTGCCTGGTACAAGGAATAAGAATTGAGCCAGTTAATCGCCGGGAAGTGACGGGCATATGACAGTGCATAATCAAGTCCCCAAAATACTTTTACGATCCGCAGTGTGGCCTGGGTAACCGGTTCAGAAATATCTCCCCCCGGGGGTGATACCGCACCGATCACCGTGATTGCGCCGATCCGGTCATCCTTTCCATTGCAAACGACTTTTCCCGCCCGTTCGTAAAATCCGGCAATCCGGGATGAAAGATAAGCAGGAAAACCTTCATCACCCGGCATCTCTTCCAAACGGCCGGACATTTCCCTTAACGCCTCTGCCCAACGGGAGGTCGAGTCCGCCATAATGGCGACAGAATAACCCATATCCCGGTAATATTCCGCTATTGTAATACCGGTATAGATTGACGCTTCCCGGGCGGCCACCGGCATATTGGATGTATTGGCAATCAGCACTGTCCGTTTCATTAATGTTTCGCCGGTATGGGGATCCTTCAATTCAGGAAACTCCTTTAAAACGCTTGTCATCTCGTTTCCCCGCTCTCCGCAGCCGACGTAAACGACGATTTCCGCATCCGCCCATTTTGCTAATTGATGCTGGATAATGGTTTTTCCGGAACCAAAGGGACCGGGAATCGCAGCGGTTCCTCCTTTTGTCACAGGAAAAAATGTATCAATCACCCTTTGACCGGTTAATAATGGTTCTGTCGGATCGAGCTTCCTTTTGTATCCCCTGCTTTTTCGTACCGGCCATTTTTGCATCATTTGTAACGGAATTTTATGATCCAGTATACAAATATCATCAGTGACGGTGAATTCTCCTTCTTTAATATCTGTTACCGTTCCTGATATTCCATGGGGAACCAAAATTTTATGGATAATAACAGGGGTTTCCTGGACAGTCCCGATTACATCGCCCTCGGAAACTTCATCACCGACGGAAACTGCCGGCGTAAAATACCATTTCTTTTCACGATCAAGTTTGGCAACATTGGCCCCCCGCTCCAAAAAATCACCAGTCACAAGCCGGACGGCATCCAGGGGTCTCTGGATTCCATCGAACATCATCTCCAAAAGACCCGGACCGAGTTCAACGGAAAGGGGTTCACCGGTTGTCACCACCGGATCCCCGGGACCGATTCCGGTCGTTTCCTCATAAACTTGGATCGAAGCCACATCCCCCCGCATTTCGATAATTTCACCGATTAAATTATGACGGGAAATATGGACGACGTCGTATATATTTGCATGCTCCATCCCTTCGGCTTCAACCAATGGTCCGGATACTTTTACTACTCTGCCAGCTTTCAAAGCTCGTTCACCCCTTATTCCAAAATATTTACACCGACAGCCTTCTCCATGTTTTTATTGATCCGTTCCATCCCGATATTGAGTGTTCCCTGATTATCAGGGATAAGAATTACCGCTGGTATAAACTTTTTATCATATCTCTCAATCGTTTTCGGGATTAATCGAGCGGTTCGCTCGGTGATAAAAATGATCCCTGCTTCTTCCGCCAGCCGGTCAACGGTAATTCTGGCTTCCTTTTCACCGCTGACTGTGTAAACATCAATTCCCAATACTTTAAAGGCAAGAACGGAATCTTTGTCGCCGACAACTGCAATTTTATGCATGAATTTTCCGCACCCTCTTTCGAATTTCAGCCGGAGGAAGCTGATTGAATTTCGATACTAAAATGATGCGTAAATTCTGGATTTCCCTTTCCTTTGCTAGAATATAGGCAAACAACGGTTCCGGTCCGAAATGAATATATTTTGCCGGTTCAAGAATGTCCATAATAAAGTCATCCAGCTTTTTTTCAAGATCTGCCGGTCTGTTCGTTTTCAAATAAGCTTCCAAACCGCCGGTTAATGCTTTGCCTGTTTTTTCATTCCGGAGCTTGTACAGAAATTTGGAAATGTTGTCATGAAAGGAATAAAGAAATTTTTCCTTTTCAATATTTCCGTGATCAAGCAGCACTTCCCCGAGAAACTTAATATCTTCTCCCTGCTTTTGAATCCGCAGAACTGTCCGGAAATTATTAAAATCAATTAATGCTTTGACATATTCAACAAAAAGCGGAACTCCGGAAGAGATAGCCATATCATACATCCGGTCTGCATACATCCGGTCAAGCAAAATGTCAATCCGCTGTGGATCGTTAAACGTTTCATAATCTTTCATAACTTCCGCAATGATCGCCTGTAATTCCGGATGGGTTCCGTTTAAACCATCCGGTAACCGCTGCTTTTTTATTTGTTCGAAATCATATACACCAACCGGTATGAATAAGCGGGAAAAATCTGTATCCATTATTTTTTCTTTCAATAAAACCTTTAAATTATGAAAATCGTATTTTAAAGCTGCAAGAGCAATAATATAATCCTCGGGTGAAATTTCACGCATCCTTGTATATACCCGCTTTAATTCTGCGGACAAAACTTTTTCATACTCTTCAAACGAAGAAATTTTCCCGTAGTGATTCTGGTACTCCGTTCCGCTTAATATTTTGAAAACATCTTTAATATCCGGGGCATTGATCATTTGTTCAAACTTATCCTTTGTAATTAACCTTTTTTCCAGCACCCTCGTCCGGACTACTCCTTGTATAAAATCCGCCCGGTTCATCCAATCATCCTCCGGACTCGAACAAAACCCGGGCAGCGGTCAGTTCGAGTTCATCCCGATAATAATCGAGTAAAAAGTCAAAGGAACAGTTTAACATTTTGTTATCGCCTTTCAATATAAAACCAGACGGGATGCTTTCATCATCTGCAACTTTTACGGGAAGATTTAATTTTTCAACTATATGTCGCTGATTTTCAGGAATAATCAGCACTTCCGTACCTGTCAGTTCCAATCCTGCCAGCTGGTATAACAAAAATCGCGAATATGTTTCTCCTTCTAGATGAACCAGCTGCTTTTTTGCGACACTGAAAACTTGATCGATGATTTCCTGTTTCGCTTTTAATTGTTCGTCTCTTATTTTAATTTTTGCATTCGACAGGATCCGGTCTTTTTTTAATTTTGCTTCCTCTTCAGCCCTTTTCATTAATTTGCGGTTGATTTCTTCTGCTTCAGCGATCTTCTTTTGGATCATTTTTTGCCTTTTTTTGCCGGCCTTTTTTAAAATTTGCTCCGCTTGGACCCTTGCGTCTGACAAAATTTTTTGTTCCAGGTTTTCCAAATTGTCCATCTTTTCACACCCTTATCAAGATGATGAGTGGATTTTTGCAGTGCGGTTCATTAAAATTGAACTGTGTTTAATAAAATGAGTGAAATAACAAAGGCAAGTAACGCATATGTTTCAACCATGACCGCAAAAATGATTGCCTTTGTTACCTGCGGTTCATTTTTCGCCAATAATGTGATTCCCGCCGCACAAACCTTTGACTGAAAAATGGCCGACTTCCAGCCGACAAAAGCAATCGGCAGACAGGACATGAAAACATATAAACCGTGGGATAATTCCATTGCCGGTGATAATTGCAGCATAGCCAGCAGTCCGATAACAAAGCCGTACAGCCCCTGGGAACCCGGAATCAATTGCAGAACAAGCGACCGGCCGAACTTTTCTGGCTCATCAATCATTAAAGCGGAGGCTGCTTCCCCGACGATCCCGAGCCCCCTTGATGAACCGATTCCGGACATTAAAACAGCAAGAGCCGCACCTAACGCACCGAATGTAATTCCGCCATAGTTTGAAAAAATTTCCGCAATATTCATTTACGATTCCCCCTGTCTGATAAGTTCTTCATTTATAACGGATGTATTTCGGCTCGTTTATAAATGGACGGAACGCTTTTCCCCCGCCTTCATAAAATTTCCCGAAAAACTCGACATATGTTAAACGAAGGGTGTGAACATAACTGCTCAACATACTTAAAAACAAATTAAATGCCGATCCGATGACAAAAACAATGATTGCTGGAAAAACACCGAACCATCCCAAATTTAAAAGCATATCGATAATCATATTGATTGCTGATGCCAGAAAGGCGCTGGACAGGCATAATGCCATAAGCCTTGTGTATGAAACGAAGTCTCCAATATAGCCGGATATTCCGTAAAGACTGTAAAGACCACCGGCAATTTTTCCACCAAATGTTTTATTTTCCCTGCCGCCGGTAAGCAAAATTCCGGCGGCACCAATGATCATCGCATACAGTCCGGTGGACCGGAGCGTTTCGGAAACGGTGACGAAAAGAGAAATGATAAAAATGATTCCGCCGGATAACACTAAATACCAAAATCCGACATCAAAAACAGCGGCAAAATATTGACGGTTTTTCAAATGGTTGTAGGCTTTTATGCCTAATGCAAAAAAGATATGGATTACACCCAATGCCACAGATAACAGCAAAAGTGAATGATATTCTTCCGTAGCATGGATGACCGCCGGAAGAGGTATTATGCCGCCGAGAAAAGATCCATAAATCAATCCCCACAGCATAACGGAATAACTTAAATAATGGAAAAAATGGATAAATCTTTTTTGCTTTTCTGACAGATTAAGATATTTTAATACTAAGAACGTTGTAATAAACAGGAAAAGACCATAACCGAGATCGGCCACCATCATGCCGAAAAAAACAAAATAGAAAATGGTCAATAAAGGGGTCGGATCCAGTTCACTGTATTTCGGCATCGCATACATTTCGGTAATCGATTCAAAAGCAGCCGTAAACTTCCGATTTTCCAGTAAAACCGGAACATCCGGGTCATCGGTATCCGCTTCTTTCATATGCAAATAAAACTCTTTCCCCAATATCTTTTTAACCGCTTTTTGAAATTTTCCGCTAAATTTTTCGGGAACATATCCTTCGATAATATGGAAATGGTCCGTTGTCAAAAACTTTTCCGACGCCTCATGCCGCACTTTGAGGAGCGCAAAGTATTCATACAACAGTTTTAAATCCTTTAAATATGCAGACATCTCTTTCAACCTTTTTTCCATTTCATGAATCCGCTTACGATATTTCTCTGCCTTTTTCTTTAAATCATGAACTTCTTTTTCCGGTTCATGTTCAATAGAGAACCTGACAGTTGTAAATCCGCATCTTGCGAGGATATCCAAGACTTTTCCGTTTTTACTATGGTGGGAGACAACGATCACATAAACATGTTCGTGGTCCTCATTAACGATGTGGAAATATGTCAATGCCGTTTGTGATAGATCATCCGTAAAATTTTCTTTTAATTTTTTCGGAATCATTCCTAAGAGAACAGTACATTGTTTTAAAGAACAGAGGATTTTAAACGGTATATTTAAAGAAAGCCAAGGAGTTAATTGCATGATTTTTTCGCTTAGTTTTTGACATTCCTGTTCGAAATGTTCCCGGGTCCGTACCAGGGTGCTAATCTCTTCATAAATTTCGTCAAAGGGAACAGAACGGGCTTGCTCCTCAATTTCTTCCAGATCATAGCCTTCCGGTCCCTTTTTCAATTTCTGAAAAACGGACTCCCGCTCTTGCACTTCTTCCAATACCTTGATCGCAAACTCCGTTTTTTTCATATTCTCCTCGAGTGCATTGATGGATTCGGGAAGGGATATGGATTTCAAGTCTAAGTTTTTCAGGATTTTGTTTTGAGTTAAATCGAGAAAATGGACATATTTGAAGTGTTGCAGTTCCCGGAGAAGCCGGACCCGGTATTTTGAAAAGGTAATGAGGGTGAATTTAGTCATCTTTGCGATTGCCATACTGAACAATCCTCTCTATGATTTTTTCTGCTGCCAGATTAATTTTCTCCTGACCGATATTCCGTATTTTTCCAACTTCCTGCATTCCTTTTTCAATGACCTGTCCGGCCAGTTTTTTTCCCTCCTCAATGGCTTGTTCTTTGAATTTCCCGGCATTTTTCTGTCCAGCTTCAATGATTTCATCATATTTATTTTTGGAGAGAAGTTCTGCTTCTTTTAACAGTGTATCCGCTTTCTTTTTAGCTTGGGAAAGGATTGCTTCTGCTTCGTTTTCAGCCTGCTTAATCCGCAAAACTGCTTCTTTAATCTCACTCATGCCTCCCCTCACCCCTTCTTCATTGTGAACATGAAAGTTATTGGAAAAATACAATATTAATTGTTCATCTTTTCACATGAATAGTTAAAAAATTTACTTTTCAAAAAATATCTTATACTATTATTTATTATTATTTTACAATAGTTATACAATTTATACAAGAAATGGAAAAAAAGGAGGATTATGCGTCCTGTGATCTGCTAAAGTTTCAGTAGTGAATGAGA